>JAGBBT010000002.1 GCA_017938365.1 Treponema sp.
AAACCACAACCCGTCTTCATCCATATTGTGGTTAATCTTAATTATATCAGAAGTTTAAAAGAAACCAAACCACAACCATTTGTGCCATGCACACACCGGACATTCGATTATATCAGAAGTTTAAAAGAAACCAAACCACAACTTTTAGCAAGTTTTGATTTTTTTCCTTTAAATTATATCAGAAGTTTAAAAGAAACCAAACCACAACGAAGGAACATTTACTACTAGTTTGCCACTTATTATATCAGAAGTTTAAAAGAAACCAAACCACAACTTTTCTGTCCAGTGTCCACCGAGTTTTACAATTATATCAGAAATTTAAAAGAAACCAAACCACAACTATTGGGGAACTTGGGCTGTTATAATTTCTATTATATCAGAAATTTAAAAGAAACCAAACCACAACGAGCTTGCAGCAGCTCCATTTTTATTCTTTATTATATCAGAAATTTAAAAGAAACCAAACCACAACTTATTTCATATCCTCACCCATCCAAAAAAAAAGTGTACCTCTTTAGAGGTACACCAATTTTTGATGTTGCTTGGATTTTAGTCTGGCGATTATCGCATTTAGGAATCAAGCAACAAACTAATATTTTCTAGTGCAAATTACGAAATCAGACTCGTAATTTGATTATATTTAACTTAATATCATCATGATTTTTAGAAAAACTAAAAATCTATATACGAACTATCTTCAATATGTTCCTAAGGAACTTCTATATACTAACTATCTTCCATTATATTTCTCGAAAGTAATCTCACTTCGGATTGCTTTCTTTAACTTTAAATCAGATACAAATGTCACTCTAATTGTACTAGGGTCAATATTTTTCGAGGTAACTTCTTCTGGTGTTTCAGTTCCTGTTCCAGAAAAAGACACTTTAAAAATACCAATACCGTCTAGTTTGATCTTTTCTCCATTTAATAAATGTCTTTTGAAAGACACTAGCAATTCTTCAATTACTGCTTTTACATCAGTTGCTGTCAAGGAAGTTGAATGAGCAATTTCAGAAGCTAAGTTTGATAAATCTGTTGTTTGCAGATACACTGGTGCTGGATAGTATTTTTCGGCAGCACTTAAATCTAAAGGGTTTTTATGATTCTTTGAAGTAAAAATCATCTTAATCACCTCTTTATGAATCTAAAAAAAAGTTCTCCTAAACTTGATAGATATCGCCAGACCTAGGTCTTTTTTTTAGACCTAGAATTTTTTGTCGAGAGACAAACTGCCTCTTTAGCCGACTAAATAAAGATAATGCATAAAACTTTAATCGTCAAATTTTTTTTTCATTTTTTTTAAGTAAAGGAAAAGTTATTTTTTTTGAAAATATAGGTTGGTACTTTAGTAAAGTAGACTGTCTACTTCAGTAAGGTAGACCCATGTACTTCAGGGAAGTAGAGCTTGTACTTCAGTACACTAGAGACTGTACTTCAGGGAAGTAGATGGCAAAGATTGTTGTTACTTCATTTTCACAAAAAAATTAAATTTGTTTTACAGGGTTATTCTTTGACACTTTAGGTGTTGTAAAATGTAAATATGTTTTCTTGTTTTTCGTGAATATTATCCCATTTCAAAATAAAACGGAGGTTTTAGATGACTAAAACAAAAGAACAAATAATGCTTACAGAAGCATTTGATAAATTTGATATTTCTCTTTTGCAAAAGTGTTTAGATGCGGGATATGATATTAATGCTGTAGATGATTTTGGCGATTCATATTTGAGTGAAGCCTTATTTAGTTATGGAGCAGAAGAGTGGGAAAAGACAGAAGTTCCCGTAAAGCAAGTTATTTCTTTTATAGATTTTGCTTTAAAACAGGGACTTAATATTAATCATACTTATGATGATTGTGGCGAAATTATTGGAGATGCATTTGTTTTTATAAAATACTGTGACAATAATGAAGTTGTGGAATTTCTTTTGCAAAATGGATTAAATATAAATTACAAAGTTTGTTCTGATGTGTCTTTTTATGATTCAATTTCATCTGATATCTTTGCTGACGAATGTGCAGACGGAGATGGAAAATTTATGTATGAAAGGACGAGATTAATAACTTATTATGGTGCAAAACCTTGTTATCTTTTAGAAAATAAGGATACAAAAGATGAAAAGAAATTCTATGATATTATTCTCTCTTTTGATTTGGAAAAAATTTCCTCTTTAAGTGCAAAAGAAATTACCGAAAAAAAATTGGATTCAGTTTTGATAAAACGAGGGCAGTTTTTTTATCCAAAAGAATGGTACAAGGATTCTAAATCATATCAAAAAAAATTGATTTCGGTGTTTGAAGTTCTGCTAGAAAAAATTAATATTGAACAAATATCAAATGACATTTTGTACGAATGTGTTTACCAGCAACTTCCAGATTTATTAGAATTCTTACTTGAAAAAGGTGCAAATCCAAATGTGAATTGTTTTAATAAATATTATGCTTATGTAAAATCTTCAGCAATGTATGAATTACGAAAAAGAGGATGTTATTTTACCGAAGAATTATATGAAAGATTTATGAATGCATTGGTTTCTCACGGAGCTATTATTTAAGATTTTCATCTGTAGATATTATGTATTCTTCCCAATTATCTATTTTGCATTCTGGTATACCGTCTTTTATTAAAAATTCTTGTGCTTCTGGATTATTTGCTACAGGGATACCGCTAATTAGTGGGTGCCAATTGGGTAAATCTTTTCCTTCGTATATTAGTCTATATGCGCAGGTTGTTGGTAACCAAGTAAATTCTTTTAAGTTTCGTAATGATAATTGTAAGCAGTTTTTATTCTTTTTAAACCGATTTTCGTAGTCTTTGCATAGTCCTGTTTTTGTATCTAAATGGTCACAACTTATTCTTGTATAATAAAGTTTTGCTTTTTTGCCACGGCCTGTTATATATTTGTTGTAACAACATTTTCCACATCCGTCGCAAAGTTTTTCCCATTCTTCTTTTGTCATTTCTTTTAGTGGTTTGTTTTTATAAAAATCTTTATCTATAGGCATGTTCATATTATAGTTTACTACTTATTCTTTTTGCAAATTTATACATTTTGGAGTTTTTTTTGATATATGTCGTTTATTAATTCTGATACTTTTTTTATTGTTATGTATTTTATTGACAATTGGTAGGGGGGGGGTACAATAATTTATACTGATATTTTTTAGGCTAGCATTTATTTCTATGGCGAAGTTTATGTTAGTTTTTACAAAGGAGTTTTTATGGTAAATCGTGGAGAGCTTAAGGCTAAGGCTCGAGAGTCTATTAAAGGTAATATCCTAGCATTTTTTGGATTAACAGTTATTGTTAGTGCAATTTATGTTGTATTGTCTTTTACTTATGTTGGAACTTTGGTTGTTGCGGGACCTTTGGAATTAGGAATGACTTTATTTATTTTGGAAGTTGTTAGAACTAAAAAGGGTAATTTTGCTACTGGTTTTAATGGTTTTATTCAGTTTGTTCCTTCTTTTGTTGCTGGGTTATTAATGTCTATATTTGTAATGTTATGGAGTTTATTATTGGTAATCCCAGGTATTGTTGCTGGTTTAAGTTATTCTATGACTTATTTTATTCTTGCTGATAATCCAAAAATTTCAGGCTTAGAGGCTATTAAAAAATCAAAGGAAATGATGAAAGGTCATAAGTGGGAATATTTTTGTCTCTGCTTTAGTTTCTTTTGGTGGTTTGTTCTTTGTGCTGTTACTTTTGGCTTGGCATATATTTATGTTGCACCTTATTTTAATGCAACTATTGCAAATTATTATGAAGAAATAAAAGCAAGTTCTGAACAGGTTAATTCGGTTAATCCATCTGTTGTTTCTGAATAATTATTCTTTTATTCTTTTTGCTGAAAGCGGCTTAATAAAGTTATTAAGTCGCTTTTTTTTATTTCTTTTTTTTGTTTTTCCTTAGTATCTTTACGACGAAAGTCATTTATTTATGACTTTTTGTTTATCTTTGCAAAGAAAACTAAAAATTAATTATAAGCCTATGACTTATTGGAGGAATTATGAAAAAAAGATTATTTAATGCTTTTATGGTGTTAATGTTTATTGGTTCAATTTTTACTTTTTTTAGTTGTCATGAAGATGATGACGATGATGAGTACGATTCTGATTTACCTGCTGAGGTTGGTATTAATCCCTTTGTTGGAAAAACATTATCTCAAATCGATGAAAATGGTGTAAGAACATGGAGGTTTTTTGAAGATGATGATGTTATTGTTGATGATGGGACTTCTATTCCTTTGTTGTATGAATATTCTTATAATACCACAAAGTCTTATTTATATTTGGAACAGGAGTTAGATTATCTTTCTAATCCTGGATATTCTGCATCTGATTTTAATTTATATAAGCATGGGTTAGATTCTGTGAAGACTTTTGAATACGCAATTTCTGAATCAAATCTTACTTTATCAGAAATGTTTAATCCTTCTGATTTGTATTCTGTTAATTCTGTTTCTCCTGAAGGTGATGTTTCTATTCATTATTCTTGTATTTCTTGGTCAGGTATTGTTAATGATTCTGTTATAAGATTTAGTTCTATTATTTCGTATATGCCAAAGAATAAAACTTTTTCTGCTGGAGTGTATACTGTTGATTTTGTAACAGGCTTTGTAACAAGGATTGATGATGCGTATATTTATGGAGCTTATTCTGTTGCTTCTGATAATTCTTCTTTAACCTTAAGTTTTACTTCTAAGCCTCAGAATGTTGGTCTTGATTCTGTTTCTTCTGTAGAGTTTCCTTTGTCGCCAATAAAATAAACTTTATAGCAGTTTTTAGTGTTATAAAATTCCAAATTGTCTACTTGTGTAGATTATAAAAAATAAAGTAAATGCGGAGGCGATTGATGTCCATACCACGAGTTGACCTGCTAATTCATCATCGTTTCCCATTTCTTTTGTCATGGGTACACTTGAAACTGCTACTGGAGAGCCAAATAGTGCTATTAATGCTGGGAATTCAGGACCTTTAAATCCTAATAAATATGCTATTGTTAAGCAAATTACTGGACAAATTATAGTTCTTGTTAAAACGCCTACTATTATTTTGTTTTTTAATTTTGATATTGCCTTGAATGTGAAATTTCCGCCTAATGCTATTAATGCTATTGTTGAAGCACATGTTGCAAGCATTTGTATTGTTCTGTATAAAAATGGCAGATTGTTTTTTATAGAAAAAATTAAATTACCTTCTGGTGTTCTTGGAATGTATTGGCGAATTATTAAACTTATAAAGCCGCTTGCAACTCCTAAAATGAGAGGATTTGTAATTATTTTTTTGAGTATTGATACGATGGATATTTTTTGATTGTTTTCATTTACAAATACTGATAAGGATATTATTGCTAATACATTAAATAAAGGTATTGAGATAGAAGACAGAATTGAGGCTATTACAACCTGAATTGAATTTTCTCCTGTCATGGAAATTGCTAATGATATTCCAATAATTGCGTAATTAGATCTGAATGCACATTGTATCATTACACCTTTTTGCTTTGTATCTTTTATTGCTATCATAAAGAAAAAAAACGCTATTATATAGAAGATAATTATTGCAATAACAACAAATATACATACTTTATAATAAGAAATAATCTGATTTAAGTTATTTACATTATATACATTGTAAAAAAGTAATACTGGTAAACAGCATCTAAAGCATAATTTATTTAGTTGTTGGAAAAATTGTTCTTGTAGTAATTTTGTTGTTTTTAATATGTAGCCTACTAATATTGTTAAAATTACAGGAAGTATTGCGTTAAATGTAAAAAACATTTTTTCTCCAAAAAAACTAATTTCTTCTATTATATCAACATCATTTTAATCTGAAAATCAGTTTTAATCACAAAATATTTTTTTGTTAAAGATAATATAAATAAGAAAAAGTCATTAAATTTAGAAGTTTTGAAGGATATTTATGGATTCTTGAAAATATCAATATCATGAAGTATCATATATTAAGGGAAGCGGTTATTTATGAAAAAGTGTTTTTTCGTTTTATTTAGTTTATTTCTTTCATTTTCAGCTTTTGCTTTTACTCGTGTTATAAGTCCTGTTGGAGGAACTTTTGCGAATAAGCAAAGTCTTGTTCTTGATGTATCTGATAATGCTGAATGTTTTTATTCTTTTTCTGGTTCTGATCCTTTGACTTCTGGATTTGTGTATGATGGGCCTGTTTTAATTGATGTTGAAGGCCCTGTTACTTTAAAAATTGTTTCTGTTGTGGATAATGTAAAGCGTGAAGAAATTGAAATAAAATATAATGTTAAAGCAATAAATCCCTTTGATGATTCTTCTAAGGAGAATTTGTTTATTAAGGATGTTGTTTCGCAGGGGTATTATTCTTATAGTTCTGAATCTCCTATCGAAATTCCTGAATCTTTTTCTTACTATTTTGGTGACGAAAAAAAGTCTTCTTTTATAGGAAAAACTTTATCTTTAAATAGTTCTAATATGCTTGCTCGCTATGTTCCTTGTAATGTTTCTGATGGTAATAACAATTGGCGTTTTATTATTTTTATTTCTGGAAATGAATTAGGAACTTTTTCTCGATATTCAGTTCCTTTTGAAATTGTTGATTGGAATACTTTTATTTTTAATGGTGATAAGCTTATCTGGTCGATTGATGATGGTGAATGGTCAGCTTCTAAAGAGCCTATTACTTTAGATAGAAGTGTTAAACATACTGTAAAATGGCAAAGTGTTGCTTTTGCACCTGGTAATCCTGTGCAAAGTTTTGTTATTCCTCCAGAGCCTAAACTTACATTAAATTATTCTGATGAAAAAACTGCTAATTTTGGTTTTGAAGGTGACTTTCGATACAGAATGAAAATTCTTTCAAATGGTGTTGAAGGTGGTATTGATATTGATTCTGGCTTATTTACTCAGTTTGTTTTTGATACTTTTGACGGTGATAGTGTTGAAAGTGAGGCGATTTTTGCATTTTATTGTGATGGTGTTTATCAAGGTACAAAAACTTCTAAGTATAAAATTGATAGAAGACCACCTAATCCTCCGGAGTTTATTTCTAATAATGAAAACTTTTATGCTCGTTCAAGTGTAAATCTTGTTTTAAAAAGTGAACCTGATGCTGAGATTTTTTATGCTGTGAGCAAACCGTTAAAAGTTTCAGAAAAGGAGTTTTCAGAATCTTCGGTTGATTTTGATTCTGTTTTGGCTGAAAACTTTGTTCCATACAATGGTGAGATTTTTTTAGATAGTGATAGCAAGTCAGCTGTTTTTTATAAAGTTAAAGCTTATGCTGTTGATTCTTCTCAGAACAAAAGTAATACATCAGAATACACTGTTGTTATTGATGAATACAATTATTATATAGATGGTAATTCTTCTGTAGCAAATGGAGATGGTAGCAGAAATAGGCCTTTTAATTCTTTTGCTCAAGTGATTGATATTATTAATAATGGTAGATTTTCGCACTTTTTTGTAAAAGGGGAGATAATGTTACCAGAAGAATCTGTTGTGATTTCTTCTAATTGTGAATTTTCTGTTATTGATAATGCTCGTTTTATAATTCCTGCAAATTCTGCTTTGGTTTTGAGAAGTGCAAGTTTTTCAGCTTCTAATTTAGTTTTTGAAAAAGTAAAATCAGATTCAAATATAGAAAATAATAACTTTTTTGTTTTAGAAAATGGAACTGTTAATTTAAATGATTGTGAGATTATTGGATTGTTTTCTGATAATGGTACTGGATTTACTTGTCAAAATTCAGTTCTTAATCTAATAAATACAGGTATTACTATTCAAAGTGATTATTATTCCTGCGGAATTTCTTCTGTAGATTCTAAAATTAATTTAAAGGATTGTAGGGTTTCTAGTATTGCTCAAACTTCTGTAAATTTTAGTGTTTCTGAAGGATCCTTTGAACTGCTTAATTGTCAATGTAAAGTTGTTGCAGATTTAGGTCGCATTGCTGAGTTATTGAGAACAAAAGCAACTATAGTTTCTAATAATTTTATTGGTGAATTAGATAGAAAAATTAAAGGTGCTGAGCCTATTTGGATTGATGATATTTCTTTGATGTTAGAAAATTTTAATAATATGTCAGAAGGGTTTTAGTTCATGGGTGAATATATAGTAGGTCTTGATGAAGCTGGAAGGGGACCTTTGGCTGGCCCTGTGATTGCAGGTTGTGTTATTTTACCTAAAGATTTTCCTGTAGATATTTTAAATGATTCAAAAAAATTATCAGAAAAAAAGAGAGAATTTGCAAATTCATTAATAAAAGAAAAGTCTTGTTGGGGAATTGGTATTGTTGATCATGAGACTATTGATAAAATGAATATTTTGCAAGCAAGTATGTATGCTATGAAACTTGCCTATGATATGGTTGTGATAAAATTTCCTGACTGGGCTAAAAAAAATGGCTTTAAGATATCTGAAAAATTTGAAGAATCATTTTTTGCAATTACTGACGGAACAAGTTGTCCTGAGATTTCTTGTAAAGTAAGTTGTGAGCCTAAGGCTGATGGAAAATATCCTGAAGTAATGGCGGCTAGTATAATTGCAAAAGTTGAACGAGATAACATTATGAAAGAATTTGACTTGCTATATCCAGAATATGGTTATGCAAAGCATAAAGGTTATCCAACTCCAGCCCATAAAGAAATTTGTAAAAGAATTGGTCCTAGTCCAATTCAAAGGTTATCTTTTAATTATTAATTTATTGAAAACATAAAAAAAGACTGATTCATTTTTTTTGAATCAGTCTTTTTTTTTATTCTTCTGAAGAATCAGATTTTTTTGATTTTATGTGAATTACTTTGCCTGTTCTTTTTATTCCGTCTGGCTTTCTTGTGTCTCCATCTGCCTTTTTGCGATAAAGTCTTTTTTCGCCAGAACCAAATTTAGCATCTTTTGCTGCACGCTTTTCTGCTTTTGCCTTTGCTCTATTTTTTCTGTCTTTTTCGATGAATTTTAAGGCGTTGTCTAAACCTGTTAAGACCTTTGGCATATCTTCTGCAAAAATAGCAATTTGGTGTCGATCAAAATCTGCACCTTCACCTTTTTTACTTTCTACTATTTGAAGAAAAACATCTCCCGTACGATTTTCCTTTACATTAAAAAAATACGAACGATTATCTAAGATTACTTCTGTTGTATAAAGTTCTCCGCGAATACCCATATTATTCCTTCCTTGTAGATAGTATTTATGCATATCAAATGCTTTAATCAATTTACTTTATTTTAGATTTTTATGCAATATTTATAATTCTTGTTGTTATGCTAAAAAAAAATTGACTTTTATGTGAGATTAAAAGTATATTTATTGATGTTAGATGAGGCTAACTTTTATAGGGGGATTTATGCAAATCTTTATTGGATTAATGTTACCTTTTATTGGAACTCTTATGGGTTCTGCGTGTGTGTTTTTCTTTAAGCGAGAAATAAATTATAATATTCAAAAACTTTTAATGGGATTTGCGGCTGGAGTTATGATTGCAGCTTCTGTTTGGTCCTTACTGATTCCTGCAATGGATATGTCTGTTCATATGGGAAAATTAAGTTTTGTTCCTGCCTTAGTTGGTCTTTTACTTGGAATATGTTTTTTATTTATTTTAGATAAAATAATTCCTCATTTACATTTTTCGCAAGAAAATCCAGAAGGGTTTCCTGTTCCAATATCAAGGACTTTAATGCTTGTTTTTGCAGTTACACTTCATAATATTCCAGAGGGAATGGCTATTGGGGTCGTTTATTCTGGTTTATTGCAAAATGGTGTTTCTTATGCAGAAGCAATAGCTTTATCTATAGGTATTGCAATTCAGAATTTTCCTGAAGGAGCGATTATTTCTATGCCTTTAAGAATTGAAGGTAATGGAAGATTAAAATCATTTTTTTATGGTGCATTTTCTGGTATTGTTGAACCTATTTTTTCTGTTATTACTATTTTGATAACAAGCTTTGTTTCTGGACTTTTACCTTATTTATTATCTTTTGCTGCTGGTGCAATGATTTATGTTGTTGTGGAGGAGTTAATTCCTAATGCTGTGAAGGATGGTGATGGAGATGTTTGTACTATAGGATTTGCCATTGGTTTTGCTATAATGATGGTTTTAGATGTTGCTTTAGGGTAAAGTTATTTTCCGTTAAAAGCTGAATTTATTTCATTTATAGCATTTAATAACTCTTCTATTCCTTGTTCTGTGCTTAGAGGTCCAAAACTGAATCTAACTGCTGTATCTTGAATTTCTTTTGAGGCTTTCATTGCTGCAAGAATTGGTCTTTTTTGTTTTTTTGCTGAACAAGCACTTCCTGTTGAAATACAAAATCCTTTTGAATCTAAGGCTCTAACCATTACATTTCCAGGAATTTTATTGAAAGCAACTTGAATAACCCATGGAGAGAACATATTTTGTGTTTGTGCATCTAAGTTTTTTCTTATTTCAGGAACTATTGTGCAACCCTTAATTTTTGATAGTTCCTTTATAAAGTTGCTCATATATTCTTTTTGTATTTCGAATCTATTTTGTATTTCAGTATTTATATTGGTTTTATTTAAATAGTACTTTTGTAAGCATTGGTCAAAAGCAATGGCACCAAAAATATTTTCTGTACCACTTCGAATATTGTTTTCTTGACCACCTCCAATCAAAAAGGAGTTGATTTCTTTTGCTAAATAGAGAATTCCAATTCCTCTTGGACCGCAAATTTTATGTGCACTAAAAGCTCCACTGTCTATTCCTTTGTAGTTTAATTCAATAGGAATTTTTCCTGCTGCTTGTACAAAATCAACATGAAAATGTGGTTTTCGTTTTCCTTGTGTTGCTTCGATAATTTTATCCGCAATTTCATATATAGGTTGTATGCAGCCAGTTTCGTTATTTACTGCCATTACTGTTATGAATAATGTATCTGAAGTAATTTGATTGATTATGTCTTGTGGTTCTATAATTCCAGTTGAATTTGGGTTTACTATTATTACTTCAAAGCCTTGTCTTTTTAGAATTTGAACTTCTTCTGCTATTGCAGGATGTTCTATTCCGCTTACAATAATTCTACCTCTTGAAGTACTGTTTGTAATATTTTTGTTTAACAATGATATTAGAGGAATGTGGTCACTTTCTGTTCCTCCGGAAGTAAAAAATATTGTTGTTTCAGGTACTCCCAGAGTTTTTGCACAATTTTTGCGAGTTTGTTCTAATATTTTTTTTGCGTTTTGACCTTCTGTATGTATAGAAGATGGGTTTCCATCATATTTTAAGGATAACTCCAAAGCGTTTCTTAGTATTTCTTTATCTTGAGGACTTGTTGCTGCCCAATCAAAGTAATGTTCGATATTTTCCATAATTTATTTTAATACTTCAAGGATTGTTTTTTCATCAGTTTCTGTTATTACAGTTTCTCCTACATCTTCTTGTAAAACAAATTTGATTTTGCTAGAAGTGTTTTTTTTGTCTTTCTTCATTGCATTTAATAAAACTAATGGGATTTCTTCTTTATTAGAAAATTTTTCTTCCATTATGGGGTGAATAGGAGAGGTTTCCCAGCCAAAGGATTTTATGCAATTTTTAATTCTATCTCTGTAGGTTGATGTGCATAAACCTAATTTATGGCTTAAATCGGCTGCCCTTGCTATGCCCCAGGCAACTCCATCTCCATGGGTAATTTTACCTAATCCAGCACATGTTTCTAATGAATGTCCAAAGGTGTGTCCTAAATTTAGTTGCATGCGAATATTTTTTTCTGTTAAATCTTGTTCTACAACTTTTGCTTTTGCGTTTACACAGATTTTAATCATTTCGTCTATGAGTGGTGAAGTTCTGTCCTCTAATATTTGTGGATTTTCTTCAAGTTTTTTTAATAATTCTGGAGAATAAAGCATTGCTGTTTTTACAACTTCTGCTAAGCCACTTTTATATTCTGATTTTGGTAAAGTTTTTATAAAACTTGGACAGATATGTATTTTTTGTGCTGGAAAAAATGAACCAATCATATTTTTGTATGAATCAAAATCGCAACCTGTTTTTCCACCGATTGCTGCATCAACCATAGATAATAATGTTGTTGGAACTAATTCGCAGTTTGCACCTCTTTTAAATATTGAAGCAGCAAATGCTGTCATATCTGTAATTACTCCACCACCGATTCCTATAAAGACAGAAGATCTTTGTGCGTTGTTATCTAGGGCATTCTTTATTATGGTTAGAACGCTTTCTATTGTTTTGTATGGCTCTCCAGCTCCTAATATTATTAAAATGTCTTTATTTCTTTTTCCGACAAAACCATTTTCTATTTTTGGTAAAGAATAGTCTTCGCCTCTAAAAAGATTGATAAATGGTTTTAATTCTTCTAAGGAAGCTATATTTGTGTCTGTAACAAATATTCTTTGTGGTAATTCTGTTTTTTCTGCTGCGTAAAATATTGAGTTTAAATCGATATTTCCGTTGTAAAATCTAATAAATGTTCTGTCTGTTCCTGGATGTACAGGAGGGTAAATTACATCTTTTTCTTCAAACTGCATGATTGTTTATTTTATCGAAAAAACATTGTTTAATAAATACCAATCTTTTTTTAATATTTATCAGAAGGCATTTCATTTAAATCTTTCATAACTTTTTCAACACGAGTAATTTCTCTTGTCAAAATCTTTTCGTAGTCTAATGTTCCTGTGCTTATTCGTTCTTTTTCGTCTTCCCAATTTTGAATATCTGTTAAAAATAAGAATCTAAATGATGATGTATTTGCCTTTTCTGCCCAGAGTTTTGCTTCTTGCCAATAATATAAACCTGCATTGTAGCAAGATAAAGTCTTTTTTAAATTTTCTACATAAATATCTTTCCATGGTGCATCATAAAAATATGCTACTTTGTGATCGTAGATTCTTCCTAGTCGCATATGTTGTTCTATTAGTTTTAAATTTATGTGCATCATAAATAAGTATCTGTATTTTTCCCACTCTTTTTCCGTTTCAATTTTACAATTTGCATAAAGTGGATTGCAAAAATCAGCTTTAATTGCCTGTTCTAACCAATAGATATTCTCCATTACATCGTCTGGATATTGTTGATAGTGAACATGAAAAAGTTTGTAATAGTCTTCTTTGTATTTAACCATGTATGAGTTTACTGTTTGTGGTGTACATAGAAATAATAATACCACTATAAAAAGTAACGAGAATGTTTTTGTTTTTTTTTCAGAAAAGACTTTCACCTTTGTATTATCGGTTTATTTATAGAATAGTTGAGATTTCATTCCAAATAAGGTCAGCTATTTTTTCTTTTTTTTGAGAAGCATCTATTCTTATTATTTTCATCTCTTTTGCTGTCTCTAAGTTTTCGTATTCTTCAATTATTTTTTTATATCTTTCTTCTGTCGATTTTAAAAATTCTACGGTTTCGTATATTTCTTTTGTTTCTCTTTGCTTTATTCTTGTTAACGAAATTTCTGGTTCAATTTCAAAGAAAAATAATAACTGTGGTAGTGGGAAAAAATCATTTAGTTTTCGTGGTAATATGTCTCCACAAGTAACACTTTGATAGGCTAATGAGGAAAATAGGTATCTGTCGCTTATTACTATTTTTCCTTCGTTGCATTTTTGTTCGATTCCACAATTTGTTCCTGAAGTTCCCCATAGGTGTTCGCATCTATCGGCTGCGAATAAGTATGCAGATGTTTTTGGATTTAATGTAACATCGCCTTTTAACATTGAGCGTAAAAATTTTCCTGTTGGAGAATCTGTTGGTTCTGTTGTAAAGAAAAATTTATCTGCTAAAGGAGAGTTTTTCAGTATATTTATTTGTGTAGATGTTCCTGCACCATCAATGCCTTCAAAAACAATAAAATTTTTTAATATCATGATAGATTCCTATTAATTATTTCGATAATAATATAAAATTACAAGAATTTAAATTCATTTTAAATATTTAATTTTCTGATTTTATATTTTTATAGTATAGGCATGAAATCTAGAATTCTCAAGACTAGTATTGGAAGTACAATTTTTCTC
>JAGBBT010000025.1 GCA_017938365.1 Treponema sp.
ATTGCACCAGTTCCGTAAGAAATTAAAACGTAATCTGCAATCCAAATTGGAATTAATTTTCCGTTTACTGGGTTAATTGCATAACTTCCAGAGAAAACACCAGTTTTATCTTTGTTTAAGTCTGTTCTTTCAAGGTCAGACTTTTTTGCAGCAGCTTCTTGGTAAGCTTTTACTGCATCTGCTTGTTCTGCTGTTGTGATTTTTGAAATGATTTTGTGTTCTGGAGAAACAACCATGTAAGTTGCACCAAACAATGTATCACAACGAGTTGTATAAACTGTAAGATTGTCTTCTGTTGGTTTTCCGTCTTTGTCTGCCACTGTAAAAGTAACTTCAGCACCTGTAGATTTTCCAATCCAGTTGTGTTGCATTGCTTTTACACTTTCTGGCCAATCAAGACCTTCCAAATCTGAATCTAATCTATCTGCGTATTCTGTAATTTTTAAAATCCACTGACGAATTGTTTTGTGAGTAACTTCAGAATGACAGCGTTCACATTTTCCGTCTTTTACTTCTTCGTTAGCAAGACCTGTCATACAAGATGGACACCAGTTGATTGGAGTTTCTGCTTCGTAAGCCAAACCTTTTTTGTAAAGTTGGAGGAAAATCCATTGAGTCCATTTATAATATTCTGGTTCACAAGTAGAAACACAACGGTCCCAATCATAAGAAAAACCAAGAGATTTAATTTGTTTTGTAAAATGTTCAATGTTTGCGTTAGTTGTTGTTTTTGGATGTGTTCCTGTTTTAATTGCGTAGTTTTCTGCAGGAAGTCCAAAAGCGTCGTAGCCCATTGGATGCAAAACATTATAGCCATTCATGCGTAGGTAGCGGCAGTAAATGTCTGTTGCTGTGTATCCTTCTGGGTGACCAACATGAAGTCCTGCTGCAGATGGATAAGGGAACATATCAAGAACATACATTCTTTTTTCTTTTGGAAAGTTTGCGTCTTCTGTTACGCGGAAAGTTTTGTTTTCATCCCAGTATTTTTGCCATTTTGGCTCAATGTTTTGAAATGGATATGACATTTGATTCTCCCAAAGGTGTAAAAACTATTCGTTTTTATAGAAAAATAAACTACACCTATATTATAAAATTTTTCAATAATACACAATCTGAATGAGATAAACTGAATAATCTGTTTATATTCAATTCTTTTCCATATAATATATCTATATGAGTGCTTTTAATTCTGAACTTTATCATTCTGTGTTGTGTCCTCATTTTCCAGATTTCTTAACAAAATATTTAACATTGCCAATTTTAACTAGATTGAAGGGAATTGGTCTTTTGTGTGGAACGGACTGGACACCACTTTATTATAATCATTTTTTTTATTCTCGATTTGAACATAGTGTTGGCTGTGCTTTAATTGCCTGGAATTTTACGAAAGATAAAAAACAGGCTATAGCTTCTTTGTTACATGATGTTTCTACAACAATATTTAGTCATGTTAGTGATTTTAGAAAAGGAGATACATTAACTCAATCTGTTACAGAAAATGAAAATAAAAGTATTATATTAAACAGCATTGAATTGGCAGAATTGCTAAAACAGGACGGACTTACATTATTGGATGTTTGTGATTATCATAAGTACCCAATTTGTGACAATGATATTCCTGGATTAAGTTCTGATAGATTGGAATATATGTATCCTTCAGGAATGTCTCTTGCTGATGAAGTTATAAAAAATCAGCCATTGTGGAATTTTGATTTAGTAAAACAATCGTATAATGATATTGTAATTTTAAAAAATGAATTTGGAGTTGAAGAATTAGGTTTTAATTCTGTTGAAATAGCTCAAGATTATTGTAAGCGTTGTTGTGATGTTGGTTTAATATTGCAAAGAAATGAGAATAAACTTGCTTTAAATATGCTAGGCAGAATTGTTAATTTGGCAATAAAAGAAAAATTAATTAGTGAAGAATCATGTTATTCTTCTTCTGAGGAACAAATAATAAAAATTTTTGATGAATATGCAAAATGTAACACAACAGAATTAGCTTCACTCATAAAAACATTTAGAACAATGAAAAAAATTACTCATTCAGATACTTTGCCAGAAAATAAGGATGAGTTTTATGTTGTAAACTTAAATGTAAAAAAACGATATATAAATCCTCTGGTAAAAAATACAAAGGGAAAAGCTGTTAGGATTTCTGAAGTTTCTAATATTGCAAGGGAATGCATAAATGATTTTCTTGCATTTAATGATACTGTTTATGGGTTTGTTAAGTTAGTTTAATAAAAGTTTTTTGGATTTTTTAATTCCTTAATGGTCGTAAAGTAAATTTCACTAGTCAAATTTATAATTATTTTGTAAAATTACTGTTATGGGTGGAAAATTAGAATCAACAGCGAAGAAGTCTGAAACAAAGAAAACTGTAACTACAGAAAAAAAATCTTCTTCAACAATTAAATCATCAAAAAAGACAACTACTACAACTAAATCTACTGCTAAAAAGCCTGTAGCTGGTATTGGCGAAGACGGAACATTTAGAGCGTGGGATAATGCTAAAACTGTAGCAAAAAAGAAAGTTCCAGAAGAGAAAAAGTCTGTTATTCCAAAAACATCTATTGAGGATTCTGAAAAAAAACTTGCTGCTGCAAAAGCATTTGATCCTGCTACAAAAGAAGCTAAAAAGAAAGTTGTAGATTACGATGATTCTCAAGTACGACATTTGGATGCTTTAGAGCATATTCGTTTACGTTCTGGTATGTATATTGGTCGTTTGGGAGATGGTTCTAATCAAAATGATGGTATATATGTTTTAACAAAAGAAGTTATTGATAATTCTATTGATGAATTTATTATGGGATTTGGAAATAGAATTGATGTTGAAATTAAAGAAAATAGAGTAAAAGTAAGGGACTACGGTCGCGGTATTCCTTTAGGGAAAGTCGTTGAGTGTGTAAGCCAGATTAATACTGGTGCTAAGTACGATGATGAAGTGTTCCAATTTTCGGTTGGAATGAATGGTGTTGGTACAAAAGCTGTTAATGCACTTTCTTCTTTTTTTAGAGTTATCTCCATTCGTGATGGAAAATGTGTAGAAGCTGTATTTGAAAAAGGAAAATTAAAATCAAATAAAGCTGGAAATGTAAAACCTGGTACAAAAAATGGAACTTATTTTGAGTTTATTCCTGATGAAGAAATATTTGGTAAATATTCGTTTAATATGGAATATGTTGAAAAACGAATATGGAACTATGCATATTTAAATTCTGGTTTAACATTATTCTTAAATGGACAAGAATTTTCTAGTCAGAATGGTTTGTTGGATTTACTTACAAAAGAATTAGAATCAGAAACTATTTATCCAATTGGTAGTTATAAAGGTGAACATTTACAATTTGCATTTACTCATACAAATGCTTATGGTGAAAATTATTTTTCTTTTGTAAATGGACAATATACTTCTGATGGAGGCTCTCATTTAAATGCTTTTAAAGAAGGTTTTATAAAAGGTGTAAATGATTTCTTTCAATCTAGTTATAAATCTGAAGATATTAGAGAAGGTATAACGGCTTCTATTCTTGTAAAGGTAAAAAATCCTGTATTTGAAAGTCAAACAAAAAATAAACTTGGTAATACGGATATTAGACAGTGGATTGTTGCAGAAGTTCAGTCTGGACTTGATAATTTTCTTCATAAAAATCCTAAAGTTGCAGAACAGTTAAAAGCTAAGATTGAACATAACGAGAAACTCCGTGTTGAATTGGCTTCTGTAAAAAAATTAGTAAAAGAAGCAACAAAGAAAAATAGTGTAGGTATAGAAAAATTAGATGATTGTAGATATCACCTTTCTGATGGAGTTAAAGGTGAAAATTCTATGATTTTTATTACAGAAGGACAGTCGGCTTCTGGTGTTATGACTCATGCACGCAATGCTGATTATCAGGCAATTTTTTCTCTTCGTGGAAAACCTGAAAATATGTATGGAAAAAAGCAGAGTGATATTTATAAAAATGACGAACTTCATCAATTAATGATGGCTTTAGGAATCGAAGATAGTGTGGAAAATCTTCGTTATTCTAAAATTGTTATTGCAACCGATGCCGATAATGATGGATTTCATATTAGAAATTTAGTTTTGACTTTTTTCCTTGGATATTTTGAAGAATTGGTTACCAGTGGCAGAATATGTATTTTGGAAACACCTCTTTTTAGAGTAAGAAACAAAAAAGAAAATATATATTGTTATTCAGAAGCTGAAAGAGATGCTGCTCAAAAAAAATTAGGAAAATCTTCTGAAACTTCTCGATTTAAAGGTTTGGGAGAAATTAACCCAACCGAGTTTAAGCAGTTTATCGCTCCTGATACAATTCGTTTAACACCAGTAGAAATTAGTCAGTTAAAAATAATTCCTCAGTTGTTAGCATTCTATATGGGTAAAAATACTCCTGAGCGAAGGAAATTTATAGAACAAAATTTATTAAGTAATGCAGAAATTGATGCATAATATTAGGGAAAGTTATGGCCTTTGTAAAAAATCTTTTTGATAAAAACTTTATTGAATATGCTTCTTATGTAATTCGTGATCGTGCAATTCCAGATTTGGAGGATGGGTTAAAACCTGTTCAGCGTCGTATAATGCACACTCTTTTTGAAGTAAACGATGGTTTGTTTAAAAAGGTACAATATGTTGTTGGTCGTACCATGGAATATCATCCTCATGGAGATGCTTCAATTTACGGGGCCCTTGTTAATTTAGCGAATAAAGAAATTTTTATTGAAAAACAAGGAAATTTTGGAAATAAAATAACTGGAGATCCAGCTTCTGCAGGTCGTTATATTGAATGTCGTGTTCATTCAATAGCAAAGGATTTTCTTGTTACAAATAAGTCTATAACACATTATGTTCCTAATTATGATGGCAGAAGTGAAGAGCCAGAAGTTTACCGTTCAAAACTACCTGTAGTTCTTTTGATTGGTGCAGAGGGAATTGCAGTAGGAATGAGCACAAAAATTCTTCCATACAATTTAAAAGAAGTTTTAGAAGCTGAAATAAAATGTTTGAAGGGAGAAAATTTTTCTATTTATCCAGATGTTTCTACAGGTGGTCTAATCGATGTAAGTAATTACAATGATGGAAATGGTAAAATTATAACTCGTGCAAAATTTGATACTAGTGATGATAAAAAAATTATAATTACAGAACTTCCTGTTGATACAAATGCAAAAGAGCTTAGACTTTCTATAATGAATGCTTATAAGGCTGGAAAAATAAAAATAAGTTCAGTGGAACAATATTCAACTGATAAATGTAATATAGAAATAAAACTTCCTAGAGGAGTTTATTCTAAAGATGTTATAGATCAGCTTTATGCCTACACAGATTGTGAAAAATCAATTTCTTGTCAAATGTTAGTAATAAAAGACAATATGCCTGTAACAATGACAGCTACAGAAATTGTTAAATATTATGCAGGAAAACTTACTGCAATTATCAAAGATGAATTAGAATTCGAAAAAGAAAAATTAACAAAAGAACTTCATCTTAGAACTTTAGAACGCATATTTATAGAAGAAAGAATATATAAAGAAATTGAAAATAAAAAAACTGCTGAAACAGTTTTTAAAGCTGTAATTGATGGTTTTAAACCGTTTAAGGATGAACTTATCCGAGAAATTTCTGATGAAGATGTAGAACATTTATTACAGATTCCTATTCGAAGAATTTCTCTTTTTGATATAAATAAAAACCGTGATCAAGTAAAAGCAATTAGTGCTGAATTAAAAGAAATCGCAAAAAAATTAAAACATTTAAAAGATTGTGCAGTTGAGTATCTTTCTGAGATTTTAGAAAAATTTCAAAAAGTCAGTCCAGAATTACTTATTCGTCATACACAATTGGCAAATTTCTCGGCAGTGGATGTAAAAGAAGTTGCGAGACGTGATCAAAGTCTTCGATATGATGATAAAGGTTATTTAGGTATTGGAGTAAATGGAGGAACAGAAATTATGAAAGTTTCTCCATACGATAGAATTCTTTTTATGCGAAAAACAGGTATGTATTCCGTTACCGATGTTCCTGATAAAGTTTTTATTGATAAAGGAATGTGGTATTGTCAATTAGCAGAAAAGGAATTAATAAATAAGGTTTTGTTTACTGTTATTTTTAGAGATCCAAAAACAAAATATGCATTTATAAAAAGAACAAGAATTCCAAGTTGGATTATGAATAGAGACTACTTTTTAGCTCCTGATGGAATGGAAGTTTTGCATATTGATACACGAGAAAAATTTTCATTTGAATTAAAATATGAAAAAAAGCCTAGAGTAAAAATTCTAGAAGAAAAGTTTAATGCACATGATTATGAAGAAAAAGGATTAAAAACTTTAGGCGTTAGATTATCTACAAAAGAAGTTGAATCTGTAAAAGTTGATGGTAATCAGCTTGATTTGTGGTAATATAAAATATAGGTTTTATTATGAATAAATTAAATGTAAAAGCATTAACAGAAAAATTAAATTTTGTTGCAACTAAGAATTTAGGTAAAGTTTTTTTTGCAATGTTTCTTATGATTATGGTTGAATCTCTTGTTTTTGGAGTAGTTGTGTTTGCTCTTGTTAGGATTTCTTCAGTTGAAAATTTAACAAGTTTATATAAGGCTGTAATGTTAGGAATTGCATTTATTCTATCTACAGTTAGTTTTTTGTTTCAGACTGGTCTTTTAGTTCTAACTTTGAAAATGGTTAGAGAAGAATTTGTAACTATCGGTTTCGTCTTTTATGGATTTCGAAAAATAAAAAAGTTTCTTCCGTTAGCTTTGATTAATTCTTTGTTAGTTAGTTTTATTTTTGGTATTTATAAGCTAATTAGTTTTTTACTAAAACCTCAATTAAAAATGCTAGAAGATAAATTCGGTTTAGTTGTATTAGTTTCTATTTTTATAGGGATAATTCTTCTTTCAATTTTGTTTGTATTGGTTAATTTTATTTTTGTAACTCAGATTAAATATGATAATCCAGAAATGAATGCATTCAAATGTTTTATAAAAAGTTTTGTTTTAATGAAAGGAAATGTATTTAGATTTTTTTCTTTTGTTATAAGAAGCTGTGGAATAAATTTAGTTTTAGCTTTGTTTTATTTTGGTATGAGTTTATCGATGAATTCTGTGAAAAATAATTTTTCTTCAATATTGTCATTTGTTTTTGATTTTTTATATTTTATTAATATTTATAAAGCTGCCGGAAGATTATATTTTACTTTCCCAATTGCATATACAAGTTTAATTGAGAACAATGATTCAGGTGAGGTTTTGGAGGCATAGGTTGTTAGTTCCTATTTCTTCTGAAAGTTCTGAAATAATAATAAAAGGATCTCGTTTTTTAGCTGAATCTTTTATAATTTCTTCTCAAAATCAAGTAAGAGAAATATTAAAGTCCCAAAAGCAAAAATATTCAGATTCGACTCATGTAGTTCATGCTTTTATTGCTGGAAAAAATGGGGAAATCATGGGAATGAGTGATGACGGGGAGCCTAGTGGAACTGCCGGAAGACCAATGTTGGATGTTTTAAAAGGAAGAAATTGTACTAATCTCATGATTACTGTGACTAGATGGTTTGGAGGAACTTTATTAGGAACAGGCGGATTAGTTCATGCTTATGGAGATTGTACAAAATCTGTCTTAGAAAAAATTCAATTTGAAGAATTGATAGAAAAACAATCTTTTAGTTTTGTTGTTGATTATCAGCAATTTCAGATTGTAAAGAAGCTTTTGGAAAAGTATGAATTATATGATTATAGTGAACAATTTGGTTCTGAAATTACAATTTCTGGAAAAGTTGCTATTGTTAAATTTGAAGAATTAAAACTTGAGATATTTGATAAAACTAACGGAAAAATTGTAGTAGTTTAATAAGTTTTTCTACTTTATAGCTTGCTTTGTTGACTACAATAAAAACACTTTTTATAATATTTATACTTACTTAATTTTTTAAGGAGTATTAAAGTTCTGTTTTGAACTTTAAATAAATTGGAGGAAATAATGAAAAAAATTTTAATTGGTATGTCTATGCTTGCTGCCCTTGCATTGACAGGTTGTACAAAAAAAACAGATGCTAAAGTTTTAAAAATCGGCGTAATTCAGTTGGTTGAACACCCTGCATTAGATTCTAGCTACAAGGGTTTTGTTGATGGTTTAGCAGAAGCTGGATTTGTTGATGGAAAAAACATTGTAATCGATTATCAGAATGCTCAAGGTGAACAAGCAAATTGTGTAACAATTGCAAATAAACTTGTAAATGATAAAGATGATCTTATTCTTGCAATTGCAACTCCTGCAGCACAAGCTGTAGCTAATTTAACAACAGAAATTCCTATTCTTGTAACAGCTGTTACAGATCCTCAGTCAGCAAATCTTGTAAAGTCAAATGAAAAGCCAGATACAAATGTTTCTGGAACATCGGATTTAACTCCTGTAAATGCACAAATTTCTCTTCTAAAGAAAATTGTTCCAAATGCAAAAACTGTTGGACTTATGTATTGTTCTAGTGAACAGAATTCTGTATTCCAAATTGAAATTGCAAAAAAATCATGTGCAGAAAATGGTTTGGAATTTGTTGAAGGTTCTGTTTCAAATTCAAACGAAATTCAGCAAGTTACACAGAGTTTAGTTGGAAAAGTTGATGCAATTTATATTCCAACAGATAACATGTTAGCTGCAGGTATGGCTACAGTTGCTATGGTTGCAAACGAAGCTAAACTTCCTGTAATTGTAGGTGAAGGTGGTATGGTTGCTTCTGGAGGTCTTTGTACTTACGGAATTAACTACTACGAATTAGGAAAACAGACTGCGACACAGGCTGTAGATATTTTGAAAAATGGTGCTAATCCTAAAGATATGCCTATTCAGTATCTTGAAAAATGTGATTTTACAAAGAACGAAAATACTGAAAAAGCATTAGGAATTACACTTCCTGATAATCTTTAATATCAACTAAGAAATGTCCAGTAATTTTGCTGGGCATTTCTTTTTCAATAATAAATGCTATTTTATTTGTACACTTTTGCTTGAATTTTACATTTATGATTAATATTATTAATTAATGTTGAAAAAAAATCTCTTTCTTATTTTTAATTTTTTCTTAGTTTTTACAGGATATGCTGTAAACTTTGAAAACAATTGTGTACCTACTGACAATTCTTATGTTTTAAATATAAAAGCTTACGATTTTGGGCCTGCCACAGATTCTGTAGTTCTAAATATTGGTAAAACTGTATTTTCTAATGTAATTAATAAAGATGATTTTACAGTTGATATTCTAATTTTTTCATCAAAACAGATTGGAATGAATAATGGACTTGTAAAATCTCAAAAGAAAATAAAAAATGCGTATTTGACTGATGAGAATGGTAATAAGACATGGGAAGTCATTGGAAATTTTATAAAAATTGAATTTGATATACATCCTTCTGATGAATATGTAACTCCCTTTGTTTCTAAATCTTTTTATTCCGATGATACTCTTTATGGATATAAAATACAAAATCATCGTTTAGGAATAAATATTGAAAAAAGATCTGGAATTATTTGTAAAGATATTGCACCTTTTAATATAGATAAATATCGCTATAAAAATTATTTAAATGATGATAAATCTGATTTTGAATATATTGAGTTTAATTATGCGTCCTGGAAGCCTGAAAATTTAAATAAAAACAAAATACCATTGATTATTTTTTTTCATGGAATTGGTGAAAGTGGCACAGATATTTATAAACCTTTATTAGAAATAAAAAGTTCTGCTTTGATTCAGAAAAAGATTCAGTCTTATTTTGCTGATGGAGCGGCAGTTTTAATTCCTCAGTGTCCTACAGGCTGGTTAGAAATTACAGAACTTGATCCTTTCGGAAATAGATTATGGGTTCCTGTTGATATAAACGGAACTATTGATAAAGTTACTATGCCAGTTGTTAAGTTCTTATCTAAAATTTTTACAGAAGAAATAGAACCTGTAGAAAGAGATAATACACCTGTTTCTTATTATACATTGGCTATAAAAGATTTGATTGATAATTATATAAAAAATAATCCTGATATTGATATTTCTAGGATATATGTCGGAGGTTGTTCTGCAGGTGGATATATGTCTTTAAATATGTTAATTCAATATCCTTCTTTTTTTGCTGCCGGATTTCCGGTGTGTGCTGCCTATCCATATTCAAGAATTAATTATAAGCAAATAGAAAGTTTAAAGAATATTCCATTATGGTTTGTTGTATCTAAAAATGATGAAGTAATAAATCCTGAAAAATGTACTTACCCAATTGTAAAGAAATTAATTGATTTAAATGCAAAAGATGTAAATTATACTTATTTTGATAATGTAAAAGATAGTTCTGGATTATTTTTTAATTCTGAAGCAAATGATGAAGAAAATAAAAAGGAACCTTATTTGTATAATGGGCACGATTCATGGATTTATCTATTTAATGACGAAGTTTCTAATAATGATTTGAGTTTATTTAAATGGCTAGCTTCTCAGAGTAATAGTAATTAGTGCTCCGTGTTCTTTTGTATTACTTGCTGAAATATTTCCATTTAGAGCTGTTATAATTGATTTAGCAATGGAAAGTCCTAGTCCAGAGCCTCCAACAGAACGTACATGGGCATCATCACCTCTAAAAAATCTCTCAAATACATGAGGAATTATTTTTTCACTAAAACCATTACCGTTGTCGGATATTTCTATAAAGCAAGTGGAATCTTCCATTCTGTATTCAATTTTAATTATAGGATTATTTTTTACGAATTTTATGCTGTTAGAAATTACAATTAAAAATACTTGATGCAGTAATTCATAGTCTGTTTTTATCCATAAATCTATATTTGAAAATTCTAAAATAACATTTTTAGAAATAGTTTTTATTTCGTCGCTTAATTGATTGCAAGTTTCTTTTAAGTTTATAAGACTCATTTTTGGGGCTATTAATCCCGTTTCTAGTTTAGATAATTGTAATAAGTTTGAAACAATATTTTCCATAGTTTTTGTTTCTGCAATTATTGTATTTATTGATTTTTCAAGTTGAATAGGATCGTCTTTTCCCCATCTTCTTAGTAAATTTGCTTGTCCTAAAATAACTGCTATAGGTGTTTTTAGTTCATGTGAAACATTGCTCGAAAAAATTCGTTCTCTGTCAAAATCATTTTTTAATCTACAGAAAAGTTCGTTAAAGGTTTGAGCTAATTTATCTAATTCGTCATTAGTTCCTCTTATTGGTAATAAATTATCTAAATTTGTACTTCCAATTGATTTTGCAGAATTTGTCATTTTTACAACTGGTAACATAGTGTATTTTGTAATAAAGAGAGAAATTAAAAATGACATTATGAGAATAGGAATTGCTGCCATTGTAATTGTTTTTGGTAATCCAGAAAAAGGACCTTTAGAAAAATTGTATTCTATAGTTTTTGAAATCTGAATTGTAAGATTTTTTTCTTTTTTGCTTATATCTTTTGTTATGTATATGATGTTTAAATTACTATCAGAGGAAAAATCTTTTACATGAGTGCGTTTTACTTCTCCAAAGGTTTTTGGTAATAGTGTGGTTTTTTCATTGTTGGAATATAATATTTTTTTTGTATTGTTGTCGTAAATTGAATATATTATGAAAATAGGGATTTTTTCTAATTCTGTTTCAATTTTATTCTCATCACTATTTATTATTATATTTGTAATCTTATCTGCTGACTTTTCTAGCCATCGAGAATTGGATTTATTTGCTTGGTTTATGAAAAAAATAAAAAAAGAAAAAATTATAGATAGTACAGCAACAAATAATATTAAAGAAAATTTTATTGAAAGATTAAAGGAAACGGATTTTGTTATTGGCATTTTATTTAGATATCATAAGATATCCTGAACCTCTCATCGTTTTGATATATTCTGTATTTGTGTTTTGTGAAATTTTTGAGCGTAAGTATCCTATGTATACATCAACAGTATTTTCGTCAATAAAATAGTCTTTACCCCATATTCGGTTGATTATTTCTGTTCTACTTAACACTTTGTCTTGATTTTCTAAAAAAAGTTTTAGCATCATAAATTCTGTTTTAGATAAATTTATTTCATTATTGTTTATACGAACTTTCATATTGTCTGATTGTAATTCAATTTCATTATTTTTTAAATTTTGCTGACTTTTATTAATATTAAGAGTGCGCCGAAAAATTGCATTCATTCTTGCTAATAATTCTTCTATTTCAAAGGGTTTTGAAATGTAGTCATCGGCACCTAAATTTAATCCTGTTACTTTGTCATGAATTTCATTTTTTGCTGTTAAAAGAATTATGGGAATATTTGAAGTTTCTCTGATTTTTTTTAATACATCTATGCCATTAATTTCGGGCATCATAATATCTAATAAGATTAAATCAGGTTGTTCTTTTTCGAATTTTTCAATTGCTTCTTTTCCTGTAAAAGCTGTAATAACAAAATACTTTTCATGTTTTAGTTCTAAAGATACAAAGTCTGAGATTCCTGTATCGTCTTCTGCTAATAAAATCTTATGCATAAAATTTATTTCCTTTAAAATAAAAAAAGACATTCAATCTTATAACTAAGAATATTTTATCTTATGAATTATAATTTTTGAATGTCTTTTCGCTGTAAAAAAAATAATTTTTAGCAGTTTTCTAATGCCTGTTTTAGATCATTAATAATATCTTCAGAATTTTCTATTCCGCATGAGAATCTAATCATGTCAGGACTTACACCACAAGCTACTAATTCTTCATCTGTTAATTGTCTGTGAGTTGCACTTGCAGGATGTAAAACACAAGTTCTTGCATCTGCTACATGTGTTGCAATCATTGCCAATTTTAAATTTTTCATAAATGCTTCGGCGGTTTTTCTACCACCTTTTATTCCAAAGCTAACAACACCACAAGTGCCATTTGGCATGTATTTTGTTGCAAGTTCATAGTATTTATTATTTTTTAATCCAGGATAATTTACCCATTCTATTTTGTCATTTTCATTTAGAAATTCAGCAACTTTTTGTGCATTTTGACAGTGTTTTTCCATTCTTAATGGTAATGATTCAATTCCGAGGTTTATCATATATGCATTCATTGGAGATTGAATTGAACCAAAGTCTCTCATTAGTTGTGCTGTACATTTTGTGATAAAAGCACCTTCTTTTCCAAATTTTTTTGCATATGTAATCCCGTGGTATGATTCATCTGGAGTACATAATCCTGGAAATTTTTCCGCATGTGCAAGCCAATCAAATTTTCCAGAGTCAATTATACATCCTCCGACAGTGGCATCGTGTCCGTCAATATATTTTGTTGTTGAGTGTGTTACAATATCAGCACCCCATTCAAATGGACGGCAATTTATTGGAGTTGCAAATGTATTATCGATTATGAGTGGAACTCCATTTTTGTGTGCAATATTTGCCCAACGTTCTATATCTAATATTGTAAGGGCTGGATTTGCAATTGTTTCTCCAAAAATGGCTTTTGTATTTGGCTTGAATGCTGCTTGGATTTCGTCATCAGAAGCGTCAGGGTTTACAAATGTAAAATCAATACCCATTTTTCGCATTGTTACATTGAATAAATTAAATGTTCCTCCGTAAATACTAGAAGATGCTATAATGTGATCTCCGCAAGAGGCTATGTTGAATGTTGCAAAGAAGTTTGCAGCTTGTCCTGAAGATGTTAGCATTGCCGCTGTTCCACCTTCTAAGGCCGCGATTTTGGCTGCAACAAAATCATTTGTTGGGTTTTGGAGTCTAGAATAAAAATATCCCGATGCTTCTAAATCAAATAATTTTCCCATATCTTCACTAGTATCGTATTTAAATGTTGTACTTTGTATGATAGGAATCATTCGTGATTCGCCGTTTTTTGGCTGATATCCTGCATGAATACATTTTGTGTCTTGTTTCATTTTGATGCCTCTCTGTAGTTAAAAAAAATGATATATGTGATTCTACTTTAATGATTATTTATAGACAATATTTTTTTTATTAATGATTTATGTTTTATCCAAATTTTTTAATTAATTTTATATTTGCATATTAATCTATACAAGTTATAATGAGTTCTATGGGTATTACTAGTATTTTTCTTGCTATGCAGGGAGCTGTTTCCCAGGGTGTTCTTTGGGGAATTATGACTCTCGGTGTTTTTTTGACATTTCGTATTCTAAATATTGCAGATATGACATGTGATGGTTCTTTTGCTTTAGGTGGTTCTACTTGTGCTGTTTTAGTTGTTGGTGGAATGGATCCTTATTTAGCTCTTTTACTTGCTTTTTTTGTAGGCGTTGTGGCAGGTGCTGTAACAGGCTTTTTACATACTAAGTTAAAAATTCAGGAGTTGTTAGCAGGTATTCTCACAATGACGGCTTTGTATTCCGTTAATATTCGAATAATGGGAAGATCAAATACTCCTCTTATAGGTGCTGATACAATAATATCAAAGTTACGTGGTTGTTTTCAGAATATTGGTGCTTCTCTTAGTCCAAATGTTGCGGCTTTAATATTAGGTTTGCTTTTTTGTATTGTAATTGTCATTTGTTTGTATTGGTTTTGTGGAACAGAAATTGGTTCTTCTTTGAGAGCAACTGGTAATAATGAAAAGATGGTTCGTGCAATGGGCGTTGATACAGATAAAATGAAGATTCTTGGCTTGATGCTTTCAAATGGATTAATTGCCTTGAGTGGTGGATTAGTTGCACAGAGTCAAGGATATGGCGATGTTGGTATGGGAACAGGAACTTTAGTAATAGGTTTAGCATCTATTGTTTTGGGAGAAGCGATTTTCGGAAAAATAGGAAAGAAATTGCCGTTTTGGTTCACTTTAATTTCTATCATTTTAGGTTCTGTTGTTTATAGAATTGTTATTGCTGTTGTTTTACAGTTAGGATTGAAATCTTCAGATTTAAAATTGTTGACTGCAGTTATAATTACGATTGCTTTGGCTATTCCTATTCTTAAAAAGATTTTTACAAAAGGGTTTTCAAAGAAAAATAGTTCTGGGGGTAATCAATAATGCTTGAAATTTCTCATGTTTCGAAAACATTTAATAAAGGAACTATTACAGAAAAAAAAGCCTTAACTGATATTAGTCTAAAACTTGAAGACGGAGATTTTGTTACAGTTATTGGTGGAAATGGTGCTGGAAAATCAACTTTGCTGAATTTGATTGCTGGTGTACATATTTGTGATAGTGGAAAAATAGTTCTTGATGGAAAAGACATAACTTATATGCCAGAGTATAAGCGTGCAAAGTATCTAGGTAGAGTTTTTCAGGATCCAATGGTAGGAACTGCTGCAAATATGGAGATTGAAGAGAATCTCGCTATGGCATATAGACGTGGAAAAAACAGAACATTGGCTTGGGGAATAAAAAATAAAGAAAGAACCCTGTATAAAGAAAAGTTAGCTTTGTTAGATTTAGGGTTAGAAGATAGAATGAAAAGTAAAGTTGGTCTACTTTCTGGGGGACAAAGACAGGCTTTAACACTTCTTATGTCTACATTACAAAAGCCAGATTTACTTTTGTTAGATGAACATACGGCTGCGCTAGATCCAAAAACAGCTGCTAAAGTTTTAGAATTGACAGAACAGTTTGTAAAAAAAGACAATTTAACTGCGTTTATGGTTACTCATAATATGCGCCATGCAATACAATACGGAAACAGACTTATTATGATGATGAAAGGTCAGATTATATATGATGTTCGTGGTGAAGAAAAAAAGAACTTAAAAGTTGAAGAATTGTTAGAAAAATTTGGTGCCGCCGGGGAACTAAACGATAGAATGGTTCTTGGAAGCTAAGATTGCTTTTTTTATTTGTCATTATTTTTTTTCGTGATAGAATGTTATAATAGTAAGGAGTTTTACATATGGAAAAAACGAAATCTTTAGCTAAATATATTTTGACTTGGTTAGTGTGTGGTGTTCTTTTGTATGCTGTTTGTACATTTTTTGTTGTTCAATATGAACTAACTAAAGGAATGCAACACCATTATGAAAAGGTTGTTATTGATAATTCATCTGTTATGGAAGAAGAAATTTTATATGTAAAAGAGCAGGTTCAGCAGTCTATTACTTGGGTAAAGTCTATGTATGAGCATAATTATGCTAAGATTGGCGATGATTTTGCTTTTGCCAATGGTGTTTGTGCTGATGCGATAGAATATTTTGGAATGGAGACTCTTGTTTTCTTTAATGAAGACGGGGATCAGTTTACTGATAAGAAATATGGTGAGGCTGTAAAATCGGATTCTTTACTCGAAGCCTTAAGTGGTCATGAAGTTCATGATATTGTAAAAACAGGCGAAAATATTTATGCATTGAGTGCAGTACCATTAAATGACAAAAATGGTGAAGTTGTTGGTGCTATTGTTGGAAAAAAATTAGTGTCTGATAAAGAATTAGTAGAAACGGTTGCAAATTATACAAATTGTGATGCCACAGTTTTTGATGGAAACAAGCGTGTAGTTACAAGTTTAAAAGGTATGACTGGTACTACAATTGAAAATCAAGCTGTAATTGATAAAGCTCTTTCTGGGGAAGCCACAGTTCTTCATTCTGTTTTAAATGGAGTTCCTTATATTGCCTATTATTTTCCGTTAAGAGATTCTTCTGGAACAGTTTTGACGACATTATTTGTTGGAGAGCCATTAGATGTTGTTAATGTTGTTATTAAAGAAATATTTGCTCCATTGGCAGGTATTGTTTTCCTTTTCTCTACTATTCTTCTTTTGGGTATCCTGTTCTTAATTATTATAAAAGTTGTAAAACCTTTAACTGCTGTTTCTAAGGCTGTAGAAAATCTTTCCTCTGGAGATGCAGATTTAACTACTAGACTTCCTGTAAAAGGTAGAGATGAATTTGCAAAATTATGTGAAGATGTAAATAAGTTTATTGCTATGTTGCAGTCTATTGTAAAGGATTTGGATGAATCTCAAAATGAATTAGATGATGCTAGTAAACGCTTAGGACAGTTATCTCAGGATTCCGCTAGTGCAACGGCTGAGATTCTTGCAAATATTGAAAGTGTTCGTAGACAATCAGAAAATCAATCTGCGGCTGTTCAGAATACATCGTCTGTATTGAATCTTTCTAGTGATACAGTTCATGCACTACGTGGTTTAATTGATAATCAATCTGCAAATATTACAGAGTCTTCAGCTGCTATAGAACAAATGTTGGGTAATATTGCTGCTGTTACAAAATCTGTTCGAGTTATGGCTGATAGTTACGGAGAATTAAGTAGTACAGTCGGAGATGGCCAGGTAAAATTAAGTAATGTAGATCAAAAGGTTCAGCAGATTGCTGATCAGTCTAAAATGCTTATTCAAGCAAATACTATTATTGCCCAAATTGCATCAGAAACAAACTTACTCGCTATGAATGCTGCAATTGAAGCTTCTCATGCTGGTGATGCAGGTAAGGGATTTAGTGTTGTTGCTGATGAAATTAGAAAATTAGCTGAAAATTCAAGTACTCAGTCAAAATTGATTTCTAATGAGTTAAAAGGTATTTCTACTTCTATTCAGGATGTTGTACAGCTTTCTCATGATTCACAGTCTGCATTTACAGCAATTGTTGATCAGTTAGGTTCTACAGATACAATTATTCGAGAAATAAATAACGCCATGGAAGAACAGCAAGCCGCTTCTAAACAAATCTTTGAAGCATTAAGTGATGTAAAAGATCAGTCTATGGAAGTTACTGAGAAAGCTCGAAATATGCAAGATGGTATAGAAAATGTATCTAATGATATGAATACTGTTACACAGATTTCAGAAACTATTCTTGGTAGTATGGATGAAATGGCAATTGGTATGCAACAAATTGGAAGTGCAACACAGAATGTTTCTGACTTGGCTTCTGAAACAAAGTCTAATGTCGAAGTTATTGGAAGTAAAATTGAACAATTTAAGTTCTAACATTTAGTTTTAAAATATCTGATGTAATATAAATGTTTATTATCAAATATTTTAATTAGTAAAAAATAAAAGACTGATTCCAAATTGTATTGGGGTCAGTCTTTTTTTTACACTTATCAGATTGTTTTAACATAAAAAAGTACATCATTAAAGTTGATTTTTATACAACTTTAATGATGTACTTAATTTTTACCTTTTATTCAATTACTTTTGATAAGTTTTTAACCAATCAATTGACATGTTTTGCCAATTTTTAGCTGTACCATAAGCACTTAATATACCGAATCCATGTCCACTTTCTGGGAAAATATGAATTTCAGCCATACAATTTTGTTTTCTTAATGCTTTCCAGTATTCAAAGGCATTTCCTTCTGGATTAACGCTTTTGTCATCTATAGCACATACAATAAATGCATCTGGTGTATCGCCTTTTACAAGTAATTCACAAGAATATGCATCAATGTCTTCTTGATTAAATTTTTCACCTAACAGGTTAGTTCTACTTCCTTTATGTGTAAATTGATCTTTCATTGTTATAACAGGATAAATAAGGAATTGGAATGCTGGTTTTGCACTTGTCCATTCTCCTTTTTCTGTTTTATCAAATTTATCTACAGGTTTATAAACTTCATCCTTGAATTTTGTTGAAAGAAGTGCTGCTACATGACCTCCGGCAGAAGATCCCATTACTCCGACTCTGTGAGGGACAACTCCGAATTCTTCTGCACGACCTTTTATTATTCTCATTGCTCTTTGAGCATCTTGAAGTGCAACAGTTTCTTTATTTTTATGTTTGTCATTTGGTGTTCTATAAACAAGAACAAAACAAGTATAACCAGCTTCTGTATAACCTTTTACATAATCTAAACCTTCTGTATCATATACAACTCTTTGATATGCTCCACCAGGAATTATTAATATTCCTCTTTTATTGCTTTCAACTCCCGCTGCAGGCTTGTATACTTCAAAATATGGTTGAGTTACTCCTGAAATAGCTCTATTTTCATGACCAGGTATTGCTGCTCTTTGAATTATTTGTTCTTCAATTTTTACTTTTTCAGAGCCTGGACCAGTTTTCTTTGGCCATAAATAAACTTTTTCTTGTGCGAATATGCTTGCACAAATTAGAAGTGAAAGTGTTGTTGCAATTATTTTTTTCATAATTAATCCTCCAAAATTGATGTATTAAAATAATAATTCCATTATATTATGATATTATAAATTTAGCGAATTATTTCGAGGTTTTTATGTTTAAAATTGGTTGGCATTTAAGTTCGGCAAATGGTTATTTGGCAATGGGGAAGCAAGCGTTTGAATGTGGTGCAAATACATTTGCATTTTTTACACGAAATCCAAGAGGAGGCCAAGCAAAACCTATTATAAAGGAAGATGCGGAGGCTTTGTGCGACTTTATGAAAGAAAAGCAATTCGGAAAAATAGTTATTCACGCTCCTTACACATTAAATGCTTGTTCTGATAAAGAAAGTGTTAGAGAATTTGCTGTTCAGACTTTTGCTGATGATTTACTTCGTATGGAAGCAACTCCAAACCAATATTATAATTTTCATCCTGGTAGCCATATGAAACTAGGAATTGATGTTGGAATAAAATTAATTTCTGATACACTTAATAGAATCTTAAAACCTTCTCAAACTACAACAATTTTGTTAGAAACAATGGCTGGAAAAGGTAGTGAAGTTGGAAGTTCCTTTGAAGAATTAAAATCAATTATTGATAATGTTGAATTAAATGATAAATTAGGTGTTTGCTTGGATACATGTCATGTTTATGATGCTGGCTATGATATTGTAAATGATTTAGATGGAGTGTTAACAAAATTTGATAAAATAATTGGATTGAATCGATTAAAGGCAATTCATTTAAATGATAGTAAAAATCCTTTTGCCAGTCATAAAGATCGTCATGAAATTATTGGTCATGGTTCTTTAGGGATAGATGCATTTAAAAGAATAATAAATCATTCTGAATTAAAGAATCTTCCTTTCATTTTAGAAACTCCACATGATTCGGTTAATGGATATGCTGAAGAAATTAAATTGTTAAAAGGATTGTATATATAGTGAGCGAGAAAATTTATAAAGTTATAAAAAAGTTTTCTGATAAGTTTTCAAAATTCAAAAATGCTGAAGAAAAAAGCCGTAATGAAACTATGCCTCAAAATAAAAAAATACAGCGACTTATTACAGAAAATGAAGAAAGGTTTGTGCATAATATAATTGCAACATATAAATTGTATAAATCTCCTTTTAATGTTCTTGGAAAAAATTCATCTCGTGCTGTTGAAATTGATAGAGATCAGCAGAATTTAGTGAAAATATATGAATTATATAAACAGATTTTCTTTGTGAGTAAAGAAAAAAGTGATGAAGATACTTTTGTTGTTAATATTGATTTTCAGACTCCTCTAGCTACTAAGTATAATTATACGGAAGGTTTTCAATTTATATATTTATACGCTTGGCTTATATACGAAAAAAATATGAATGATTTTGTTCCGTATTTTGAAAAAAATGAGCATAACTTTTTTAAATTAAAATTTATGCCATTAGATGAATATGAATTTAATATTCAAGAAAAGCAAATTCTTGAGGTAATAAAAAGAGAGTTTTATTCTTAATGTATTTTAGTTAAATGATGTTGTCTTGACAGATTTTTTTTTGTGAAATAGAATTAATTTGTCAAAAGGGGAGTAGTTACTTCCTCAGAATCAACAACCGACTTTTTAAGTCTGGTTCTGTGGCTTCAGATTTATATTTGAAGAGACAAGACCTTTTGCCTGATTGTTTTGAAATTCAAAATTTTTAGGCAAAAGGTTTTTTTTTGCTATAAGTTGTTTTAGGAGGTATTTATGGAACAAATTTTAGCTTATTTTTCGAATGGTTTACTTTCAATGACATGGCAACAGTTTGTTATGTTTGGTATTGGTGGACTGTTAATTTGGTTGGCAGTAGCAAAGGATTATGAACCAATGTTACTTTTGCCTATTGGTTTTGGTGCGATTCTTGTAAACCTACCTCTCGCTATTGTATTAGGTTCTGAAGGTCATCCTGGACCATTGCAAATATTATTTGATGCAGGAATTATGACTGAATTGTTCCCTTTACTTATTTTTATAGGTGTTGGAGCAATGATTGATTTTAGACCGCTTCTTCAAAGACCATGGCTTTTAATTTTTGGTTTAGTGGCACATTGTGGTATTTTTATTGCAGCTGCGGTTGCACATTATTGTTTCGGATTTCCAATTAATGAAGCATTAAGTATTGGTACAATTGGTGCTGCTGATGGACCTACTGCAATTATTGTTGCTTCAAAATTTGCTAAAAACTTATTAGCCCCTATAACTGTTGTTGCATATTCATATATGAGCTTAGTTCCTATTATTATGCCTCCTGTAATAAAACTTCTTACTACAAAAAAAGAAAGAATGATGAGAGTTACTGCAAAAGATTCAAATATCCCTCAGTGGGTTATTGTTATTTTCCCTATTGCTGTTACAGTTATAGTTAGTTTAATTATTCCTGATGCAGCAGCATTAATTGGATTTTTAATGTTTGGTAATTTAATTCAAGAATGTGGTGTATTGGAAAAACTTTCAAAAGCTGCTCAGAATGAACTTTCAAATATTGTTACCTTACTTTTAGGAATTAGTGTTGGTGCAAGTATGAATTATCAAAACTTTTTAACACCTCAGACTTTATTAATTATGATTTTAGGTTTGATTGCATTTATTGGTGATACAGCTGCAGGTGTTTTATTTGCTAAATTCTTGAATTTATTCCGCAAAAAAGAAAATAAATTAAATCCTATGATTGGTGCTTGTGGTATTTCTGCTTTCCCAATGGCTAGCCGTGTAGTTCAGAAGCTTGCTTTTGAAGAAGACAATCAGAACTTTATTTTGATGCATGCAGTAAGTGCTAATGTGTCAGGACAGATTGGTTCTGTTGTTATTGGTGGTATAATACTTGGCTTTTTAGGTGGACTGTAATTAAAAAAAAGACTGTCATAAGTGAAGTGTATCAAAAAGTTTTTTTTACTAATTGAGGTACACTTCACCTTGTAGACAGTTTTTTTTATCTTAAACTACTTGCTTCTTCTTCAGTTGCGGATTTCCAGAACTGACTTCTGCCAAAAGGACCTACTTCTCCGCGCATTTCTAATGTATCTGCTTTGTATTTTTTTCCGTCTGCTTTGTGGAATGTTATTCGACATTTGTATCGTTTTCCTTCAGCAGGATCAATTATAAATCCGTTAGCCCATTTCCCTTGTTCCTGAAATTTTAAATCCCAAATCCAAGTTGTTCCAACTGTTGTTAAAGTTCCAATATCTACTCCATTCTGGAAGTTATCATAGGACTTTCCAGAACCTCCTGTTGTTAATCCGTCTTGAGGTTTTCCCGCTAAAGAAAGGATTTTTCCGTAAAGCACATTATTTTCCTGCCAAATTTTCCAACCAGCTGTGCTTTCTTTTGTTTTTTCGTCTACACTAATCCAAAAACCTTCTGCTGGATCTGCTGCAAAACAGAATGTTGCGAGCAATAAAATTGTTAATAACGAACAAATCTTTTTCATAAAATTTCTCCCATAATTTGAAAATATTATACTTCTAGTTTATAACAAATCCTGCAATTGTAAACATTATCATCGCAATAACGGCACCTAAAAAACCATAAGGCATTTGGGATAAACCGTGTTCAAAATTATCACAACCACAAGCTGAAGAACTTATAATTGTTGCATCTGAATAGAAACAAATATGACTTCCAAAAACACCTGCAGAAAGCACTGCACTAATCGAAAGTAATGTATTTGCACCTACTGCTTGAGAGAGAGGAATAACGATTGGTAAAGCGATAATATACAATCCCCAGTTTGTTCCTGTTATAAACTCTGTCGCACCTAATATAATGAAAATTAATAAAGGCATAAGTTGTGGTATATTTTTCATTATTGGTAAAACACTTTCAATAACAGTCTCTGTAAAATGAATTCTATTGCTTGCATAGCTGAATAAAAATGCTAATACCATAAGCATTAATGGTAATAACATATTTTTTATACCTTCTATACAACAATCTGCAAAATCACTTGCGGAAATTATTCCTCTGCCAACATATAAAATGAACATAAATCCTAGAGTTATAATTACTCCCTTTTGCATATCTACATCGCATAAAATAGTTGCCAAAATTAAACATGCAATAGGTAATGCAAAATCTATCATTTTTCCTTGTGTATGAACTTCTGCATTACTTCCTCTAATATCTATTTTTTCTGAACCTTCAGGTGCTAAGGGGCCACCGTTTGATACTCTGTTTTCTGCTTTTTTCATTCTTCCGATAGGTGGAATAATTCTTAATATTAAAAGTAAAACTATTACTAATGCGGCCCATGCATAAAAATTGTACGGAATTGTCTTTATAAAATACTTTAATGCATTTTCTTCTGTGGTTACTCCATTAGCAACAAAAAGCCGAGATGCAAAAACTGCCCAAGTTGAAATAGGTAACAGAACACATACTGGTGCTGCCGTAGAATCTACAATGTAAGTTAATTCTTCTCGTGAAACTTTATGCTTATCTGTTATAGGTGCCATACAAGAACCTACAGTTAGACTGTTTAGGTAATCGTCTATAAAAATAATTATGCCTAATAAATAAGTCCACAAAAGAGAACCTTTTCTAGTTTTTGAATGTTTAGCAACGAAATCTCCAAATGCAAAACTTCCGCCAGTTTTTTCTATAAGTTTAATTATACTACCCATTAAACCACAAACTATAATCAACCAGCCTGTATCTTCTTCGCACATTACACTTGTTAAACCTTCATTAAAAGATGTTAAAAAGTTGCCTCGGTCAGCAAAAATAAAGCACATTAAGGTCGCAAACACTAAAGCTTCTAAAATTCGTTTTGTTATAAATATATAAGCAATAAGAAATATAGCTGGAATCACAGAAAATAAACCAATATAAACGCCATCATCTGTTTTATTGTTTTCTGGTAAAAATAATGTAATTAAGTAGGTTGTTCCAATTAGAATAAAACTGGTAAGAAAAAAATTAAAAATTCTTTTTGTTGTTTCAGGAAAAATGCATTTGTTTTTCAATATTGTCTCCACATATTAAGTTTGATTACTTTTTTGAAAAAAAAAGTAACATTTAAAGTTAGCATTTTTTTTTATATGATACAATAAAAAAGATATTGGTGATTGTAGAATATTTGTCTGTTTATTGCTAAAAGATCTTTATTTTATTATTATAATTAGAAATCAAAAATTGTCGTTTTAGACAAAAGTCTTTTTTTATCGAGGAAATATATGTCAGAAGTTCGTGTACGCTATGCACCATCTCCAACTGGTTTGCAGCACATTGGTGGTGTTCGCACTGCATTATTCAATTATCTTTATGCCCGTTCTCAAGGGGGCAAATTTATTCTGCGTTTAGAGGATACTGATCGTACTCGTTATGATGAAAAATATGTTCAAAATCTTTACGATACAATGGATTGGCTTGGGATTGATTGGGATGAAGGTGGTCCAAAAGGTGGAGAATACGGACCTTATGTTCAAAGCGAGCGATTTGAATTATATAAAAAATATGCTATGGAACTTATAGAAAAAGGTGAGGCTTATTATTGTTTTTGTGATGCAGAACGATTAGAACGTATTCGAAAAATACAAACAGAAAATAAAATGGCACCTGGGTATGATCGTAATTGCCGACATTTAACTCCAGAAGAAGTAAAAGCAAATCTTGATAGCGGAAAACCATATGTAATTCGATTGAAGGTTCCGATGGAAGGAGAAACAAAATTTGCAGATCATCTTTTAGGTGATATTACTTGGGAAAACAAGGATATATCTCCAGACCCTGTTTTATTGAAATCAGATGGATTCCCAACTTATCATTTAGCAAATATTGTTGATGATCATATGATGAAAATCAGTCATGTTATGCGTGCTCAAGAATGGATTCCTTCAACTCCTTTACATGTACAGATGTATCGTTCTTTTGGTTGGGAGCACCCAGAATTTTGTCATCTTCCTATGGTAAATGGATCTGATGGAAAAAAACTTTCTAAGAGACATGGATCTACATCTTTGAATGAATTTCGTGCAAGAGGTTACTTACCACAAGCAATTGTAAATTACGTTGCTCTTTTAGGTTGTTCTTATGAAGAAGGAAAAGAGTTTTATACTCTTGAAGAATTAGCTCAAAACTTCAAATTAGAGCATTTAAATAAAGCTCCTGCAGTTTTCGATTATAAAAAACTTGAATTTTATAATGGTAATTATATTCGTCAATTATCTGATGAAGAACTTTATGAGTGGACTCTTCCATTTATTACGGGAACTGGTGATGCTGCATTAGAAATTAATCCTGAAAATCCACAACCAAAACCAAAGGTAGGACCAGAATATTCAGGTGTAAGATTTGATGCTAATGGAAACTTAGAATGTGTAGATTCTTCAATTGGAATGTCTAGTGATGATATAAAATCTGCTCTTATGAAGCTTATGCCACTTATAAAGGAAAGATTACATTTCCTTTGTGATGCTGCAGAAATGGTAAGATTTTTATTCACAAAACCTGTTGTTTTGCCTACTGAGCAGATTATTCCTAAAAAATTAGATGTTGAAAAAACAAAAGAAGTTTTAACAGCCGCAATTGAATTTATTGAAAAACTTCCAAATCTTGATCATGAAGGTTCTGAGAATTTGGCAAAAGAAACAGCAGAATCCTTAGGTGTTAAATTAGGTGATTTTATGATGCCTATTCGTATGGCTGTTACTGGTAGTAAGATTTCACCACCTCTTATAGGTTCAATTTTAATTCTTGGGGTTGAAGAATCTGTATCGCGTATAAAAAAGACTTTAGAGTCATTCTAAAAAACTATAAATTTATGAAGTGTACCTCAAAATCTGAAGTGGAATTTTGGGGCACTTCATAAATTCAGTCTTTATTTAATAATTAAACCATTGAGCTGCAATTTGATCTGCTAGTTGAATCAGTATTACTAATGGATTTCTTAAAAATTGCGAATAATTGTAACTTTCAGAATCTGATAAATCTGAAAATCCCATATGACGACTTATAGCTTCAATTATGTGCCTTTTTTTAATTAATAAAGGACATATCTCTAGTAGTTGTAAAACAGATTCGTTTCCGTGACCTAAATTTTTATTATCTGATTTTGTTTTGTAGTAAGGTTCATAAACCCAATTTCCTTCAAAGTTTTTTGTTTTTTTGAATTCAGTTGAATAAAAACCTGCCTTACAAAAATCGTGAGCTAGTGCTGCAATAAAAATATCTTCAGCTGTAATGGAGTATTTTTCTGAATAATTTGTTTGTTCAAATTTTTCAAAAATTGATTTCGAAAAATCTAATGCAATTTTTATTACTGCTAATGAATGTGCTGCAAGACCTCCTTTTGTGTTCCCGTGATATTTTGTGCTTGCAGGACTAGTCCAAAATTCTTTTTTTTCAAACCATTCCTTTAGATTTGATTTAAAATTTTCATCGTCTATAATGTAGTCAATCATTTTGTTAATAGTTAAGTTTACAAGTTCAATTTTAAATGAACCATCTTTGTTTAAAGGTGAAATTTCGTTGTAAATTTCTAAAAGACTATCAATTTGGGCGTATAATTTTTCTTTTTCTTCTGTATTCATATACTGATAATATCAATTATACTTACAAAAATCTATGTATTTTATTATAGATATTGAATAAATATACATATAGTTTTATATTAAAATGCATAAATATGTAAAACGACTTATTTATTTTGAAATTGGAGGAATTAATATGCAATCTGACTTTAAATTTATCGAAGGTGGTGTTTCTGCTTCTGTTGGATTTACGGCTAATGGTGTTTTAAATCATATAAAAGCAAACAGAACAACTTATGATACAGCTCTTATTATGAGTGAAAGAATTTGTAATGCTGTTGGAATGTTTACCCAAAATCGTGTAAAAGCAGAGTGTGTAAAATTAACTAAAGACTATATATCAGATGGAAAAGCTCAAGCAATTATCGTGAATAGTGGTAATGCTAATGCATGTACAGGAGAGGAAGGTTATAAAAATGCTCAAAAAGAAGCCGAATGTGTTGGAAATGCGTTAGAAATTAATCCTAAAAATGTTTTAGTTTGTTCTACTGGTGTAATAGGTCAACAACTTCCTGTAGATAAGATTTTAGATAATATGGAAGATTTAGTTGGCGGTTTAAGTAAAGACGGAAATAAAAAAGCTCGTTTAGCAATAATGACTACTGATACACAGTATAAAGAATGTGCATTAGAAACGGAAATTGGTGGAAAAAAAGTTAGAATGGGAACAATGGCAAAAGGTTCTGGAATGATTCATATTAATTTAGGAACAATGCTTGGTTTTATTACAACTGACTGTGCTATTTCTTCTCAAATGTTAGAAAAAGCATTAAGAAAATCAGTTGCCGGAACATATAACTGTGTTTCTATTGACGGAGATACATCTACAAATGATACTTTGCTTATTCTTGCAAATGGAATGGCTGGAAATTCAGAAATTACTTGTGAGGGAGAAGATTTTGATAAATTTGTAGATGCTCTAAATGTTTTAAATACTCAAATGGCAAAAAAAATTGCAGCAGACGGAGAAGGTGCAACTCATCTTGTAACTTGTAATGTTGTGGGTGCTAATTCAGTAGAAAATGCACGGGGTTTGGCGAAAGCTGTAATTTCATCAAACCTTGTAAAGGCTGCTTTTTATGGTGCAGATGCTAACTGGGGAAGAATTTTAGATGCAATGGGATACTCAGGATTTGAGTTTACTCCAGAAAAGACAAGTGTTTCATTTTTCAGTTATAAAGATTCAAAAAGATATTTTGAAGATGGAAAAGAAAATAATTCTGAGAAGTCTATTATAAAGGTTTTTGATCATGGAGTTCCTCTCGTCTTTGATGAGGTAAAGGCAAAGGAAATATTATCTCAAGAAGCAGTAGAAATTCTTGTTGAATTAGAAGATGGAACTGCTAATGGTACTGCTTGGGGATGTGATTTAACTTACGATTATGTAAAAATTAATGGTGATTACAGAACTTAGTAAAAAATAAAGAGGTTATAAAAATGTTAGATGAAAAAATAGATCCAAGAATTGATAATACACATTGGTCTGATGTTTTAGTTCAGGCTTTACCATATTTTAGACATTGGGTTGGAAAAACCGTTGTTGTAAAATACGGTGGAAATGCAATGCTTAATGAAGAATTAAAGGCTGCTGTTATGAAGGATATTGTTCTTCTAAGTACTATTGGTATAAATGTAGTTTTAGTTCATGGTGGTGGTCCTGAAATTAATCATATGTTGGATCGCGTTGGTAAAGAAAGTAAATTTATAAATGGACTTAGATATACTGATGGCGAAACAATGGAAGTTGTTCAAATGGTACTAACTGGTAAATTAAATAAAGATATAGTTGGTATTTTATTACAAGAAGGTGGAAAAGCAGTTGGATTGTCAGGTGTGGATTCTGGACTTCTTAGAGCAAAAAAAATTAACAAGGATGGCGTAGATTTAGGTTTTGTAGGAGATGTTACAGAAGTTCATCCAGAGATATTACAAAGTTTGTTAAGTCAAGGATTTATACCTGTTGTTTCAACAGTTGCTTTAGGGGAACAGGGTGATATGAATCGATATAATATTAATGCAGATACTGCAGCAGCAAAAATTGCAATTGCATTAAAAGCAGAAAAATTTGTTCAGCTTACAAATGTTCCTGGTGTATTGCGAGATGTAAATGATCCAAAAAGTCTTATACAACGGATTCATATGGATGATATTCAGAAATTTTTTGACGACGGAACTATTGCTGGTGGCATGATTCCGAAAATTGAATGTTGTATGATGGCTAGGAGAGGTGGAGTTCCAAGAACACATATTATTGACGGAAGAGTACCTCATTCATTGTTAATTGAAATGTTTTCTGATCGTGGTATTGGAACTATGATATATTAATAAAATTTGGAGAATGCAAATGGGATCAAAAATAGTTGTAAATAATTATGGTTCATTTGATATAACTTTTGTAAAAGGCAAAGGTGCTAGAATTTGGGATTCAAACGGAAAGAAATATATTGATTTTTTAGCAGGTATTGCTGTTAACACTTTAGGTCATAATTTTAAGCCTTTAGTAAAAGCGATTTCTAAACAATCAAAAAAGCAGATTCATATTTCAAATTATTTTTTTAGTGATATAGGAATTCAATACGCTGAAAAGTTATTAAAGGCTACTGGTTTTGATGGAGTTTATTTTGGGAATTCTGGTGCAGAAGGTAATGAAGCTGCTATAAAATTAGCTCGTAAATACGGATTTTTAAATGGTGGTTCAAAAAGAAAAGTTATTTACACATTAGAAAAATCTTTTCATGGTAGAACTATGGCTACAATAACTGCTACGGGGCAAGAAAAATTTCATCCAGAATATTTTGCACCATATGTTGAAGGTTTTAAAACTATAAAAGCAAATGATTGGGAAGCCATAAAAACCGTTTTTGATGATACTACAGCTGCTTTATTAATTGAATGTGTTCAAGGTGAAGGTGGCGTAAATCTTATTGATCCTGAATGGGCTGTTGCTGCTGCAGAAGCTGCAAGAAAAGCTGGAGCTATCGTTATGGCAGATGAAGTTCAGACAGGTTTTGGAAGAACAGGATCTTTATTAGCAAGTGAACAGTTAGGTTTTAATCCTGATGTTGTTAGTTTTGCCAAAGGTGTTGCGGGAGGAATTCCTATGGGAGGGATTCTTTTTAGAGGAAAAGCAAATGAGGTTTTTGTTGCGGGGGATCATCAGTCGACATTTGCAGGGAATCCACTGGCTTGTAGTGCTGCATTAGTTGTTTTGGAAGAATTACAAAAAGAAGGCTTTTTACAATCTGTAATTGAAAAAGGTGAATATATCAAAAATACAATAAAGAGTTGGAATTCAAGAATTGTAAAAGACATTCGTGGAAAAGGTTTAATGATTGGTATTGATATAGTTGATGAAATAAAAGTATTTGATATAGAAAAAAAATTGCTAGAAGCTGGTGTACTTTCTTCTACAGCTGGTAAAAATACTCTTCGTCTTGTTCCTCCTTTAAATATAACTTATAAAGAAATTTCAGAAGGTTTAAATATTCTAAAATCAGTTTTACAGTAAATATAAAATTTAAGATTAGTAAGGCTAATAAAATTCTTTTTATTAGCCTTTTTTTTGTTTTAAATTGTTTTTTCTATGTGGAATAAAAAATAAATTTCTATTAAAATGTAATCCCGTGATGAGAAACGGATTTGATAATGAAAAGTATCTGAGAATACAATCGGAACATATAAAAGAACGCATTGCTCAGTTTGATGATAAATTATATTTAGAGTTTGGTGGAAAATTATTTGATGATTTTCATGCTAGTAGAGTTCTTCCTGGATTTGAACCTGATAGCAAATTAAAGATGCTAATGCAACTCGCTGATTATGCGGAGATTGTAATTGTAATAAGTGCTTTAGATATTGAAAAAAATAAAGTTCGTGGCGATTTAGGTATAACATATGATAAAGATGTAATTAGACTTCGTGATGAATTTCAGAATCGAGGTTTAATGGTTGGTAGTGTTGTAATTACGCATTACAAAGGTCAGGAAGTTGTAAAAGCTTTTAGTCGACGATTAAAAAAATTGAATATTAAATCATATTTTCATTATACAATTGAAGGATATCCATCTAATGTTGCTTTAATCGATAGTGACGAAGGTTTCGGGAAAAATGATTATGTAGAAACAACTAGACCACTTGTTGTTGTAACTGCACCTGGACCTGGTAGTGGTAAAATGGCTGTTTGTTTGAGTCAATTATACCAAGATAATAAAAAAGGGATAAAAGCTGGTTACGCAAAATTTGAAACTTTTCCAATTTGGAATTTACCATTAAAACATCCTGTAAATTTGGCTTACGAGGCTGCAACAGCAGATTTAAATGATGTAAATATGATAGATCCTTTTCATTTAGAAGCTTATGGAAAAACAACTGTAAATTATAATCGCGATATAGAAATATTTCCTGTTTTAAATGCAATTTTTGAAGGAATATATGGCGAAAACCCATATAAATCTCCTACTGATATGGGTGTAAATATGGTAGGGTATTGCATTATTGATGATGAAATATGTTGTAATGCTTCTAAGCAAGAAATTATTCGTAGATATTATTCTGCGTTAAATAATTTAGCAGAAGGCAAAGGCGAAGAAAGTGAAGTTAACAAGATTTCTTTAATAATGCAACAGTCAAAAATAACTTCTAATGATAGACGAGTTACTTTGGCTGCAAATGAGAGAGGTTCAAAATCTGGAGTTCCAACGGCTGCTATTGAACTTGCTGATGGAACAATAATAACTTCAGAAACCTCTAGTTTATTAGGAACTTGTGCTGCACTTATTTTGAATGCAACAAAGCATTTAGCAGGAATTGATCATAAGGTAAAGTTGATACCATCTAATATGATCGAACCTATTCAGAATATGAAAGTAACATATTTAAGTGGAAACAATCCTCGTCTTCATACAGATGAAGTTCTTGTTGCACTAGCAATGTTAAGCCTTAATGATGAAAATTGTAAAAAGGCATTAGATCAATTACCCAAATTAAAAGGATGTCAAGTTCATACCACAGTTATGTTAAGTGAAGTTGATAGAAAAATTTTTAAAAAACTTGGTGTAGATTTAACTTGCGAACCAATAAAAAAGAAGCGACAAAGTAATTAATATGGGACAGCCTCGCATATTCAGCATAATTGATAAAGCTTGCTATGATTATAAAATGATTGAAGAAGGTGATAGGATATTAGTAGGTGCTTCTGGAGGAAAAGATAGTACGGCTTTAATAGAATATCTTTATAACAGAAAAAAGCGATTAAATAGTAATTTTGTTTTTGAATGTGTGTTTATAAAAACAGAATTTGGAAAACCTCTGCCACCAAATATTCTTTCATGTTTTGAGAAATGGAACATAGTTTTAAAGACAATAGATATAGATATTGAAGAAAGATCAAGGGAAGATAAAAAATTAGGATGTTATTGGTGTTCAACGCAGCGAAGAACTGAATTATTAAAATATGCAATAGATAACAATTTTAATAAAATTGCTTTAGGGCATCATAGAGATGATATTTTAGAGACTGTTCTGATGAATGCAATTGAAAAGGGCTGTTTGGGAGGAATGCCACCTAGATTAAAATATGAAAAGTATCCAATTGAATTAATTAGACCTTTGTGTTATGTACCTCAGGATTTAATAATAGAGCGAGCAAAGGAGCAAGATTACAGTGGATTTACATGTACTTGCAATTTTCAAGATAACAGTACAAGAAAAATAGCTAGAGAAAAATTAAAAGTTTTGTCGGACAATGATGAAAAAATAAAAGAAAGACTTTTTAATGCATTTGTAAAAAAATAATATTTTTATTCTGTTAGACCGTAAATTTTTGAAAAATAAGACTTTATATGGTATAAGGCTTTTATTGCTGCTTCTGGATTCTTTTGAATTAAAAATAGAAATGTATCTTTGTTTATTTTTACAATTTCGCAATCTGTAAAAGCAATTGCATCGGAATCTCTGTTTTTTTCTAATATACAATCTACTTCGCCAAAAAAATCTCCTCGTAGTACTGTAAAAATTTTGTTTGTTTCTTTTGAAATGCCAAGTATTCCTTTAGAAATATAATAAACTGAATTATCGTTATCGTCTTTTTTATAAATATATTGCCCTGATTTTATTTTTATGACATTTAAATCTTTTGCAAGCAGAAAATCTGGTTTTATGAATAAAGCTCGTTTTAATATTGATTTAATATTTACTTCTTCTTTTTTAGGCAAAAGATATAATTCACCTATAAGTAGTTCATCAAAAAATTGGTATATAAAAATGAACTGTGCAAAAAACAAAAAGAAGATAAAAAAGAAATATATATCCATAAATAATATAATAACTCTTCCTAAAACTCCATAAATTAGATTGTACCGTCCAATATTTATAAAAGCATGTAAGATAGTTCTAAAAAACCAGAATGATAAAGTACATAAAAAACCTGAACTTAGGCATAATAGCAAGTTTGGCTTTGTACCTGTGGAGCCTTTATAAAGAAGTGTAATTGTTACAAAAATTAAAATATTTGGTAAATATGTAAAAAGTTTTCCAGAGGTAATTTCTTTTATAAAAAACGAATTTAAAGTAAAATTTGTTAAAATTGGTAGTGTTGAGATAGTGTTTATTGATATAAAAACAAATACAATTAATGTTGCTGAAAAAACAACAATAAGTTCCAACACTACCGTCAAAATTTGATTGATAATTGGTCTGTTTTTTTGCTGTTCAAAAAAAATATTTTGTATACTTGTGAATATAGATGCAAAAAATCTTCTGGCCATCCAAATTACAAACAAGGCTAATATTACTTCAAAGGAATTAATGATTTTAAAATTTTGAATGGAATTAATTATTGCTTCTGGATTTATATAATTTGATAATTCTGGAAATTTATTAAATATTGAATATACAGTGTCTGGGGATGCGTGCAAAATTCTTACAAGAATTGTTACAATCATCATTGCAATTGGAATAAATGAAAATAAAAAATCAAAAGAGCAAGCACTAGCATAAGAAAATAGCCTGTTTTGTACAAAATATTTGATTGTTAAAAAAATACTTTGAGCTATTGTAATATATGTTACTGCTCGCCTCTTTTTCATTTATATTTATTAAAAATCAGCTAATTTTGGTGCTCGTGGATAAGGAATTACATCACGAATATTCTGCATTCCTGTTACATAAAGTAATAATCTTTCAAACCCAAGCCCAAATCCTGAATGAGGTACTGTCCCAAATTTTCTTAAGTCTAAATACCAAGAATAGTCTTCAGGATTAAGTCCTAATTCTTTAATTCTAGTAATGAGTTTGTCATAATCTTCTTCTCGTTCTGAACCACCAATGATTTCTCCCAATCCAGGAACAAGAACATCAACAGCTTTTACAGTTTTTCCATCATCATTAAGCTTCATGTAGAATGCTTTAATTTCTTTTGGATAGTTATATACCATAACAGGGCATTTATAAATTTCTTCTGTAAGATAACGTTCATGTTCTGTTGCTAAATCACATCCCCAATATGGTTTGAATTCAAATTTATCAGCATGTTTTTCAAGTTCTGCAATTGCTTCTGTATAAGAAACTCTTTTGAATGGAGTTTCAACAACATGTTTTAATGTATCAATAACTCCTGGTTGAATTCGTTTATTGAAGAATTCCATATCTTCAGAACATTTTGTTAATGCCCAATTTAATAAGTATTTAATAAATTCTTCTTGAATATCCATGTCATCTTCTAGGTCAAAGAATGCCATTTCAGGTTCGCACATCCAAAATTCTGCTAAGTGTCTAGTTGTATTTGAGTTTTCAGCACGGAAAGTTGGACCGAATGTATAAACTCGTCCTAATGCAGTTGCTAATGTTTCTGCTTCTAGCTGTCCAGAAACTGTTAAACTTGCTTTTTTACCAAAGAAATCTTTATTGTAGTTTACAAGTTTTTGAGCATCTTCTTTTTTCATACCTGCAGCACCTTTTTCAATTGCAGTTTCTGCAAGCTTTTCCATAGAAAGTGTTGTAATTTGAAACATTTCTCCTGCACCTTCACAATCGGAACATGTTATTTCAGGAGTATTTATATAGAAAAATCCTTTTTCTTGAAAAAATGAGTGAAGTGCAAACGCTAATTGACTTCTCATTCTAAATACGGCACCAAATGTATTTGTTCTTGCTCTTAAATGAGCGTTTTCTCTTAAAAATTCCATAGAAGCTGCTTTCTTTTGAATTGGATAATCAGAAGGGCATTTTCCAAGGATAATAAGTTCTTCTACACTTACTTCAACTGCTTGTCCTGATGCTGGAGATTCAATGAGTTTTCCAATAGCTTTAATCGAAGCACCTGTTGAAATATTTGAAAGTGATGATTCTATGTTAGTTACATTTGAAGGATTTTCAGGGTTTGTTCTGTCGTAAGTAAGCTGAATCGATGCAAAACATGAACCGTCATTCACTTGTATAAAAACTAAATTTTTTGAGTCACGCACTGTGCGTACCCAACCACATATTGTAACCTTACGCCCATCAGGGGCTGATGTAAGAATGTCTTTAATTAATTCTGTCTTCATAATTCAAAATATTATCATTTTGAACATAAGTATTCAATGCAATGTAATCTTAATCATTCCTTTAACAGTTAATATACAGTATCTATTGCACAGTTTTTTTAGAATTTGTATAATTATGAAATATTATTATTTGCTTATGCATAAATATGCATATTTTCTGTATATGTTTGGAGGTTTTATATGGTTATAAATGAGGATTTATCTATTAATAAGCTATCAGCTTTGGCAAGTCTTAATGACCCTATAAATCCCGAACTTTATGAAAAATATGATGTTAAGCGTGGTTTAAGAAATTCAAATGGAACTGGTGTTCTTGTAGGCCTTACAAATATTGGTGATGTTGTAGGATACGAAGTTCAAGATGGTAAAAAAGTCGCAATACCAGGACGTTTAGTATATCGTGGATATAATGTTGAGGATTTAATTTCTGACGCAGAAGTACATAATCAGTTTGGATATGAACAGACTGTGTATTTGTTACTTTTTGGAGAACTTCCAACACAAGAGGAACTAGATAATTTTAAGGAATTTTTGGGAAGTTTTAGAACATTACCTGCAAATTTTACAGAAGATATGATTATGAAAGCACCTTCTAGTGATATTATGAATAAACTTGCAAGAGGAGTTTTGGCTTCTTATTCATATGATAAAGATCCAGAAGATCGTTCAATAAAGAATATCTTACATCAATGTATTGCTTTAATTTCTAGATTTGGAACATTAACAGCTTATGGTTATCAAGCAAAAAGAAGATATTATGATGGTAAGTCGATGTATATTCATAATCCACTTCCTGAATTATCTACAGCAGAGAATTTTTTAAGATTGATAAGAAATAATAAGGCTTTTACTGACGATGAAGCAAAACTTCTTGATTTGGCATTAATTTTACATGCTGAACATGGAGGAGGAAATAATTCATCTTTAACAGTTCATGTTGTGTCTTCTGCTGATACAGATGTTTATTCTGCTATTGGAGCGGCTGTTGGGTCGTTAAAAGGTCGTCGTCATGGTGGTGCAAATATTCAAGTTATGGAAATGATGGATGACATTAAATCAAATATAAAAGATTGGTCAAGTGAATCTGAAATTAAAGAATATTTAAGAAAAATTGCAAATAAAGAAGCTTTTGATCGTACAGGTTTAATTTATGGTTTAGGTCATGCAATTTATACAATTAATGATCCTCGTGCATCCCTTCTTCGTGATAAAGCAGGAAAATTAGCGAAAGAAAAAGGTCTGGAGGATGAGTATAATCTCTATAAATTAATTGAAAAAATAGGACCTGAAGTTTTAGCAGAAAGACATGGTGACACAAAAAAGATTTGTGCAAATGTAGATTTATATTCAGGTTTTATATATTCAATGTTGAATATTCCACGAGAGTTATTTACACCTTTATTTGCTGTTTCTCGTATTGCTGGATGGAGTGCACATCTTATAGAAGAACGAATTGCAGGTGGAAGAATTTATAGACCGGCTTATAAAAATGTTCTTGCAGAAAGAGATTATATTCCGATTGAAAAGCGATAAGCTATGGATAGAATTGATAAAATTCTTTCACATCATGGATTTGGTTCTCGTAAGGATGTAAAACATCTGCTTAGAAGTGGAATTGTAACTGTAAATGGTAAAGTAATTTATGATTCTGCTTTCCAATTAGATATTTCTGTAGATAAAGTTGTAGTAGATGATGAACCTATAGTTTTGCAACATGATTTATATATAATGATGAATAAATGCAAGAATGTTGTTTGTGCAAATAAAGACGGTGAACATGCAACTGTGTTTGACTTAATTGACGAAAACTTGCGTCATAAATTTTTAGGTGGCGATTTGCATTGTATGGGCCGGTTGGATATTGATACAGAAGGTTTATTGATTCTTACAACAGACGGAAAATTAACACATCGTTTATTAGCACCAAAAACTCATATACCAAAAACTTATGCTGTCGGACTTAAAAATAAAATAAGTGACGAAGAAAAAAGGTCATATACAGAAAAATTTTCTAAAGGTTTTTGGATTGAAAGAGAACAAAATGAAAATGGTTTTGAGTGTCAGCCTTCAGTTTTAAAATGGATAGAAGATTCTGATATAGATCAGACTGATAAGATAAATGCTACAGAACAAAGTGATTGCATATTAACAATCTTTGAAGGAAAGTTTCATCAAGTAAAAAGAATGTTTGCAGCTTGTGGCAATGAAGTTATTTATTTAAAAAGAATTAGCATGGGAAATTTAAAACTTGATAATTCAATAGCAGTAGGTTCATACAAACAATTATCTGAAGAAGAAATACAAATATTAAGAAATTCCTAAGGATTCTAAATACAATACCCCCTTATCTTTTTGTGAGAAAAGGGGGTACATATTAAATAAGTAAACTTAAAAAAAAGAGTTTTAATAAGAGTTATTTTTTTAATTCTTCTCTTATTGCATTTAATAAATCTTCATATTCTGTAAATGCTTTGTATTGAGGGAAATCTTCCTTAATTTTGTCAGTAGTTCTAAATAAAAAACCTGCTTTACTTGCCTGGATCATTCCCAAATCATTGTAACTATCTCCAGAAGCAATTGTATCATAACCAATTGATTGTAATGCTTTGACTGTAGTTAGTTTTGAATTTTCTATACGCATTTTATGGCCTATAATTTCTCCTTTATCATTTGTTTCTAGAGAATTACAGAAAATAGTTGGCATACCAAGTTTTTCCATAAGAGGAGCTGCAAATTCTGTGAATGTATCTGAAATAATAATTGTCTGACATTCTTTTCTTAATGTATCTAAAAATTCTTTAGCACCTGGTAAAGGTTCTATTTTTGAAATTGTTTCTTGAATTTCTTTTAATCCAAGACCATGTTCCTTTAAAATACCAATACGCCATTTCATTAATTTGTCATAATCAGGCTCGTCTCTGGTAGTACGTTTTAATTCAGGTATGCCAGATTCTTCACTAAAAGCAATCCAAATTTCAGGTACGAGAACACCTTCTAAATCTAAACATGTGATATACATAAAGTTTTCCTTAAAATAATTTACTTTGAGTAGGTATAATATAGTAAATATAAAAAAAAATAAACTCTAAATTTGATACTTAACAAATCAGCATTGAAATATAAAGATAAAAGGTGTTCATAAAAAGATAATAGTATAAAAAATTATACAGTAAATTTTTATTATGTGTGTATAAAATTTTATACATTTGTAATAAGAAATTAAAATTTCATTTTTTTTATTTTAATTTTGATTCTTTTTTTTATTGTATTATAAGGAATTATATTAATATATCAAAATAAATAAAAGAAATGATTAAGTTGGCACAAAAAATGCATGTTAAATTATATTGAAAAAAGAGAAGGGAGAAAAAAAGTTTATGGAAATGCTAGAAAATTATTTGCTTCAAGTAAAAAAGTATTCATTATTATCTGCTGAAGAAGAAATTGCTTTGTCAAAAAAAATAAAAGATGGTGATAAAAAGGCATTAGACACTTTAATAAAAAGTAATTTGAGGCTTGTTATTAGTATTGCAAAGAAATTTACAGCGTCAAATAAGTTTTCTATGATGGATTTAATTCAAGAGGGGAATATGGGACTTATGGCAGCTGCTTCTAAGTATAATTATTCCTTTAGTACACGCTTTTCAACATATGCATATACTTGGATTTTACAATATATGTTGAGATTTATTTATAATAAAACTTCAATGATTTCTTTACCACACAGAAAAGAGGAATTATTAAGAAAAATTATAACAGTACAAAATGATTATTCTCAAAATTATGGTAGAGAACCATCTATAACAGAATTATCAGAATGTATTGGAATATCAGAAGAAGAAATTTCTTCAGTTTTAGCTTTTACATATTCTGTAACATCTATTGATTATGAATGCTCAGAGGATGGTAGTTCAACTTTAGGTGATTTTATTTATGACAATAAGTATTGTCCAGAAAGAGAGTTGATGAATAAAGAAGAAAGAAAATCTGTTATGAAAATGATAAATTTACTTCCAAAAAACGAAAGAGATGTTATTTACCATCGATATAATTTAAATCAAGAACAACATGTTCCAACTTTAAGAGAATTGAGCAAAGTTCTTGGTGTAAGTGCTGAAACTGTTCGTCAAATGGAAATTAGAGCTGTAACAAAGATGAAAAAAATCGCAATGAATTACGAAAGAACTGGTCTTGTTACTGCGTAGATTTATTAAATAAAAAATATAAATTACTTCACAGTTTTTTCAAAAAAAATTATGATAAAATACCGTAGAGAGTAAAATACTTTTCTACGGTATTTGTATTATGAGTGTTCAAAAAAAATCGACAAATTCTACTGCAAGAAGAACTTCAAAGAGCTCCACATCTAAGAAAAAAAATGCATCGTCTTCCAAAGTAAAAAGAACGAAAAAAAAGAAAATCGTCTCAAAAAAACATGTAAAGCTTGATAAGGGGAAAGTTACCTTATTAACAAGTATAATTTTTTTGGTTTGTTGTATCCTTTTATCCGTTAATATTTTAAGTATGCCAGAAAAAAAGAATAGAACGGAAAAAAATACTTCGATTTCAAAAATAGAAAATAATTCAACATTGCAAAATAAAAATAAGAAATTTGAAGAACAGTCAAAACCTAAAACACCAGTAACTCAGACAAAAGTTCCTACCGTTCCACCAAAGGAAAATATTCCATCTAAAAAACAAAGTTCTCCAATAATTGAAAATAAACCCAGGGTAAAAAAATCAGAAAATAAAGAATCTGTACAAACAAAACAAATTCCTCAAAAAAAGCCTTTTGATATTCCTCCAGCTAAAAATAATGCAACTATTGTTATTGTTATAGATGATGCTGGTCTTAATTTGGAAAATTGTCGCAAATACACCAATTTGCCTTTTCCAATAACTATTGCTGTTCTTCCTAAACTAAAGAATACAAAAAGTTGTGCGTCTTTGGTTGTTAATTCTGGAAAAGAATTAATACTTCACCAGCCAATGCAATCATTTAATCATGAGCTAAATCCTGGACCTGGTAAAATTTCTGTAGAAATGACAACTTTTGAAGTTGCTCAAATTGTAAAAGAAAATTTAGATGAATTAGGAATAGGAGTAAAAGGAATTAATAATCATGAAGGTTCAGAAGTTACATCTGATATAATAAAAATAGGTACTGTTCTTGATGTGTGTGCTGAGCGAGGTGTTTATTTTCTTGACAGCAGAACAACTGCTAATACAAAAGCTCCACAAGCAGCTTTAGAAAGAGATATGCGTATTTTTGAAAAATCTGGTCCTTATATTGATAATGTTATAAGTCGGGATGCAATGTTAAAAGAATTATATAAAAGCCTTGATGTTGCAAATAAAAATGGAAAGACTATAATAATTGGACATGTAGATAAAAGTGTAAATATATTACCTGCTTTGCTTCAAGAGATGTATCCGTATATGAAAGAAGCTGGTTATAAATTTGCAACTCCAAGTATGTTATATGAATAGTTTAAAGTTTATAGGGTTATAAAATGAAAGTTTTAGGAATTGAATCTTCTTGTGATGAAACTGCTTGTGCAATTGTGGAAGATGGAAGAAAAATAATTAGTAATGTTGTTGCTACTCAAATACCTTTTCATGAAGTTTATAAAGGTGTCGTTCCAGAAATTGCTAGTCGTAAACATGTTGAATGGATTTTGCCTGTAGTAAAACAAGCATTATCAGAAGCAAATTTAACTTTAGATGATATTGATGCAATTGCTGCAACTAATAGACCTGGTTTAATGGGTTCTCTTTTAATTGGTTTAACATTTGGAAAAACATTGGCATGGAGTTTAAATAAACCCTTTATTGCGATAAATCATATGTTAGGACATTTATATGCTGCCCATTTAGAAAATGACGTTTCTTATCCTTATATCGGATTATTAGTTTCTGGTGGGCATTCAATTATTGCTAAAGTAAATAGTTTTGATGATTTAGAAATTTTAGGAACAACAATAGATGATAGTGTTGGTGAAGCATTTGATAAAGTAAGTAAATTTTATGGACTTGGATATCCAGGTGGTGTTGTTATTGATAAACTTGCACAGAAAGGTGATTCAAAGGCATTTAAATTTCCTGTAGCCAAAATTGATAAAAATGAAAACCACAAATATGACGTTTCGTTTAGTGGATTAAAAACCGCTGTTATTCATCAAGCTGATTTATTTTTAAATGAGGGATATGAGAAAACAATTGAAAATATTTGTGCTTCATTTCAAGAAACGGCTGTAAAAACATTAACTAGCAGACTTTTTAAAGCTATAGAAGATACTGGAATAAAAACTGTCGTTGCAGGTGGTGGCGTTGCTGCAAATTCAAGATTAAGAGCAATATTAGCAGAAAGAGACGATATAAATTGTATTTTTCCTCCTTTAAAACTTTGCGGAGATAATGGTGCTATGATTGCAGGTGTTGCTTACCATTTTTTAAAGAGAGGTGATTTAAGTAGTTTAGATACAACTGCTTGTGCTAGAATTCCGGCTTTTAAAAGAGGTTTAAAAAATCTAGAAGAATTTGGTCGACGATAAAATTTATAAATTTTTCTGTACAATTAAAAAAAACTTTGATAAAATATCCTTATGAATACAAACACTCTCTGTATAAAAATTTTGAACACATTCTCATCGTTGGTTTTCTCTTACTTTTATTATTTTAAGTGTTCTCGTTTTGCAGAGTTGTAGGTAGTTTTACTGCTTATAATGTGTTTGCTGATATAGCAAATTATGAGGAACTCTGCAAAGAGTTCCTTTTTTTTTGAAAAAAAATTGTGAGGTTAAAAAATGATTGTTGTATTAAAAAATGGCGTACATGAACAGAAAGTAAATGATTTTATTTCTGGTTTAAAAAGCAGAGGATTTGATATTCATATTTCAAAAGGTGAATCAACAACTGTTTTAGGGTTAATTGGTGATACTTCAAAATTAGAACCAGAAGCCCTCTTAGCTTATGAATTTGTTGAAAACGCTCAGAGAATTAAAGCTCCTTATAAACAAGCAAGTCGTTCTTTTCATCCTGCGGATACAGTGATTGGAACAATAGGTGATGGAAAAACTGTTAATGTCATGGCAGGTCCTTGTTCTGTAGAAACTGAAGAGCAAATTATCGAAGTTGCAAAAGCTGTAAAAGCTAGTGGTGCAAGATTTTTACGAGGTGGTGCTTTTAAACCAAGAACTTCTCCATATGCATTTCAGGGATTAGGAGCTGATGGACTTGAATTATTAAAACTTGCAAGAAAAGAAACAGGACTTCCTATTGTAACAGAGTTAATGGCAATTCATCATATTCCGTTGTTTGAAGATGTTGATATTATTCAAATCGGTGCAAGAAATATGCAGAATTTTGATTTATTAAAAGAAGTTGGAAAACTTAAAAAGCCAATCCTATTAAAAAGAGGCTTATCATCTACAGTAAAAGAATTTTTAATGTCTGCTGAATACATTATGGCAAGTGGTAATGAAAATGTAATTTTGTGTGAGAGAGGTATTAGAACTTTTGATAATTATACTCGCAACTGTCTTGATTTAAGTATAGTTCCATTCTTAAAAAAAGAAACTCACCTTCCTGTTATTATTGATCCAAGTCATGCAAGTGGAATTCGTTGGATGGTACCGACTTTAGCAAAAGCTGCTGTTGCTGTTGGGGCAGATGGATTAATTATTGAAGTACATAATAATCCAGAAAAAGCATTATGTGACGGAGAACAATCATTGACTCCAGCACAGTTTGACGAAACTATGAAAGTTTTGGCAAAATATGCTGCTGTAGAAAATCGAACAATTTAATTTTATACACAAAACTTAACTCCATTTATTATCCTTAAATAGGTTATAATTTATGGAGTTAAGTTGACATTTTGGATATTTTTGTTAAAATAAAATGTAGTGCGTAACTAATTTTGTGGTTTTATGTATGAGTTTTCTATTGAAAAATTTAAGTCTAGTCCTAAAAAAATTGGGGGGGGATTGGACTTAAAAGAGTTTTAGCTTTTTTACATCTCCTCGTCCTAAGTGTACCTTCTTTTTCTATATCTTTTGTAAATTCACCTGTTGTAAAAACTCCATTTCCAATAAAAAGCTTATGCTGGAATTCTTCAAGTTCTTTATTTGCCTTTTGTGAAGATGATCTTGTTTTTATTAGAGATTCAAATACTTTTTCTTTAGTTGATACTATAAGTACAGAAAGAATTTCATCTTTAATGTTTTCTAAAGAAGGTGATATAAAAAATGATGTTTTATTAACTTTATCAGAAGAAGGATCTTTTTGTGTATGGGATTTGTATTCTGATAAAAATGAAAAAAAGGGTCTTACAGATAAAGAACCAATTATTAGAATTGAATGTGATGATGATTCAAATATAACCTGTGCATCATTTAGTAAAAATAGTGATTATATTGCAATTTCTGATGACAAATTTAACATTAATCTTTACTTTAAATTACGCTATACTCGCCAAACCATAAAAAAATCAATTCAGGCACATTCTAAAGAGATTTATGGTCTTGAGTTTTGTTCAAATAATTCATATTTAGTATCAAGTTCTTTTGACAACAAAGGAAAGGTTTGGGATTTAAAGACAAATTCTCTGTTTTCTGAATTTAAATTTTATTCAAAATCAAAAGTACCTATTATTTTTACCGATGATTCAAATTATTTAATAGCAACTACATCAAAAAGAACTTTTAGTGTTTTTGATCTGAATGGAGAAAAAATCCAAACAATAAAGACTTTAAAAAACATTGAGAAAATAAAGATTCTGCCTTCTACAAATATTGTTGCTGTATTAACATCAAAAAATAACATAGAACTGTATAATTTAGAGGATTATTCTTATTACGGATATATTCCTCCATACAATATAACGCCAATTACAAGTTATGCATTTAACTCTGATAGTTCATTATTGTTAATTGGGCATGAAGACGGCTCAATTTATAAATTTGTTTTTGATAAAGTTTTCTTAAAGCCAGATGAAGAGCCTCCTGCATTCAGAGTTGTAACTGCTGAAGAATTGGTTGCAGCTGGTTCTTCTCATATAAGTGCAGAAGGAACAGACGGTGCAGAATCAACTTCTGATTCAGAAAGTAATTTGGAAGAAATAGAAAATTTGCAAAATCAAGAAGTATTTAATAAATCTTCTGATTCTAGTTTTAATATTGTTCCAAGTTATAAACCTTATAACTCTCTTCTTTTTTCTGTTGGAGCAACTTATTTATCAGAACCTTTTGTGTATGGCGGAACTTTATTTGCAGAGTATCGTTACGGAAAACTACTTTCGCCAATATTTTTTGGTGTTGGAGTAGGTGGAGATTACTCTTATCCGATAGATGATTTTCCGTATACATATAATGTAAATGGTCAAAAAACAGAAGCCCCAAATTTACTAGGAATTGCCTGTTATGTACCTTTTGGAGTTTGCTTAAAACCTTGGTCAAAGGATATTTTTGTAATTTCAGAAGTAAAACTTGGTACAAAGCTATATTCTCTGTTACTTAATACAAATTCAGGTGTTGGAAGTGTAGGATTTTCTCCATATTTTTATTTTGCAACATCAATTGGCTGTTTATTCAAATTTATTGGTGCTGATTTTATTGTTGAATATGATTCTCTGTCAGGATTTTATCCTGCTGTTGTAGTTTCTTATCAACTTAAGGTAGGTAAGAAATGAAAAGAGTTTTAATTTTGCTTTGTAGTATATTGATTTTTTCCGCTTGTAATTCTTCATATGATGCAATGTTGGATGATTTTAATTCTAATTTTACACAGTCATATTATGAAAAAGATACTATGGATTTTGGTGACGAGGATTTTGATACATCATTAATGATTCCTAGTGAACAATATGTAATGCAACCTTATTATTCAATATGTTTGTCTGCTCCAAAAGGTGCTTCAGAGTATAGATGGATTTTGACTTGGTACAAAGAAGATGTAGAAAATTCAAAAATAATAAGTTTAGCAAGAAGTGTGAGTTATACCTTTTATGATGATTGCATTTTAGGAAGACCTTACATAATTACTTTAGAAGCAAAAGATTCTGCAGGAACCTTATTTACAGATTCCGCAGAAATTATTTTGTATATGAAAAATGAAATTGAAAATAAAGATGAAACGTTCTGAATAAGTTTGTTTTGTCTATTTTAATTTGCGTTGCAAATTATAAAGAATATTAAAGGAGGAAATTTATGATTAAAAAAATCTCAAATTTCTTTGTAACATTATTTGCTTTTGCAATAATGTTTGTGGGATGTGCTGATTTAGATTTAAATAGCACATATGTTGATAATAAAAATAGTGAAAAAGCAATTTTGACTATTGATATTAAAGGTGATACTTTAGCTGCTCGTACAGTTTTACCTAATGCATGGGATGGAGCTGCATTGTTTTATAAGATAGAGGGTAAATCTGCTCGTGGTAACACTCTTACTCCTACAAAGCCTACTGTTGAAGGTGCTAAGCTAAAAATTGCATTAGAGTATGATAAATGGGAGTTAACTCTTACAGCTTATAAAGATGAAGAGTGTACATTGCCTGTTTTAAAAGGTTATGGAACTGGAGATTTAACTAATGGAGCTTCAGAAATTTCTTTTGAGCTAAAACCATACGATATTACTACTGTAGGTACATTAAATCTTGGTGGTACATATACAGACTCTGAGGGTACTGTAAAAAAATACAGAATGGCATTAATCGATTACGAGACTGGAGAAGAATTAACAACGCCTGCTGCTGTAGAAGGTACTAAAAGTCCATTTGCATTTGGTACTTTTAACGATATTGCTCCTGGAACATATTTATTTGAAATTAGATTTTACAATGGAGAAGAAATTGCTTCTGCAAAACAGATTGGATATTATTCTGATTTAGTTATTGTTGATCCAGGTAATACAACAGAAAAAACAGATATTGCAATTGGCGATATAATAATGAAAAAGCCTAGTTCTCCAACAAATCTTAAGGCTTTCAGAGTTGAAAATTCAGATGACGGCGATTATTACAATGTTAAACTTACTTGGGACGATAATTCTACTAACGAAGAAAACTTTGTTCTTACAATCCGTGAATATGATTCTACAGGAACAGAAATTGATTTTGATGCAGTAGCAGATGGTATTCAGCCATACGCTGTGTTAGGTGATGATTTCTGGACAAGTAATGTTAGAGTTTCTGGCTCTTTATTACCAAGTAATGAAGAATGTGTTATTAAATTACCTACAGGTAGATTATTTGAAATTGAAATTGCTGCAGAAAATGCTGTAGGACTTTCTGATTCAGATGATGCTATAGATGGTGATCAACCATGTGCTCGTGTAGATGCTTCTAGTGATATTTTAGCTGGTCATGAGGGTTATGATGCAACAAATAAAATTGCTAGAACTAAGATTACATACAATCTTGATGGCGGTACATTAAAGTTTGCTTCTACTACATACAATGGTACTTATACAGAATATAAAACTTACGAAGGTGGTAATATAAATCTTATAACTCCTGATACAACAGGAGATCCAGATTATGTTCCAACAGACGATGCTCCTAGCCTTATCAAAAATGATCAGCCATTCCAAAAATGGGTAGCGGAAGATGGAGAAGGTACTAGAGCCGGTGTTGATGGAGATGATGCTACAAAAGTTATTGCAACTATAGGTTTTGCAAATCTTGTTGTTACAGCTAATTATAATGCAACTTATATTATTAACTATACAATTCCTGGTCATGAAGACTTAGCTGAAAATCGTGTAACAGCAACATCTGATGCTGGAGATTGTATTAATGGAACTGTAGATGTAGAAGCTGGCAATAAAGACATTGAATTCACTCTTACAGCTACAGAAACTGATAAACCAACTTACAGTTCATTAACTGTAAAAATGACTAGTGCTAGTGGATTAGTAAGAACATTAAGTGATGTAACAGTTTCAGGAAATGAATTTACTTGTACAATAAACACTGTAGAATTAGATTCTGGATTGTATACTGTAAATGTTATTGCTCATGATGCTGAAGCAAATCAAGATTATTCTTATACATTTGGTATTACAGTTTCTCGTTAGTTTAAAAAAAATATTTTAAATTAGACTGTAAATAAAAAAAGATGACTATTTTTGAAGAGTACTTCAAAAGTTAAAAAGAATTTTTGGAGTACTCTTCACTTTCTAGATGGTCATCTTTTTTAGTTTTAAATATGTTCGTTGATAAAACTTTGTATATACTTTAGAATAAATTTTATATGGAAGAAAAAAATTCTTTTGAACGATTAGTTTCTGGACTTACTTCTGCTGAACGACAAGATATGCTTGAAAAAATGCAGGCTAGTATTACAGAAACAGAATCTTTAGTTACAGAAGAAAAAATACAATATGATGAAAGAATCTCATTTTCTGAACAAATAAAACAAGAATCAATTTTTTATAGAATCTATTTATGGATTAGATCAATTCTTGCAAATACCTCGATGGAAGAAATTTATAACGAAAGGAAAATCGCAAATATAGCAAGAATTGTTGAAAAACAAACTCTTAATATAGTTGATTATAAACGAGGATTATTATTATCAGGATTTTATGACAAATTAAATGAGTTACGCTTGTGTGCAGAGTTTTTTAAACCATATATTGGACAAATAGAAAGCGATGAAAGTAGTTTTCTTGTTTTTTTAGGTTCAATAATTATGGATGATATAGAAAAACGAATGGATTTAGAAGTTGATCCCTATTCGATTCCTTTAACAGACGGACCTCGTCCTGAACAGAGAATTGGCTTGTTAAAAAAAATGGACGAGATTTTTACACAAATTCCTTCTGATAAAAAAGCTGAAATGTATAATGCTGTTAGGGCTATAGAATGGTTAAAAAGTTTTTCAAAATTACCTTACCAAAGATTATTATCATGTTTTTCTACAGTTGTAGAAGGAAATTATTCTTGTTCATTTGTTAGCCTTGGCAATGAAATTTCAACATTTTCAAGAGTTCTGTGTAATGGACTTAGAATACCTAAGGAAGTTTTAGAAGCAATATATATTTTTTCTAGAAGAAATATTGCTAATCGTTCTTTAGATTCTATGGAACAAACTTCAGAAAAAGCTGCCGGTTTTATGGAAAAAGCAAAAGCTCAAATTTCTATGATGCATATGTTTATTACAACTGTTCCTTTGCGTTCTATTGGTTGTATTGTATATTCAAATGCTCAATGGCTTCCTGAAAATTTAACTGGCGGTGAAGATTGGTTTAATAAATATAAAGCTGACTGGAAAAAACTTTTTGATCAAAAATGGGAAGCTTGGAGTCATGATTGCAAAAAAGAAGTAATACGCCAAAGTTTAGAGCGGGATTTTGGACTTGCAGAGTTTCCTTTGTTACCAGATCGACCTTGGACAAAATTATGGGGTGGCTTAGCTTTTAGATATGAATTAACAGCAGGTTTTTTTAATTGGTATTTTAGAGAACAATTTCCTCAATATGAAATGACTTTAAAAACTGTTATGTTAGAGGGAGATTTTGTAAAAAAAGAAAATAGACAAGAATTTTTTGATTCATTCAACAAATTAATTCAGATTTCCATAGATTTACAAAATCTTTGCAGAAATTTATCTTCTGGCGGAGAATGGGGAGTTATTTTTTCAAAATTAATGGACGAACATTTGCGAACATTACAAGCCCAATCAAAAATAGAAACAATTCTGAGAAGTATAGAATCAGATGTAAGGTCTATGCTCAGTCAATTTGGAGATGCTTACAGAATATTAGAATTATGTTTTACTGGTATATTTCACGAAAAAACAGATTCTAGATATGATGGTCTTTCTAATATGAACAGAATTTCTATAAAAAATAATGAGAAATTTCAAGAAAATTTAAAGAAGGCAAGAAAATCTCTTGAAAATGTTTATATTTTTATTCGTGAGCTTGAACCTGTTGATACTCCAAGTTTGATAAAATGATAAATGAAATTTGTATAAGTTCAGTTATTGAATCCCAAAATATTGATAGTACTTTTATAAAACTTCCTTTTTATAAAGATAATAAGCCTTTTGATTTTGATAAAATATGTTGGGGTTTAACTTTATTATCAGCAGGTTCAATGCGATTTAGATGGAATGAGGAAAACCCTAATCGAGATAAAGTTTTGTCTGAAATAGCAAAGGATAAAATTGTTATTCCCTTAGAATTAATACATTCAAAAATTGTTTATGATGTAAAATCAAAAAATCAAACACAAAATAAAACAGGTGACGGAATTATTACTGCAAATCCTAAATATGTTCCTATTATAACAGTTGCCGATTGTGTTCCAATTTATTTTTATGAACCGAAGTCTTGTGTTTTTGGTGTTGTTCACTCTGGATGGAAAGGAACTGGTATTATTCAGAATGCAATAGAACTTGCGTGTAAAAATTATAATCTCATACCTAAAGATTTTTTAGTTGCGATTGGACCTCACATTAATGATTGTTGTTATAAAATTTCTCAAGACCGTGCAGAATTTTTTTTGCAAAACTATGGTTGTAATTCTGTTATAAATCGAAATAATGAATTATTTTTATCTTTGACAGAAGCTAATCTTTTTATATTAGAAAAAATCGGAATAAATAAAAATAATATTGTTGTAACAACTGATTGTACATGTTGTGAAAAATTTTCTGTTCAAGATAGAAATGTTTTTGGTTCATTTAGGCGAGAAGCTGCATTTTTGCCAAATGTTATTGATAATCAGACGAAATTAAAATCTATGACAGTACAAGGAGCTTTTGTTATTTATAAGTAAAAAAAAAGCTAAAGAGTAAAGTAAACTCCTTAGCTTTTTAATAAATATTTTATTTTTTTATTTGTCTATATTCGTTATAAGCCAAAATAAATGGTCCAACACCTTTTGCATCATCTTGTACGATAGGCTCGCTCATATAATATTCATAACTACCGTCACGACGAGGATTATTTTCAGGTCCTAAACCTGCAACTAAACAGATTCCTCCAAGACTTAAATCTCCTGAATCGGTGTTAAGATATTTTTCGCATATTCCTTCAAAAGCCTTTATACCTGCTTCTTGGAATTTTACATCTTCCAAAATACCTGTGCGATAACCTTTTAATAAGGAATAAGCATAAATTGCAGAACCTGAAGTTTCGAGATAATTCTTTTCTCTGCCTTGCATATTAGGAACTTGATACCACATGCCACTTTCGTCTTGAAATTTTAACATGCTTTCACATAAGTCAATTAAGATTGACTTTAATTTATTCCAATTTTCACATTCTTTATCTGGAGCATGATTTAATGTGTCTAATAATGCCATGCTGTACCACCCCAAAGAACGTAACCAGAAGTTTTTACTTAGACCAGTTTCTTTATTTGCCCAGAAGGCTTCTCTTGAACTGTCATATCCATGGTAGTAAAGACCTGTTTCAGGATCTCTCATAATTTTGTATACATTAAAAAATTGGTTGTAAATATCATCAACCTCTTTTCCAGAAGTAAATGAAGTTTCATATTCCATATAAAATGGCTGTACCATGTAAAGACCGTCAAGCCAAACTTGATTTGGATAAATTAATTTATGCCAAAAGTTTCCTTCTTTTGTTCTTGGTTGATCTTTTACTTGTTCATAAAGTTTTTCAAGTGCGTTTTTATACTTTTTTTTGCCTGTAAGACGGTAAAGTGTAAAAAGGTTTTTTCCACCATTTATTTCGTCACAGTTCCAAGTTTCTTTGTCGTAACCACTAATTGTTCCATCTTCAGCAATACGATAATCTTCATAATAATCAGCAAATTTTAAGTATTTTGAATCTAATGTTGTATTATATATTTCGAGTAAAGCCATAATCATACAACCATCAATATAGTCCCAGCCTGATTTTTTACCTGCTCGAGCTTTTTCAATATTCCAAATAGGAAATTCTGCTGTAGATTTTGTCATCAAATTATCAATGTATTGATCAATTACTTGTGTATCCATCTTAACCCCGCTGATACATAATTATATTTATGCATCGAACTTTTTATAGTCGTTGTAAAATAAATATGATTTTAATATAATAACATATAACTTATTAGAAGTATAGGTTTTAAATGGTGACTTTACCTTATAACTCTTAATTAATAACAAAAACTTAATGAAAATTATATAAACAGAGGGATAATATGTCTGATTCAAAAACAACATTAAAAAAACTTATTGCAGAAGCTGTAAATGAATTAATAAGCGAAAAAGGAATTGAATCTGATGTAATAACAATGGAAAATATTGTTGTTCAAGATTCACCAAATCCTGAAATGGGAGATATTGGTTCGCCAATGTTTGTATTTGCAAAAATGCTTCGTTCAGCTCCTCCTGTAATAGCCCAAGAAGTTGTTAGTAAGATTAAAGATAAGTGTAATGGTGAAGTTTTAGCAGTTGGTCCTTATGTAAATATAAAACTAGATAAAAAAACAGAAATTGAATCAATCTTAAATAAAATTGCTAATGAAGGTGAAAATTATGGTTCTCTAAATGCAGATGGTCAACCTCATTTAGCAGGACGACGGGTTATGGTGGAATTTTCGTCACCAAATACAAATAAACCTCTTCATCTTGGACATATGAGAAATGATGCCCTTGGAGAATCTGTAAGCAGAATTTTAAAAAAGGCAGGAGCAGAGGTATACAAAGTAAATATTATTAATAATCGTGGAATTCATATTTGTAAATCAATGTTAGCTTATAAATTATTCCATGAAGAAAATGGAGATACTCCAGAATCTTTAGGAATAAAAGGTGATCACTTTGTTGGTCAATGTTATGTAGAATATGATAAATATTCCAAAGAACATCCTGAAGCAATAAAAATGGCAGAAGAAATGCTCGTAAAATGGGAAGCAGGAGATGAAGAAGTTCGTCAATTATGGAAAAAAATGAATGATTGGACTTTAAATGGTGTTCAGCAAACTTATGATAGAACAGGTGTTTCTTTTGACAAATTATATTTTGAAAGTGAAACATATTTAAAAGGTAAAGACGAAATATTTAAAGGTCTTGAAAAAGGAATTTTCTTTAAGGCTGAAGACGGTTCCGTGCGAGTTGATGTAACAGAGGTGGTCGGCAAAGGACAGGATGGAGAAGATCATGAAAAGGTTCTTTTAAGAAAAGATGGAACTTCTGTATATATTACACAAGATATTGGTACTGCAATTAGTCGTCATGATGACTGGGCATTTAATCAAATGGTTTATGTTGTTGCATCTGAACAAATATTCCACTTTAAGGTTTTATTTTACATTCTAAAAAAATTAGGATTTGATTGGGCAGAAAAATTACATCACTTAAGTTACGGACTTGTAAATCTTCCAAACGGAAGAATGAAAAGTAGAGAAGGAACTGTAGTTGATGCAGATGATTTAATTGATTCTCTCCGTGATGAAGCTTTTAATGCAATAAAAGAAAAAGGAAGAGAAAATGAAGTTGGCGATGCAAAAGAAGTTGCAGAAAAAGTTGCATTAGCGGCCCTTCATTATTATTTGTTACAAGTTAGCCCTGTAAAAGATATGATTTTTAATCCAGAAGAAAGTTTAAGTTTTAACGGAAATACAGGACCGTATCTTGAATATATGGGTGCAAGAATAGCATCAATTTTAAGAAAAGCAGAAGAATCTTCTATAAGAATTGCAACAGCTCAAGAATCTGCAAAAGTATTAACAATGGCAGAAGAATGGGATTTAGTAAAACGCTTAGGAGAATATCCTGCTGTTGTAGAAAAAGCAGCTGAAAATTTTGATGCATCGGTAATGACAGCTTATCTTTATGATATTGCAAAATTATTTGCAAAATTCTATCAGCAATGTCCAATCTTGGCGGCAGAAGATGAATCTGTAAAAAGTGCAAGACTTTGTTTAGCAAAATCAACTTTACAAGTATTAAAAGAAGCTATGAATCTTGTTCTTGTTCCATATTTAGATAGAATGTAGGTTTTATGAAATTTCTTGTTTTATCAGATATACATGGAAGTTCTTTATCACTAAAAACTGTTTTGGATAATTTTTCTGGAACAGTTGATTCTATTATTATTTGTGGAGATTTTTTGAATCATGGCCCACGAAATCCTCTTCCAGAAGGATGGAATACAAAAAATACGGCAGAATTATTAAATGCATATAAAAATCAAATAATTTGCGTAAGAGGAAATTGTGATAGCGAAGTTGATCAAATGTTATTAGAGTTTCCTTGTTTAAATAGTTATACAACAATTTTTACTGAATCAAAATCTAACTCTTTTAACGGAAAAATATTTGTACATCATGGACATTTATATACAAAAGATGAACTAAAAAAACTTTTATCTAAAGGTTCTTTGGTTATTAGCGGACATACTCATATAACTGTTATTGAAAAGGAAGATGATTTATTCTTTTTTAATCCAGGATCAATAAGTTTACCAAAATGTGATGATGGAAAAACTTGTGGCTTAATAGAAGTAAATAATAATTCTTTAACACTAAGCCTTTACACAATTGACGGTAAACTAATCCGCAAACAAGTGTTTTAATCTATATTCTGAAGTTCTATAGCAATTTCTTCCATTTCTCTGTCAGTCATAGCTATAGTTTCTGCAACTCTGAATAATTCTCTTCTAACACTTTCAGGAACAACAGTTGTTGTTTTATAATGTAATTCATGTTCTAAACAAGCCCAAAAATCCATGGCAATAGTTCTAAGTTGAATTTCTACATGAACATTATGAGTTGTGTCAGATAAATAAACAGGAATTTCAACAACAATATGTAGACTTCTATAACCAGATTTTTTTGGATTCTTTATATAATCCTTTTCTTCAATCAAGGTGATATCAGGTTGTTTTAGTAGAATATCACGGATTTTATAAATGTCAGAGATATATGGACAAATCACTCTTATACCAGCAATATCATTTAGATTATCCGTCATAGACTTAAAGGTTACAGGTAAATTTCTTTTTTCCAGTTTTGACGCAATGCTCTGAGGTGATTTTATTCTGGATTTTATAGTTTCAATTGGATTTCGTCTTCCACATACTTTATTTTCTTTATTCAGAATATCTAATTTTGTTTCTAATTGTTTAATTGCACTTTCAAAAATCATCATAATTTGCTGAAATTCAAAAGCAAGTTTATAAAAATCATCTGTATTTGCAATTGTGTTTGACAAAACACTTGGTACATTAGAATCAAGATTTTCAAGATTGGTAGACACGATGTAACCTCTATTATTTTTTTATAAAAAAGAACTTTTATTATATAAACTTAAATTTAATAATAAAGGTTACATAATGGCAAGAAAATTATTTTAAACCTAATAACTCTTTTGCAGTTCCAAAGGCTGTATTTTCATCAAGAACAGAGCCTGCCTGCTGAAACAGAGGAATAAAAGAATCTAAAATCTTTTTCTTTTCATTATATTCTGCTTCATTTTTTGAGTTATAAATTGTGTTTAAAATCATGTAAACTAACGGTGTTATATTACATTTTTCAGTTTTTTCGGTCATAGATTTTTTTGCAAGATGAGAATAATCCGTTAAATACATTTTTAATGTTTTATAAGATGAGAAATTTATTAATCTGTAAATTAGAGAATTTGGAACTTCTGTTTTTATAGATTTACCATCTTTATAATTCATTCCAAATTTTGCATAACCAATAAACTTATTAACATCACAGCCTTTATCTAAAAGTGATTTTACAGTTTCTGAATCATCAATTTCTGCTGCCAAAAATAAAGCTGTGGTTCCCATTTTTCCTTCAAGTTTCATTACAAAGGAATTTGGATCATCTATTATCTCGATTAATTTTTTTATTATTTTGTTAAGTTCTTTAATTGCAGTTTCAATTTGAGATTCTTCAGCATAATATGCACTAAACATAATTTCACCTAGGCCAGATTTTTCGTAAGTTTGACGCATTTGGTGAAAAATTGTAATTCTGCATTCATTAAGTTTTGCTTCTGGTAAAATAGAAAAATCAAGATTATCTAACATTTGTTGTGTTCTGATATTAACTAAATCTTGAATAAATTTATTTTTTCCAGATGATAAGGTTCCCTTAAATTGAATTGCATAATACAAAGGAGAAATTCCAGCAATCTTATATGTGTTTAAATCAATATTTTTTATAGCAGAACTGAATTTCTTAAAATCCGCCTTTTCTATTGCGATTTGGACTTTGTCTGTAATTTTTTTCTTATAGTCTTTTATTGCCATAGAAAAAGCTTCTTCTTTGTTTACAAACATATTTGGTGCAAACTGAACCCAAAACTGTTCTTTTGGATTAAAGGTTTCAAAGAATTTAGAATCTGTTTTTGCAAAAAGACCTTCTTTTTGACCGTAATTCCAGAATTTTTCCGCAGCTTTTTTTTCGCTTAAATACATAAATAAAGCAAACCCTTGTTGTAAAAATGCTACAGTATATTCGTCTGCAACAGATACTTTGTCTAATGCACAATTATATAATTTTTTTGCTTCGTCAAAATTATTTTTTGCAACTTCCACAAAACCTTTAAACCAGTTTATAAAAAAATCACTTTTTGATGGAACAATGTCTTTTATTTGTTCGTAAAACTGTTCCATTTCTTTTGTTTTATAAATGTAATCTTTTGTTACAGATTCATAAATATAAACTATGGTTTGTTCTTTTGCTAATGTATATTCTAAAGTTGATTCTATGTCTTTATTTTTCATTTTTTGTTATTCCATTTTGACTTTCAAGAATTTGGTTAGCTCTTTCTAGTGCTGAAGTTATATTTCCACAGATATTTTCTCGACCTATTTTATCTGCCATGCCTGTCTTTTCACAAAGCATATATGGTTGAGTGTGGATTCCACTTAATACAATTTGTATTCCTTTTTTAGAGCAAGAATCATTTGCTTGTTCTAAGGCACGAATTCCTCCTGCATCAAGATAAATTGTATTTCTCATTCTTAAAATTAGAACTTTATATTTTAATCCTGCTTTTTCTACGGCAATTTCAAATTTTCTTACAGTACCAAAAAATAAAGGTCCTTCGATTTCGTAAATCATTACATCGTTTGGAATTGATAAATCTTCTTCTGAATGATTTTCTGAGTTTTGCACAATACCACCAATGAGGGCTTCTCTTTTATTTTGTACTTCTGATAAATCAATCATTTTTTTAATAAAGAAGAACGCTGCAAATCCTAGTCCAACTTCAATAGCCACAGTAAGATCAATAAATATTGTTATTAAGAATGTAACTAAAAAAACAGCTGTATCAGATTTCTGCCCCTTTATAAGGGATCTTATTGCAGGTAAACCAGCCATATTCCAAGCAACATTTATTAAAACAGCAGAAAGTGCAGCCATTGGAATAAAAGAAGCATATTTACCAAAGAAAAGAAGAATTAAAAGAAGTGTAAGTGCATGAATAATACCTGCAATTGGTGTTTTTCCGCCGTTTTTTATATTTGTGGCTGTTCGTGCAATTGCACCTGTAGCAGGAATTCCACCAAACAAAGGTGTAACAATATTAGCGATTCCTTGTCCAATAAGTTCTGTGTCAGAGTCATGTTTTGAACCTGTCATACCATCCGCTACAACTGCACTTAATAATGATTCAATAGCAGCAAGAACAGCAATAGAAACAGCTGTTGAAAATAAATCTTTTATATCAAGTAAATTAAAACTAGGAAGTTGAGGAACAGGTAAAGAATTTGGAATAGTAAAGTGAGGTTCCCCGTTTGCAAAAAATCCAATTGTATCTGTCTTTAAGCCTAGTGTTTTTTCTAATACTATACTTACAATAGTTGCCAATATGATAACAACAAATGAGCCTGGGATTTTTTTTACAAATTTTGACCAAATAAAAATAAATGCTAAACATACAGTTGCCATTCCAAAGGAGTACCAATTAACTGTAGAGGCAGATTTTATGTACATTATTATTTTAGGCAGAAAGTCTCCTGGCATTTTCGAATAAGATTCACCCATAATTGTAACTGGTGTAGAAAAATCAGGTACAAGCCCAAAAAAGTCTCCTATCTGTCCACCTGCAATTGTAACAGCAATACCAGCCGTAAAACCAGTAACTATAGTGTATGGAATAAACTTTACAAGTCCTCCCATCTTAAAAACACCTAGTAATATAAGTATTATTCCAGCCATAACAGTTGCTGTTGCTAAACCAGATAATCCATGTTTTGCGACTACGCTATAAACAATTACAGCAAATGCTCCTGTGGGTCCTCCTATTTGAACAGTTGAACCACCAAAAGCTGAAATACAAAAACCTGCAATAATTGCTGTAAAAAGTCCTGCAGCAGGATTTACACCTGATGCAATAGCAAATGCGATTGCCAAAGGAAGTGCAACAATACCGACTATAATACCTGCAATTAAATCAGATACAAAAGTTTTTGAGTTATAGTTTTTCAAACTAGAAATAAGTTGTGGTTTAAACATTAGATTCTCCTAGGAAACTTATAGAAATGATTTGAAAATTATGTTCTTTTTTGTCGAAAAATACAATATTTTTTTGTAAAAAGTGTCATAGACTTTAGCAATGTATGTTAGAATAAAGGAAAGGTCGTATATGAAAAAAATATATTTTCTATTTCACAGTATTATTTTACTTTGTTTATTTATAAATCAAGGATGTTATAAAGCACCAGAAATGACATTAGAAGAAATCGAAGCTTATAAAGCCTCTTTCTCTAATGAAATAATAACAAAAACAGTTACCCATCCTTGGAAAAATCAAGAATACACTATAGGAAAAAATGGTGGTATTTGGAATGCAACCATTAATTCTGATCCAAAAAGTTTTAATTTATTAATTGCTGAAAGAGATGGAGAAACAACTTCTATATTAAATCCTCTTGTAGATTATCTTGTGGATTATAATTCTGTGACAAAAAAATGGGAGCCTCGATTAGCTTCTTATGAAGTTGTGGTTGATTCAAAAAAACAAACGTTAGACGTTATTTATACTTTGAGAGATGATTTATATTGGTCATTTTATAACGATATAAAGCCAAAAGTAAAAGTTACAAGTGATGATGTTGTTTTTTGGTACAATGAAATATATGGTGATGAAGAATGTGGATCATCTTCATATAACAGTAGATTTATGATAATGGATGATGGTTCAAAAAAAGAAATAACAATTGAGAAAATCGATGAGTTAAAATTTGTATTTCATTTTCCTAAACTTGTTGCAGAACCTTTGCTTTCAACTAATATGAGTTTTGGACCAATGTTTATTTATAAGGCTGCTAAAGATGGTGGAGGCGTAACAGCCGTAAAGAATTTATTTTCTGTTGCTACAAATCCAAAAGAACTTCCTTCTTTAGGAAAATTCTTTTTAACAGAATATTCTCCCTCACAAAGAATCGTGTATGAAAGAAATCCGTATTATTGGGAAAAAGATAAAGAAAATAAATCGATTACCTATCCAGACAAAATGATTTGTCAGATTGTAAGTGATGTAAATACAAAATTCTTATTATTTAAACAAGGTAAATTAGAAGATTATGGACCAACTCCAGAGCAATTAGATGATATTGTTACAAATGCCAATAATAAGTTTGATAAAACAGGAATAATAAATAATTCGATAAAAGAAGGATACACAGTTTTTAATGCGGCAGGTAGTCTTTCTGCTTCATTTTGGTCTTTCAATCAAAATCCAATAAATAAGGATAAACCATATTATAAATGGTTTACTCAAAAAAAGTTTAGACAGGCAATGAGTTGTTTGTTAAATAGAGACAGAATAATTAAGCAGACTTACAGAGGATTAGCAGAACCAAAATACACCTTTTTCCCGTCAGCAAATCCTTATTACAATGAAGAAATTATTCTTCAATACAGATATTCGCAGCAACAGGCTCAAAAATTGTTGGAAGAGTGTGGTTTTAAAAAAGGTGATGACGGATATTTATATGACTGGGAAAACAACAAAGTTGAATTTGATTTAACTATAACTTCTTCAAATCCAATTGTTAGTGATATAAGCCAAATTATATCTGATGAGTGCAAAAAACAAGGTATAACAGTAAATGTCAGACAAACTGATTTTCAAAAACTTGTAGAACAATTAACAGCAACCTACGATTGGCAGTCATTGATTATAGGTTTTTCTGGTGGAACCATTTTTCCTACACAAGGAAGTAATGTTTGGGTTTCTGATGGAAATCTTCATGTATGGTATCCTCTGCAAAAAGAACCTGCAACAGATTGGGAAGCCAGAATTGATTATTTGTATCACACAGCGGCAAGTATTCCTGATTATCAAAAAGCAAAACCCTATTGGGATGAATATCAACAAATAATTCTTGAACAATGTCCTGTTATATATTTAGTACGCCCAAGAAGCTTTTATGCACTTTCCAATCGTTGGAATATGAGCAATGTTTATTTTGACAATATAAACGGAGCTTTAACAGACAGAATATATTTACAAGAATAAAAAACTTTCCTTATTAAGATAATCCTATTTATATTTCTAATATGAATAGAGTTTTCAGATTCTATTTGTATTAAAAATATTGGAGGTCTTATGCTTAATGAGAAAATTATTTCTTTGATGAATGAGCAGATTAATAAGGAATTTTATTCTGCTTATTTGTATTTGGATTTTGCAAATTATTACGAATCCAAAGGACTAGAAGGTTTTGCTTCTTGGTTTAAAATTCAAGCAAAAGAAGAACAAGATCATGGGATGCTGTTTTATCAGTATTTGCAGAATAATAATGCTTGTGTAAAGTTTGATCCCATAGATGCACCTTCTTATAAAATCCAAGATTTAATAACGCCGTTAAAAGAAAGTCTAAAGCATGAAAAATTTGTAACATCATGTATAAATAAAATTTATTCTGCTGCAGAAGATTTTATGGATTATAGATCTATGGAATTTTTAAATTGGTTCATAAAAGAACAGGCAGAAGAAGAATGTTCAGCACAAGCATTAATAACAAAAGCAGAATTTTTAGGTAATGATGCAAAAGGTTTTTATTTACTAGATAAAGAACTGCTTGCACGAGAATATTCAGCACCTGATTATTCCTTTGATTAAATAATTTAAAAAAAAGTCCTTGGTTTTAAAACTTACTGTTAAAAAAACTAAGGACTTTTTTATGCATAATGTTAATGACTATGGTATACTGAAAAAATGAATGGATTTCATTTTATTTCAAAAGTAACAACTCCTTGGAAATTATTTAAGGGAAAATTTCCTTTGTTATCATTTATTTTAGAAAGATTTACAACAATGATTGTAATTTTATTTGTTCTCGGTTGGGCTTTGTTTGGATTAATGGAATTAGCACCCGGAGATATTGTTGATCAAATGATGACACAGCAACTTTTAAGTCAAAGTTCTAATACAAATAACCAAGCTGGTAACGATAAACTTTTTTCAGAAGAGCAAATGTCAAAAACACGAGAAGAACTTGGTCTTGATAAACCTTTTACTGTTCAGTATTTTAAGTGGCTAAATAGAGTAATTGTTCATCATGATTTAGGAATAAGTTTAATTTCGAGGGCACCAGTTAGTTTTTTAATCAGTTCTAGAATAATTAATTCTCTTATTTTAAATTTAATTTCGTTAATATTTATTACACTTTTTTCTTTTATATTGGGAGTTTATTTTTCAAGTAAAGCAGGAACAAAAATTGATATTGCGGCCACTTTTTTTGCTTTATTCTTTCATGCTTTTCCAGGAATATTGTTGCTAATTTTATTACAATTATTTGCTTCAATTTCGGGGCTTTTTCCTGTAACTGCATATCCTGATTTTTCTTTTTCATCTTCACCAATAGAATTTTCTTTTAGTTATGTTTATCACGTATTTTTACCTTTATTTGCTTCTTTTTTAGGTGGAATAGGCGGAACAATGAGAATGATTCGCTCCACAATGTTAGATCAAATGGGAATGCCTTATATTATGGCTTTAAGAGCAAGAGGAATTTCAGAAAAAAGAGTTTATCTTTGCCATGCGTTTAGAAATACTTTAAATCCTTATATAACAGGAAGTGCAAATCTTCTTGCAAGTCTTTTTAGTGGAAGTTTAGTATTAGAAATTATTTTTTCTTATCCAGGAATTGGACGACTAATGTATGAAGCTGTTTTACAACAAGATGTAAATTTAGTTCTTGCTAATAGTATGTTTATATCTTCACTTGTTTTAGTTGGAATGGTAATAAGTGATATTTTACTTGCCCTCGTAGATCCACGAATTCGATACGGAAAGGAAAATTAAATATGAAACAAATATTTGACTATATAAAAAAACGACCCATTGCGTATTGTTCTTTGATTTTATTGTTAATTCTGTATATTGTAATGATTTTTGCAGAATTTATAGCACCTTATACTCCAAATAATTCTTATGGTGAGAATTCATTTCATCCTGCAAATATAGAGTTATCCTCTAAGGGATTTGTTGTTAGAGAATATAGAGTGTTAAATCCCATAAATTGGCAATATGCAAAAGTAAAAGGAATTGAACATAAACTACATTTCTTTGTAAAAGGCGAATCTTACAAAATTTTGGGATTAATCCCTTGCAATATACATTTTTTTGGTACAAAGCCTAATCCTATTAGTGGAGAACAATATCCTGTATTCTTATTTGGTGCTGATAATTTAGGGAGAGATATGTTTAGCCGAATGGTTTATGGTAGTCGCATATCATTAACAATAGGTTTCGTTGCAAGTGGAATTTCTTTAATTCTTGCAATTTTGTTTGGAGGGTTAGCAGGTTTTTATGGTGGTATAACAGATTGGTCTATTATGCGATTTTCAGAATTCTTTATGCTTATACCTAGCTTATATTTAATATTGTTTTTAAGGTCTCTTTTAAATTCTACAATGGATTCTGGTCAGTCTTATATGGTAATTACAATAATTCTATCTTTGGTTGGTTGGCCTGGAACTGCCCGTACCTTAAGAGGTATGGTCCATGCAATAAAAAGAGAAGATTTTATTCAGAATGCTAAATTGGAAGGAATTCCATCTAGTGTAATTATTTTTAAGCATATAATTCCTCAAATAACTAGTTTGTTAATTGTTAGTACAACATTAGCTGTTCCAGGTTTTATAATGAGCGAAACAACTTTATCATACTTAGGACTTGGAATTTCTGATCCGGCTGTAAGTTGGGGTTCTATGATAAATAGAGAAATCTCTACCTTAAGCAATTTGAAAAATTTTCCTTGGTTGCTAACTCCTGTTTGGTTACTATTGTTGGTAACATTGGCTTTTAATTTTTTTGGAGATGCTTTAAGAGATTTCTTTGACCCTTACCATTGTTTTATTCCTTCTTGGAAGAGTATATTCAAAAAGAAAAATAAATTAACTGATGAAAAGTCAAACGAAGATTCAGATAATAAAAATATTGAAAATAATAGTTTTTTGAGTGTAAAGGATTTATTTGTTTCATTTAAACTATTGCGTGGTACAGAATATGTAGATGTTCAAAGTGTTAGGGGTGTTTCATTTTCTATGAAAAAAGGAGAAATTCTTGGTATTGTTGGCGAAAGTGGAAGCGGAAAGACTGTAACAACTTGTGCAATTCCCGGACTTTCTGGAACAAATGCTACTGTAAAAGGTGAAATTTATTTTAACAATAAAAATTTAACAAAACTAACTCAAAATCAACTAAGAGAATATCGCGGAAAAAAAATTGGAATGATTTTTCAAGAGAGCGGAAGAGCTTTTGATCCACTTCAAAGTATTGGCAGTGTTTTTTACGAAGCATTAAGAAATTCAGATCCTAAAATTACAAGAGAAGTTGCATATCAAACAGCATGTGAATTATTAGAAGAAGTAGGATTAAAAAATCCAAAAGAAAGATTAAAGAACTATCCACATCAATTTTCTGGAGGTCAATTACAGCGTATTGGAATTGCATTGTCCCTTGCTCAAAATTGTGAACTTTTAATTGCAGACGAGCCTACAACAGCCTTAGATGTTACAATTCAAGCTCAAATTGTAAATTTACTTTCTGAACTTAGAAAAAAAAGAGGACTTTCTATTATTTTCATAAGTCATAACATAGAACTGGTTGCTGACCTTTGCGATAATATTATTGTTATGTACGGTGGGTTGATAATGGAAAAGGGAACCAGTGAGCAAATTATTAATGCACCAAAACATCCGTATACAAAAGCCTTAGTTGCCTCTAGCCCAAAATTTGGAAGTCATTATACAACAGAAAAGTTAATTTCTATTCCAGGGAAGGTTATAGATCCTGTAAATCCAGAAAAAGGTTGTCCTTTTGCTCCAAGGTGTACTTATGCAAAAGAAGATTGTTTTAAAGCTGAATCAAAAAACTCGTGTTGGAAAGTAACACAAGGAGATTTTTAATATGAGTTCTAATGTTCTTGAAGTAAAAAATCTTTCTAAAAAATTTACATTAGATGCAGGATTTTTTGCGAGACAGGATAAATTTGTATATGCAGTAAATGATGTTTCTTTTTCTATTGAACGAAACAAAACTTTTGGATTAGTAGGAGAAAGTGGTTGTGGTAAAACAACTACAGCAAAATTAATCGTTAAAATGTACAATTCGGATTTTGGAGACATTGTATTTAACGATTTTACAGATAATAAAGATCAGTCTATAAATGTAAATAATCTTTCTCGTTCTGAATTAAAAAATTATCGAGAGAAGGTTAAATATATTTTTCAAGATCCATCTCGTTCATTAAATCCAAGATTAAATGTGTATGAAATTTTAACATCAGGGTATAAATATTCAAAAAATTGGCCTGGTAAAAAAATTGCAATAGAAGAATGTTCCTCTTTATTAGAAGAAGTTGGATTAAATACAAAAGATTTATATAGATATCCTAGTGCATTTTCTGGTGGACAGCGACAGAGAATTTCTATTGCAAGAGGTTTACTGATGAAACCTCAAATTTTAATTTGCGACGAAGTTGTAAGTGCATTAGATGTTAGTATACAAGGTCAAATTTTGAATTTGCTAAGTGATATAAAACAAAAAAGAAACTTATCATATGTTTTTATTGCACATGACTTAAGAGTATCTTGTTATTTTTGTGATGATATTGGGGTAATGTACAGAGGAGCTCTTGTAGAACAATCCCCAGCAAAAGATTTTTATAAAACAGCAATACACCCATATTCAAAACTGTTATTTGCAGGGGCACAAGGTAGTTCTTTACAACAAACAGGAGAAGTAAAATCTGCTTTAGAAACAATAAAAGGATGTCCGTATGCCCATAGATGTCCTTATGCAACAGAAAAATGTAGTAATCAAATGCCTGACTGGAAAAAGGTTGATGACAAACATTTTGTTCGTTGTTTTAACTTTTAGAATTTTGTGCTACAATTCTGTGTATGGGACAAGAGGAATATTTTAATAAAGAAGAAGCTCTCGAAGAAAGTTTTAAAGAATTGTGTAACCTAATCTCAAATAATAATGACCCAGATTTTATTTATGATTTTTTTGAGTGTCTTTTTACACCAGCAGAATTAAAAGACTTTGCAATGCGATGGTTATTGGTAAAAGAAATTGATAAAGGTACAACACAACGAGAAATTGCTAGAAAATTTAATATGTCGCTATGTAAAATTACCCGTGGTTCTAAAGAATTAAAAAAGCCTGACAGTGCATTTAGAAGATTATTAGATTTATCAAAAAAATAACTTACATTGAATGTAATTTCTTCCGATACTAAAAAAGTAACTTCATTTTTATTGCTAAATGCAAAAGATACTGATAATACAGTAATTTATGGGAGAAATTATGAAGAATTTTAACAAAAGTTTTATCTTAAAAACTATATTAATAGTTTCATCTGTATTTTTGTTAGCTACATGTGCTTCCTCAAAAGTAGAGAAGGAAGTTTCAATTCAGCAGCTAATAATGGAAGGCCGATACGAAGAAGCTAAAGAACTTTTTAAAACAAAAACAGATATTAATGCTGTTGACGAAGATGGAAATACAGCTTTACACATTGCCGCAAAAGTAAACGAAGCAGATTTAATTAGTTTTCTGATTATAAAAGGTGCTAATACAGAAATAAGAAATAATATGGATGATACACCTCTTCATGTTGCTGTAAAAAATGACAATTTAGAAGCTGCTAAAGTACTTGCTATAGTTCATGGAAATATTTTTGCAAAAGATGCAGAAGGAAATACAGCCTTACAAATTGCCCTTGCAAAAGATGATATTTGGTATGATGCTATGATTACTCCTCAAACAGGAACTTTAAGAGATATAAATGGAGAATCAATAGTTCATTATTTCGTAAAAACTCAAGATGAAAAAGCTATAGATTGTTGTATTCGTCAGCAAATACCTCTTTCTGTAAAAGATAACTTCGGAAAAACTCCCCTTAATTTATGTTACGAAGATGTGAATGACGAAGTTTCAGTGCGTATAGCAGCAACTTTATTGTTAGCAGGTGCTGAATGTATTCGTGGTGATTTTGCATATTTTGAAGATGCTATTAGAACTCATAATACAATGGTTAGATTTAATGATGGGCAAACACCTCTTCATATTGCAACAATAATGGGACACAAAGGAATTGTGTCTTATATCGTAAACGAAAAAACATCAGTTAGATTGTCAGATAAACTCCACGCTCAAGATATAAGTGGAGCAACATCATTACATGAAGCAGTAAGATATGGACAAGTAGAAATTGCAAAAATACTTTTAGAAAACGGAGCAAAGGTAGATGCCTTAGATTCTATAGGTAAAAGTCCATTCTTATTAATAATTCCTGCAGAAAAACAATATGATATGTATAACACACTTCTTTTTTATAATGCAAAAGCAACAGAAAAAGATATGTTTGGAGATACTGTCTTACATGTAGCAACAATGAATAAATCTAATACTAATGTGTTAAAACTTCTTGTTGACCACGGAGCTCCTGTAAATGAAAGAAATAAACAAGGTGTAACACCTTTAACATTGGCAATTGAACACAATTTAAAGGAACATGTAGTATTCTATGCTCAAAATGGTGCTGATATAAATGCAGAAGATATGAACGGTAATACGCCACTTATCAAATCATTAGAAAACTCATCACCAGAAATGATTCAGACATTAGTAAACTCAAAAAATGTACTTTCAAAGGATTCAGCAGGAAATACTCCACTTCATATAGCAATTTTAAAAGATGCTCCTTTTGAATACATAAAATATATTGTAGACAGTGGTGCTGATGTAAATGCAAGAAACAAAAATGGAGATTCTGTTCTTTATCTTTCAGTTATAAAAAACAAAAAAGAAGTTGGTGATCTTTTATTAAGCAAAGGTGCAGATATTTTTGCCACAAATACAGAAAATAACTCTCCATTAAGAATTGCTTTAACTAACGAAGGTGATATTCAAGATTGGCTTATTACTTCTCAGACATTAAATACTACAGACGGAAGTGGAAATACACCTTTACATTATGCTGCTGAATGGAAGTTAGATAATGCTGTAATTTCTTTAATTCAAAAAGGGGCAAATGTTAATGCAATTAATTCAAATGGAGAATCTGCATTATTTTCAGCCGTAAAAGCTGATAGTCCATCAATAATATCTATTCTTGTAGAAAACGGAATTATAACAGACACTCGTTCAAATTTAACTCGTGATTATCTTGGAAATACGCCACTTCATAGTGCTGTAAGATGGAATGCTTTAAATGCTGCTCAGTCAATTATTTCTTTAGGTTTTGATGTAAATGCACAAAATTTAAGTGGAAAAACAGCTTTAAGCGATACATGTCGTTCAGACAAAAAAGAAATGGCAAATCTTTTAATAGAAAATGGTGCAAATGTTAATGCAACAGATGTAACAGGTAGAACTATATTAATAGATGCTGTTCAAGCTATGAATGAAGAAATGATAAAACTTCTTTTGTCAAAAGGTGCAAATCCTCATCTTCAGGAAATAAGTGGAAAAAATGCATATCATGAAGCAGCATTAACAGGTAGCGTAAAAATTATTACTTTAATAAGAAACGCTGGTGGAAACCCATTAAGCAGAGATTCTTATGGTAATAGTCCTTTTTCAATTGTCTTAAGAGCAAACGAACAAATTGTAAAAGCTGTATTAGGAAATAATATTACAACAGTAGATTCTGACGGAAATAACCCAATTCATATTGCTGTAGAAAAAAAGGTTTCTGCAAAACAGCTAACAATGCTTATAAATATGGGATATCCTGTTAGCCAGAGAAATGGTAAAGGAATGACTCCACTTAATATGGCTGTTTCAAATAATCAAAAACAGTTAGCTCTTACATTGCTAGAAAGAGGAGCAGATCCATTTATTGCAACTATTAATGGTGATAGTGCCTTAACTAATGCATTTAAAAATGGAAATATCGAAATCTTAGATGGAATTGTAAAATACAATGCATCAAAGGTTGATATGCAAGGTGATACAATACTTCATTATGCTGCTAGAATTGCAAATGAAGTTCAGGTAAATCATCTTTTATCATTAGGCCTTGATAGAAATGTAAAAAACCTAAGTGGCGAAACTCCAACCCAAATGGCAGCAAGATGGAATAGACCATCTATTGCAGAATTGTTAAAATAAATATATAAAGTCTTAAACTAATTTTAGTTTAAGACTTTTTTTTATAAAAAAAGAGGTAAGATAAAAACTGTCAAAAATACTGTCATTTTTTATCTTTCAGGGTTTGCGTTGCAAACTTTGTATTTATGGCTGTTTCTCATTTCATTGCGAAACAGCGTAAAAAGTTAATTCGAAAATTGATATTTTTATTGACATTTTAAGGGGGATTTTTATGAATCAATATACTGAATCTAAAGCAGTAAGTCTTTCTCAAACAGAAAAATCAAAGTTTTTGAGTCGTACTTATGGTTGGATGGCTTTTGCATTGTTTTTGAGTGCAGCTGTAGCTTATTGGACAAGTGTAAATATTTTTGTTGTAAATGAATTAGGTGAACCAGTTGGAATATCAAAATTCGGAAATATGCTTTTTGGTAACAGTGGTATTGGATTTATTATTCTTGCAGTATTAGAAATCGCTGTTGTTATCTGGCTTACTGCTACAATTAGAAAATTAAGTTTTGGTGTTGCATTAATTGGATTCTTATTTTATTCAGTAATTAATGGATTAACATTATCAAGTATATTTGTTGTATATAAAATCAACTCTATTGCTTCGGCATTTTTGGCATCAGCAGTTACATTTACTGTTATGAGTTTATACGGCTTAAAGACAAAATCTAATTTAAGTAGTGCTGGAAAATATTTAATGATGGGACTTATGGGAATAATATTAGCTTCTGTTATTCAGTTTGTAATAACATTGATAACAGGTGCTCCATTGGCAATGATGGATTTATTAATTTCTATAGCAACTGTTGTTATATTTACAGGTTTAACTGCTTATGATAGTCAGAAGATTTTAGTAACAGCAGAATATGCAAATTCTTCAGATGAATACAAAAAAGTTGCTTTGCTTGGAGCATTAGAACTATATTTAGATTTTATTAATATATTCCTTGCTTTGTTAAAACTATTTGGTAAAAGAAGAGATTAATAATTTTACTTGTATAGAATAAAAATAGCCGGGATTCGATTGAGTTCCGGTTTTTTTGTTTTTTTCCACTGCTGAATTGTTTTTGTACAAATAAATTGTTGTTCAGTTGTAATTCCAGCTGCAATACATAGTTTTGTATCTTGTCTACAAGATTTTAAAATGGCATCAAGCATTTTATCATTTCTGTATGGTGCTTCTATAAATAATTGGGATTGATCTTCTTTATAAACCTTATTTTCTAGTTGTCTAATTTTGTTTTCTCGTTCTCCATTTTTTATAGGAAGGTAACCGTTAAATGCAAAGTTTTGTCCATTAAATCCACTAGCCATTAAAGCCATAATCATGGAGTTAGGACCAACAAGAGGTACTACAGGTAAATTTTTTTTGTGGGCAATTTCTACAGCTCTAGAACCGGGGTCTCCAATACAAGGACATCCGGCATCAGATATAATTCCCATGTCGTTACCATTTTCTAAAGGTAATAGAATTTTAGATAAATCTTGATTTTTATCTGTATGTTCACTTAATTCAAAAAAAGAACAATCATCAATAGGAAAATTTTTATCACAAGAAATTAAAAACCTAACAGCAGATTTTCTACTTTCTACAATAAAATGTCTTATTTTTTTTATAACTTCAAAATTATAATCTGGTAAAACAAAAGAATTAGGAGTTTCTCCTAAAGTAACAGGAATTAAATATAACGCTGGATTCATAAAGAAATTATAATAAAGAATAATAAAATGTAAAAGATAAAATATAAACACAAAAAGAAAAGTATAAGATTTTGTATTTTATGATAAAATGGAGTTATGCTATAATTAAATAGTTATAAAAAAAAATTGGAGATTTTAATGAAAATTTTAATTCGTCCACATGATATAGGAAAAGGTAGTGCTGATTGGCTTGGTCAAAACGCACATGATTGGGGATTTGATGGTGTACAATTGGCAATTGCCAAAGCTGTTGAAGGTCATAATGGTAATCCAGGAACTCTAACCCCTGAGGTAATTGCAGAAATAAGAAATGGGTTTAATTCTCATAATGTAGAAATTCCTCTTTTAGGAGCATATTTTAATCCTGTTCATTCAAATAAAGAAAAAGTAACAGCTGGTGCAGAAAAATATGCTGACCATCTAAAACATGCCGCAGAATTTGGAGCAAAATTTGTTGCTTCAGAAACAGGAAGTTATAATGATGATAAGTGGACATATAATCCAAAAAATCAAACAGAAGAAGCTTTTCAGGAAGTAAAAAAAATATTCGCACCTATGCCAAAAATTGCTAAAGAATCTGGTGTTTGTATGGCTTTAGAAGGTGCCTGGGGTCATTGTATGTACAAACCTGAAATGTTAAAGCGACTAGCAGATGAAATTGACCCAGGTTTAGAGAATTTCCGTTTTATTGTTGATATATATAACTATTTATATATTGGAAATCATGAAAAAAGAGCAGAAATTTTTGACACAGCTCTTAACTTGTTTAAAGGAAAAATTTGTGGATTCCATTTAAAAGATTATGTCGTTAATGGAGAAGAATTGGAATTTGCTCCTTTAGGCCAAGGAATTATGGGCTGGAAAGAATTTTTGCCAAGAATAGTAAAAGAATGTCCTGATGCTCTACTTATTTTTGAAGGAGTAAAGGACGTTCCATCTTCTTTAGAATTTGTTAGAAGTATAGTTGGATAACTTTGACTTGTTGCGATTATTAAATTAGTCGTGACAAGTTCTTCCACCCCATTCTTTACTGTGCTCTCTTTCGTGTTTTATTAATGCATCAAAATCAGCTTCTGGATTGCAGTTTGCTTCTACAAATCTGGCCGTTTTTTCTAATTTTCTTAAACATTCGGATTTTTCGTTATAGCCCATTTTTGATTTTTCTATAGAATCACCTAAAATTCTAATTGATTCGTCATATATTTTTGTAGCAACAGGGAATGGATGTCCATCTTTTCCACCGTGAGCAAAACTAAATCTTGCAGGATCCTTAAATCGAGATGGAGTTCCGTAAATTACTTCGCTGACAAGAGTTAAAGATTGCAATGTACGAGGCCCTAAACCTGGCGTTAATAAAAGACTTTCAAAATTTGAGTGATTACTTTCGTAAGCTGTGGCCAAAACAGCACCTAATCTTTTTAAATCTACATCTTCAGCTCTTATTTCATGATGAGAAGGCATAGAAATATTTCTATCGTTTTTTAAAAGAATAATATTTTGATTTATATTATTTTGAGATAATGAAGTTGATATATTTGATTCTTCTGAAAATAAGGAACCTTGAATAAAATCATTATTCCCCATTTTTTGAACTTCTTTTATGATTTTATCAGGGTTTTCTTGAGTAATAGAAAGAATAGAACTTCGTGTTTTTTTTGCGTTGTAATCTGTTAGGTTTAAAATTAATCCTTGATTTTCACCAGTTACCCCTGAATGAGGTTCTTCTACAAAGGATTTTAAATTTTCAGAAGACCAGTGATATCTTCTTGCTGTTCGAGAAGTTGTATTCATTCCTTGCTGAACTATGGTCCAGTCTCCTTCGTCACTTAAGATAAAATTATGTTGATAAAGTTGAAAACCGTCTTGAATAGCAGTTCCGTCAACTTTTGCAGCTAACTTACTATCTTTTACTAATTTATCTCCGTCCATACCTGTAGCATTTGCTAAAAATAAAATTTCTTCTGGAGTTTTTCGAGAATATTTACCACGACCGCCACAAACACAAAGACCTAATTCTCTTGCATGTCTATTAATTCCCCTTTTTAGAGCATACATAACACTCGTTGTTATACCACTTGAATGCCAATCCATGCCTAAAACACAGCCTAAACTTTGAAACCAAAGAGGATCACTTAATCTAACTAGAACTTCTTTCTTTCCATAATTTAAAACAATGGATTCTATAATTTGAGTTCCTAGTAACATCATTCTGTCGGCTAGCCATTTAGGAACTGTGCCAGTATGTAATGGTAAGTCAGCATAACCTGAGCGTTTAATCATTGTAACCCCTTAGATATAAAGACTACAATATTTTACTAACCTTAAAAAGTAATTAAATCAATTTAACAGAAAAATCTTATAGGAATTTTTTTTATTTATAGCTTGCACAGAGTGTCTGTAGAGCTTATACAGGAAGTCTGTAGTGCTTACACAGGGAGTCTGTAGTGATTATACAGAGTGTCTGTAGTGATTACACAGAGAGGCTGTAGAACTTACACAGAGTGTCTGTAGAGCTTACACAGGAAGTCTGTAGAGCTTATACAGAATGTCTGTAGAGCTTACACAGGGAGTCTGTAGAACTTATACAGAGAAAATTTATAACAAAATCCACAAAATTATTTTAAAAAACTGAAAAAATTGCAAAAAAAATCTCTATATAAACATGTAGAAAATTAATTTATCAGAGAGGACTTTATGCAAAACTTAAAACATCAAGAACTAACCCCAGAACAAAAATGGGAACAAGCCACTTTAGCAGATTCATTTATCTTTTACAAAGTAATGAAAGACCACCCAGATGCATGTAAAAAACTTTTAGAAATATTATTGGACATAAAAATCGACACAATCCAAATGTCCACAGAAGAAACAATCTTCCTAGACCCACAAGCCAAAGGAATTCGGTTAGATTTATGCATAAAAGGAAGTGACAAAATCTTCGCAGTAGAAATGCAAGCCCTAGACACAAAAGAACTCCCCGAAAGAGCAAGATATTATCAGTCAGCAATGGATATAGACATGCTGAAGTCAGGAGAATTATATAGCCAATTAAAAGAAAGCCACGTTATATTTATATGTATAAACGATATCTTCAAACAAGGATTACCGATATACACATTTAAGAACATATGCCAAGAAGACAGAAAAACACCATTAAACGACAGAACAACAAAACACTTCTTTATAGCCGAAAACTGTGATAAAATCCTAAAAGATGAAGAGAAAAA
>JAGBBT010000026.1 GCA_017938365.1 Treponema sp.
CGAGAAATTCAGCGATGCGGTTATAAGCATAATAAAAGCCAATCAACCGGAAATCGGAAGTGTAAAGGCACAGATCGCAAGCTTGAAAAGAAAGCTCAGTGATGAAAAGGCGAAATTCAAAAACCTCTATAATGACTATTACAAGGGAATAATCAAGAATGCGGAGCTGTTTGAAGAAATGACTTCGGAATGCAATGACTGTATTGAGGTATATTCAGCTCAGCTTGAAAAATTAGAGCGTGATGCAGAGTCAAATGAAAGTCAGCTTTGTGATGCGGAGAAGTTTATTGACCTTGTGAAGAGATTTACAACAACCGAGGCATTAAGTCTGGAACTGCTGAATACATTGATAGATCATATTGATGTAAATGAAAAAGAACAGACTGATGAAGGCGGAAAAATTCAGAATATTCATATTCACTATAAATTTGTGGGCGAACTCAAAGCAATTTGAGCGTGAAATTGTTTGTTGTTCAAGTTAAAACCATGATGGGGAGCCAAATAAGACAGTACACAAACTAGCTGATTCAGAAACCTCGAATACTGATAAAATCATGTATTTCGTAAGTTCGTCTGGAGACGTTGGTTTGTTACTGTTTATAGACAAAAATAAAGAATAACATCAAAAAGTAACTTTAAGATCTGTTGAGAGAAAAACTCAGCAGATCTTTTTTTATAACGCCTTTGGTTTTTCTCTCCCAAGCGAAATCTGAATCTGGCCAGCTTCGCTAGAATCAAGGTTTGCAGTTATTTTCTAAAGTGCTTTTTTATACTACCATAAAATCATCAAAAAAGCACCTTTAAAATTCAGCTTCGCTATATAAAAAAAAGCACTCTGAGCTTCGCTATTGAAACCCAGAGCAGTTGTTATTATCTATTTAATTTATATTTTATATTCAAGTAAGTATCAAGTATTATTCAAGTAAGTATCATTTATTTATTTAATTTAATTTGCATCAGGATTCTTATTCTTCTCTGTATTCTATATATTATCAAGTAAATATCATTTAAAATCTCAGTTATTAGTATCAGTTATATTATCTCAAGTATAAATCTATTAAAAATCATGTTAACGTCTATTTGTACGTTATTTTGTTAACGTACACTTTAAAACAGAGAAGATTCATTGTTTAGTATGTTTTGTTTTGTCCGTTAGTACGTTAAATAAGATAACGTACACTTTGCAAAGTATCTTATAATTAATCTTATTTAAAATCAAGTAAAAATCATTTATTATATCAAGTGTTGATTCATTTTTCAGATGCACGCTCAAAGAATTCCATTTTTAATTATTCATCTTTTAAATTATTCAAGTTAAGTATCTGTTATATATCTGATAGAACTCTTATCCTTTTTCTATTATCAAGACATCTTAATGAATCTTTTTATTGATTAATTATAATAGTATATATCAAATGCTATATTTAATGGTAACTGGCCAGATAATATTTAGAACAAAACAAAACATTTTAGAAGCGGGATTCTGTTATCCTTGCCTCTTGTATAAATTATAGCATATGTTATATTAAAATCAAATAAAAAAGCAGGAAAAACTAAACAAAGTTTAACCCGCCTTTTTGTGTATTTTGTTAAATTGTTTTTGATTATGTAGAGTTTAAAGAGATTTTATCGTTTATTATTAATTAAAATTGCAGTTTCAAGATTGAAAAATGAACCTCGTCTAATCATCTTAATTTTATATTTTTTATCTATAGTATAAAATGAACACCAGGGAGGAGTTGATTCTTCTATTTCAGTATAAATCTTTAAATTTCCATTTTCTTTAGAATATTTTTCTGCACGTCTTTGTTGTTCTTCTTTATATATTCTCTGTTTCTCAATATATATATCTTTACTAGAAGAGTAAAATCTATCAATTATATCTCTGATTATTCTTTCTTTCTCTTCTTTACTTTCAAGATCGAAATATCTTTGATTATGTTTGATATTATTTAATTCTGGATGATCATATTCAATATCAATCAAATCGGCTGGTGAATCTAAAAATGAATATTCTATATCAAAAATACTTTTTATATTTTTATCAATATAATTATTTTCTTTTAATGTCTTTATGTAATCATTATCATCATAGAATTCTACGATTTGAATATGAAGAGTTTCTCCAAGCTCGTTCTTTTCAATTGTTTCAAATGCTGCTATTGCGTATGATTCTGATTCAGTTTTAAAAAGTTCAGTTAATCTTCTCATAGTCTTTGTTATCCTTTCTAAAGTTAATATATCATTTGTTATATTTAGTATGTGATGGGCCAGAAAACTTATTGTTTATCTAACCTTCTATATAAGTTATATCATATGATATAATTAATTCAATATCAAATAGGATGGAATATTATACAAAGTTTTAATTGCGTTTTTGTGCATTTCAACTATTTCATTTTTGATATTTACTTTATTCAGAATATACTATATTATAATAGTATAAAGACATTGTTATTTTGTTTTGTTCACAATTTGTTCACACCATTACGCTAAATTGATGTTAAGTATACGTTTTATATACACATAACACTTTTTTAAGTTAAGAAAAACAGAACAAAAACATACTGAAATTATCAAATTTTATATAAAGTTAAATTTAAAGAAAGATTGAAAAAAGCCCGATTCTACGAGGTTTAAAGGCTTCTTTTAGTGTTGTTCATAATTTGTTCACACCATTACGCTAAATTGACGTTTAAACATTATATTTATATTTATATTAATATATATAATATATATAGTCAAAAATTAAAATTTTTTTGGAGCTGTTATAATTAATTTTTGAAAGATCTGATGCAAAAGTTCAATGAAATCTGACTCATGTTCTTTAAGAACAGTTATTTCTTTGGCTGGGAAGAAATTTTATATAGGCTATTGTAATTATTTATATTAAATAAATGTAAAAGTAAATGTAAGAGCTGTTTTTACTGCTGCGAAAGTTATTATTTCTAGAGCTCTTTTATTAATAATAATAAGAACGGTTCTTTATGGCTGCGAAGCTATTATTATTATTATTATTTAAAGCTGGCCAGCTCTTTCTTCTTTTCTCTTGTTTATTTTTTCCTGCAGTCAAAAAAAAGGAACTGCTCTTGTTGAACTTTTCTTTTCTTGTTTAACTTATATTATATAGTATAAAGGAACTGATGCTTTAATTATTATTATTATATCCTTTTGTCAAATTGTATAATATAGCTAATAGTTATATTTAAAGTTTGTTTAATTTTACATGCGTTTTTGTTTTGTTTTAATTTTTTAATTTGATATAACTTATATAGAACAAAACAAACAAAATAAACAATCAACTTTAAATACAAATAGATAGAAGGAGACTATTTTTATGAGAAAGACTAATTCAAATACAAAGATAAAAGATAAAATAATATTCAGAACAACATTAGATGAAACAATATTTGAAGAAATGACAAATAAGTATCCAAGAATCTCTTCATTAAGATCTAATATTGAATTAAAACAAACAATTGATTTCTTTTCGATGCCTTCAGATTTTAATATGTCTGAATTTCTTTACGAAGCTGAAGATCGAGGGATTGATAGTTACAAAGCTCTTGCAGTTTTGATATCAATAATCAATATGGCATGTGCTGATGAAGGATATTATTCAATATATAATAGATCTTATATTGACAGAATTCAACTTTCAACACATATAAACAAAGAAGAAATTAAAGATATAATAGATTTTCTAACTACAATGGAATCACCTTTCGTTTTTATCTTCAATCATGAAAACAAAAATAAAATAACAAATATATTCAGTGTAAGAACATTTGAGACAGTTCAGAGTTCAAGATCTCGAGCTCGTAGAGCTGCAACAAAACAACCTGAGCCTGAAATTGTTGAAGATACAGAAACAACAGAAGAGAATAACGATATTGTTATTAACACATACTCTAATAAAAGATTAACTAAGAAAGATAAGGAAGAAGTTGGAGCATACTTTTTATCACATCTTATTGAAGAAGAATCAAAGAATAATTCGAGACAAGAACATATTCCTGATGAGATTTTTAATTTTGATGAACAACCAGCTGGCCTTTTCGATTGATACCCCCTCCTATTTTTAGAATAAGCCTTGTTTTAATTCAAGACCGAGCCGCAGGTGCGTGCGAAAAAATTTCCCATTTCAGTATAAATTTGGGACAAAATCAAATTTTTGATATAATCTCTATATGAGAAGGTAATATATAATATACTATCTTCTCAATAAATAAAAACACAGAGATGGTACAAGAATGGATTTAACAAACATATATTTAAATAATAACTCAACTCAATCAACAACATTTAGAAGAACTACAAAATATAATAATATTAAAGTAGAATATGATAATAAAAAATTTGATTCAATGAGTGAGTACGAACGATACTTAGAACTAAAAGAACTTGAAGAACAAAACATAATATCAAACTTGAGACATCATGAAAAACAAGATAAAATAACACTTTTAGAAGATCCTAAAATTTCCTATGAGCCTGATTTTTACTATGAAAAAGATGGGATTGTAATAATCGAGGACGTGAAAGGATTTGAAACTGATGTTTTTAAAATAAAAAAGAAAATGATAATCTCAAAAATTAAGAAAAAAGAACTGAATGCAGTTTTTATAACAACTAAAAAATCTTTGAATGGATTCATAGTAACATTCGACTCTAGAAATTTATAATTAAATATATAATATCAAAATGGATTATTTCGAATATTTCGATTTAGTCCATTTTTTTTGTTTTTAGATATATTTTTGATATAATTTCCTTGAAAATCGGCATAAAAGGAGGAATTTTTATCAAAATTTTAAGGCCCTGCCAACACGCAGGATGTTTGACATTAACATTAAATACTTATTGCAGCTTCACTAAACTCGATCGCAACACATCGACTAACCCCCGAAAATTTATTAGATATTTTTTATGTTCCAGATATAGATTAACTCCCAGAAGCCTTGATTTTTTGGGAGTTTTTCTATTTATTGATATAATTTTAGTATAAGTAAAACCTGAAAGGAGGAATTGTCTTGGGTTTACTTGATTTTATTTTTAAAAAGAAAAACAATATGTCAGTTTTACGAGCTGGTGAGTATGTAAACAATTTTAATATAAATGAGTTTAATAATAATGTTTTAGCAACTAATGAGACGATTTTTGCAGCGGTCAATCTTTTATCGAATGCGATCGCATCCGCACCAATTACTCTTCGTCAGAATTATAAAGAACTATCCCCATCCGAAGATAATATTGCATATCTTTTAAAATTTGGATTATGCCCATTTTGCTCTACTTTTGAGTTTATAAGAAACTTAGAGACTGAGAGAAACATCAAAGGATCAGCATATGTAATTAAACAGTATAATCAATCTGGCCAGATCATCGCCCTGTTACAACTTCACTCTGACTATGTAAAACCTTATTTAGACGAGAATACGAATGATTTATATTATCAGATAACAGATAATATCAGTAACACATCATATAAAGTTCACTCTTCAAACATTATAAAAGTTGATTATATCAGTTCTGATTACACTGTAAAAGGTGTCAGTCCTGTCGAAATCTTGTCAAATACGATTTCTTATAATAAAGAAGTCGAAAATTTCTCTATAAATCAACTTCAGAATGGCTTAAAACCTCAGTTAGTCTTAACAATAGAACAATCAATGAATGAGGAACAATATAAAAAATATGATGAAATGTTGAGAAGATTCAAGAAAAGTGGAATCTTGTACTTGGACTCGGGAAAGAAAATTGACGATTTAAAGCAGACAAGTTTAATTGATCCTCATATTTTTGAAGTCAACGAGATTACTATAAAAAAAGTTGCATCTGTTTATAATATCCCAATTTCAAAATTATGGCCAGCCGCAAAAACTTCCTCAGCTGAAGAAGAGGATTTGCTATATTTAAAAGATACTATTTTACCAATTATTCGAATGTATGAACAATCTTTTTCAAAAGGTCTTCTTTCTATTCAAGATAGATTAGATGGAAAAGAAATTAAATTCAATATGAATGGATTTGCTCGTTCAAACATGTCAACAAGAGCTGAATTTTACCAGAAGCAACTCAGGAACGGACTCATGAGTAGAAATGAAATTCGAGCTTTAGAAGACCTTCCCCCAGCTCCTGGAGGGGATGAGTTCTATATTAGCAGAGATTTAATTAATGTAAATCTTCTTGACAAACTCACATTAAACGAATTGAAAGGAGTAGAACATAATGAGTAATATTAAAAATAAAAAATACTGGGAAATAAAGAACCAGACAAAAAATAAAGCTGATTTATATATTTATTCAGCAATTTCAAATTGGTCAGATTGTAATTCATTAACAATTAGAGACGAAATTGACAGTCTGGGAGATATTTCAGAACTTAATATTTATATTAACTCGCCAGGCGGCGATGTTTTCGAGGGAGTAGCGATTGCTAATTTCTTAAAACGTAAGAATTTCAAGAAAAATGTCTACATCGATGCATTATGTGCTTCAATTTCGACTGTGATCGCCCTCGGATGTGGTGCAACTGTTTATATGTACGAGAATAGTTTACTCATGATCCATAAAGCGTGGGCTTGCACATCGGGAAATTCTGATGATTTAAGAAAACTAGCAGACGATCTTGAAATGTGCGACAAGAACATTTTATCAACATATTTAGACAGAGTTAACGATTCAATCACAGAAGATGAACTTGTCGAAATGATGAAAAACGAGACATGGTTGGATGCGAACAAATGTTTGGAAATTGGATTTATTGATGATATAATTAAAGAAGATACTAAAGCTGTCGCATCCTTAGATTCTGACTTCTTTAATATCTACAATAATATACCAGAAAAATTAAAGATTGAAGATAATTCTAAATCAGAAAAAATAGAAATGTCTGATGAAGTTAAGAGAATTATCGCAGAAGCTGACAGAGTTCTAAAACAAATGAACTCTTAAAAAAGAAAGGAGAAATTTTAATTATGCCTCAGATTAACACAAATAGATGGCAGCTATCATCTATCAAAGATGGAATCGCTTCATCTTTAGCAGAAGCAAAAAATAAACTAGCTGGAATGTACTCAGATTCTACTTCTACATTAGAAGATAGAAACAAACAGCAAGAGATCGTTCAGGATTTAACTGAAAGATTGACTGGAATCACAAACCAGATTAACGAAATTGACGCTCAGGTTAAGACTACTGAAAATGAAAATATGAGCGTAACCGACGCATTCGGCGGACTGGTTCGTGCAGTTATGACAAATTCTAGTGTTTCTGTAAACATTAAGAACGCTCTGAAAGATGATTCTGCAAGCGGAGGAGACAAACTCTTACCAAAAACTGTTTCTAACCAGATTATTACAGAACCTTTTGCAAAAAATCCTCTTCGTAAATTGTCTACTGTGACAGCAATCGAAAACTTAGAGCTTCCCAAGATGGCGTTTAGTCTTTCTGATGATGATTTCATCGAGGATGGAGAGACTGCAAAAGAATTAGCAGCTACAGCTGATACAATCACATTTACAAGAAATAAGTTCAAAGTATTCTGTGATATCTCTGAAACTGTTTTGAAAGGCTCAAACTCAAATACCCTATTTTTAATATAAATACTGTTTTGTCTGTAACTGGAGCATATGTCACACTATCATCTGACAGCATTTCAGAACAAGAATACGAATTTTCGGGATACATCACACGACAACTAAACAATAAAATTGAAGAGAACAAGAACTATAATGGCTGCTCAATTTCAAACTCTGGAATCAAATGCGAGGGTGCAGCAGGGAAAATCACACTTGAAGATGGGTCTGTTTATTTTTATGAACAAGATAAAGATGGAAAATATGGATTCACAACTGAAAATGGAGGATTAGTTCACTTTGATGGGGTTCTATCAAGTAACAAAGAAACATCTTCTATTGAAGTTGATACTGAAAATAATTCTGTAACTATCACTTTTAAGGATGGACATGTTTATAAATACTCTTCAAAAGTTACAAAGAATGATAACGTTTACACTATAGAAGACGAGACAGAAGAGTGGACATAAATTCTGAAAATATAATAAAAATTGATATAATATTAGTGTTGATGATTTTCCAGAAAGGAGGAATTTTCATGATCATTAACACTAATGATATCAAATCATCATGTAGAACTATGTTAATTAATTCTATGTCGTCAGGAGAAGCTGGCCCAGCTGTTCCAGAACCCCCAGCTGACTGGGTAAGGCCTGCAAGCTGGCCAGAACTTCAAACTCCAGCCAAAAATCAAATAGTATTCTTGATTTCAGATGCAAAAAGGTACACTTCTGGACAATTTAAAACAAGAATTCTTTTTAATGATACTACAACTTATGACGAAACGACAGAAAAGAAGATTTGTACGATCGATTGGGGGGACGGAACAACAACAGATGTTAATGTCCTTCCAGAAATGTCTTCTAGTAGTGATATTTATCGAGGAGGAACAGATAGAAATACTTATTATGTTTCTCATACATACGATGAGTTAACAGGAATAGATTTGTCAGACAGAAAATGTTGGCCAGTCACAATTACAATGTCTACATCAATATATGTTACTAACTACAAATTTTTAGGGATTGACAGTAGTACAAATTACGATATGTCAACATTAGAATTGAAAATGGGAACTTCAATAAGATTTAATACCTCATCAGATTTAGCGATCGGATTAAATTCTCATTCTCTTTTACAATCTGTTGAAATAAATAATTTTTGTAAATCAGATACATTTAGATATTGTACATCTCTTCAGAATGTTAAACTTTCAACAGTTCTGGGTAAGATGTCTCTTCCACCTAGTACATTTTATGAATGTACATCATTAAGAAAATTTTGCTCCAATTCAATAACTAAACTTGAAGATTATTGTTTTTATAATTGTAAGAGTTTAGAATATATTGAATGGCAACCTCTAAAAACCCCCTTTTGCAAGAACACAATCAGGTAAAAAATGCAAATCAGGTCAAATATATGCGTAAAGCATTAAAAACGGGTTGTTTTTCTTAGGTGATTTCTGCAAAAGGGCGCAGTTATCCCTTGTCA
>JAGBBT010000027.1 GCA_017938365.1 Treponema sp.
AGGATCAATCAGATATACTTTATACTTTAATGTGGTTAGAAGAGTTGCTTCCTCGTTACCAAATAGATTTATCGAGAATACCAAGCATTAATGATGATAATATCATTAAATTTAAAGAATTCATCAATGAATGGGAAGAAATGAGGACAAAAAGATTTAAAAGAGAAATTTCTTACGAGCAATATGTTGAATGGAAGTTAAATTTAGAGGTGTAGTAGTATGTTAGAAAAAATAGATTTGTTAAAAATTGATGGTTTTAAAAATCATCCTTATAAAGTTAATGATGATGAATCTTTAAAAGAACTTGCAAGTAGTATTAAAGAAAATGGATTGCTGAATCCTTTAATAGTAAGATTAAAGTCAAATGGTAGATATGAACTAATATCAGGACATAGAAGAAAAAAAGCAATGGAGTCAATAGGAATATCAGAAGCGGAAGTATATGTAAAAAAATTGTCTGACGAAGAAGCTACGATAGAAATGGTTGATTCTAATATGTATAGAGAAAAAGTTTTACCATCAGAAAAAGCGTTTGCATATAAAATGAAATTAGAAGCATTAAAGCATCAAGGTAAATCTTTGTCCCCTAAGGGAACTAAATCTCATTCGGTAGATGAAATAGATGATACAAAAACTCAAATTTATAGATATGTAAGATTGACTTATTTAATCCCAGAATTATTACAATTAGTTGATGATACTGTTTTAAAGGACAAAAGAGCAGTTTTAACGATGGGTTTAAAACCAGCGGTAGAATTATCATATTTAACAAAAGAAGAGCAAAAATTGGTATATATGGGGATTACATACGAGGATTTAACTCCAAGTCATGCTCAAACAATAGAAATAAGAAAATTAAGTAAATCAAAAAAATTGGATTTTAATAGTTTAGAAGATATTTTATGTCAAAAAAAAGGAAATCAAAACGATCAAATATCATTTAATAAAGATAAAATAGAATCGGTTTTACCAACAGAATTATTGAAAAGAGATAAAAGATATATTGAACGATATATAATAAAAGCAATTATAGAGTATAAAAAAATGAAAATTGTTGAAGAAGATGAATTGGATTTTTAAATAAAGTAAAGAAAGGGTGATAATATGGTTTTTAAGGTGGAAAAAAATAAGAATTATACAGTAATGAGTAATTACCATTTGAGAGATAAAAACTTATCTTTGAAAGCAAAAGGCTTATTATCATTTATGCTTAGTTTACCAGATGATTGGGATTACTCATTAAATGGTTTATGTTCTATATGTAAAGAATCTGAAGGAGCAATAAAAAGTACATTAAAAGAGTTAAAAGATAATGGATATTTGGTTATAGAAAAAGTACGAGGGGAAAAGGGATATTTTGAATATAACTATATTATTTATGAACATCCATATATATTAGAAAAGGAGAAAAACAATCCAGAGGGTAAAAATCCACCTGTGGATTATCCAATGGTGGAAAATCATACCCAAATAAATACTAATGAACAAAGTATTAAAGAACAAATAGATAGAATAGATAAAACCATAAATGAAGATGAGGAAAAAATTTCTTCATCTTTTTCTTTAGAAGAACATCACGCTATAACTAAAGATTTAGTTGAAAGAGAATATTTAGCACAAGATGATGTAGAACTATACAAGTATGATAAATTTTTTAAGGAAATTTTAAAAAAACAAAAATTTACTGATGTAATTTCTATAACTCACTATATTATTTCTAGTGTTAAAAGTCGGCATTTTATAGATGAGTTTGATAATAAGATAGAGAATAAATTTGGATATTTAAAAACATCAATTGAAAATAATATTGAAATGTTTAAAAGACGTGAAATAGAATGGGATGATGAATTAGGATGGTTTAGGGAAGTGGATAATGATGATAAAGAATTAGATTCTTTTTATGACGATTTTGATTATGAAATAACATAAAAAAAGACTAAAATCAGTCTTTAGGAATATGTTACTTCTCAATCAATTTTTCGGCAAAACTATGTAGCATTTCAAGGTTTATATCGCTTAAATTTTTTGCGATTTCAAATATGCTATATAAATTTGAATTTTTTCTGATAATGATGGCATCAACATTTTTTAAGTCATCTTCAGAAAATGTACTTCCAGTCTGGTTAAATATAGCTTCTTTTAATTGAAAAGAATCTCTAAAACCTAAACCTTTACTAATTTTTTTTAATGTTATACTGCTTATGTTACCGCTATGCTTTTTAGACTCTAAATCATTAATTACCATTCTTGAAATTTCACATTTATCTGCAAACTCTCTAGCACTCATCGTTGGATGAAATGATTTACGATAATTAGTAATGTAAGAGCCAAGTGCATCTACAAATGCTTTGTCTTCCATATCCTATCGCCTTTCTTTTGTTCTTTTACTACATTACCATTTTACACTTTTTTTAAAAATTTGTCCATAATACACTCTGAAATTCATTTTCAAAAAATTAAATTGTGAAAATAGACAATTTTAATATTATTTGTTATGATAATAATGTAGTAAATAGTCTTGAAAAAAATATAGGAGGATAGAAATGTTTAAATCAATACTAGTGATGCTTTCATTTCTGACCAAAGAAAGGAGGGGCAAGATTGCAAGAGCAAGAAGGTTCTAATGTTGTTAAAAGCATCAAGATTGAAGTTATAAGTGGTGAAAAAAAAGGTGTAAACTTATTAACGCAGTTTAGTGAGGAAGAAACAATTAGAATATTAAAGCAGTGTCTTATATCGTTAGAAAGGGAGGCATCACAAAAATCGTAGTACCGATTAAGGAAGGAAAATGATATATGACTAAAGAAAGTAATGAAGTAGTATCAGAAGTAAATGCAGTAATTAGTAGTATTAGAAGTAAGGTTCAACAAGAAGAAAAAATTACAGTAGAAGAAATTGATAATTTATCTACTACTGTTAATCAACTAATCACTGATTATAAAACGGTATTAAATGACTATCTTGTAATGAACTCTTTAGCAGTAAAACATGATAAATTTTTAGAAGTAATTGGTATTATAGAATTTGCTTCTGCGAATGATGTTAGAATTTTAGATCAAACAATTAAATCTTTAGAAAAGATTGTTAAAACAATAAAGCAGAGGTAAATAAATCATACTGTGTGGAAAAAAATTCTACACAGTTTTATTTTTTGATATTGACATTTATAAAAAAATAATGTATCCTTTTATTGTAAGTGGCAGTTCAAACTGACACAGCAAAAGAAGGAGGGGATTGAAAAATTTGTAATAGGAGAGAGGTATAGAGTTTTTAATGAAGTATCCGAAAATCATGGAAACTATCTCACAATTATCAACATAAATAAAGACTTAATATATTATTTATTTGATGGTAGCGATCAGGTTCAATGTTTTTCAAGTAGTAGTGAATTTGCAGTTGACCTTATTAAGTTGGTCTAATTTTTTTTAAATAATTGTCAGTTCAAACTGACACGAAAGGAACTACAATGAAAAAAATTAAGAAAGAAAGATCAGTACCAAAATGGGTTTTACGAAATCTACGATTGTATGGGAATTGTTGTTGTGGATACGATTTAATAAAAAAATATGGTGAAAAGAAATTATTAGAAAAATTAGTTAAATTTGGATTTGAATGTAGTTTAAGAGTTGTACCAGATCCAGATGCAAGAACAAGAAGAAAAATGAAATATCCACCATCAGCTTACTATATTTTAGAAGTTGATAAGGTACTGATTACTAACAAATAATTGTTTTTATCAGTAAAGAAAGGTGAAGTTTATTTAATCGATTTGAAGGATACATATTCAAATGTCCAATGTGGGAAAAGACCTTGTTTAGTCATTCAAAACGATTATGGTAATGAATATTCACCGACAACAATAGTAGTTCCCATTACAACAAAAATTAAGAAGACCTATATGCCTGTTCATGTAGTTATTGAAAAGGGAAGTTATTCTAATAAGGATCGAGAA
>JAGBBT010000003.1 GCA_017938365.1 Treponema sp.
AATAATATCAACCTTAGTTTTCTTACTAACAAGACATCCAAGTTCCGCAGCAACAATAGCAATAAGCAAAACAGCCAAAGGCCCACCAGCACCACCAGTAACATTTGCAGCACTACCAACAGCCGCCAACGAAAACAACACCAAAGCAGGCACATTCATTGCAAAGCCAATACCAATAGCCATAGCAGCCCCAACAACATGAGCATCAGTAGCAAAGTTCCCAGCATCAACCAAAAACTTAAAAATTGGATTTTCCCCAAGACGCAAAAGTTGCTGTCCCAAAGTCTTAATAATAGTTCCAATCAAGAGGGAAGAAAAAAGCCCCTGAGCCATACCACTCATAGCATCAATCAAATAGCGTTTAACATATTTGTTCATTATAGAACCTCCATAAAGAGTAAATTGTTTTGAATTACTTGTTGATGTGGACGTAGGAGATACTTTTGAACTCGTTAGGCAGTGGGCTTGGATTAAAGCTTTATTCTGCCGTCTGTCATCGCAATCGTAACATCTTTTATCAAATTATCAGAATAAATAAAAATACTCAATTCAAAAAAATAATAAAAATATAGTACTAAAAATGAAAGTGTTTATAGATTGTTAAATTAATATATTATCTGTTATAATGTTTATATGGCTTTTTTTCACGGTGGAACACATACAAAAACAATCTCTGATTTTTTAGATTTCTCAGCAAATACTAGTCCCTTGGGGGTTAATACAGAAGCTGCAAAAGCTTTAACTGCGTTATCGATGGATTTTTCGATTTTAGCAGCTTATCCAGATCCAAATTGTACAGAATTAAAAGAGCTCTTGGCAAAATTTTGGGAATTTGATGGTCCTATATTATGTGGTGCTGGAGCTGCTGATTTAATTCAATTAATTTCCCTCGTATATGGAAAAAATGTTCAAGGTACAGCTTTTAATCTTATAATTGAACCAGCTTTTTCTGAATTTGAAAATGCACTTAATTTAGTTTGTCATGAAGATAAAATTTTGCATTTACCACTTGATGAAAAAAATGACTTTTTATGGACAGAAGAGGATTTTAATAAATTCGAAAAAATATTAGCAGGGGGAGTTCCACTTGTTTTTATGGCAAGTCCTTCAAATCCTTCTGGAAATTTAGTAAGCAGAGAAATGTTATTTAGAATAGCAGATGCTTGTGAAAAAACTCAAACTGTTCTTTGCTTAGATTCTTGTTTTTGTCAGTTTTCTGATGAATCTGAAAATACTGTTAGAGCTCTTATAAAAGAATCAAAAAGGTTTCCTCATTTAATTATATTAAACGCTTTTACAAAAATTTACGGAATGGCAGGGTTGAGACTTGGTTATGCACTTTGCTGTAGTGAAGTAACATATAATTCGCTTGTAAAATCTATGCGTTCTTGGTCTATAAGTACCGATGCTCAAGTAACAGGTAGTGCCGTTATTCGTAGTGAATTAAAAGGGAAACCTTGGCAAAAGCAAATACAAAATATAGTTCATAAAGAAAAAAAGAGACTTGTTTCCTTTTTACAAACTCAGGATTTGAGAATTGTCGATGGGGAAGCAAATTATGTATTGTTTAAACTTTCTGATAAATTACAAAAAAGAGCTGAAGATTATGCTTTGTACTACGAAACAAAAGTAGTTCAAAAGAAAGAGAGATCTTTTTCAAGAAAACAAACTTTATTTGAAATCCATGAAGATATAGTAGATCCTCCTTCTGCACCATTATGTAGAGCAATGGCCAAAAATAATATGCTTATTAGGGGTTGTTCTGATTTCTTTGGATTAGATTCTACTTGGTATAGAGTTGCTGTAAAAGATAAAGACGAAAATCTTAAATTAATAGAAAAATTAAAAGAAATATTTTCTTATGAACATTAAGGTCTCTAAGTATGTGTTTTATATCTTATTGTGTTTTTTTTCTAAACACTTTTTTTTTGTTACCGATATTATAAAGGTATAAGACCTTATTTGTTATGGATAATTGAATGAAAAAAATTACATCATTATTAATAGTTCTGTTAGTTTCAGTTTTTTCTATATTTGCTAAATCTGTATCTATACAAGTTGTACAGAATTGCATAGAGAATGATGAAGTTTTTGATTCTTCGTACTTAATAGAACAATCTATTATTGATTTTCTTTTTGATTCTGGTCATGTTGTTTCTAATTCTCCAATTTTTATAAAATCTACTGATTCAAAGGTAAATTCTATTGAATTAAATAAAGTTTTAACAGAAACACAAGATGGTTCAATGGATTATCTTATTAGAATTGAAGTTGAATATGATTTAGAAAATTCTAAAAATCCAAAGGCATTTTTATTAAGCAATATAAAAGAACTTTCTTGGATAAATTATTCGGCAAAAACAGGAAAACAGATTTCAGCAGGAAAACTACCTGTAAAAACTGTTAATCCATCAAATAATAATGAACAGGGAATAACGTCATTTGCAAGTGTTGTTGCATCAAAAATTACAACAGGACTTCGCTAACGCTAAGAAAAGGGGATTTATATGAAAAAAATAATCACATTTGTTACAACAATTTTCACAGTTGCGATTTTATTTGCTGCTGCAAGACCGTCTTTGGATGGAAGAGCTGTTGTTGCTGACAGTGGCGAAATGCCAAAAGGTTTATTTGCAAGAACTATTGGATATTTACCAGGGGATAGTGTAACTGTTACAAATCCTGCTACAGGTAGTTCTGTAGATGTTTTGATTTTAGGATCTATTGACTCTAGCGAAGGTGTTGCAATTCTTCTTTCCCCAGAAGCTGCTGAACGACTAGATATTAGAAAAGATTCAAATGTGCAAGTAAAAATCACAAAGCGCTCAGGAAGTTTAGATGAAACTGTTTCAGGAACAGCTGTATTAGCAGAGTCTGAAGATGATAACTTTGTTACAAGTGATTCTTTGTTAGAAGAAGTTACACCTATAGAAGAAACTGCAAATACAGAAAATAATATAGAAGAAACAACAGATGAAACTGTATTGACTGAGCAACCAGTTGTAGAAGAAATTGAAACAATTACAGAAGTTACAGAAGAACCAATAGATTCAGAAGAATTAGCAGAAGTTGTAGAAGAATCAACAAGTGAGCTAGTATTAGAAGAACAGACAATTGTAGAAGAAGTTGAAACAGCTACAGAAGAACTAACAGTTCCTGCTGAATCATCAGAAGTTGTTACAGACAAAGTTGAAGACTCTGTGGTAGAAGAAACAAATGAAATTGTGCCTACAGAAGAAGTAGAACAGCCTGTAGAAACAGAGGAACTTTCTGAAGTTGTTGAAACAGAAACTGTTGAATCAGAAGAAACTCCTGAAATAATAGAGTCTGATATTGAAAATGTTCCAACAGCAGATTCGGCTGATGAAGTGGAAATTGTTGAAGTAGAAAATATTGAAAACGCAGAAACAAGTGAAGAAATTCAATCTGAAATTGTGGAAACAGAAAAGTTGGCTGAAGTTGAAGAAACTGTTCCAGCAATTACAGAAACAGAAGAATCTGTGACAGAAGAAACACTATCTCCTGTAAATGAAGAAATTGTTTTAGAGCCTACAGAATCAACTCTTGAAGAAGAGACTACTGATTCAGAAAGTGAAGAAACTGAAAAATATGAACCAATAATTCTTGTTCCAACAGATGTAAATCCTCCAGAAGAAGAATTAGATGTACAGCCTGTTGCTGTAAATGAAGAAAAAACTGAAGAAGTTGCTGTTGAAAACAAAGAAGAACCAATTCAACAACCTATTACAGTTGAACCTTCTGATAATAATATGAATAAGTATTTAAAAGATTCTTTAAAAGATCTTGAAAGTGGAAAATATTATGTTCAGATTGCTTCGTTAAGAGATCAGAGTAATATTGATGCTATATTGAACAAATATGCTGAAAAATATCCAATCGTACTTGTTCCTTTAACATCTGGTAAAGCTTATCAGGTTCTTGTTGGACCATTAAATATAAATGAATATGGAATGATTATGGAACGATTTAAATCATATGGATTTAAGGATTGTTTCTTAAGAAAAATAAAATAAAACAAAAGCCAGTCTTTAGAGTTATTCATTAAAGACTGGCTTTTTTTATTACACAAACATTATGTAAAAATAAGGTATTAATTCAGATAATAAAAAAAGTATTATCTACTTAATTCAAAAGTAAGTAACTGATTTTTATCTTTATCAGAAAGAATTAATTGATTTCCTTTTAGTTTGTAGGAATCAGTTTTGTACAAATTTTGTAAAAAATCTGTTTCTACCTTTGATATTTCTTCATCACCACTAACAAGGGTTGCAACTTCAGGAGTAATAATTAAAGAATCATTATCTGAAGTTTCGTATTTTGCTTGAATTATATTTAATCCTGTAAAACCATTTAATTTTCCTTCTTTATCAAAAATAATAAAAGGTGTTTTATCGTTAACTTCAAGAGAAGAACTTAAAGTCCACTTTTTATTTGTTAATGTAGCTCTTGTAAATTTCATTATTGCAGATTTGCTTTTGATTATAAGTTCACCTGTTTTTTTATTTGCTTCCATAGAAGAAATTTCATTCATTGCTTTTAAAAATAATGATTCAAATTCAAGAGCTTTTTCAGGACCCATCATTTTTGTACAAACAAATTCATTTACAGTTTTTGCTTTTTTTCCAGAAAGTTTTATTTCTCCATTATAATTATTAACTCCACTATTTCCAAAGGCTTTTAATACTTTATCTTCATTTTCGAGGGTGAGAGATGCTATACAAAGTTCCTGAGCAATTCCGTCCTTTTCAAAAATTGTTAATTCCCATGTACCTGTTACATCTTGTTTTGAACAACTTACAAGGGAAGTTAATATTGCTGTAATAGCAAATGTAATAATTAAATTAGTTTTTTTCATTTTTGACCTCATTAAATTTATCAGTTTATAAAAAAACACCTTTATATTAAAAAGGCAACAAAAAAGCTGCTAAAAGTTCGTACATTTAGCAGCTTTTTTTTGGAGATGGGGGGAATTGAACCCCCGTCCGAAAGTGTAAGTCAAATACATCTACATGTTTAGTTATGCGAGGTAGTTGTCGGGAAAAGGTAGCAGCATAACAAGCGTCTCTTCCGTATTCTGAGTAAATGTCCTTTATGCTCCCCAGACATAGCAAAAAGCAAGTTCCTATTGGTGACAGAACATCATAAAGTTAGGAACAGCACCCTATGAGTTCCGGCTCTGCTAATTAAGCAGCGAGAGCTTCTGCGAAAGAAGTTTCTTCAACTTCTTCTTCTTTTCTTGCGAAAATTGCAGTTATTTTTTTGTCAGTTTAAGGTACTTTCAAACCTACATGCAGTAAGTGCCTATCCCACAATCGTCGAAACCGGTGCACCCCCAAAACATATTATTCTAAATAAATATAAAAACAAAAAATAGATTAGTCAAGAAATATTAAAATGTTTCTTGAATAATAGTTTTTACTTTATTATATTTAGAATACAAAATGACAAAATATAATATTAAAGAAATATGGAGATAAAGAAAATGAATCAGTTCATTAATGATTATAAAAGTTTTTTAGACAATGGAAAAACAGAAAGAGAATGTGTTAATCAGTTAGTAAAATTGGCCGAGTTAAATGGATATAAAAGTATTGAAAATTTCAAAACCTTAAAAAAAGGTGATAAAGTTTATATTCAAAAAATGAATAAAGCTTTTGCAATGTTTGTAATTGGCTCTGATTCTATAGAATCTGGAATGAATATATTGGGTTCTCACATAGATTCTCCTCGTTTGGATGTAAAACAAAATCCTTTGTACGAAAAAGACTTTGTTGTTTATTTAAATACTCATTATTATGGAGGAATCAAAAAGTATCAGTGGGTAACTTTGCCTTTAGCAATTCATGGTGTTGTATGTACAAAAAGTGGAGAATCAATAAATATTTGTATAGGTGAAGATGAAAATGATCCTGTTTTTGTAATATCTGACATTTTACCACATCTAGCTCAAAAACAAATGAAAGAAGTTGCATCAGATTTTATACCGGGAGAAAATTTGGATTTAATCGTTGGTTCTGAAAATCCTGTAAAAGAATCAGCAAATAAAGAAAAAGACAAAGCAAAGAAATATATATTATCTTTATTAAAAGAAAAATATGGAATTGAAGAAGAAGATTTTTATTCTAGTGAATTAGAAATAGTTCCTGCAGGAAAGTCAAGAGATTTAGGTTTTGATAAGTCAATGATTTTAGGTTATGGACAAGATGATAGATCTTGTGCTTATGCATCTGCTAAAGCAATGTTAGAGTTTGAGGCAAGAAACAGAACTTGTTGTTCTTTATTCGTTGATAAAGAAGAGATTGGTAGTGTAGGAGCTACAGGTATGGCAAGTCATTTTTTTGAAAATGCTGTAGCAGAAATTATCTCTAGAATGAATGATAATTATTCTGAATTAATGTTAAGAAGAACTCTAGAAAATTCTAATATGCTTTCTAGTGATGTAAATGCTGCTTATGATCCAATGAATTGTGATTTATATGATAGAAATAATGCTTCTTTTATGGGCGGAGGAATTGTATTTAATAAATATACTGGTTCCCGTGGAAAAAGTGGCGCAAGTGATGCTAACCCGGAATATATTGCAAAGTTAAGAAATATATTCGATAAAGCTGAAGTTAAATATCAAATGGCAGAATTAGGAAAGGTTGACCAGGGTGGTGGTGGAACAATTGCCTATTTAGCAGCGAAATATGGAATGAATGTTATTGATGCAGGTGTTCCTGTTTTGAGTATGCATGCTCCTTGGGAAATTACAGCTAAATATGATATTGAACAATCATATAAAGCATATAAAGCGTTTTTAGAATTCTAAAATCTTTGTAAAAAATAATTTTTTTAATTAGTAAAAAGGTTGTTGTTTTGTAAGTACATAAAGTGTACTGAAAAATTAACAGCCTTTTTTTATAAAAATATTTGAAGAAATGTATTATCAGTATATAATTTAGTTATGGATAAAAAAATTATATTAACAACAGAAGAAAAAAATTTTTTAGATAGTTCAATAAGAAGAATTCCTGATTTTCCTAAAAAAGGAATATTATTTTATGATATTACAAGTATATTAACTAATCCAAAGGCATATAAATTCTGTATAGATAAAATGGTAGACTATTACAAAGAGTTAAAAATTGATGCTGTTGCGGGAGTAGAGTCGAGAGGTTTTGTATTTGCTTCTCCATTAGCAGAGCGATTAGGAATACCATTAATTTTAATCAGAAAAAAAGGAAAGTTACCAGGTGAAACTTATTCTTGTAAGTATTCTTTGGAATATGGAACAGCAGAAATTGAAGTTCACAAAGCAGATATAAAAGAAGGAAGTAATATATTAGTAATAGATGATTTAATTGCAACTGGAGGAACTTTGCAGGCATCAAAAAAACTGATGGAACAGGGTGGGGCGAATGTTTTGGAATTTTTTGGTGTTGTAGGACTTCCTGATTTAAGGTATGAACAATTACTCAATCCTACGCCAGTAAATACGCTTATTTCTTACTTGGGAGAGTAAAACAAAAAAAATATTTTGAAATGTATATATTAATAGATATACAAATCAAAATATTTTTTATATAAAAGTTATTATTTTATTGCGAAATTAAAATAAACCGAGTAAATCTTCAATTGTTTCTTTGCGGCGAATCTGTTTTACTTTTCCGTCAGCGCAAATCAAAACTTCGGCAGGACGTGGGCGGCTATTGTAAGTTGAACACATACTCCATCCGTAAGCCCCTGTGTCCAAAACGCAAATCAAATCTCCTTCTTCAAGTTTTGGAAGTGGACGATCTTTTGCCAAAATGTCCCCAGATTCACAAATGTTTCCTGTTACAGTTTGCACAACCAAATCAGCTTCGTTTCTTGGAAGAATATTTCCATCTCTAATAACTTCAATGTCGTGG
>JAGBBT010000028.1 GCA_017938365.1 Treponema sp.
ATTTGTTTTGTTAATTTTTCCATATTTTTCCTTTCTTTGTTCTAATTAAATTTATAAATATTTTAAATATTGTTTATTATATTTTGCGTAGATTAGTTTTCGTTCAAGTTGAAGTCTTTTTAATATTTTATCCATATCGACCTCTTATTTATAAGTAAAATAAATATCCAAATGTCCTGTATAGTTACTTCTATTAATACCAGTACAATCAATTACTACATTATATATATTATTGGTTGATGTAAATGTAAGTCTTGTTGCATAACTTAAAGTATTTGGGTTAACATCGGGAAGTGTTATATAAAAATATCCAGTACTTGATGAACCACCAGCTATTCCTTCAACTTTTTGAATATCAATATTTGTTGTACTTAAACCTGTTGATACAGTTTTTGTTGTTTTGTTTGGTAAATTACCTAAATTAATTCTTTTGACATACACATCTTTGTTATCTATTTTATAACCAGCTTTGACATGAGTTCCACCTGTGGTCATATTTAACAAATTCTTTTTTTCAGCATAATGCCACTCTGTCCAAGCACTGTTTATATATCCTCTATGTGCTATTCTTGAATTATCAACATCATAAGTAGCATATGCTGTTTGGAAAATCCAACCATTGTTATTTTGCACCATAACACAACCCCAAGCATTAGTGTCAGACCAAGGTCTGTTTGTTGCTTCTTTATACCAAGTGTAAGAACCATCTACCGTTGCGTTATTCAAATCGCTAATAACACCTTTAAAAATCGATGGTACAAAATTTTCATAATTACCGTTAGCGTTCATTCGATATAATTTATTACCATCAGCTGATATATTAATAGCTCTCTTATTTTCCCTATTATCATTTGCTAAATATAAAGTTCCATTAACTTGAAAATCGTGTTCTCCAGCCTCAATTGTTGCAACGCCTTTTGAAACAATTTCGTTCTCAGTATCTTCTGTCAACAAATCTAACACATACAAGTAAAATTTATTTGTCTGCGTATATGGTAATATTTCACCAAGACTATAATTGTTAAAAGTTATTTTATTGTTTTCAAATGTAAATCCACTTGTTACTTCTTTATAAGTTCCATTGGTGCCCATTTTATACATTACCGTTGGTATATTTGTTATCGAATTAAAAGAACTACTATAACAAGTCACATCAGCGTTTAATAATATCTTTGAACTTGTTTGACTTTCCCTTTCAAACGAATAACTATTGATATACACAGGTGTGTAATTTATCAAATTCTTTGTGACAACTTGTGTTTTTGTTAAATTTCTGCTATCAGTAACAACAATTGTAAATGTTCCAGTTTGTACATTATTAAATATATAAGGATTTTCATTTGCATTTGCTTGCGTACCGTTGACAATAGATATTGTCTTAATCGTAGCACCTTTTAAAGCACTTGCTGTAACTTCTATCTTCGGTTTTGATACGCTTTTAATAATTGTACTAGCATCGTTTTTATCAAGTAAATCAATAACCTTTGCTTCGGTTTCTTCAATTGTATAAGTAAATATTGGATTTGCATTAAGCAAATACGCACTCATTGTTATTTTTTGTGCATCACCAACTAAATTTCCATTTCCGTCATAAGTTGACAATGTCATCAAAAATTTCAAATTAGTTAATGTTTCGTTGCTATCTAATGTGTATAACTTTGTTAATTCTTCTCTTGTAAATTTTATTTGTTGATTATTGCTAGCATTGTTTATTGTCTTAACAACTGTTTTTTCATCAGCACTACTAATAATAACTTTGTCCGTATAATCGGTAACATATTTGTTTATTTTTAATGTTAAAGCATCTTCAATATTGGACATTTGCGTATTTGTAAAATCCCAAATTGATGCTCTGTTTATCTTAGTTAAGTCAAAAGTACCTTCTAGTTTACAATAACCTGGATCAAAAGAACTATAACTACTTCTGCTAATAAAAGCGCTGAATGTTATTTTCTTACTACCATCAGCATTATGGCTTATTTCCTTACTACCACTAAACAATAAATAAGCTTCATTAAAATCAACACTATTAGATGCCACTTTTTGGCCTGTTTTGTTATAAACATTACTTCCATCGATTTTTGCATTGAATGTCCAATTACTACTCTCTGTTCTAGTTGCACCATTTTTCAAATATACGGAATAATTAACTGTAGTTATATTAGTAGTCAAATAATCATCAGATTTTGTTTCCGTTAATATAGCGTAAAATTCATAGCCATTTTTTTCTACTGAACCTGTTATCTTTGCCATTAACTAATCCCTCCTATATAAAACCAACCGCTTCTTTTTTCGGAAGTTACATCATCCTTGAAAGGCTCGCAACGATGATAAGCTGCTGTCATTCTTTCAGTTTCTAGTTCCTTGATTCTAGCAATTGTTTTTTGTAAAATTTCGTCATAGCCAAAGAAAGCAATCTCTTCTCCACTGTCGGAGATTAAAACATATTTATTATTTAGTAAAGCTTTAAATTCTTCAACATTAGTTGCAACATTAATACCATTAATGTCAATTGTTACCAAACTATTTTTTAAATTTTCAACACCATCTGCTATTTGTTTCTCAATAACTTCTATCTTTTGCTCTGTAGCTGTCACTGTATTTGTAACTTCATTAGTAACATTTGCTAATTCAGTATTTGTTTGCGAAACAGTTTCCTGAATTTGATTCAGACTTAAATTTATTTGTGATATTCGATCACTTTGTCCATTAACCAATGTCGCTGTTACATCAAATTCATTTTTTAGATGATTAACAGACATTTTAATTTGTTCCATCTGTCCTTTGCTACTTCCGGCTAACTTGTAATTTAATTGTGAATTTTCTTGTGTATTAGTACATAATTTACAAAATATTCTAGAAGTTGTTTCGTATGCTAATATGATTGTTTTGAATTCTTGATTGTTTTTATCGACAATCATTACAACATCTCCTAAATCAAAACAATAATCATCAATCATATTTTCCAAATTAAAAGGATAGAATTCTATTCCATCCCATTGAGCACCTATCAAATCTATATATGCTTCTCTATTTAAAGATACAAAACAATTATTATTTATTTTCTTTATTGTTTCTCCATTTATTGTAATACTTTCTTCATTTTTATAAACAATATCATCTGTTCCTTCTTCAATTCCTAAAGCAACAACATTAACCGGACCATATTTATTTTCTTTATTTAAGCTTTTATAATGCAGTCTTTTTATTGTTTTACCTGTTTCTACTGGTTTTTCTATTCTCAAACCACCTAATCTACTTATTTGAACTACACTGCCACTCAATTGAGCAGCCTGTGAAATAATAGTTCTTTCAGTTATGCTATTAATATCAAAATTTGGTCTTTTTTCTAATACTTGATCATATAATGGAAATTCAGGTGTTTCCAAGGTAACGCCTCTTCTATCACATATTTCTTGAATGAAAGCACCCCATGTTGTTGGATACTCTATTAAGTTTTCTCCACCATAATAATTATCAAATACTGTCGCTTTATCTTTTCCTTTAAAGAATATTGTCTTTTTAGTTGATGAGGTTGTTATATTGTCTTGAGTTGCTTTAAATATACCCTGCTGAATATATTCAACCGTTCCATCTTCTAAAGTAAGTCCTTTAAAAACTGTCACTTCTTTGTTAATTAAATTCAAATTATCAAAATTATATATTTCAAATGAACATTCTTTAATTGGAAAATCCCCCAATGCTGTCATACATCCAGATATTTTAGGAGATGTTTTTAAAACATCTCCTAAATATTCCACACCATCTACTACAATTTTATTTTTCGGAGTTCTACTCTGTTTACCTGCTGCGATTAAATAATTATCACTTGGTTTAAACATTTACAAACTCATCTGGAATCATTTGCGTGAATCTAACTTGTATCGATTCACATGTAAATAATTCCTCACCATTTTCTAAAAATAGAGTCTTAGCTTTTACTGCATCACATACTGGATACATAATTCTAGTTACTCGACTTCTAGTTTCTAAATCCCAAAAATTAACTGTAGCAGAGTCTTTTTTTCGCATCAATAATAATTTTGAGGCTATTTTTTCATCTGGGAATTCTTTTGTAGCACTGAACTTCATTCTTCTTGGCAATACATCTCTATATAGAATATTGTCGTCACTTGGTGAACTAGATTCACTATCAGTTTGCGGATAATCCCAGTCGAATTGGTCAAATTTAAATACTTCACCATCTATTTCTACTTCATATTTTTTTAATTCCATAATTCACCTCTTATGTTAATAATGTTATTTTTCCATCTTTGATTTGAGTTTCATTTATTTCTTGAATCATTGTTCTTCCATCTGGGTATTTTAGTTGTATTTCTAACAATAAACGATTTGGATTATTATTTTGTATTTGAACGGCTTTTGCTGCTCTATATGCTTGATCATAAATTTTAGATTCCGGTGCGATGATTTCTCCTTCACGTTTATTGTCTCCAACTATAACCGGTCTTGGCTTGTTAGGTTCAACCCATCCACCTTCAGCAAGTCTTGGTAAACTTACTTCTTCAGACATTTTAAAATTGAATCCCCATTTTTGACCGCCAATAACTGGTATCCAATCTGGAATATCAAAAGATAATTTATTAAGTGATTTTTTTATTGCATTAAATCCTTGGATAATTCCATTAATTAGCCCCTCTACTCCAGATAAAATTAAATTTAATGGAGTAGATATAATAGCACCTAGGGTATCCCAAATACCACTAAAGATATCTTTAACTCCATTCCAAGCTTTTTCCCAGTCTCCAGTAAAGACATCTGTAACAAAGTCTAATACTCCACTAAATACTGTCTTTAATCCACCAAATACATCTCCAATTTCATTTGTTACAATTTCGAATCCTGGTTTGAAAGTTTTCCATAAGAAATTTACTATTGGTTGCAACACTTTTTGCCATAACCAATTAAATATTGCTATTCCTTCATTGATTGCTGGAATTATTGTTTCGTTGAAAATTGTTGCAATGCTTTCAAATGTTTTACTTAATACACTTCCTATAAAATCACATAGTGGCAATAAAACGTTATCCCATAGTATTTGAAATGCTTCTGTTAATATTTTTATTGTTGGTTCTAACACTGAAGCAATAAATTCACCTAATGGAACTAAAACGTTATTCCATAAGTTTTCAAACGTTGATATTAATGTTGGTAATACTGTATTAGCAATATATAAAAGTGCTGGTTGTAAAACTTTGTTCCATGCATCACTTAATGCGCCTTGCACAAAATCAATTACAGGTTGCATAATTACCATAAATGTGTTGAATCCATTTATGATATCTGGTATTACAGTTGATGTTAAAAATTGAATAGCAGGTATTAATGATGTCACAAATGCACTGATAATTTGATTAACTGAATTTCTAAAATTTTCACTATTAATATACAAATATGCAAATCCACCTGCTAATAAGGCAATTGCTGCTATTACTGCGAGAACTGGAGCTGACACACCACCAATTGCTGCTGCTAGTGCACTAAATGTCCCTTTAGCAGATCCTAAAGCAGTAATCATTGCTTTTATATTTCCTATAAACTGAGCAATTTTTATACCAGCTAGTGCTGTTGTAATCGCAACTGCTCCAGCGCCGATTACTGAAGCTAAGCTCTTCCAATTTTTTTTTACAAATGCACTACCTGTTTTAAAAGCAGTTTTAACTGTTCCCCATGCCTTTTTTATGTTTTCTGCAATCTTCTGAGCCTTTGGTGATATTACATCTTCTGTTGTATCTTCCATTAAATCGCCAATACTTCCAGAACTACTACCAGTACTAGAACTTGAAGATCCAGAACTTCCACTAGAACTACTGCTGGATTTATTCATAACATTTAATTCATCATATCCCATTAATGAATTAGCTTTTTTAATTACCTTAGCTGCCTTACTAGTATTATCTGCTGCACCTAAAGCACTTGAACCTAACGAGTCATAGGTTGATGCAGTCTCACTAATTGTTTTGCTGGATTTTAATCCAAATACTGCTAAAACCTGTTTTACTATAGTAAAAAAAGACAGCAACTTTTCCATTGCCGTTTGTATTACTGGTATGAATAAGTTTGCAATAGGCATTATTGTTTCACCTATTGCGTTTTTTAATTGAAAAAAAGTAGATGATAATCTTGCTGTTCTTCCGGCAAATGTATCAGCATATTTAGCTGCATCCCCCAACTGAAATTTTGTTTCTGCAAGAATTCCATTTACTTCTGCATTTATTTTTTCTTGTTGGGTTAATTCACTTGTAGTTTTTCCTACACTTTTTGCATAATCTTCCCACATTTTAGCAACGTTTTTTGTTACACCTGCATTATCTACTAAAACAGAGTTTTCATTTTTTAAACCTTCAGTTGCACTTTTAATTGCGTCACCATAACTATAAGAAGCTTGTCTACCAAATGCTGCAGCATCTTTTAAAGATGTTAGAGTTTGTCTAATTTGTTTATCATCGTATCCTCGTGATGCTAAATTTTTGTAGGCTGTAACTGCATCTGTTAATGGAATCAATCCATCTGCAGTATATTCGTTTAGAAAATCTTTTGCTTCACTAAAACTCCTATTTTGACCATTTAAAATTGATTCAAGACCTATCCATGCTGATTGTGTTTCACTTGCTACTTGAACACATGTTTTTCCAAATGCTGTAACTACACCAATACTAAATACAGTTCCAATGACTTTACCAATTTTTGAAAAACCTTTAGAAAATGCATTTTCGCTATTTTTTATTGTTTTTGAAACTTGATTGTTAAAAGCTCCATTATTCAATGATGCTTTTACAAAAATTTCACCTACATTCACTTTTTACTTTCCCCCTTTCTAAGAAAAACTTGTTTCATAGTGTTTTGAAATGCTTTTATTTGTTTTATTTTCTCTTGTTCTGTCATATTATCTAATTGTTTTTTATGTTTAAACTTTATCCAATCATTTCTAATCTTTTTCTCATTTGGTCCAAATCTCTTTAAAACATCTTTATCTTTTTCAGAACGAATCGAAATTATTTTACCTAAAGGGGTTGTATCCATAAGCCCATTGAAGAGTCTACGATATTCGGGATATGCTAGATCCTCTTTATAAAGTCTTATCCCATATTGACTAGCAAAACTAGCTTCTATCAAATCTTTATCTAATTCAGGATCATACCATAGTTCCTCTTGGGCTATTGGTTTTTTAATGCTGCTTCTTTTATCTTTTCATATTCCTCTTCTTGTATTGCTGCCATGATGTAAAATGTTAATTCTTGAAAGGATTTAACAGACAAATCCATATCTTCTATTTTCTTAATTTGTGCTTTATTTCCACCCATAGCAAATTTAATCATTTCCATATCATAATTTACATCTGCCTTTGGATTTGTTTGTGCCTCACTCATTAATTTTTGAATTTTATCGTAAGTTGATTTTCTATTATCTATAATAAATAATTCTTGTCCTATCTTTAATTGTGGGAAATTTTCCCCTGTTAATATTTTTCCTTCTGTATCATAAATTTTTGCCATTTTTATCTCTCCTTTATATTTTGTTTTAATTAATAAAAAAAAGGGAGTTACATTCCTGTACCCCCTAATATTAGCTATAATTATTTTTATCCAGCTGCTTCTGTATATACAGGTTCTCCATCACTTAATACTTCAAATTCTAAACTATTAGGAGTTGTAGAATCTCCACCAAATGGAGTACTAACATTAATTACGCAATCAAATTTTAAAGTATCACTGTCTGGGAATCCGATTTCAAAAACAGTGTTTACATCTTGACCACTTTTCATTGCTAATCCTGCCACATAGTCGTTTCCTGGATCTCCATAATTTCTTTTACCACTCATAGAGATTGAAAAAGATTTAGAAGTCATTAATCTTTTTACCCATCCATGAGTATCCATAGGATTCCATTCTTCTACTCCACCATCAATAGAAGGAGTTAACCCCTCCATATCTTTAATAGTAACCATGTCATCATCTTCAGAACTTCTACCTTTTGTTCCAATCTTGAATGTTAAACCATATGTAGGTATTACACCATTCATCTTTTTTCCTCCTTTTCGTAATAACAATCAACTTCTAAAGAATATTCAATTATTCCTTTATCATCTCGACCTAAATTAATAGGATTCTCAATTGCCAAAGAAAAACGAATTTTTCTATTATCAATTGTTGAAATTTTCTTATCAAAAAAATTGTATAAGGTATTTATAATAGTTTCGGCATCGGTTTCTTTTTTTCCAAATCTCATTAAAATAGTTAATGGCTTAATACTATAAGTTGAAACATCACATCTATTAATATAGGCAATCTCTCTTTTAGAATTGTAAAAGCACAACGCTTTTTCTAAATTATTATCGATTTCACCTATGCTAACTTGTTGAAAAATTGTTGAATCATAATTCAATTTAAACCAATCTTTTATTTGCTTTAAGAGCATTTTTCTAAATCCTTTCTCATAAAAGTGCTAAATGCTTTACTTAAAAATGTTTTTTTAGTTCCACTAATGTAAGGATTAAACCATAATCCACCAGCTTTAGCATTTTTATCTTGCTTATATTTAAATTCTGGATGGAAATACACTCTTCTTGCATATGGTGTATCGCTCACTATATAAACGACTCCTTCTTCTTTTTTAGAGGAATCAATAAAAGTATTTCTATTTTGTAATTCCCCAGTATCAAATGGCATCGTTTGACTTTGAACTAAATCACTTTTTAAAGCATCTGCAGCTTTAACTAAATTATTTATTGATAATTTTTTAAACTTTGATAAGTTCTTATAATCCACTTTTGAAGTAACTCTCATTACATTACCTCTAATGTAGTGTGATGAACTGTACCATCAGGATTTCTTGGTCTACTAGCAGAGTGAAGCTGCATTGTTTTGTTTCCCAATATTACCTCTCCACTTGTAATTTTTGAGATATTAGGTGCAATATCACCTTTTATAATAATCTTCCCAATTAAATCAACTCTTGTTCCATCCTCTTCTCGTATATGTTTAGTATGTTCACTAAATATACAGAAGAAAGAACCCATATCAACTATATTAGGTTCTCCTTCATCATTTATCCCACTATCTGTTATTTTAACATTACACTTTAAACTTAAAAGATGATCTGGAAATGGTAATTTACCTACCATCTAAAATTCCTCGTATTTAGACCAGTTTGGCTAACTAAATCCAATGCATTTTCTGACATATTAGATTTAGTTGCTTTAGAATTACTTTTATCAACAGTTACTGATATATCTAAAACACTGTAACTTGATACAGCACCAGAATTATCAACCCCATTAGAAAAACAATAATTTGCTTGCCAACAAACTGCATCTTGAATACATTTCTTTTGAAATTCTGTAAGTTTATCAAAATTACCTACTATTCTATTAAATGTAACCTTATCAATTTTTCTACTTGCTAATATTAAATACTTTTTTATTTCTTTTTCATCAGTAATTGTTTTTTCACCATAGAAATTATTTTTATAGTATTCAGTATCAGCATACATTTCATTCATATAATCACCTCTTTTAAGTGATTACTCACCATCTTTTTTTATTTCTTCAGTTGGTTGTTCAACTTCAGTTTTTGGTTTCTTTGCTACAACAGATCCTTTCTTTTCGTCTAACAAAGAATAATTTTTATCTTTTTTTAATTTTTCAATGTTATCTAAAGAAAACACTTCACATATTCCACCATTTTTATGTTTAAATTTAGCCACTATTTATCACCTTTATTTTTCTTAGCTTCAGCTTTTAAAGTTTCAACTTCAGTCTTTAATGCACCATTTTCTGCTACTAATTTTTCATTATCTGCAGTAATAGCTTCATTAGTTGCTGTTAAAGTTTCAACTTGACCTGTTAAAGTTTCAACTTCAGTCTTTAATGCTTCAACATCTTCTGCTTTAGGTACAACATTAGTGTGCCCTATACCAATTTTCTTTCCCATGTTATATATTCCTTTCTATTAAGCTGCTGGTTTGTGTGATACTGCAATACCTGCTGCTTTATTTTCATAAGTATCATTTAGACCATATAAACGATATAGCATTTTATAGTCGTCACCATCTTGGTCTTGATCTGGAGTAAACACTTTTGTTTTTGCATGTTTTGTGTGTTGTAGAATAGCTGATTTTTCGATAATCATATAGTTGATATCCATTCCATTATCAGCTTTCTTATATCCACCAACTCTTTCTCCGTCTTCATCTTTACCACTTAATAATTCAATTGCAGTATAAAAACGACTTTTTGGAACTTCGATTATACCAGCAAATTTCTTCATTAATTCTTTTGATTTAGTTGTATCTAAATCTCTGATAAGACCATTAATTGTTGGCTCAATAAACAAATATCTGCTATCTTCTGGAACTTCAGAAGTAGTCATTCCATCATAAACTGCTGCAATAGATTTAATAGCAGCTTCACCACTTTCAATAGTTTCAGATTTAACTGTGATGTTTGGTGTTGAAGCATAATGAGCAAATCTTACTGCGTCAACTTCTGGAACAACTTTAGTTCTAACAAATTCTCCTGATAAATTAGCTAAAATTACTCCTCCAGTTTCTTCATTATCAATTGCATCAGTTTTTAATCTACGTCCTCTTTCGTAATTGAATTTAACAGTTTCATTAGTTAGTTTTACATCACCATCTAAATATCCACTATTACGATCGAAATCACCTAATCCATCCATATCTAATTTTGGAATTACGATTTCATTAGCATTTGCTCCTGCTTTTACTAAATCACTATTACAATCTAGTACTGCAGTTTTTGCACTTTGTTGATAAACTTTGTCCAATAATTCTGGCGCGTTCTTTTTAAATAGTTCTATACTATTCATTTTTATTACCTACCCTTCTATTTTTTTATTCCCATTGCCTTTTCGATAGATTCCAATGAATTAGTTTTCTTATCTTCTTTTCCATCGCCACCTATTTTAAAACCTACATTTTCATCTTCAGTTTTACTTATTAGTTCTGGGAATTCTTTTAAAACTTGTTCAACTTCAGTTGCTAGCTTACTTACGTCTAGCTTTCCCCCTTCGTCAACGATATTAGCTTTATCAATAAGTCTAACTGCTCTTATTGTTTTTTCTTCACTAACACCTTTTCTTAATAAAGCATTCTCAATTTTAGAATTGATAGTGTCTGAAATTGCCTTGTTAAGTTTTGAAGTTAATTCTTGTGTTTTTTCATCAACACTTTTGTTAGCTTCTTCTTCTTCTCTAGCTTTTGCTAAAATAGATTTGGCTTTTTCAACATCTTCAATACCTAAATCTTTTAATTGCTTTGCTAATGCTTTACTTACGTTTTTTGTGCTAATATCATTTACTTCTTTATCAGAGTATTTCTTTTCCTCTGCTTTTGTAGTTTCCTTATTAGCATTTTCTTGTTGAGCATTGTTATCTGCTCCAGTTTCTTTTGTAGCCTCTTCTCCACCCTCTGCAAACATTTGAAGATTAAGTTTAAGTGGCATAGTTTTTTGAACCTTTTTAAGTTCCATATTTCTTTTCCTCCATTTCATAGATATGGTCATCTATCCCCTGTTATTTGACACAGGCAAACTATAAAAAAACACCCTATTGGATGTTTAATTATCATTATTAGGTCGTAGGAAGTGGAATTGCACCACTCTTTCACACTAGATCCCACGATAAAAGCCAATATATATGAAATATTGACATTTTTTATTTTTTTTGGTAATATATAGACAAATGAGGCAATCCTGAGCCCTTTGGTTTGGGATTAGCCTCATTTTTTTCGTTTATAAACAATTATCAATTTATCATCCTTTTTTAGAATGATTGTTTCAACCCAACTTCTATGTTTAGATTTATAAATATTTTTAATATATTTAATAGCATCCTCTTCAGACATTTCACTATTTGTTATGTCAAAGATAAAGCTATGTGCTTGCTTTTCTTGATTTTTAATCATTCTATCTAATGTATTTTTTGAATTACCTACGACTTCTTTTAAGTCGTATTTTTCATTTCTAAATAAATAATCAGGTGTCTTTATATTTTGTGGATAAACTATTCTTGGAAGTATTTCTATTTCTCCACCCAAAACACTTTCAAGCCATTCAGCAACTTCTTTTTCTTTCTTACTGTAATCTAACAGAACATTTTTCCCATCTACTAAATACTTTGTTTCATCAACTTCAACAAATTGTCTTTCAACTACCTTATGGCTGTTTGGTGTTGTTTTTTCTAACCACTCATTTGTAACATCAATATAGTTATCGTTATTATTTAACTGGCCATTTATTCTTCTAGCTTCATTAGACCACTCTTGCCTTTTTAAGCTGTATCTTTCAACATTTTCTTTAGCAAGTGATCCTTTTTCTAGTCTTCTATATCTTTTAGCATTTATAATAGCATAATTTAGTTGTTGTTGTGTTTCTTCTTGTCTTACAGAGGTCTTTGTAGTTGTCTGCAGTGTTTCTGCAGAGCTTTTCTCATCATCCTCTTCAAGTTCAGGATAATAAGTAGTTATTCCATGTCTACAGTTAGGATGTAAGAATCCTTGCTTCATAGCCGCGCTTAATAAAGTGTATTTGCCATCTTTAGAAGTTCCACCACTGTACACATCATCAATTAATACTTGGCCTTGCCATTTAGTACATAAAGGGCAAGCACCACCATGTGTAGTTACTTTTACAAGTGTTCTACCAATGGACTTTCTAAAATTGCCCTCTCCCATTAATTGAGACCTTAAGGATGCTGTTCTAATTGCCATTTGGCCATAACTTGCTATGTTTACTCTTCTACCATCTTTATATTCAATACAATTCAAACCAGCAGCTAGAAAGTTCTTGGTGGCTTCATCTACTGCTTGCTTTTCAGTAAACACTCCATTACCAACAAAAAAAGCACTTTTATGAATGATTTGTCGATACTGGTCATTTATCATTCTCAAAGCACTTGTATTTGCTGTTTTAAGGTCATTATTTACAACTTCTATTAAAGCCTTAACCTTTTTATCGTTTGTTCTGAAAAAGCTCTTATTCATGACTTTAGATGGTTTTAAATCCTTACCTAAAATCTTATTATATTGTTTAATAGCATTTATTGAACCTTGCCTTAATTCATTTTGCAAGTGTTCTGATGTTTCTTCATCTAGGCCTAATGTATATCTGCCTATTATTTTCTTATTTTCTCTTTGGTATCTCTTTAATTCTTTTAACTTTTCAGCTTGCCATTGTGTGAATTTAAAGCCTACTTTGTTTTCTTCGTTAAGATGTCTACCAAGATTTCTTTTCATACTCTGTATAAGATACATTTCCATATCTTCATAGAGCTTTTTGATTTCATAATCGTTCATAGGTTATACACCTACTCTTTTGCTACTTTTTTGCTACTTTCTGCATTTTTTTCACTTTCTTGTGGATTTTCTTCTGTGTCTATATCATTAAAGTCTACATCTTGATTAATGCTTGGTTCTTCCATAGAAGTAATACCTTTTTCCTCTTTAATTCGTTTTACTTCTTCTTTTTTCCACTTTTCATCTTTAGAATCTCCCCAAAGCTCTTCTACTTGTGCTTCAGTACTCATTATTGAGCTTGTACTTGCTTTGCCCACTGTCTCAACTTGCGCTTCAAAGCTTGGATTTGCATAACCACCAAATGTAGGTGTTACTTTTGTTTCTGTTATTGGTTTTCTACGCGAATTATCATATACCTTAAATGTTAAATTAATAACATCTATTATTATTTCATTTAATGAACCAACAATTTGATTCCTTCTGTATAATGTTGTTTTTTCTTTTTCTCGTTGTGCCTCAGCATTGTCTAATTTCTTAACATCTATACCTAAAGTGCTAGGACTAATTACACCTGTTAAGCATTGGTCTAATGCTGTTATGTAGGTGCTTAATAACGCTTCATGTTGAATATTTCCCTGTGTAGTTTGAATTTTATTACTAGAACCTTCGCTCATATCTGCTTCAGTCATAATAAAACTTACATCAAAATCATTATTCTTTAATACTTCTCCAGTTTTTGGATCTCTTGGAAGCAAATCATCTGGAATATATTCTTTTAGTTGGCCTTTTCTTAGTGCTAGCATCCATTGAGACCATACTTCATCAAAAGAATCAAAACTATCTAGTTTACCATCTAAAATAGATTTTCCTCTTCCTTCATATTTTTCGCTTTCATAAATCATATAAGGAACTGCCATCATAAATTTAGCTTTATTTTCTACTGGTCGATATTTTGATAATTCAGCAAAATTTGAAATTTCTTCTTCTTTACCAAATTCATTTACAAGACTAAATGTAATACCATTTCTATCGTATTTTTCCAATAACATATAATTCTTTTTGTTTAATATTTTTTTCGTTTTAAATGTTATTGACTTAACTCTTCCTCTTTCATATTCAAATTCAACTCTAGTACCATCGTAGAACTCAACAATTGGATATTTACTTATATCTGTATCTATAGAAATCTTAAATGCACCGTCACCTGTTTTTAGTGCTTTTTTCACTGCCTTCTTCAGCAATTTCTTTAATTTGATTTCTTTATCCATCATTTCCCATTCTTCATGTCTTTTTTCTACATCGATTTTACTTAAATCATCTATTGAAATATCTGCTAAGGTATCTATAATCAGTCCAGGTAATCCAGTATGTATTTTTCTTATGTTCATTGCTGCACTAGGTTTACTACTCCAAAAATGTTTATTTCCTAATTTATCGTCTATTTGATTATATAGTTGGTGAAGTTCATTAGCTTCACCTCTATACCAAATATCATTTATAAATGCTTGACCTTCAAAGTTTGTCATTTTATCTATCTTAATTGTTATACTATCAGGTTCATTATATTCCAACCAATTTCTTACCATGTCCTTAATAATTCCCACCTTTCACACCTCCTAGTCATCATCGTCTGCATCTTGTATTAATGTTTTTATTACTTCCCAATTTCCTATCATCTTCTTAAATGGGAGCCACGCATACTGGCATCCTTGTATGCTATGGTCATTACGATCTTCCAATTTTCCATCTTCAGTAAAACTGTAAGTATTACATTCATCTATGTATACTTTACATGTTTCTACAATTAAAAAATCGTTGGTTTTGAACCAACTTTGCTGTAATTGAACTCTGGTTAAATTTTTTGTCTTTTTCCATGCACCTACAAATTTATAAATACATCCTGTTTCTCTTTTATATTTTTCTGCTTCTGATATCGTTCCACTATCAGCGCTATCAATAAATATGTTTAGTGCAAATCCCCATTTGACTTTGCACTTTTCTGCAAACCGTACTAATTTGACTATTACATCACTAGGAGCAAATGGAACTTCTCGCTCTTTATTATTATAGGTTTCTTCTTCTAATAAAACACACTTCTTATCTTCAGTAATACCTACAAACTCAAATGTAAGTTTATCGTGTGATTTCTTACTATATGAAGTATCGCAACCAATCGAATATCTGATAAATTTCATTTTCTTTGCTTCTTCTTCAGTAATAATGTCTTTTTTATTAACATCAAAGACAAGACCTGTTGCTTTACCTCGCAAACCTAAAATCTTGTTTTTATATATCTTTGTACCTTCTGGAATACTTCTTCTCTTCTTTTCTTTTTCTTCTTCGGTCAATGCTGCATTATCGTCCATCGTAAAAAACCAATATCTCCAGTTTTTCTTTGGCTGGCATTTATTTAATTCTTTCATTATTTCTTCAGGTACATCGTTTTCATATTTCTTATATGGTCTACTGCAATTAACATACTCGTCATAAATAGGCAAATTAGGATCGTCTGGATTTAATGTACCTATCATGTAATCATTTCTCGAAGATATTTCACGAACGAATTCTATATCTGCTGTATTTATTTCATCTATTAGTACAATTCCATATTGTCCACCTAAAGCATTTTCCCATTTATCTTTAGTATCATAGCCAAGTATGTAGATTACTTTGTCCTCAAATAAAATATGTGGAAATTTATTAGCTTTATCACCATTACCATTATATTTAGCATTTTTATGTAGATCTAAAATACCATTATCTTGGTTAATAAGGTTTTTTTCTGCTGTTCCTGTTGTTCTTGAAGCAATAATATGCAATTTTTTAGGACTTTCTGACACCAGTCTCATAAACTTAACTGATGCTGCTACTGTTGTTTTACCTGATGCAGTTTGTCCTTCTAAAAACTCAACTTCTACATTTTTTGTTGTATTTACATAATCAATATATTTTTGAGAAAGTATAAAATCATATTTTTCTTCATTATTCATCTAGTCCTTCTCCACCAATTTGTGCGAAGACATCCTTTAATTTCTTACTTGTATCAACTTTAAGATTTACGTTTTCTTTAAAGATACTTTTATACTTGCCTAATAATTCGAGACCTTTCAAAGCATTAGTTGCATCGAATCTCATTACTCTAGCTTCTACAACTTCGCCATTTGGAAGTTCTACTTCTTCAGTTACATACTTCCACTCTCTATCAACTTTGTCAAAATATTCAACTGGTTCTTTTTGCATGCATCTTTCTGCTACTTCTTTTATACCTTTTACAATATAATTGACATCTATTTCAACCTCTTCTAATTGCCTATTAGCTGCTTCTTGAATAGCTTGTTGAATATCAACATTTCTTAACATCCTCCAGGCACTAGTAGCTGCAACTTTTTCATTTTTAGTTTTATATGCTTCTTTGTAAGCTCTAGTCCCATTAAAGTCTTTTAAATATTCTCTTATAAATTTCTCTTGATTATTTGTGAGTTTTTTCGACATACTTATCACTCTCCAAATTTTTATTTTGCTAACTTCTTAATAACACTCTATATAAAGTAACTTTTCTTACCTGATAAGTCATTTTTTTACCTTTTCTTATTTTAGATATTAAAGTTACTTTAGTTTTTAAGAACTTCATTACCACTTTACACACTTTTTTAACTATGTTTTTTACTGCATTGTATATTTTTTTAGCTAAGTCAATAAGTGCTTCTGTTGTTCTCTTTATTTGTTCTTTTAGCTCTGGACTTATTTCGTTTATTTCTTTCATATTCTTCACACTCTCTTGATTTCTTACAACCACGACATCCAAATTTCATAAAATATTCAAAATTACAAAATGGATCCTTATTATTCTTCATAACAATAAAAAAAGAACGATTACTCGCTCTTGTTATATTCAGTTAAAATTGCTTCTTCAAATATTGCTCTTACTTCTGGATTGATAGGATGTGCTACATCTCTAAATGTACCATCTGGATTCTTTTTACTAGGCATTGCTAGAAACAATCCATTTTCTCCTTCAATAATTCTAATATCGTGTATTGCAAATCCTTCGTCTATTACAACATTTGCATATCCTCTTACCCTTGCGTCACTTGCTTCATTTTTTAATACTTTTACACTTGTTATTTTCATATTACTTTTTCCTTTCTATTTATTATTTAACATATCTTCGATAATTGCATTTGTGGCATCTTTCTTCATACCTAAATTTTGGATGATATATTTTATATCTCGTATATGAATGATTACAATTTAATTGTTTTATCCAGGTTTTTATTTTTTGAATCATCTTATTAACCTCTTAACATATTCTTCTTTTATTAATGGCTTTCCACTTTTAGTAGTGTCACCACAATGTTCTTTTTCAAAAAATAAAAGAAGATCATTAATCTTCCTTAAATTTTCAATATCAATTCTGCCCTTAATATTTTCATCAATCATTTCCGACGTAATTAGATTAAATATTTCTAAATCAACTGCCTCAATCCTATGCAAATACGGATGAGATGTAAATCCATTTAATATAGCACCATTTTCACGTGTCATAGGGCCATGAAATCTTCTAGGGATTATTAGGTGATGGTAACTTGCGTTTTTCTTATTAATAGAATAGCCCATAAAATCCATACCTAACTCTGCTATTTTAAATTCATTTATCATAAGTTTAGTGATAGTTTTCATTTATATCACCTCTCACTATATTTTATGAGACATAAGAAAAAGCCACCATTACTGATGACTAATTCTACAGGGATTTATTTGGTGGCAGAATTTATTAATTCCACAATAACATTATAACTACTAATTAGTGACATGAGAGTGACATCTTTCATTTTTTTCATCAATTCTTTTCCCTATCGCTTTTGAATTAATTCTTTGAACTTGCCTAGAACTTAATCCTACTAATTCTGCAACTTTCCACCACTCTCTTTTTCTATTATGAGTTCTAACATACTCATCATCATTTCTTAAGTCATAAATTCTTTTTTCTATCTCGCTATATTGTCCTAATCTTTTAAGTTCATTTTCTATAAAATACATTAGATTACATCTTTTTTTATGTATATAATCCAAAGTTTCATCTATTTTTTTATTATCTAATACTTCTACATATTTAAGTAATCTATCTTCTCTACTACCACCATCAACTCTTTCTAATCTTACATCTGTTGCTTTAGGTAGTACCATACTTAACGCAATTTCTTTTTCTTTAAGCCAATAATTATACTCATTATCTAATTTTTTAAGTTCCTCATTAGCCTCTTTTAGAGTCATATATTACCTCCTTTTATTCTTTTGTTTTCTCCATTAAAGCCTGCATTATATATCTATCCCAGCACTTTTTAAATATTTCTTCATCTACTCCACAATTTATACTGCAATAATCTGTATTTTTATCCATAAATCCGTCAATTTCACACGGTGGTGAGTAATCTGCTAACATACTTAAAAATATATCATATTTCGTTTGTAACTTCTTACTTTCTTCTTTCCAGTTGTTCATCTCATTAAATAATTCTTCAAATATATCTCTTGGAATTAAATAATGGTCTGAACCTTGTATATAATATTTAAAATAATCTTCTTTAGTCATCATTCCACCCTAATTCCTCTACTTGCTTATTTATTGCTTTTAATAAATCCATATCAATATCAAACATTATTTCAACGGTTTTGGTAGGCTTACTAAACCAAATATATTTATCTTTTTTCTCATTATAATATTTTATGTATGCTATATGGAAATCTTCTTTATACCCCAACTTTTCAAACATCTCTTTTGCTGTCATTACTTATCACTCCCAGCCCTTAAACAACACCATAAGGCAAATACAATAAATATTAATAATATGTATATCATTTATCTATTCTCCTTTTTTAATTCGTTTAAGTAATCAGCAAACTTTTGAGCTTCTTCTTTTGTAGAAAATATATAACTTGAAAAAACATAACCTTTTTCTAATCCTTCTTTTATTTTATTTTCATTTTTTTCTATAAAATCATCAAAGCTATATATAATTGAGTCTTTATCAAAATAAGTTCCTGAAACATATTCCCCATCATAGCTACTTTTTTTATAAGTAAAAGAGACCCACATTTTAAGTTGACCATCTCGTTTAGATATTTCAGTAATCACACCTATATATTTTTCTTTTACTAAATATTCTGATTTATATTCTTTTTTACAAACACAGTCAACATAATGTTTTCTACCGTATGCATCTACCAATTCTATTCTTCTTTCATCGTTGCACTTATCACATTTTTCTTTTTTTAAATAATCATAAGAAACATAATAATATTCTTCTTGAATTATCTCTAGAAGTTCTTGGATTGGCTTTTTCATTAAGTCTCTTTCTTTTAGTTTATATTCTCTTTCTAGTTGTCTTTCTTTTTCTTGATATTCAAGTTCCAGCTGCTTTTTATTATTTTTTATTTCTTGAAGTTCTTTATTTTACTTTTCTAGTCTTTCTAATTTATTTAATATTTCACTTTTAACTTCATTTCTCAAATGTTCTTTTAATTCTTCTATTGCTATATCACTTTCACTAGGTTCATTGTAAAAATCATCATAGTATGGCATTATTTATTCTCCTCCATTCGTTTCTTTTATCTCTCTATTTTGTTTTAAATAATTAGTTATCATATCTATAACTAATTGTCTTTGAATATCTCCATTCAATTTAGTCTCTTCTCTAAATTCTTCTACTAAATCTTTTGGGAGATGGAAACAAAATGTTAAATAATTTTTATCTTTCCACTGCTTCATTTTCTTTTTATATCTTTTACACTTTTGAGATTTAGTCATTGGCTTGTCATATATTAAGGGTTTGCTCATTTTCTAAATACTCCTTTTGTAAATTGTTTTTAATTTATAAAACCAAAGAAACTTGACATATCTTTGAATTTTCATAATGTCATAATTAGTTCCTAGCTCGCTATTTTGGAAATATGCATTATAATATTTCCAATAATTACATGGCTTATTTACGTAATTTATTCTGCCACTTCTATAAGTGATAATATCTCCTTTTCTTATATCCCTAATTTTCATACTTTCTCCTATATCCAATACAATTTTCTTTCTAAATTTTGTATGTTGTAACAAATCCAGCAACATCCTTTATTAAACCCTGTTGAACATCCTAGAAATCTTATTCTTTTTTTAAATATTAGTACAGATAGTTTATCATTGTATTTTTCCCACATTTCAGCTCGTGCAGGGGTCTCTAATGTAGCTAGAGGTAATAATAAGCAAAAGGACTTTATTAAACCTTTATCAACTAATTCAAATGTTCTTTTGATAATTTCATTTTGTTGCCCAAATGGTGGATTGCTTATAAGCAGTTCACAATCTTTTGGTGGCATTGTTGAAAAGAAATCATTTCCTAAATCATCAAAAATATGTGTTGCTTTATATTTAAGATTTAATTCATCTGCCTTTAATTTGAATTGAGAATCATAATTATTAAAAGGAAACCATATGTTTTCATAGCCCTCTATGTTAATTAAGTCATATATCCCCTCGACTACCCATCTAGGTGTTGCAACATGATCTTTATCCTGTAATTTTGATTTTTCATACTCATATAACATAAAATTACCTACAAAAAATCATAAATTGTTAATTGATTATCGTTTTCTCTTTTTTTATTTTTTTCAATATAATTCATTAAGTCCGTATCATAATTTATGTTGTTTGAGTCTAGCCAAGATTTAACTATGTCATAGTATCTTCTTGCTAGTCTAGTATGCCAGGATAACATACGGATAGCATATCGCACTTTCTTATTTGCCTTTGTTTCTATATCCATAGTTCCTCCTAAATAACACCATGATACTTGTACCATTTTTCATCGTTTCCTTGTTGAACCTTTAAATCGTACTCTATATCTTCTTTTGAATAATGATTGCATCTATCTAACCATTTTTTAAAACAATCTTCACAATAAGTATCGGTTAATACATATACTAATTTCAGAGTTCTAAATGGTCCTTTCCCACAGCTGTTACAAATACCATAACCGCCCCAATTAATTGCATCAAATAAACTTACATCCACATAACTGAACCCTTGTGGAGTATATTTAATCTTTTCGCTCATTTTTCTTTCTCACCTCACTACTCCTGCAGATAAGTTCTGCAATTAATAATCCCGTTTTAGTTAAATCCTTATCCTTGTAAAATAACCTTTTATTTTTTGCCATCAATTTTATTTTTCTATCAACAAGTACTAAATTATCTAAATCAAAATTTTGTTTGTTACCATCAGCAAAAACTACGCTTTTCTCAGTTGGAATATCACCAAAAGCTTTTTTATATATAACTCTTTGTTTTAAATTCCAAGTATTAGGTTCTGCTATTTTTACATAAGTATATCCATCTTTCTTACATATAAATTCACTTCCAATAGGTTTATGATTATGTGCCTTTTGATTCTTCTTAAATTGCGTATTTATTCCTGTTTTTAATCCTTGGTGTTTTTTATAATTTCTAACTACTTCGTTATCAAATATCCTATTAAAATGTTCATTCATAATTTTTGTTAATTCTGGTGTTGTTATGTTCATATAATTTTCTCTTATAAATTGTTTTTCTTCAGATGTTAGTTTACTTTTCATTTATACCTACAAATGTTATTTGCTTAGAATCAATTTTTTGTTCTTTTGCTAAATTTAATGCTTTAATACACGTATTTGTATTAGCTACAATTTGCTGTGCTAATTGTGATACTGCATATGATTTTCTTATTTCTTTATCAAAATCATCGTCGCTTACTGAATTAAGTTTATTTAATTGGTTAAACAAAATATCATTAAGTCCTAATAAAGTATTTTTAGGATTTTCTTTTTCCATTTTCTTACATACACCTTCTTCTCTTTTTATAATTTTTGCTTCTTCAGTTAAATTTTTAAATTGCTTAAATAAATAATCATCTGTTGGTTTGAGAACAAATACATCTCTATCATTTTTTTCTAATAATCTCTTAAGATTCCTTTTTGCTCTCGCCACTCTTTGACGTATTCTTTCTCTAGTACATCCAACTACATTTGCAATACTTTCAAGAGTTCCTTCTGAATATCCATCTAATCCGTAATACATCTTTATAGCTAACTTATCCTGCTCATTCTCTAAATTATCTACTGCATTTAATAACCTTTCAATTTCTAATTTTTTCTCTATTTCATCTTCAACATTTACTTTTTGATCAGGTATATAATCACCATATTCAACAGCATTGTCACCTTCACCAATTAAATAATTTAGTGAAATATCTGCACCATGTTCATTAAAGTTTTTTGGTAAGGTTTTAAAATACAAGCACCTTGCTATCATATTTTTTATGCACACACATGCAAAAGTACTAAATTTAATATCTTGACCAGCATCAAACTTCTTTGAAGCATTTATTAACCCTTCTAAACCAAAATCATAATAGTTTTGCCATTCGTCTTCAGTATTCCATTTCAAATGCATTTGCTTAATTACTAAATGAATTAGACCTGTATTATTAAGCACAAGATTATCTCTTTCTTCGTCACTCACACTACACCTCTTTTGTGATATATATAAACCACTTTAAAAATTCTTTTTGGCTTTTAAAATTCCACTCATATTTTTTTAAATAATTCTTATAATTAATTTTCTGATAAATATTTGCAGCAACATATACTTCTCTATACTTTTCTATTTCTTCAAACAAATATTCGCTTATATGCTTATTCATCAAAAGTTGGAACTAAATGATTTGCAAGTTCCTCTAATCCCCATTGTTTCATTTTCTCTATAATTTCTTTGTATTTTTCTTCTGTTATTTCTCCATCTATAGAGTTAAATATTAAATTCATTATTGGTTTTGGATTATTATAGAAAAGTAAATCAAAAGTAGTGAAATTACTTAAATTACCTTCTAGGTCCATATGATTCCAAAAAGCTCTATAATGGTTTATTATTTTTTCTTTTTCTAATTCTTCTATATTTCTATTACATTGAAAACTTCTGCATATGCTTGGCCTTACATCATAAATTTTACATTTATGATTTTTTCTATCGTAAAAGCAACAATACGCGTAAAAATTATTCCCTTCATATAAATTTCCAGGTTTAATATCATTTTTTTTGATATACTGCCTTATTTCTTTTTCTTCATCTTTTGTAATTGGAATCGCAATAGTGCAGCAATTGCCACATCTACTACAATTACCGTTACAATCAGTGTAAGGTTTCAAATTATCCATATTACACCTCATTTCTAAAACTATTTCTTTCTTCTTCTCTGCATTGTCTGTAGACAATTCTGCAGAACTCGTGCATATTCATTAGAATTCTATATTTGTGATAGGCCCAATCATACAAACTACTCTTTGTTGTATTAAACTCTTTAGCATAGTTCGATATATCTTTGCATATCTCAGTCCACCTATCAGCACAAACTAACATTTTAACTGCTAATTGATAAGCAGTTTCTCCATCTTCACTACTTAAAGCTTCAAAGTTATCTTTCAAGAAATTAAACTGTTCTATATCTTCCTTTAATTGCTCTAACAAGTTTCATTACCTCTTTCGACATGCTGGTGCATAAATTCATAAACCGAATCATCATTCATATTTTCTAACAACCATTTAGTTGTGTATTCTCTTGATAAATGAGTATTTTTCACTCGTGCTTCATACTCACTGTTATATGCTCTTTCATGTAGTTCTTCATCATTCTCGTAATTACCTTCAACTAAATAAACATCATAGTCTTTTGCAATAATTCCATCTAATGTCCTTGTATCAGTTGCGTATATTAACTTTTTATCATTCATAAATAGCCTATAACCGCATTGTGGCACATCATGATATAACTTGACTGCTATTATTTGAAACAGCCCGTAATCGTACTTTTTACCTATTTCAAAGACATCTATGTTTTTCTTATTAACTCCACAATCGATTAAACCCTGGACTAACCATTCACAACATCCAAACCTTAAACAAGGATGATTTTCTGCTAATATTTGAATTGCTTTCTTATTGAAATGGTCATGATGAATGTGTGTTAAGAGAACTATCTTAACTGTATTAAAATAGTTCTTTAACTTCTTGTATGTTAAGCCACAATCAATTGCTATAAGGCCATTTACTATTGTGCAGTTGCCATCTGAACCACTATTGATTATTTCGTAATTCATCGATTGTTACCTTTTTAACTTGAGGTATTATTTCTTCAGTAACTTGTTCAGTTTCTTGTACACTTACTTGTTCAGTCACTTGCGCCTCTGGAATATTTCCATCTTTTTGTTCAATAATTGTTTCTTCTTGAATTTGATTATCTATATAGTCAACCTCTCCATTGTTTCCTATAACTCCCATATCGCCTTCAAACGCTTTTTGCATTTCTACACTCATAATTCCCCATTTTGATATTAATTGTCTTAGCATTGTTTTAAATGCCATGCCATCAAAATCTTTAGACCAAAATGTATAACTTGTCCCATTTACTAAATCTTTCTTATACCCTTGGCTATATTTTTTTGCATGTTCCATCATTTTTGTCTTAGACCAATAAAGGCTTTTTCTAAAACCATTTTTATATTCAAACATTGCATAATAACCAATTGTCTCCGATTGCTCTCTAACTAATTCATCATCAATTAATTGAACATTTATTTCTTCATTCAAAGGATCATATTTAATTAATTCTCCTTGTTTAATATCTACAACATTAAGTTTTGTATAATAACCACTTCTAATTGCTAATTGAATATAACCTTTGTACCCCAATTGAAATTGTGCAACCATGCCTTTTTCTTTATCTTTAAAAGGAACCAAGTAATATTGTCCTAGTTGCGGGCTTGGGCTCAAGTTAAGAGTTTCACCTAACAATGCCCCATTAAAGATAGAGTCATTTGTACATTGTGCTAATGTTGAATTTGTAGTTACTGCAGACGTTATTCCAGTTATAAATCTTAATCCCCTATCTTGACCTAACATTGCATTTATTTTTTGTTTAACTGTTTGAGTATTTATAAAACCGCCAAATGTCATTGCATTTAATTTAGCTTTGTTTTGTTCTGCAACTTGCATTAACTGTTGTTTACTATTAGCATTGTTCATAACTTAATCCCTCATTTTCTAAATAATTAATCACTTTTATTAACTCATCTTTTGTTCCACGAACTTTGAAAGATAATTCAAGTAATTCTTCTTGGGCCGCAGTTTCTTCAACCTTTGGAGCAGTTAAACTGTCAATTTTAGCAATAACTTGTTCATCAGTTATTTTTTGCTCCTCTTTTGCTACCTTTTGTTCTTTAACTTGCTCAAGTACAACATGTCTATCATTAACATCTTTAATAGCTCTATTTAGATTCTTGTCTTTTATAAATTCAACTAATATTTCATCTGAATATTGCATAGTACTAATTGTTTCTAACTGTTCAGAAATTAAATCAACTTTTTCATTTACTTCAAGCTTTGCTTTCTTAGTTAATTCTCCCTTTTCTGTTTCATACGAAAGAGTTACTTTTATGTTTAGATCCTCAAATGATAAATATTTTCCATCAATATTTTTTGAAGTTTTGTACTCCTCAAAATATAATTTCAATTTATTTTCGATTTCTTGTTTTCTTTGCTTGTCATATTCAGCACATTGATTGTTTATAAGTTCATATGTTCCTTTTAGTAATTCCTCTGTTTCCTTTGCAGTGTCTTCAAATTGTTTTATTGGTTCATTATATTTTTCGACAATTTGTTTTCTAAATTCTGCAACTTGATCCTTAAATTTATTTACTTTTGCTTTTTCATCTTTTGCAGCATCCATAGTTTCTGGAGTAAATTTTATATTTTTATAGTACTCATTTAAACTAATTGCATATTCTTTAACATCTTTGATATTGTCTTCTATTTTTCCAATTCCTACAATTTTTGCATTTATTTCATCTTCAAATACTGGTTTTACCAGTGTCTTTTCTTCAACTACTATTGCTTCTTCTATTAATTCATTATTTTCTTCCATAATTTTCCTCTACTTTCTTTTTCTTCTTTCTGTATACTGTATTAATTCATCCATATTTGGGCTCCTACGATTGTTTTTTAAAAATTCGACTCTTTCTTCAAGTTCCGCCTTTTCATCAGTTAGAGACGATATTTGACCTCTTAGAGACTTTATTTCATTTATGCAAGAGTTTACTTTTTTTACTAACTCTGTTTTTTCTTTTTTTAACACAGAAATATCAGCGTGTAGCTTTTTTATAATTTCTTGTTTCTCTTGGACAACAGCTTGTCCCTCTAAAATCTGTATTTTTCTTAAATCTTCAGATTCTTTTAATTCATTTCTCAAAGTTTTTATTTCATTTTTGAGTTTTTCTTTGTCGCGTTCCTTATCACAACAGGCTTTATCTCTTGCCTCTAAATCTTTGATAGCATTTTCATAATGCATTATCCTAGTTATCCAATTACTCATACCAATTTTTCCTTCGTAAGATATTCCATAAGGCCAGCAATATTATTGCTAGTTGTGTAATAAACAACTTCTTGTCTGAAATTTTCAAATCTCTCTTTTTCTTCCTGAAGGTCTTTTTTTAATTTCTCATAATCACCTGTTGATATTGTTTCTTCCTCATACGATTCATCTAACTTATCTTCGTAGTATTTATCCATTTTTCTTTCTGCTTCACTCATCGAATCCTCCCATTTTATTCAAAAAATCAATTTTAAATTTTTCTTTTTGAGATACAATTGGAATTCCTTTGTAAGATTCAAGTTCTATGTTATGACCTGCTATAAAAAAATCATGAGGTTCTAATCTATTCAAAGTTATTTCATCTTTCTCAAGTGTGACACTCATATAGATTTGCCCATAAATCTTCTGAAATTTATTATCAGAAATAAAATTAATTCTATATTCATTGTCTTTTACATGCACTAAATCATTTGTTTCAAAAATAAATTGTTTATAAGCTCTCATGTTATATTTCCTCAAAGACCTCAAACATTTAGTCATATCGCTTTCGTCTAACATCTTTATTTTTGGAGTGATTAGTTTACCGTTTAATTTAACTTTCACTATCATCAATCCAATCGTAATCAAAAATTTCTGTTTTTTTATTTTCTTCCTCGCGCGCGCACGCGCTATTATTTCTCTCTTCTATATTATTTCTTACATTCTTTATATTCTTGTTTGTAGTCACTTGATAGTCACTTGTTAGTCGGTTGTTAGTCACTTGATAGTCATTTTGATAGTCATTTTTTTGGTACAACTCCCAATTTACTATAGAAATTAAACGATTTTTATTAGTCACTTGTTGGTCAATTTGTTTTTCATTTTCAAAGAACTTTAAAATTCTTTGTACTTTAGTTTGATTAATCTTCAATTTTTTTGATATTGAAATCGTCCCTGTAATAAGTTGTCCTCTTTGCAATGTTATTCTTTCTTTATTAAACACAATATCTTTTTCTTTATGTGATGCACTTAATAACAAAAATACCCAAATAGCTAAATGATCTGCATCTTTTGTAACAATAGGATTATCAAGTGTTTTTCTAAATAATTTAATCCAACTTTTATCATCCATTTAATCACCAATTTGCATTTTAGAACGTCTTATGCTATAATTTAGACGTTCATTTTTGAACAAGGGAACTTTCACCTGCAAGTTGGGTTCCTTTTCTTTTTGCATTTTTTTCATAAAACCTCCTACATATGTTTTTCACAAAAATATTGACTATTTCCAGATTCAACACAATCGTTTATAAAGTCTTGATTTACTAGATTAAGTACAAATATTGAACCAATTAATAGAACTACAAGTCCAAGTGCACATAATTTGTTAGTTCTTTTTTCTTTTTTCTTTTTTTCTTGTGCTGCAATTTGTTTTAATTGTTTATCCACTTTATACTCATCATTTGCTGCTCTATAATTTACATGAATTTTATTCATCAACTTTTGTTCATCTTCATATTCTTTTCTTTTTTTTAATTCTTCTAAATCCTTTTTATTCATTTTTTATTCTCCTTTGCCTGCCTAACATTCTTTTATTTTCATATTTTTTTCAAAATACCAAATTGGTATTTTCCCTTGAATTGATATTGCATCTGGATATTCTTTTTCAAATTTATCTCTTAGTTTTCTTATAATTTCATAAGCTAATGATTTACTACAATTTGTTATTTCTTGAACATCCTTTGCATTATAATAACTTTTCATTTCTACCTCCTTGATTTATTATTTGTTTCCTCCTATACTATTAAAATTGAAAGGAGGAAATAAATTGGAAATACGTGGAATTAAAAGTACAACAGTAGCGCAAAATAAATGTGCAAGTAGACTAATTAGTCTAAGAGAAGAAATAGAAAATAATTGTAAGGAAATTATTTCTTCAGCAACTGTAGATGCAAATACCAAAAAACTAGTTGCTGACATCACTTCTCAATTAATCTTATATATACAAGAGTCGAGTTCTACAGTATATAACTATTGCACTGATACCAACGATGATAAATAGAAATTAAATTGCCTTATGGCAGTTTTTTTCATATAAATTTGGTTTTTGCATAAAAACGTTTTCTTTCTGTTTAAAATTAAATCTTTCTTGCAAATCATCAAGTAACAAATCTAACAATTCCATTTTTTCTTTTA
>JAGBBT010000029.1 GCA_017938365.1 Treponema sp.
ACCAGCAATAACTAAAACTGAAAAGATAATTGCAAGTACTATAACTATTTTTGAGATTAATTCTTTATTCATTCAAATCACCTCTACTAGATAATTATAACATATTAATTAAAGAAATAGATATTTTTTTCTTAAAAGTCTTAAAGTTTACTAAAATTTAGTCTATAATCAAAGAAAAGGACGTGAAGAAATGAAACATCTTATTTTAACAGCAACTGCAGGCGAAGGACACAACTCAATAGCTTATGCAGTAAAAGCATATATTAAAGAATTTTATCCTGAAGATGAAGTCGAAGTAATGGACATATATAAGCCAGAACACCCAATTTTTGCATGGATTATCAACGACTTACATTTTTTCTTGCTTAAAGTGTTCCCTAGACTCAATAGACTTAGCTATAAAATGTATTATGAGGCTAAGCCTAGTCCATATAAAAATATGTCTATTGAATGTGGAAAATTAGCCAAGAAGAAAGTATTAAAATACCTTGAAGAAAATAAAGTTGATTCAATTTTTTGTGTACACACATATTCTTCAGGTTTAATAAGTCACTTTATCCAAAAAGACTTAATCGATAAGAATATTAAACTTGTTACCACAATCCCTGATTTTTCAATTCATGCTGATGGTGAATTAAATAAAATTTTTGATTATGTAATTACAATTGATGAAGGAATTCATGATTTCTTAGTAAATAAAAAAGGACTAATTAGAGAAAATCTATATCCATTAGGCTTACCTGTTCATCCTAAATATAATCTTGAATTAGACAAAGAAGAAATCTATCAAGAAATGAATATTACCCCTAATAAATTTGGTGTTTTAATCCAAACTGGTGGTGTTGGAACAGGAAACAATTTAACTATTTTAAAACACCTATTAAAATGTAAAAACTTTGAAAATATCAACCTATATATCGCAAATGGTACAAGAAAGAAAACTAAAGAAAAAATCGATAGTTTTATAAAAAAACACAACTTGAAAAATGTATATAATTATGGATTCACAATGGATGTTCATAAATTAATGGAAATATCAGATGTTATGATTGGAAAACTAGGTGCTTTAAGTGTAAGCGAAGCACTCTTAAAAGAAACACCTATCATTGTTCCTAAAAAACCTCCATATCACGAATATTGGAATATGTTATATCTTCTTGAAAGAAATGTAATAGTTCATGCTAATACTTATCAAGACTTAGTTCCAATCATTGATGACTTATTTAATAACGAAGAAAAAATTAACGAGTTAAAACTTAATATGTCAAAAATGAAAAAGCCAGAAGCAACTAAACAAATTGTTGAATTACTAAGAAAAAAAGATAAGCATTAAACTAACAAAAAATAATACATTTATGTTAAGATTAATAATAAGCATTCCGGTAATATGTCAAGATAGAAAAAAATAAAATTTTGGCATAATTAAAGATGTGAAACAACGACGAAAACTCCGTGAGGAGCTAAGTCACGGATTTTTGAAAATTTGATAAAATATAGTTAATTTAAAGAAGAAGGATCCTCATAAATTTTTTTATCTTTAAGAAGTTTGAAAATTAATCTAATAAACTTTCTAGAAGTAAGAACTAAGGCGCGAGATTCCTTATGAGTTTTGACTTCATGAAGTTTTTTAGAATAGAAATCAAGAAAAACATTGTTGTTATGAATAACTGAAGAAGTAGCTTCGATGAGATAATATCTTAAGTAAACATTACCAGTTTTTTTGAGACGATGATCTTCAGAAGCAAAGTTACCTGATTCGTTTTCCGACCAAAAAATGCCCGCATATTTTGCAAGTGCATCATCCGATTTAAAACTTTTAATATCTCCTAGTTCGGAGATAATTGAAGTTGCAAAAACGGTAGAAATACCAGGAATTGATTTAAGAATATTAATATCTTTTTCAAAAGAAGAACCTTTGATTAGTTTAGAGATTTCCTTTTCAATAAGAGAGATGGTATCTTCATAGAACTTGATAGTAGAAAAAGAGATAGCGATATTAGTATTAATGGAATCATATGAAGAAGCATCGAGACGATAAGAGTCACGACTTGCTTTTTGGAGAATCTTAGCAATTTCAAAAGAATCGGCAAAACGATTTTTAGATTTAGATTTAATAAATTCAGTAAGTTGTTCAATAGAAGTATTAGCAATTTCTTCGGGTGTTTTAAAATTTAGAAGAACTTCAATAGAGGTATTGCCAAAAACATTGGAAAACGCCTTATTTTTATGCTTTTTATTATTAAAATCACTGAATTTAATGAAAATATAATTTAAAAATCTAACTTTCTCTTTTACTAATAAATCAATAAAATGCTTTCTTTGCCTAGCAAGAGATTGAATTGAAAAATGCTGTCTTGCCTTAAAAGGTTGAAGCTTATTTGTTTTACCGGAAGCAGCAAAATCAGCAAGACTAAAAGCATCAAAAGAATCGGTTTTATTAGAACCAACATTAGATTTGTTGAAATTATGTGAAACAATAGGATTGACCAAATAAACTAAAGAATTTGGACACATTGATTCAGATTCATAATACAAAAAATTAGCTATATGAGTCGAATAAATACCAGTAGATTCTAACACAATTATAAGATTAGAAAAATTGTGTTTAGATAGATTTGAGATGATAGTTGTTTTCATCTCGGAAGCACCTTCTAAATTGTTTTTAAAGGGCTTGTTGAGTAAGATTTTTCTTTCAAAGTTTATTAAACAAACTTGATTAGAATCTTTACTGACGTCGATGCCGACGAATAAAGTTTGATTGAAATCAAACATAAACAACACCTACTTTCTGGAATGGATGATATAGGAGTCCTGGCATGAAAGTAAACTAAGTCTCGCGGGTAAAAGAATACATCCTTATAAGAGAGGTAAGGAGAAACAGCTTCCGTGTGATAATACAATACTTCTAGCAGGTTTGCATGCTTATATGAGCAAATCAATGCAGGAGTGAAAAGCACATTATCCTAATATAACCTATCCAATTAGATTATATACTAAAGGACTCCTAAATCAAATTAATATTGAACCTGGAGAGGTTCGTATGTATGTAAGAAATATCATTCTCTCTAACAATATTTCTATACTACATATTTTACGAGGAG
>JAGBBT010000030.1 GCA_017938365.1 Treponema sp.
AAATACTTCAGGAGGTAATTGGTCTATTGCTCTTTCCAATAAATCTTCATATTTATCCATATTATCGCTCCATAAAAATTAGTATAAGTATAATATATTAAATATGATTTTAATCATTTATTAAGTTATTGTTAAAAATCATTATAGGCTATGTCAATTTGTTAGTTGGAATTTTATTTTTTTCATCCAGCCATTTTTTCTGTTGTAGATTTGATTAAATACGCCTTGTTCTGTTCTGTATCTTTTTTTCTCGGCTTTTGGTAGTGTTGCATGAAAGTATTTTTCTGAATCATTATTAGTTCTAGTTAGTTTTCCTTTAAATTCTTTTTTAAGGAACCATATGTATTTTTTATATTCTGGGAAAAAATCGTTTTTTAAAAATTTTTGTAGAATTTCAGGAAAGTTATTATATTCTTGTTTTAATAGATTTATATAGTTTGTTGCTTTATTGTATGTTTGTTGGTTGAATAATTCGAATATTAATCGTTTGTATATGTTTATTTCTGATTTTATTTTGTCTATTTCGTTTTCAACTATTTCGTCTAATTTGCTTTTTGCGATTTTTTCATTTTCTTTTATTTGGTCGATTCTGATTTCTAAATCTTTTTGTTTTAAATATTTTTTTATTCGTTCATTGACTGCTAAATGCAGGTGGTATGTGCAATGTTGATGTTTAAATCCTAATTTTTTCATTACTGAGTCATATCCGGGTTTTAAATCTGTTACTATTGCTTTTCTGTCTTTGTGTTTTACTGATTTGTTGATGAATTCGTATGTTGTATTTTGGTCTTCATTTGGAGCCAATAGTTCTGCAACAGGCACATTATTGACTAAATCAAATAATAAGTGCCTATAATGGAAACCATCATCCAATGGTTCCCATTGCACATCATAACCATAAAATCCAGAAGGTTTTATGTCTTTATTTAAGTAATAAAGTTCATTTGTTACAATTTGTGCTTTTCTAACGGTTTCGTGAGATATTTTTGTTCCGCAAAAAATTTGATATAATTCTTTTAATTTACGGAACGGATACCAGCTTATTTCACGAACTTTTATTGATCTTTCTTTTGTTTCATTAGAAAAATTACAATAATTTTCATATTGACCAATGAATTCTGTTTGAGAATATTTACCACATTCAGGACAATAATATCTTTGTACTTTAGCCGTATAACGTTCACCATTCTCTTTTATCAAATTACGGACATTATGACCATGTTTTGTAACTTTATGCGAATAACAATGTTTACAAAATGGATCAGAATAAGAAATTACACCATTTTCATCCATATCAAAGGAAATATCAGTTGGTTTCTCACGTTTAACCTCATAAAAAGAATCCATAAGTTCTAATTGAATAGAAGAATCTTCAATTTCACTCTTAGGCTCACGTTTAACATTATTCGTAAATCCAACATCAAATTTATATTGGATGAACTTCATATTATTAATTGGAGATGTTTTTTTCGCGTTATACATAATATTATATAAGCATCTCCATTAATATAAATTTTATGATTTTTATTTTAAAATTCACAGACGTACAAAAAAAATATAAAGAGTTACAAAAAAATTAACCAATAATAAATTAAACCGATGATAAAAACCTAATCAAAAAGAATAAATAACGAATTTTATAAAAAATAAAAATATTAAAAAGTGGGTAATTTATATATTTTTCGGAAAAATTTTCGAAAATTCGATAAAATTAAAATTTTTTCGCAAGAAAAACAAAAAATCAAATTACCAACTAACAAATTGACATAAACTCATTATAATAATTATACTCTTTTAACATTTCCCGGACTTGGTTCGTATAAGATTCCTCTTTGTGTCATGTTCCTTATGAGATTTTCAACTTTATCTTCACTTACACCATGTTTCTCTTCCATATTGGATTTTAAAACAGTTAATGGAGCTTGTCCATTGTACTCTTCTTCAATCAACTTGATTTCATCTACAAGAGTACTCATCTTATCCCTTTCTGATTTTGGTCTTCCTCCACTGACAATGTCGGCTTCAATTTCACCGGTTTCCGGATCAACTCCTGCATCTTTAAGGGATGCCATTTGCAATCTTACGGCTTTTTTAGCATCTTCTCTTTCAACAACTTCTTTTAATTTTATTTTAGCACATGCTTCTGCCAGACGAATGATTGCCTCGAGCTGTCTTGCGGTAATTGGATCTGCTGAATTTTCTTCAGTATTGCTGCTGCTGTTTCTTGTATCTACATAGAAATTCTTCAATACTTCATTTGCTTCATCACTTAAAACAGGATTAACGTTTTTACGAGCATATGCGATGTATTTTCTAAGTAAATCGGGTTCAATTTCATAATCTACGGTATTTGACTGGTGGATATTAAGGATGTGCTGTGCAAGTTCTGAATCTCCTTTTCTACTTGGCTTGTCTTCAACAATCCATATTAAATCAAAACGGGATAAAATTGGTGGCGGCAGTTCAATTTGATCTGCTAAAACTTTAAATCTGTCAAATCTTCCAAATTTTGGGTTTGCTGCTGCAAGAACTGAACATCTTGAATTTAAAGTTGCCATGATTCCTGCTTTCGCAATACTTACAGTTTGCTGTTCTAAAGCTTCGTGAAGTGCTGATCGGTCTTCTGAACGCATTTTATCCAATTCGTCAACACAAACGTTACCCTGGTCTCCTAAAACCAATGCACCTGCTTCCA
>JAGBBT010000031.1 GCA_017938365.1 Treponema sp.
CCACATACAGTGATAAACAGAAGCATAATATTGTCAGATGAATCAATCGTTGACATCAAGATTACGGAACTCAGGGATGAAACCACATCATTCGTTCTATATGACGGCCTTCCTGTTGAAATATTCAGCGGAGACACATTAAGAATAAGAAAATCAAAAAAAGTTACAAAAATAATAAAGCTTGAGGACAGAAGCTTTATCGATACAATTCGTGAAAATATCAGTTAACTGTAATGCAGTCGTTAGGACAAATAGCAACGCATACTCTGCAGCTTTTGCACACCTGTGCGTCACGTACAGTACATTTGTCATCCAAAATCTGCAAGACATTGTTTGGACAAGCTGTTGCACACTTTTCACAGCCGCCACAGTCATCAGCATTTATGTCAATGTGACATTCCTCTACAACATCTTCCTTTTCCTTTTTACCTCTTTTAAAAAATGAACCTATACCCATAATAACTACACTCGAATTTCGTTATAATATATTTAGGGGCCTGAATTTTTTAGTTCTCAGATAATTGTTGTATGGCCGTTTTTGAGTAGTATCCTTGTGATATGATTAGGGCTCCTAAAAATACATTTAGATATACGGTTTTTGCAACTGATTTTGGTGTGTATTTGTGTATTTCTCTCATGTTGAGTCCTTGTTTGAGTAATTTGAAAAAATCTTCTATTTTTCCTCTAATTGGTTTGAATTTCTTCCAATCATCTAGTTTTTTAAATAATTCGTGTTTTAAATTATCGTAGAATCTTTTTTCTGATATAATTTTCTTTGTTTTCTTAAATGCTTTCAAAGGATAAGATAATTGGTCATTGAGTTTATTTCTTTTGAAATTGTCTCTTGGAAAAATGAAAGGAACGATTTTATATTTGCTAATTCCAATTTGATAGTTTTCATAGCTGTAATAACCTTTATCAAAAATTAATGTGTCTCCTTTTTCAATAATACGTCTTTTTTGTAGGTTTTCCATAATTTCGTCAAAAAGTTTTGCATCACCCGGAGCTCCAGAATGGATTAAAATACAAACAGGATTCATACTATCAAAATCAAGGACAACAGTTGCTTTAAATCCTATATAAAATCCTTTGGAGGAAGAATAACTCCATTTTAAATTCAATGTTTTGAGATATTCTTTTGTCTTTTTATTTCTATTAAAATTAAAATCCAAGTCCACTGGTGTCGCATCAACAATAAAAGTCTTTTTTCCTCTTCTTTTAACGCGATTTCTTGAATTTAAAATACGATTTAATGCTCTCATGAGCTTTTCTGAATCTTGGAGTGATAAAGTTTTATAAACTTGATCTGCACTCCAAACTTTAGAAATATTAAAGTATTTACAAAGCTTTTCTTTTGATTCAAGTTCATTTAGGATGAATGGAATGTCTAAACCAAAGAACATACTGATAAATATGATTTTAAAAGTAAATTTTTGTTTTTTCAAGCTTTTAAAGCCAAATGAGGTTAAAATTTCAGAAGTTTCTCTGGAATCCATAATTTTAAATATTTCTTTCAACAAAGTATAATTTGGGTCTTTAATATCTAAATTTAATCTGTGTTTCATTTTTATCTCCAAATAAATATATGTAACACATAATATTTAAATTTATGGGTATTAAGACCTTTTTTAATAAAATAAAAAATTATCCTAATGTATTTTTATAAACCATCAAAAAATAATATGAAAAATAAGAAAAAGAAAATGAATCTGGTCGAATTTTAACAAAAAAAATTCAGGCCCCTAAATAATACTACTACTGTTTACAATCCGGGAATGAAAGTAACCAAGAAATCTTTGACTCCTAGCGTTAAGGTAGGTGAGCAGACTTTATTCCTGATTACAGTAGAAAACACTGGCCGTATTGATTTGGGTAATGTGTTTGTTGAGGAGCAAATTCCTGATGGTTTAACTTATGCTGATTACCACGATAAGTCATTATGGAGAAAAGACGGCAATACTTTCTATTATAATAATGTTTTGAAAGTTGGCGAGTCTGCTAATTTCACAATCATTTTCAATACTCATATTAATGGTACTTTTGTTAACTGTGTTGTTGCCGGTTCTAATGAAACTGAAAATAAGACTACTAACAACACTACTACTGTTAAAAAGCCGGGCATTGATGTTAATAAGAAGTCTTTGACTCCTCGTGTAAAATCCGGTGAGCAGACTAAGTTCCTGATTACTGTTTGGAATACTGGGGAATTGGATTTAGGCAATGTTTTCGTTAAAGAAACTATGCCTGCTGATTTGGAATATGCTGATTATACCATAAGAATCTTTGGAGAAAAGATGGGGATATCTTCTATTACAATAATATTTTAAAAGTGGGAGAATCTGCTAATTTC
>JAGBBT010000032.1 GCA_017938365.1 Treponema sp.
ACGATTTATAGTATATGCAATTGGCCCTTGTCCATAAGATTCCACATTTTTTGCTTTTGGAAATTTAGTAAAAAAGTCATTAACATCAACTTCTACTATATTTTCATAAGCGTTTCCAAATACCACTTGTCGGTAATCTATCTCTTTTGCATAAACACAAACTTGTAAAAGAATTAATAAAAAAAATATTAACTTGCTTTTTATTCTTAACATTATAAACCTCACAAATACTTTGTAAAAAAGTATATAAAATAAAAGTTTATTTTTCAATCAGACAATATGTTATATCCGTGTTTACTTTGATAATAATGATATAAAATCTTTTGAAACATATTCAGAAAAATGTAAACTATCAAATCATAATATTATACTCGTCTTATAACAGAAAATCTATACATAATTTATATCGAACTAAATGCCAATTAGTTTATTTTTGTTCGAAATAACCATACAAGTTGACATTGTTGCTGTTTTGATTTATATGAATAATTCATAAGAATATAATACAGTGGCTTTTGGAAAGAGAATAGTAAAAGGAGCCACTTATAAAGTAGGTGTTTTGGGAAATCCATTTAATCATGAAGAGGTGTTTAAAAATGATTAAAAGAATAAAACTATCTGTAATTTTACTTTTATCTTTTGGAGGATTAGTATTTCCAAAAGAAACGTTATTCCTACCAACTTATACTACAGATGTTTATGAACATTACTATTATACAACAGAAAAAATAAGAAAAGGGGAACTTGTAGAATTAGTTAATACAATTGATTTTGATGATAATATTAATCAAATTGTTGTAGATATAAAGAAAAATGATTTTAAATTTCCAAAATATATAATATCAGATGCATTAATCCCTAAAGACACCGATGAGTTAATTCAGGAAGAATACATAACAAAAGTCAAAGATGAATATGTATGGATACCATCTTATTATCTTGAAGTAATAGAAAAGAAAGATAGAGAAATAATCAGAAATTATGAGAAAGAATTAGTAAAAAGATATGGAGAACCAAATGAGTACGATGATGGTTGGTATGGTTATATTCTTAAGTCACTAATTATTTCAAATAGCTGCATAGATTTTGGTCATGAGCATTTATATGTAGAAAATATCAATCTAATAAAAAATGGTTTTACAATAGAAACTCTTAATTTTTCTGCATTAAAAAATGAAACTGAAAATAAAATGCAAAAATTAAATTTTATTTTTGACGGTGATTTTCTTGATGTTTATTTGGAACCTTCAAAAAGTCCAATGTATTCATATTTAAAAATCAAAAAGAGTGATTATGAAAAATTAAAAACATTTGTTTTTCTTCCACGTGAATATTTTTTACCAAATTTTTATTTATATGATAAAACAGCCTTGCAGAAATATAATGATGAACATGCAGTTAATTTAGCAACATTTGAGAAACCAAAAAGAGCTGAAAAAAATGTAACAAACGTCTCACCAAACAAAACAATGACAGTTTCCGAAAACCTAAAACTCCGTTCTGGCGAGGCAACAACATCAGGGGTTCTTACAGTAATGTCTGCTGGAACAAAAGTAAAAATCCTTGAACTTGGCAAAGCAGAAAACATCGACGGCATAAACAGCAACTGGGTAAAAGTTGAAGTACAGGCCGGTGCTAAAGACCGGGACGGACGGACAATCCGAGCTGGAACTATTGGCTGGTGCAATGGTGGATATTTGGAGTAAATGGAGAAGTAGTTTAATCCAACGATCAAAGCGATTGGACATATGGAAGATTCATTGTTATAAAAGCAAATAATAAATATAACAACTATAATATTTTTTATTTACTTGGTCATCTTGATAGGAATAAAAAAATAGTTGGGAAAAATCAACCGATTTATCCAGGAATGACAGTTGGTTATGTTGGAAATACTGGACATTGTTTTGGTCAGGGGGATGATGTGCAGGGCGAAAACAATAAAGATAAACGTGTTTTAGGATATGGTGCTCATTTGCATTTGCAGATGTATCTTAGTGAAGATTTAAATTTTACTAAATTTATACAAAATCATGGATTAATAACTTCTACTGAGGAGCAATCTATACCATTGAATAATATGGAAATTGTCAATGCTTTTAATTATATGGAG
>JAGBBT010000033.1 GCA_017938365.1 Treponema sp.
CTATAACCAATTCTTCCAAGAATTTCTGGTCTTTTTATTTCGTTATCAAAATAATTCTTAACAATCTTAATAAATTCTTCCGCTGTTTCTTCTTTATTATCAGAAGGTTTAACTTCACTTGCACCAAGATTTGATGTAAATATGATTATACTTTCGCTAAAATATACTGTTTCACCTTTACTATCGGTTAATCTTCCATCTTCAAGTATTTGTAAGAAAATATCAAGTATTCTTGGATTTGGTTTAGCTGCTTTTTCTATTTCATCAAATAATATAACACTAAATGGTTTTTCTTTTATAGCATTTGTTAATTGTCCACCTTGCTCGTATCCAACATATCCCGGTGGAGCACCAATTAATTTTTGGTCTGAATTCTCTTGTGCATACTCACTCATATCAAATCTAATACAAGCTTGCTCATCACCAAACAAGAATTTAGCAAGTGCTTTTGAAAGTTCTGTTTTACCAACACCAGTTGGTCCTACAAAGAAGAACACCCCTTTTGGCATAGACCTACTTGATGTCTTATGTAAACCTGTTAAACCCATATATGCTTTAACAACTGTTTTCTCAATTTTTTCAATAGCTTCATCTTGTCCTACAACTCTTTCAGATAATTTCTTTTTGATATTTTTAACATCTTCATAGGCAAGTTTTTCCCATGGATTATCCTTTTCGCCATATTTGAACAATAAGTATAGTTTATCAAATGTTAACTTTTCTTCCTTCCTTGAAAGCTTTGCCATTTGTATTATTTCTCTATTAGTAAAATCTTCCAATACATCAATATATTCATTTGTTCTACTGCCATTTAACAAAGTTTCGCCCGGATTGAATTTAAGTTCAAATCCCGCTTCAATTTTTTCCAATAATCTACGTCTTTCCAATCTGTCTGGTTTAGACAAAGTTATTGTTGAAACTTCTGGGTTTGCTTGATAAAAAGACAATGGAAAATTTGACAACTTGTTTGTGATAAGTATAATTGTGCTTTCATTTACATCTGTTGATAGATAATTAACTTTTTTATCTTTAATTGATTTGCCCAACAATGTTAAATTTTGCCTTTCTTCATTATCGTGTTGACCACCATTTGAGAAAAGATAATCTGACCAATTTAATATAAATACTGTTTTTCTATTTTTATTTGTTAAGTTTTTAAAAACTAAATTAAAAATTTCACTTGGTTCTTTAAAGTTTCCATTTGATATAGTTGTATTTTGGTTTTCATCTTCATCATCAAGTGAGTATTCTTCACCTTCAACTTTTTTTTCTTCGGTTATTTTAAGACTACTTATATCACCTTCAATTCCATTTACTCTATCCCAATAAACAATATCGTCATACTTTAAATCTTCAAGCATTTCTGTTAAATACTTTTTCAAGTCAACAATTTGATTTTTGTCATCAAGATAAACATCACCAACGTTGCCGTCAATGATAACACATCTTTTTATGCCGACTTCCCTTTTAATTCTTTTAAACCCAATTTCTAATGCCATGTAAGTTCACCTCCTATTTTTTATCCTTATTTGTATTATATGTCTGATACTTCATTGCGGAAATTTTATCTGGGTTACTCCATAATGTTTCTGATTTTGTAACTTTAATTCCATAAATTTTTTCTAAATCCTCTAAAAATGGATTTATATCTTTCTGACAAGCTTGACCTTCATATCCATCAAATTTATATATAAATCTTCCATCAAGGAAAACTTGAAATTCAGCTGTTTGACCATTAACCTTTTGTGCTATTAAAACTACTTGATTTTTATCTCGTTGTAATTTTATATTTTTCTTGTCAACTATAAAACCTCTTTGTTCAATTGATTTTATGATACATTTTAAAGCTTCTTTTCTTACATGCTCATCAACAATTTCTTTATTGGTTTGTTCTTGAATTTTTTGTAATGAAGAACTATCAAACTTTTCTACCTTAACTATCTTATCAATCTCATTTTGTTCCAGATTGATATCTTTAAGTTGTTTTGTAATTTTTTCAATAATGTTTTCTTTATTATCACTAATAGTTTTATTGACTTCACTATCCAATATTATCTGTGCTTGTTTTACGATTTCATCAAAACTCTTACCAATATTGTTTTCTTTGATTAATTCTAAATAAACATAATCTTTTAGAACAACATCTTCAATCTTATTAAATTGTTCATATAGTTCTTTACTAAAAGCGACTGTCCCACTGATTTGTGTTTGTAATAGTTTATTTCTATCACTAACACTTGTTGCAAGAATTCTTTTTAAAAGTGTTTCATATTCGTATATCCTTTGAGAACTAAAGCTATTACATCTACTTAATAATAAATTCGCTTTATTAACAATTTCACGACTTGTATCTACTTCACCATATACAACACCTTTTTGCTTTTGTTCCTCTGCTAATTGTTTTAGACTATTAATCTCTTTATTAAGATTATCTTTTTCTTTCAGTAGTTGTTCTCTTAAATTTTTACTATCTTCATTTAACAACAATGATGAGTTATCTTCTATTTTTTTTAGGATAGTATCAATGTCAGACAATGTATGTTCAGCAGTTTTACAAATGCTACAACACTGTATAGCTTGACCTTCAAAATCAATTCTTGCTTGGTGGCTCATCTTTTACCTCA
>JAGBBT010000034.1 GCA_017938365.1 Treponema sp.
AGCAATCTTGGTAAAATCAGTGTTATAGAATATGACTTGAAACTAGATAAAGATAACAATTTATATTTTGAATATGGTTGTCTAAATGACAAAATCCACATTGACGACTTTGAACACATTGAAGATTAAATTAAAAGGAGTTTAACAAATGAAAACAGATTTTGAACAATCAATTCTACTAAATGGTTTATCAAATGACCTAAAAACATTTGAAAGTAAAAAATTATATCGTTGTCCATACTGTGAAAAAATACACGAATGGGACGATGTAAATTACAACCCAGAAGAAAATACCTATACTTGCCCACTCTGCAAAAACACATTTGAAGAAAGCGAACTAGAACATATCAACGCTTTAGAATACTTTTTAGATATGTTTCATAATTACAAAAGTTTAAATTATAAGGAGAATTAAAAATGAACGAATATACAATAAATGAAAATATTGCAAGAACAGCAAAAGAATTAAATAGTTTTAGCGACTATAAAGAAAACTCTGCTACAAACAATTACAGAAGTTACTTAAAAACATTTGAAGATAATGTTAATGAGTTGATGGAACTATATCCAGAAAACATCAACAAAGAAGCATTAAGGCTTATTGAGTATTACAAAGACAAATACTCTAAAAAATTAGCATTTGCTATAAATAAAAGCAATAGTATTGAAGCAAGAATGCCAAGTATTATGATTTCTGGCGCTGGAAACTTTAACTTTAGAAAAAAAGAAAAACAAAACCAAGCCAGAGATAACTTTTGGAAAGAATACGGCGACCTATTCAATGAAGATAACTACTACTACAATAAAATAAAAATTATTATCACAAACAAAGTTATCTACAGTGATGACGCACTTGCTATTGAAAAGTTAGAAGCTAAAATTGATAGTTTAACAGAATATCAAAACAAAATGAAAAATGTAAATGCTTACTACAAAAAGCATAAAACATTAGATGGCTGTGATTTATTAGACGAAAAAGAAATTAGAGAACTAAAAGAAAAACTTGTAATGTTTCATTACTACAGCCAACCTTACCCTTCTTTTGAACTAACTAACAATAATCAAAATCTACATAGATTAAAAAACAGGCTTGAAAACTTGAAAAAATTAAAAGAACGAGCAAGTTCTGACAATGAAAATAAATACATTCAAGTTGATGGATTAGAAGTTGTTGAAGATGCCAACGATATGAGAATTAGAATTATATTTGAAAATATTCCAAACGAACAAACAAGAACATTATTAAAAAGTTATGGCTTCAAATGGAGTCCTAAAAATAGTGCTTGGCAAAGACAACTTACAAGCAATGGCATTTATGCAACAAAAAGAGTTTTAGAAAAATTAAAGGAGCAAAACTAATATGAATACAAAAGAAAAATTAAATCAGTTTTTAAACAACAACGAAATAAGAGAATTATGGCTTAATAGAAAAGATTTTAAGCCTACAAATTATGACGATATTATACGATTATTCAAACTAAACTTTGGCAGATTTGATTATATCTATGGTATGGAAAATATTAAAAACAATAAACCAACACACTATAGCAATCCTTATTTCTGTGGAGTTATTGATACAAAAAATAATGACCTATATATCCTATCTTACAATATAAATCAAATTGATACTGATATTAAGTTTATTTCTAAAAATATGCTTGATAATAAATTACAAGAAATGTTAACTCAAGCATACGAAAAATTTGCTAAAGATGTTATAGACGATTTACCTGAAAATGCAATTTACTATAATAGAAGTCATGCAGAAGACGATTTCTATTATGGGAAAACAAACGAATACACATACAATTTCAATTTACACGAAAGAGATACAAATGAATTGCTAACATTTATTGAAAACCCTAAAGAATACATTGACACATATATCAAAACTCTTGAATTAGACGGCAATAAATTAACTAAATATATAAAGGAATGTAAACTCCAAAAACGATTATCAAAACAATATTTAAGTGAAATTGAAACTCAATCCGAATATCATTATTTAAGATTAGCAAGAAAATTAAACGAATCAATTCCTGAAAATGCAAAAACAGTTACTTTATTTTATAAACTTGATAATGACGAAATACTAGAATGTAAATTAGAAACCTCTGCACTAAACTATGTTCCGTATAGCAAAGGTGAAAATATCCATTTTAGCTATTATAGTATAAACAAACAAGCTAGAGATAAAATGGAAGAAATTAACGGCAAAAAATATAATGATATTTATATCAAAAACATATTAAAAGTTACTTATAAAGGAAAAACAATATTTGAAAATAATTAAAAGGAATTAAAAATATGAGAAACACAAAAGAACTAAAACCAATACTTACAGCACTTTATTGCATAAATCAATGTGGTGCAAATGACGAAGATATTAGAATGCTTTGTCAATATGCTTTTAATAGAATTTTAAAAAGTTCAGCAAATATACTTACACTATGCTGTGTTGGTAAAAACCAAAAAGATATAATGCCAGAAATTGAACAACTATTAAAAGAAGATACTGACTACATTAAATATAAGGAGCAAAAAAAAGCCTATGATAGATAACAAATATGGATATAAAGTTTGTTATCAAAAAGATAACGAAAAAATACAAAAGTATATTGTTACCAATTCTTACACTGGTGCTAAATGGAATATAGAGTGGTATGAGAAACACCCACCTAACGATAAAAATAATCGCATTTTAGACAATGTAAAATGGTATATACTACCTGTAAAATCATACTTTGAATATTCAAAACTTTGGAGAGGTTGTCCATTCAGGGATTACCTCTCTGATTTTATTAAAAGGAGTAAATGCAAATGATTAAATTAAACTTAATAACTAGCAATGAAGCTGAAAAACTAATCAAAGAATATTTAGAAAATAATGTCAGCGAAGAACTTGCGATAAAAATCAATAACGGAGTTGCAATCACTAAAGATAACAAAACTCTTATAAATAAAAAAGACTTGAAATGCTTTATGAATTACGCAAATCAAGAAGCAAGAAAACTCGCTGAAAAAGGTGCAAATTACGCTTGTATAGAACACACAACAGTCTTCGGTTGGGCTATACACTATTTTGAAGAAGATAGCATTGAAGGCAAACTTTTCAATGAAGATGGAACGGAATATAAAACCATTACAAAAACAAATATTCCTACCCCACCTGTAAAAGCAGTTGTTAAACCAAAAGAAGAAAATAAACAAGCAACTTTATTTGACCTTATGAATTTAACACCAGAAACACAAGATACAAATCAATCAAAAACAATAGAACCACCTAAAGAAGAAGTTCAATCCCCTACTGATAATTTTGACAAAGAACTTGAAGAAGAACCTGTTGAATTTGACGATATTGAAGATAATAATGACGATTTTACAGAAGAAGAATTTGATAAAGCATTAGATAGTGTTGCTGAAGAAATACAATCAACAAAAAGTTATCAAATAGATAAAGAGACTGGTGAAGTATTACAGCCAATAAGAACATTTGATAAAGAAACAATGAAAATGCTTTACACAATATTAGATGGCAAACTGGAGGCAAAATAATGATTAAAGCAAAAGATATTAAACCTATTCCTAACTACATAATTAAGAAAATAAAACAGTTAGACGAAAAAGAAAGATTTTATACTGATACAAGCACTAGATATTATTCTTATTTAACTAAAATAAATAAAGACCTTGCACAAGTTATAGTTGCTTGTAAAATTAAAGACCATCAATGGTTTTGCAAACAAGTTGTGATACATGCAGTTAATTCAAATGTATGCCTTGTAAGAGATATTGAATATAGCTTATTTGGATACACTGTTGGCTGGTATCATCAAGGACTTGCCTATTCAAGAAAACGATATGACGATAATAAATGGTATGAAGCAGAAGATAAATATTACAATGTTATCTGCCCTATTATAAACAAAAGATATGCTTTAACCTTTGAAAAATACAAATACAGTGCAGTAGATAAATACAAGTATTTAGATGTTATCAAGTATTTAAGAATTTATGAACAATATCCACAAGCAGAATATCTTATTAAATTAAACTTATCGCAATTCGCTACTAATAAAACAATATTAAAAGAAGTTGGAAAAGATAAAAACTTTAGAAAATGGATTGTTAAAAACAAAGCATATTTACAAAATGAATACGGACAAAACCCTTATGTATCATCAAGAGTTATATTAAATGCTTATAAAAAAGATTTGTCTATTGAAAACTCTCAAAAACTAGATATGAAAATAAAGGAACTTCAAAATGATTATAGTTTTGGAAGAATAATTAGTAAACATATACCAAGAAAAGAAATTGTAAAATTTATAGAATATTTAGAAAAACAAGAAACAACTTGTAGTGTTTATGCAGACTATTTAGATGCTTGTTTGAAACTTAATTTAGATATGACAATAGATAAAAATAAATACCCTAAAGATTTCAAAAGATGGCACGATATTAGAATTGACCAATATCATACACAAAAAGCATTACAAGACGAACAAGAAAGAAAAGAACTTTATAATCAATTTGAAAAAGTTGCTAATAAATATCTTTCAATGCAAAGAATTATGAACGAAGATTTTGTTGTAATTATTGCAAAAAGTCCAGCAGAACTAATTAAAGAAGGTGAAATATTACATCACTGCGTTGGACGAATGAATTACGACCAAAAATTCGCAAGAGAAGAAAGTTTAATCTTCTTTGTTAGAGATAAAAACAATCAAAACAATCCATTTGTAACATTAGAATATTCTCTAAAAAACAATAAAATACTTCAATGCTATGCTGAACATAATTCAAAACCACAAGAAGAAGTATCAAATTTTATAAATAAAAAATGGCTACCTTATGCAAAAAGAAAATTAAAAGCAATGGTAGCATAAAAAAGGAGTAAAAAATATGAATAACAATTATTACAGAATTACAGGATACTGCCCTGAAAACGATTTTAGCTTTATACTTGACTCAAATGGTATGTTTGAGAAATTATGGGAATTTAGTGCTTACTTAATAGCCAAAGGGCTAGATGTTATTGAAGTTACAAGATTAGAAAACATAATTGATATAAACATAAATCAAGTTGAAGAAGATAAACAACATATGATATTAAGAGCAAATGCAGATGGTAAACCAGAATATGTGAACCATACTATAAACGGTATCACTTATAGAGCCATTAAAGTTGCAGATAAACTTTATATCATAAACAAATAAAACAAGCCGGGAGTAAAAACTCTCGGCTTATTTAATGCAATTTTATTTTACCATTCTCATATAGCGATAATAATGTGAAGATCCGTTTTCTGTTTCAATTAGTTCGGAAGTCCCATCATCATAGACAACAAGAAATATTGTTTTAGCACTATTATCTGAATTATATAAATCTGCCATTACCATACCATCAAATCCGTCCATCATATCGCCTACAGCAAGATTTACAAACTTATCATCTTCGTCTAAACCATCAATTTCTTCGTATATCTCAACACTTACTATCTTTTTTCTTTTAAACAACCAACACATATTTACTCCTAAACATTATCAGCCTTAAATTTCTCATAAGATTTAGCAACACCAAATTTTATATCAAGACCAAGTGCTTCAAAGTGTTTTTTACCACATTCAATCTTAATACTTTCTTTATCTCTTAAATCCATATAATTTGTTGAGCCTTTTGTTTCTATAACAAAATAAAGTTTCTTTTCATTATCAGTTTCAATATAAACTGCCCAATCTGGATTATATGTTCCAATAGGAGTTGGTATCTTAAATTTGTCTGGTATCTTAAAGAATAATTTTACTTCTTCATCTTTGTCTAACTCTAAAGCAAAATCTCTTTCAATAGTTGAATTATCATAAATAATATGGTCGTGAGTAGATTTACTTACTTCAACTGCTGTTTTGTCAAGGAAAGCAAACACTTCAGATGTATTTTCTAGGTCAAACAATTCTGTAAATGAATAAGATTTACCCTGCAATTTTGTATATGTAATTCCATCAATACACTCATTTGCTCTAACATTATTGATAAGTTGAGTAACTTCTTCAATAAATCTTTGTGGGTTATTCACAAAATCTTGTAATCTATTTGATTTTAATAATATCTGCCCTATTGTATCTCTAGTCAATTTACAATTTCTTGCTAAAATACTTACTACATCTGGAATAAGAATTTCAGTATCCATATCTTCAAATCTCTTACCTTGAGTTGTGTAATCAACGCCAGATTTTTGAATATTGATTTTAGCAGTTTCTTTAGCAATTTTTGTTTTGCCTATTTCGTTCATATTATTGATAGCATTAACACACTTTTCAATAAGTTTGTCTTTGCTCATATTGATACGATAAATTGTTTTTTGTTTGATTTTATTCCAAAGCATTATAAACTCATCATTTTCAAATACTTCGTCTTTTCTCTTAACAACAACTTTCTTAAATGCAGGCATAACAACAACTTTCTTGTTAGCACCTTCAATTTGTTTAATAATTCTATCTTTAGCCCTTTCAAACTTTTGTGGCAATTCTACTTTACCAGAAAGCAAATCGTTCTTTAAGGTATCTTTCATTTTACCTTTATTATCCACATAGTTTTTAGTTCTAAAGAAATCTAAAATATCTCTCGCATCAGTCGCGCTTGTTTGCTTTTCTTCTCCTTGCTCATCTGTATAAGCAATATTAACAAACATATCAATATCAAGAATACCAAATTTAACGCCTGTTTCTTCTTCAATTTCTTTTTGTAGTGTGTCAGCAAATTCAGCAAAACTTTCTTCTGCAATAACATGAAGAATGTTTATACCCTTTTCATCAACTCTTTCACCTGTTTGGTCAACACAAAGCCTTAAACCACGACCAATTTTTTGTCTGCAAGTAAATGTTGATTTGTTTTCTATCAATGTGCAAATTTGGAATACATTAGGGTTGTCCCAACCTTCTTTTAATGCAGAGTGAGAGAAAATAAATCTTAAAGGACAATCAAATGATAACAACCATTCTTTGTCTTTCATAATGGTATTGTATGTAGAATAGTCGTCAGCAGTTTCACCATTAGTATTTTTAATCTTACCCTTTTTATCTTTACTGAAATATCCATCATGAACTTCTTCAGCTTCTTTCTTAAAGAAATCTTTTACTTCAGCATATCTAGGTTGATTGATTAACTCATTATAACATTCTTCAAATATTTGAGCATAAATACCCTTTTGAGTCCCGTTATCGTCATATAATCTATATTTTGATACTTCATCAATAAAGAACAACGAAAGAACTTTAATACCTCTTTTAATATAAAGTCTTTCCTTATCAAGATGGGCTTCAATAGTTCTTTTAATTTGCTCTCTCTTTTTAGTCATTTCATCAATATCGCCAATGGCTTTTCCTAAAGATAAGAATTCAGTATTTGTAAACTCTATTTCTTCAAATCCTTCCATTGCATTGATACCAGCAACAATATATCCAGAATAAATATCTCTGCCTGTAATAGTTTCAAGATTGCTATTTGGTTTAACTGTAACAGTCTTTCTTTTTACTACTCCGTTTGTTCCAGCACAATCAAGTTCCAATTTAGCAGTATAACCATTTTCGCCACTAACTGATAATAGTTTTATATATGGCTTATTAAAGTCATCAAACATTTCATTATTTACAACACAAATTTGTTTAACAATGTGCATATTATACGCATCAACTGGAGTCAATCTATAAACTGTATTGATTTTTTGCTTATGAGTCGCAGAATATCTTAATTCAAATAAAGGATTAAGTCCTGCAATAGCTTCTCTTGCTTTTGCTGTATTATCTACACTTTGTGGCTCATCAATAATGATAATAGGATTAGTTTCTCTTAAAAACTCTTTAGCAGATTTTGGCATTGTATCTGTAACTTGATTAAATAAGTTTTCGTTCTTCTTGAAAGCATCAATATTAACAATCATTACTTCAAGATTATTAGATAAAGCAAAATCTCTTACTTCGTGTCTTTTAGCAGAATTGTAAATAAAAGGTTTAACACAAACACCTTCATACTCTTGCTTAAAGTATTCTCTAGTTGTTTGCAGTGATTTGTAAACACCTTCTCTAATAGCAACGCTAGGAACAACTACAACAAACTTATTAAAGCCATATTGTTTATGTAATTCAAGAATAGTCTTTGTATAAACAAAGGTTTTACCTGTTCCTGTTTCCATTTCAATATTAAAACGAAGTTCTTTAAGGTCTGTTAAAGGCAATAAATTTCTGTCTTGCACTTCTCTTAAATTTTCTTGAATTTGCTCCATAGACAAATCTAAATTGTTGGCATATCCTAACAATTCGTCTTGAGTCATATCAATAATATCTAATTTTTCAACTGAAAAAGTTGACGGTGCGCTGGCACAGCCTTTAAACAAATCTACAACACTCATTACAGCATTGTCTTGAAATTCTTGCTTTTTAAATTTTAATTTCATTTGTTTTTTCCTTAATTACTATTTTAGTTTGTCTATAATCTTATAATATTTCTTTTGAGTTAGTGTATCATTTGTTAAATAATAAACTTCTGCAATACTAGGCAAAACACTACCTTTAAACAAATCAACACTAATTAAATCTTTATAACATTTTTTTAATTTATTAACATCTCTTACATCAGAGTTAAAGAAAAAGCCTTCCTTTAATGTCTTATTTATAGTTTTGAAATATAAGTTCAAATCAATTAGTATTTTTGCTGTAACACTGGTAACCGGTTCAAAATCCAATGGATCAGGATAAGGCTCTCCTTCTTTGTGAAAATATCCTATACTATAAACTTCTCGCATAGTTTTTTCACAACAAGCTTCCTTTTCCTTATTGTCCGAATATCCAATTTCTTTTTGAGTGAAACGATGGCAAGTTACATAAATATTATTTAAAAGTGTGTTTATTAACAATCTCTTTTTTCTGCTATAGTTTAAAGGTTTGATAGTATCAAAAACTTCACAAATTTTATCTAATATTCTTCTTGTCATCTGCAAAGCATTATCATAATCATTATATTTCAAATACTTTTCAAAAGCGATACACTCATCTCTAACTATCATTAACAATCTATTTATCTTTTTTCTAGCGCCAACCGAATAAAGTTGTAAAAAGCACCATATTGTTAGAGATGCTATTATTGAAATGGCTATATTCAATAAAACTTCGTCAAAAGTCATTAGAACAACCTCATTTCTTTATTCTTTGACTTAAGGATTTCTTGAGTGTTAATAAGAAGATTATCATCAGAGAAACATCTATCAGCAAATAAATATGTTCCTACACTTTCATTAGCAAATTCTTCAATGTCTTCTAACTTAATATTCATTTGAGAACATACCAACAATTTATATCTTCGCCATTTACAATATAACCTTTTCCATTAGCAGTTTGAGTTACTGGCAATGTTAAATCAATACCATACTTAAGCATAATTTCATAAACAAGGTCAATTTCAGTTCTGCCATCTTCAAGATAATCAAAACTAATTTGTCTAATTCTATTTGCAACTTCTTCAGCATCTTTAGTTGGTGTATTATTCCACTTTTTAAGATTAGAACTATCTAACTTAAATACTTTAAAGCCAATGTCTAATTTCTCTGGATTGTATTTATAAATATCTTTTGGTTCGTGTATAAATCTACTTTCAGAAGTTATCTCACCAGTTTCAACATCTTTGTATTCAACATGGTCTAAATCTCCAGCAGTTCCTGAAGATAATAATCTTTTACCTTCAATTTCCCTTTCACGACCATAAACTTTTAACTCGTCTACAATTTTTTTACCTGCTCTACGAATTCTCTCTTTTGCAATTTCACATAGATTAGAATAACCATCTTTATATGCATCTGAAGTTTCTTCAAGTTTCGCAGGTAGTTGAACACAAATATACTTTCTATGCCCACCATCTTTAGAATTTACTTCCATTGTTGCGTGTGCTGTTGTTGCAGAACCACTAAAGAAATCAAGAACCGTTAAATTCTTATCATCAAACATCTCTATAATTCTTTTAATAAGTCCTACTGGCTTTGGAAAATCAAAATAATTTCTATTAGCGAATAACTGTTTTAATAATTTTGTTCCTAACTCGGTATTAACATCTGAATAATCCCATATGGTTGGGGCTAATTGTTTAGACTTTTCATCAACTAATTTTTTTTCATATATGTTATAAACTCCTTTAGTGTTTTTTCTAACATATAATTTACTCTTTTCATTGATAACTTTTTCTTTGCTCCATCGCCAACGACCATCTGTTCCATCACTTAACTTTGGAACAATAGAAATAGTATATGTATCTTTTTTCTCCAAAGATATATCATTAAGTTTCTCGCTATAATATATAGGAAACCATAAATTTGGTGAATCTTCTCTGCGTGAGTCTGCTCCACGCTTTCTCAACTCCCATTCTTCATAAATCTCACCATTTTCATCTTTTTTATTAAATCTCTTTTTTATATCTTCTTCACTTATGTCAAAACCAATCAACTCTAAATCTTCTGTTTTTCTATACACAATTAAAAAATCGTGGACCTGCGCAAGATATGAGCTTGATTGTCTTCCTCTTGGATTTCCTTTAACCGAAATACAACCTACAAAATTATTTTCACCAAATATATCATCACATATTTTCTTCAAATTAGTCTGTTCGTTATCATCTATAGAAATAAATATAGCGCCATCATCTGCAAGCAAATTTCTAGCCAATTTTAATCTAGGATACATCATATTTAACCAATTTGTATGATAACGACCATCTGTATCTGCATTAGATTTTTGTGCTTGACCTGTAACTTCTTTATAGTTTGATATATTATCATTGAAATTGTCTTTATATACAAAATCATGACCTGTATTATATGGTGGATCAATATAAATAATTTTAATTTTGCCATTATAAGAAGATTGTAAAAGTTTAAGAACTTCAAGATTATCACCTTCAATATAAATGTTATTTGTTTTGTCCCAACATTCACTTTCTTTTTCACAAGGTATTAAAGTGCCAGTTGAACGCTTTTGAGCAATTTTAGTCGCTTCAGTTTTACCATTCCAAACAAAAGTATATTGTTCTTTATCATTAGAAACATCTTGACCTAACAATAGCTCAAGTTCTCTAAAATTTATCTTATTATCGGTTACAATACTCGGAAAAAGTTCTTTTAATTTTTCAATATTGTCTTTAACAATATCTTTTGTCATACCATCTAATTTTTCAATCATTCGTTATCTCCTTGTTTAATGGTGTTTAATTTTTGCATTTCCTTTAACCCTTTAGGAGTTAAACTTATCAATTCTTCACCTTTCTTATTAGTTGAAATATCTATTAAGCCAAGTGCTAAAAATTGTGCTTTAATTTGTAATGCTTCTTTTTCTTCAACAGCATATCCACCACACAGACTTGTGAATGCACTTACAAACTTATCTTTGTTTACTGGAGTCATCATTTCTAATGAAATAGCTTTAAAAACATTATCCAAAGTAAAAGTTAATGTTTTTTTGTGAAATATCGTTGAAGTAGTATAAATATAGTGAATTTCAGTAAAATGCAATGTAACTTCTTGATTATAAAAAGCCAAATCCCCACTATCTCTTTCAATATTATTAAGTCTTGACTTCACATTTTCATAATCAACTAATAAATTATTCAATCTTTGTATCTCGTTATTTGCTGACTGTAGATTATTAACTAAAGTTGAATTTGTATCTTTTAATTCTTGCATTTGGTCTTTAATCTCAAATATTTTATCTTGTATATCCATTGCCAAATCTATCATCTCTTGATTTTTTGCTTTTTTTGCAAGGTCTTTTAAATCCTTTAATGCTTCCTTGACAACTTCATATATGTCTTTTAATGTTCCCATTCGTTTACCTCACTTCAAAGTATATCATAAAATTGTTAGATTTTGTGCTATTTAGAGAAGATTTGCTCAAAATTTCTTCAATTTTAGCCTTTGTTTGTCTATTTATCTTTGATTTCATAATGAATTCATTGTCTTTTAATTCAAAAAGTTGTTCTGAAAGTTCGTTAATTCTTTGATTTTTAGCAAGTCCTTCACCAAAATTATCATTTGATGTAGCATTCTTCACCTTATCAATTTCTCTTTGCAAATCTTTTATTTGCTTTTCAAACTTTGCTTTTTCATTCTCTGCCAACATTTGAATATGTGTTATAGGCAATTTTGAACTTCTATCCATTTCAGCTTTTAATGGCTCTACTATGGAAGGTATCAGCTCATCAAATGCTTTATCTAACTTTTCTTTTATCTCGTTTGGAATATCAATATTTTCTGCAAAATCAACACACTCCAAACTTAATATCTCATCACATAATTCATTGTTAAGTAAATTATCTTTTTCATCTATACCAACACATCTTATTGCTCTAGTCCAATTAAAAGCATAAGACACATTCACTCCAAAACTACCAATATAGCCTTTCAACCCTTTAAGTTTTGTATTATCAGATTTAAGAATAAGTTTGCTTGGTTTTATAAGAAATGAATTTGTTAGATTTGTCAACATACTTTGACAAGGTTCACTGCCTAATGTAAATGGTCTATATTTTTCATCATTAACCAAAGAAAATTTGAATGGATAAGCAAATGGGTTTTTATTATGCCACGAAGTTTTTGCTTCAAAAGTATTCTCATCTATAAAACTATCTTTGTAATAAAATCTAGCCAATTCTTTTATTGTGTCTTCTAATTCAGACACTTTTCTTTTAATAATTTCAGCCATATTTCTGGTGCTTTCAACTATTCTTCTATCAAAAGTGTTGAATAAAATATCATTTGATTGTGCTTTTATTTCTTCAAGTTCTTCCTTAAATTCTTCACTTAAATCAGCAAATTCAATTTGAACTTCTTTTTTCTTTCTTACACTCTCAAGAGTATCTTTAATATTTTCTTCAATCTCGCCGTCAATAGCGCCAGAAATAATTGTATCACTTGCACCAATAATATTATTTGAAATGTTTAGTCGTTTATAAAACAACTCATACATTCTTACATCTGAAAAGTTTTCAGGACAAATAAAGTTAATTACAAAAACATCAGTTTGTTGACCAATTCTGTGGCATCTTGAAATTCTTTGCTCCATATCAAGTAGAACTTGTGGAAAATCATAATTGATTACAAACGCACTTTCTTGCCAATTTAGACTTTCATTACCTTTATCAGTTGAAATTAAAACACTTGGTTTTTCGCTTCTTAAAAACTTGTCTATCGGCTCATTATCTGTTGTGCCATTAAACGAATTAACACTATAATCAGTTTTTGACATCAACAATTTATGTAAATGTTCTTGCGATTGAGTATTGCCTGTAAATATTACACATTTTTTAGCAATACCCTTTCTATGAAATGTTGAAAATGTTTGTTGTAATGCTCTTAAAAGATATTCATCTTTATTGTTTACTTGTATTGAAGTTGCGATATTTAACATATCTCTTATTTCTTTAGCTTCAGCAAGATTTTCTTCGCTTGCGTGTTTATTAAGTCTTGTATAAATACCACTTAATGTTTTAGACAAAGCATAAGCCGAAGAAGACAATGTGCCATATAGCATTAAAGACAATTCATAAGGATCCATTTCTGGAAATGCTTGTTTTTTAGGTTTTGCAACATACTTTTCTATAAGCGAATAAAGTTCTTTCTCTTTATCCGTCATATTATAGATTTGAGTCAAAATCTGCCTTTCAGGTAGTTTTGTTTCTACTTTAACTTGACTTCTTAAAGTTCTAAAAGTATATGGTGCAATAATATCTCTTAATTCAGGATAATTCTCTGGCTTTCTAAAATATCGCTTATGAAATTCTTCATAATCAGTAAACACATTTTCATCAATAAAATTGATTAACCCAAACAAGTCATCTTCATTTTTTTGAATAGGAGTCGCTGTTAGTAAAATCTTTTTAGCATTAGGTATAATTGAAAGGATTGTTTCTGCAGTCTTATTCTCTTTTATTTTATATGTTCTAAATCTATGGGCTTCATCTAAAATACAAAGTTGCCAATCAAACTCCTTAAACTTTTCAGCATTTGCATTTATGTAATCATATGTAGTTAAAACAATGCCCTTTTCAAATCTATCTAAAGATTGACAATAATTTTCTGATACAGCCCTTTCTTTAGTATCAAGTAAATGACAACGGAAATTAAAAGTTCTTATGATACTTCTCAACCAATTATCAACAGTTGGTGTTGGAACAACTACAAGAATTTTGTTGTTATTTACATTATATTGAGCAAGAATTAACAATGCTTCCATTGTTTTACCTAATCCAGCTTCATCTGCTAAAATGAAACCTTTAACAAAAGGATTAGACAACGCAAAAGTAGACGCATAGATTTGATGCGAAAAAATTTCAATACCACTTCTCAAATATTGTGGCACCAAACTTTCCATTTTACCTAGCGTCAAGTCTTTTTGTAATTTTTCAATTACATG
>JAGBBT010000035.1 GCA_017938365.1 Treponema sp.
GAGCTTATTATGTTTATTACTTTATTTATCACTTTTGCCGATTATATTCGTCGTCAAAAATAAAAAGAAATAATCGCCTTGCTTTTGGAACAGGAAGGCGATTATTTCGTTTTCTAACTAGGAGCTAACCGTTATCGGATGGCTCTTTCTATATTTATTATACTCATAATCGCTCAATTTGTCAATATGTAATTTTAAATTCACTCGAAAGAGTGATTTTTTATTTTCCGGACGTACGGAATTATTTTTTCCACCTTGGCATAAATCCGTATATTTCATTGGCTAAGGTAGTTATTTGTCTTAATAAGTTTGTTTTAAATGTTTGAGTGTCTTTTTTAGGGTCGTCTGCTTCAATGCTTATGTAAGGAATGTTGTACTTTTTGTAGAGTTCTTCTTTTTCTTTTCTTTCTTCAAGATATTTAGGTGTTTTCATCCCCCAATATTCTATATAGATACCTTGGTCGTTTAAAATTGGAATAAACCAATCGCATTTTTTTCTTTTTTCTGTGATTTCTTCAATGTTTTTTCCATAGCAGTGTAAGATATATGCATGATATAAAATATCGTCTATTCTTACTTCCATATCTGAATCAACATTGTGGCCGTCTTCTGCGGTATTAATTTTACTTTTGTTTTCGTCTTTTTCTATAATGGCATCTTCTAAATTTTTATTTTCACTTGGTGCTTTTTTTCTTTGTAGTAACGTTTCAACGTCCTTGTAAACTCTGTCAATTAACGAAGAATCGTCATTATATTGTTCTGCTACCATAGCAATTGCTATTAATTTATTACATTGTTTTTTTGCTTCTTCTATATTGTTGATTATCAATATTCTTTCTTTTAGATTGTAATAATAATCTCTTGTTTTTCTTGTACTTGCATTTTTGTCTAAGCTTTCCATAAAGTCTTTCGTTTCATAATAACAATTCTTGCATTGAGGTTTACCTTTTGAGTTTTCACCACAAACTATACAATTAGTTTCTTTTGATTCACCAAAAATTTCAAATAATTCATTATTTTGTTTCTTTTGACATTCTTGACATGTATCATTAAGTCCAAAATAATCTTGTTTGCATATTTTGCAATTTTTTGGTTTTGTTGATACATACTCTTTATAATAATCATTGTATTCTATTTCACCGGCTTTTAACATATCAGCATGTTTTCCACATAATTTATCTTTACGGGCGTTTCCCATGTATACTCTTGTTGGTTCTCCACAAATTGGACATTTTAATTCATTTGACATTTTTATATTCCTCGTTTCGTAATTATGTAATATTATTTTTCTTCTAAAAAGTTTATTTTGCCTTCTTTATAATTTTTAGGATTTAATTTATATTCTAAAGCACTTTCTATATCTTTTGCATCTGTGCTTTCATATAAATTTATTAGCGTTAATCCTGCGTTCTTATATATGTTTAATTTTGATTTTTTTGTTTCTGTATATTCAATGTTGCTTTCGTCGTATCCCCAATATTCAATATATACTTTTTTATCGCCTATAAAAATACAAAAATCAGGGTGTAATGGAATCATTTCGCCATATTGATTTTTTAATTTTATTTCTTTTTCGTATGCGTGTTTAATATTATTGTCAAATAAGTAATTGTCAACCTCTCGCTCTGCTTTGCTTCTTACTATATGACCATCTTTTGTTATTAATTTTTTTGATGTAAAATCTTCTTCCAAAATTTCTACATCTTTGCAGTTTATTATTTTTAATGTTAATGTTTTATTTTTGTATTTGTGATAGCATTTGTTACAAAATTTATGTCCGTTTGCTTCATCACCACAAGTTACACATTCTGATATATCAAAATCAAAACATTCTTCATAATTTTCGTCAATTATTTCAAAATCTTCACAATTATCAATTTTTACTAATATAGATTGATCTTTATATTTTCTATAACAAGATTTACAGAATAAATACCCATTTGCATCTTCGCCACAAAGGATGCATTCGGATTCGTTATAATCATCTTCGTAGTAGTTACTCATTTGTTTACCTCTTATATTTCATAAATTACAGATATTACTAAATAATCTTCCTGTTTCCAAGGGAAGATTATTTTTGTTTTATAAAAGTGGGTTCAATTATTTTAATAGAACTATTATTTTCTTCTTTATTTTCTATTTGCAATAAAATATCTACAGCATTTTGGAGTTCTGGTTTATTTCTATAAGCTTTAAGAATTCTTTTTTCTTTTTTTGTAATGTTGCAATCTGCTTCTTCTTCTCCAAGTATTAGATAACTAACAGTTACATTAAAAATTTTACTCATTTTTATGATAGCTTCAATGTTCGGTTCGGAAATTCCTTTTTCCCATTTTCCTATTGCTTGTTGAGTTAAATTTAGTAAATCAGCTAATCTTTGTTGTGATATGTTATTTTGGTTTCTTAATTCTTTTATTCTGTCTCCTATCAAAAATATCACTCCTTTAAGTTGTTATTTTCCTTTTTTTACTCAATATACTTTTATTATATACGAAAAAAAGTATTATGTAAAACGAAAAAAAGTTGTTAAATCCTATTGACAACAACTTTTTGTTGTGATAATATAAGTTTAAAGACAACTTTTTGTTGTTAATTTAAGGAAAGAGGAAAAAGGAAGAGGAAAGATTATGATAGCAAGAAAATTTATTCGATTAAACTTTGATGGTGATGTATTTTTCATTACTGACATCAGACGAACAAAGTTTACAATCAGTGAAAAAGAGTTCGATAGTGGAGAGCTTGACGAAATGTGTTTTGTTTGTAACAAAACAGGAAGAATGTATTCGACATTTACAATTAATAGAAATTATGTTTATGGCTTTGCTCATAAAGTGTCAGTACATTTTCTTTATTGTATGAATTACAGTAAAAAGATTTTTAAGTATCACGAAAAAAATATTAGAAAAATCAGTTCGTTACCATTTCCACCAAACAATTTTAAAATTTACTTTGTTTATTGTGAAGCTGGAGAGCATATGTTATCAGCATTTATACATGCTGATAGCGAAAGCGAAGCAAAAGAAAAATTAAAAGTATATGTTCAAGAGCAGAAGAAGCTGCATCCACGCAAGTATAAAAATCTTGATAGTAATTTTAAGATTGTTTGTGAAATATAAAACACTCTACGGAGTGAGAGTCCGAAGAGTGTAAAAATTATTTGCATAGTGATTTTAGTTTGTTTAATTCTTCCTGTTGTTTTTTGTTTAAGTTTACAGTTAGAATTAATGTTTTTCGATTTGGCTTTTGATCTTCCGGTATACATGCAGGTTCTGATTTTAAGTAGTTAAGTAAGTAAACTATATTTCTACTTGATTTTGGCATTATTTCTAAGCGTTTTTCTCCAGTGAAATCACTTAAAACATATTGTTCTCTGTATGGAAATTTTTTACCGTTTTCTAGCCAAAGAACTGTATCTTGAAGCTTTTTTAATACAG
>JAGBBT010000036.1 GCA_017938365.1 Treponema sp.
AGCATTTTCAAAGTGTCGGAGTTTAAGGAGAGCTTCATCAATTGCCGCAGGAGCAGCCTTTGGGTTCAGTCTGCGGATAGAATCTTCAAGAACAGAATCGTAAAGCGGAGAATGCCAGTCGCGTTCAACATCAGGCCCATAAACATGCTCCCATCCCATATTCTGGAACAGTTCAATCAGAGCATTTTCATAGGCTTCTTCGTTGTAATCGGCGGACATTCGTGTACTTCCTTAATGATTCAGTCATTTATAATTTTAACACGAGATTAAAAAAAATGATATATAAAATATTAATCAAGGAAAAGTGTTGACTTATATTATACCTGATATTATACTTAATAAAGTTACCCTATTTGGGAACCGTATTAAGTATTTTGGGTTAGGAGAACTTTTATTTTATGCATGTTTTAAAAAGAAAAACATTAGTTGATTATTATGAAAAACATGCAATTGTAAAAGCTGACCTTGAAGCGTGGTATAATGAAGCAAAAAAGGCACATTGGAAAACATCTCAAGATATTAAGGAACATTTTTCTACAGCAAGTTTTCTATGAGATAATCGGGTTGTGTTTAATATACATGGAAATGCATACAGATTACTTACAAGAATAAATTATGATAGTGAAACTGTATTTATTTTGTTTATTGGAACTCATGCCGAGTATAGCAAATATGATATGGAGACAATGTGATGAATCCTAAAATTATTAAATCTGAAGAAGATTATAATATTGCATTAAACAGAATTGAAGAAATATTTGATGCTAAGCCTGGATCTCCAGAATTTGATGAGATGGAACTTCTTGTCAAATTGGTTGAAATATATGAAGACGAGAAATATCCAATATCTGCTCCAGATCCAATCTCCGCAATTAAATTTCGAATGGAACAGCAGGGACTCAAAAGCAAAGATTTAATTCCATATATTGGAAGCAAATCAAAAGTTTCAGAAGTATTGTCAGGAAAAAGAGCATTAAGTCTCAACATGATTAGAAAACTCAATGAAGGTTTAGGGATTCCCGCAGAAGTCCTTATAAAAGAAACGGGAAAGACTCTCCCAGATTCTTCAATTATGAAACATGGTATAAACTTCCCTTTTACAGAAATGTTTCGTCGAGGTTGGTTCAAGGATTTTTATAATGGTACATTAAACGAAGCAAAGGAATTAAAAGAAGAACTAATTATAAAGTTTATCGGATTGTTTAACATTAATGATTTTGCTATTTCTTACAACAGAAAATCTGAATCTCAAGCCGAGCCCGAAAATATAAATGATATACTCATGGCCTGGCGAATCCGCGTTATGAATAAAGCAATTACGGAAAAGCTTCCGGCATGGAATAAAGAAGTTTTGACGGACGAGTTCTTTTTTGAGCTGGCAAAATTAAGCTATTTCCAGGAAGGACCAAAACTTGCAAAAGAGTTTTTGAATAAAGCTGGAATTCATTTTGTAATTGAACAGCATCTTGATAAAACGCATCTTGACGGTTCTTCAATGCTTATGCCCGATGGAAGTCCATTAATTGCACTTACCTTACGCTACGACAGGCTTGATTCGTTCTGGTTCACTTTATTTCATGAACTTGCCCATGTTCAAAAGCATTTAACTGAAATTAAAATGGCTTATTTTGATGACATGTTCAATGAAATGAATAAAAAAATTGAAAAAGAAGCCGACGCATACGCAAAACAGATGCTCATACAGGATTCACTCTGGAAGTCCTCAGGTCTAAGAATCACATCATCTACGGCAGAAATAAAAGCTTTTGCTTCACAAATTCGAATAAATCCAGCCATTCCTGCTGGTCGTTTGCGTTATGAAAATAAGAATTATTCGGTATTCACAAACCTTATCGGGAATGGTGCGGTAAGGGAGATGTTTAAATGAAAAAAATTTTAAAATTATTTGATGAATCAAAAATTTTGCAAATTATTTTAGATAAATGCATTATCGGAATCTTTATTTTGTTAGCAGCTTTTCTTATAAATATAAATCTTGAAAATGCAAAAACTAAAAATAAAATTGCAGAACTTTCAGTTTCAAGATTTATTAATGCAACGAATGACATTTGGAAAAAGATAGATGAAGTCGAAATGTTATCCTCTGAAATATGTAGTGATGCGTTTGTTTATACTCTTAAGGAAAAGTCTTTTGATAAATATTCATTTCAATATCAGTCTAGCTTTTCAGAGCAATACAAGTTGTATGAATTAAAAATGAATGAAAGTAAATTGTTTATAAGCCAAAATGAATATATTCTTGGACACGATGTTTCTCATCAGTTTTATATATACCTTGAATATCTAAGAATGCAAACAGATACGAAAATAGATTATTATTTATCTGGTACGAATAATGATAAAGAACGGAATCTTAAAGCTGAAGAAGAATTTTCAAAAGAAAAGAACAAATATAAATTTAATTTACTAGATGCTCAGGAATTTGCAATAAAAAGATTCTTAAAATAACAGCGACCACGAATAATTGTTTCGGTTGAAATATCTTCTTACCATCGAAAACCTTTTCGAATATATTCGTTCAGAAGCTTTGTTGCCACTGACGTAACTGAGTTGCAATCTTGGATTTTATACGATAGCCCAGGGAGATAATCATATCGAGGTTGTAATATTTTGTCTAATACGATTTTTCATCCGCTGCAGTTGTTCGGAAATTCCGAACAACTGAATCTTCTTCAAGCTCTTTTTCTTCAAAAATATGCTTTATAAGTTCGCTTACATTTGCATTACTCGAACCATACAAATCCACCGGCTGAGTCTGAGTAAGACAGCCCGTTTCACCTGTTTTTTTACACTATTTTATAAACAAATCCAAATACTCAGTAAAAGCGAATGCTCGGTTTCTTTGCTGATTTGAAACTTCCTGTAAAAGTCCGTTATCAACAAAAAGATTAACAAGCTCACCGGCAGCCTTTGGAGACAAATTAGTGATTGTCTGAACTCCTTTTATTGATACCATTGGTTTAGAGAATAATGCTTCTAATAATTTATGAGCAGATTCCGCTCTACGACCAAATGAAAGAATTTTGTTTTCTGCCTTTGCTTTAATCTGCATGATTTTCTCAAGTGTCTTTGTTCCTTCTTCTGCAGTTTCAATAATTCCAACCAGAAAAAATTTTATCCATTGATTCAAATCATTTTTCTCGCGAGTGATGGTTAATTTGTCATAATAAAGAGATCTGTTCTTTTCAAAGAAGGCAGACAAATACAACAAAGGTTTATCCAAAATACCTTTGGAAACAAGGAACAATGTAATCAGCAAACGCCCCATTCGTCCATTGCCGTCCAAGAAAGGGTGAATGGTTTCAAACTGATAATGAGCAATCGCAATTTTTATGAGATTTGGAACATTTATTTCTTCATTATTCAAAAACTTTTCAAAATCTGACAATAAATCAGAAAGCTTATCTGCTGCAGGTGGAACAAAAACCGCATCCACAATAGACGCACCACCAATCCAGTTTTGAGAGATTCTGAATTCTCCTGGCGTTTTTCTTTCTCCACGACCACTTGAAAGTAAGATTCTATGAGTATCCCTAATCAAACGGCATGAAAGAGGCAAAGTTTTTAATTCCTCTATAGCAGAGTTTATAGCTTTTACATAATTGTTTACTTCTAACCAGTCATCTCTTTTTTCCGGTTCCGAAGGCTGTTCTTCTTCAAGTGCTTCTTCGATATTTGTTCTTGTGCCTTCAATGCGACTAGAAACAACAGCCTCTTTAAGAACGTGCATACTAATAAAAATATCAATATCAGGAACAAATCTGGAAAAAGAATTTAATTCACCAAGTTTTAATGAAGCTTTTTCCAATAAAGCGCTTATAGCATCCTCTTCCCAAGAAAATGGATGATTTATAAAAGCCGGAACAAAATATTTATACTTATACCTCTGTTCCCAAGTACCAGAATTAAAGTCTTCTATCTTCATTTTTCCTCCAGACAGCTCCATTATACCGCTGAAAGTAAAATAAGGCTAGTTCTTATTTTACTTTTAAGCCGGAAAGTAAAATAAGCGAGATTGTTATTTTACTTTTAGAGGAAATATTAATAGTACAGATTGGATCTAGAAAATATCATAATATGGATGAAATTTGCAAGAACAATGATGAACTGATGTTTATTTTGCACGATTTGTGCAAACTAAAGATATCTAAATTTCATTTGATAAATAACTAAATATATGATATATTGTGTTCACAAGTAGCATCTATTTGGCTATAGAATTAGTATTTCCTTGTACTCTGTTTATTTATTATCTTAAGTTCTTGCTTCATTTTGTATTTACTACTTATGGAGGATTCAGAATGGCAGATTTCTTAAACTTAGTTCTAGATTTTGCAAGTGATTGGTTTGGTGCAATTATGGGGCAAGGGCTAACCTAAGCAGTTTCTAGAAATACTAACATATATCTAATGATGATAATTGCACCAGGAGGTTCAATTCCTCCTCACGCCCCGCCATTTTTTAATAAAGAACATTTCTGCGTTGTCAATAAATTAGATTATTATCAGGATTACCAGCTTCATCAAAATAAATTTTCCTCATATTCTTTTTGTCCTATTTCCAAATCTTATATTCATCTTCATAGTATGATGTAAATGCTCCTGAATAATTATTTGAAATGTAGATACTGTTATCCAACAAACAATCCAAATCAATAAAGTTCAAGCCACAGTCCATTAAATAATCTATCGGAATAGTAAAATTATGCTCTACATTATTTTTATCGACAGCGATATAGATTGGAGATGTAAAAAAATCTTTTTCTGCAGTTTCTTTTATTGTATTTACAAACTTCCAACCTTTATCGGTAATATGCTTTTCGACGCTATCAAGAGATATAAAACTGATAAACATAACGCCCTCTAAAAGTATTTCTGCCAGGTTATTTGGTGAAATTGGAAATACTGAAAAAGGAACAGACAAACCTGTTTTATGCATATATTTAACAGAAAGAAAATCTATACATCTTTTCCCAAATGTTTTTTCGACTTCTTTATAAATATCATTAATTCTTTCTTCTGACAAATTCTGACTATCTCTTGTATTTATACAGTAAACAAGTTGATAATCTGAAATAGAAAAACTGGAAATTGAGTTTTGTAAACAAGTATTAATTGCCTCATTTAATTCTGAACAATAATTTCTTCTACATGGTAAATTAATTAATTGTAGCTCATGTCCCTCTAAAGTCTTTTTTCTTGAGTTAAAGAAATCTTCAAGAGCTTTTAGTTTTTCTTTTTGTCTTGTTATACGTGCTCCTCTAGGATGACCTTTCTTGACTTCAATAACTTCAAACTCATTTTCATCTTTTGTGAGAATGTCTCCTGTTCCGACTAAATCACAAAGACTACATAAAAAGACTTGTTTATTAGGAGGTGTTACATCAGATAAAGCCCCAAAATAATCCAATTCATGCATAATACCTTCTGAAGAAAGATCATCTACGCCATTTGAAACATTACCGATTGCTTGCATCAATGCAAGATTATAGTCCATAAACCGAAACCCCATACCGTTTGCTATTTCTCTCATTGCATATAGTGGTAAAAAAGCCTTTTCAAGAAACATGTTTTGTCGATTTTCAGGAAGTTCAGCAATAGGATTTTCTTTCAACACTTTGAGAAATTGTTGTTCTCTAAGCATTGCTTCGAATAATTGAGTTTGCAAACAAGAAAAAGGATACTTCATATTCTTTCTTCGTAATGCCAATTCTTGGAATGTAACTATTCTTTCTTTTTCTTCTTCATAAGAAGGTAAATAAATACCAAGCTTTGGATCAAAGAGATTATCAATTGGACCTGTTACAAATTTTGCTGAAACTTTCATATATTTCTCATTTTATTTCTAGAGTTTTCTTTAATTTATTAATTCTAGATTCCAGTTCTTTCATTTTTTTATTAGCATCCTCACTCATTTGATTAATATAAAAATAATCTTCCGACGCCATACACGATAGTTGCAATCCGACAGCATGTCTGTTTTCATCATGTTCATCAACTGCTTTACATAATAAAAAGAAGGCTCTAATAGCGTTATAAGAATTTTGTATCCATCCCATTATTTCATTCAATGATGAAATAACTTCAGCTTCTTCGTATGATTTACCATCAGTACAGTCTATAATTGGAATCTCTCTAGAATTTTTACTTAACCATTTTTCATCAAATTTCTGACTTTTTGAATGGACAAAAGTATTTCGTAGTTTTAATAAGTCATGTAAAAAATTATATAGGGATTTTGATTTATCAAAAGTATCTTCCCAAATTACAGAGAACATAATTTCAATTTTTTGCATTATATTGAGTTTATCAAAATTATCATAATATAGTTCGTCAGAAAAACATACAGCAAGATAGTCATTAACAAAAGATTCTATCGCCATGGTCGAAAAAACAATGATTATATGATAATCTTTAAACAAAGATATACTATAATCATCAATAATTAACATATCTGATAAATTTAGAGATTCAAGTTTATCAATGTTAGCTGATAATAATTGGTAAGCAATAGAGAAATACATGTTTGATTTTGTATTTATTCGTCGATAATCTCTAGGATATTTATGTAACATATTATATAACCTTTGTTTTTAAGTTAAATATTTACTCTTATACGTCTCAATCGCCATTTACAGCAACACCTACTTCTTCTTCCCCTCAATCTTCTTTAGTTCCTTAAGAGTTTCAATATACGCCTTTTCAGCGGAAGAAAGAGTCTTTACCTGATACTTTCTATATTCACCTTCTGCTTTTTCCATGGCTTTTTTGTGGCTGATTTTTCCGGCACCTTCCAGGACTTCTTCTCCAACAGATTTTATTGTGCGGTCAAGTTGTTCTACATAATCACTCATGTGCATAACGTTGTGATTTTCAGCCTGATACTCTGCCATGTCAAAAAAGGCCGAAACAAGTGCATTCAGTTTTTTAAGCTCTTTTTCAGAAAGATAATTCTTGGCAATACGAACATCTTCTAATGTAACATCAGCTCCCTTAAACGAAGTAAGACCCATAAAATCTTTTTCACTGTCTGCTCTGTCGTATATAATTTCTGCCGCTGTCTGACGATTTACCGCATAGTGAAGTTTATTCTGCACCATCTTAAAAAACGCAACAGATTCAGCCGACTTAGGATTATAATCAGCACTTGTAGCATACAAATCCAAAACCTGACGATACATCACTTTTTCCGAAGAACGAATATCACGGATACGAGCCAAAAGCTCTTTCCAATAGTCACCGCCTCCAGCTTCTTTAAGCCGCTCATCGTCCATCGTAAAGCCTTTTCTGATATATTCATTCAGCCGCTTTGTTGCCCACTGACGGAACTGCGTTGCAATCTTGGACTTTATACGGTAGCCCAGGGAGATAATCATATCAAGGTTGTAATATTTTGTCTGATACGATTTTCCATCCGCTGCAGTTGTTCGGAAATTCCGAACAACTGAATCTTCTTTAAGCTCTTCTTCTTCAAAAATATGCTTTATATGTTCACTTACATTTGCCTTACTCGAACCATACAAATCCACCAGTTGAGCCTGAGTAAGCCAGACTGTTTCGCCTTCAAAACGAACATCAACAGAAATCTTTTCGTCCGCAGTCTTAAAAATTACGATTTCACTTTTATTGTCTTTTGGCATTGTTGTACCTCCTATTTAATTTTCTAGTGGGGAAAGCCTTCCCCTCGCTACAACCGCCTGCGGCATTTTCTGCTACCCCTTCTGCGGGCTCAAGCGCCGCCCGCAACGCCTGTTTATTTGTTCTCTTTGACATCTTTAGATTCAACAGTTGGTTCACAATAGAATTCAACACCTTGTCCTTTTAAGATAGCATTTTTAAATCTATATATATTACGTCTTGGATTACTAGTATCTTTCTCTGGTTCTTCTGACAAGGCAGATGTTAACTCAAATTTATAGTCTGAAGGATAATTTACCTGTATCTCAAGATTTGATAACGGACAAGTTGCAAATTGTGTTTCATATATATAATTTGAATCAAATGTTTGTTTTATTCCTTTTACAATTTCAGAAGAGTTTAATGGTTGCAATTGTATACTCTTTTTAAATGTTTTAGTTCCATTTTTTCCCTCTGATACTTCAAAAGCTTCTTCTTTGTATTCTTCGTATTCATCGTTTGCAGAGTCTCTTTTCTTGGCAAATGAAAATTCACTTTTTAAATTTGAATTAGAAAAAGATGTAAAAAGAATTTCTTCTTCTTGTAAATCCGAAGAAAGGTTTATAACAGAATATGTTATAGTTCTATTTAAAACTAAGTATTTAGTGTGATCAGATTTTTCTTTTTCTTCTATATCATAAATCCATCGAGCATTTTTTCTAATTTTTTTACATTGAATTATATCATTTTTAATAACCTCAAAGAAGGATTCATCTACAATTTGATGGAATAATGACAAAAATGCATTTTTTGCTGTTTCTTCTTGATATTTCAACAATCGTTCTTCAAAGGCCTCTTTTTCTTTCTTATCAAAATAATTTGAAAAGAACATAGAAATAAATAATGTAATGCCTGTGGTCATAAAAAAAGAAGCAAAAAGAGACAAGACGAAATGTTTCGTTTCCATAAATAAATACTGTTTTTCAACAGTTTTATTCTCTATTATCTGGAGTACTGTTTTAGTTTTAAGACAATAATCGTTTGATAAATAGGTAAAAATTCCCCATAAAATAATTAACAACAAAACAATAATCGGATAATGCTTTTTTATCCAATCAAGTTTTTCTACAGAGTTTGTTTCTTTCATTTTTTTATCTCCTTTTCTTCATTAAAATGTAGTAAAATAATTTAATATATTAAAAATTCTCAAGAGATTTTAAAATCTCTTCATTTGAAATATTTTCAATATTTGGCTCTATGTGGAGTCGTTCTAATTCATCATTTGTTATTTCGGCATTAATCTTCTTTGACTTTGTTATGTAAATATGCACAATAAAATGGGAGAGGAATAAAAAAATTACAGTAATGGCTATTATTAGAAAAAAGGCTGAGATTTTTTTATCATCTTCAATAACACCCCAGATACCAATTAAATATCCGATTGCTATAAGACCAAATGCTATTTTACTAAGCCAAGCAGTTTTGAACTCTGCCAAAAAACTTGCTTTATCATATGAAATCTTTTTTGTATTACCGTCTCTTGATATAAAAGTTTTTCCTGCAAAACGTTTGATTACATTATCGCGTTTTGTAGAAACAAAAAAAACAAGCAACTGTAAAGCACCTGCAACTTGAAATGAAATTGCAAAAATATAACAATAAAATCGAATCATTTTTTCCTCCTGTAATAAATATATAAAGAATAACAAGTTGAAGCTAAACAGAAGACATTTCAATCTCCCCATTCATCAACTTTGGTAGCAAAGTGTCTCGGAGAGTTTCAAGTTGTTTGATTTCTCGTTGTGTGGCTAACACTTTTTCGAATATCGGTTTAATTATATTCTGAAACTTCGATAATGTCTCAGTTGATGATAGTGAAATTTCAAAGTTTTTCAAAATATCTGTTTTAAGATTTGTGAAAATACTTCCATTGCCTAAGTTTAGTAATTGCGGGCGAATTTCTTTGAATAATAAATATAGGTATTCATTGGATAATTGAGATTTTGGAAAATAGAGCCAGCCGTCGTGTATGCATGTGTCTAAATCAAGGATTTTTGGAATTCCTAGGGTAGCACTGTTTGATAAAACTAATGAACCCGCCTTTATGAATACTGTTTTTGAAAGTCCGTCTTCTCTTATGTGTTCTACTATGTTAAGTACAAATGGAGTTGAAAGAGATGTAACATCAGAAAGCTTATCTGCAGCAGGAGGAACAAAAACAGCATCTACAATTGACGCATCACCAATCCAGTTTTG
>JAGBBT010000037.1 GCA_017938365.1 Treponema sp.
AAGAGGTTAATATGTTCAATTTTTTTAAGAAGAATATATTATACATAATGATTTTAGTCATTATTTTAGAATTATTATCTTGTATTATTACAGATATTAGATTTGAATCTTTTTTAGGTTTGATATGTTCTTTTGTTTTTTCAATTCTGATCTTTTTTTTAAATTGTATAGTTTTAAAAAAAGGATTCATAAGTGATAAAGATGTATTTGTTTTGTTTGGGATTGGATTGATAAGTCTTGTATGTTGTATGATAAGTTTTATAAAAAAGGATAATGGCTATACATTTTTATCATTATTAACAAGTATTTTCTTTATTGTGGAATTTTTTCTCATAAAAAAATTTGATATAAAAAAGGAATAATATATCTGTTTTATTTTTGGTTTTATAATTCCATCCCTTGCCATCACTCATTCCCCCATGTTAAACTAACTCTATGCAAGAAAAGATTTTACCTAACCAAGCTAATAGCACATCCAATAATCACTCAGGTGAAGTTATACAAAATCACGTAACGTACGATATAAGTGTTACATACTTAATAAACATAAAAATAAAAAATAGTGAGTTTGAAAATGAATAAGAGGCAATTATTTTTTTTTCTTTGTTTTCTAATAGTCTTTACACTTTGTTCATGTAGTAAAAGTGTTTACGATTATTATGAAACGAAGAATTATAGTTTATCAAATTCTCATATAGAAAATAATATTTTCAAAAACAAAAATGGAACAATTGAAAAAAAGCCTTATTTACCAAGTGGATTATTTATCTGTTATGATAAAAACACTTTACCATATATTGATTATCAAAAAAGAAGAGAGGATATCGGTATCTATCCAATTTATAATGTATCTTCAATATATGAATCAAAAGGTAGTATTATAGTATTAACAAATGATGAAATAAAACAAATTAATCCAAAGAATCCTAATCTCATTAAGAATATTGATAATTTTGAATTAAATGAAGCAAAGTTACTTTTAGATTCAAATGCTATAGATTTAACATATGTTAATGGTTATGTTCAAAATGCATTTAGTCTACAAGATAAAAAAATTAATAAAAAATACAAAGTGAACTATTCAACACCTGTAATTAATGGAATCACTAAAATTGGACTATATAATAATGAATTTTATTTTGGAGAAACTTTATATTCATATTTTGTTCTTAACATAAAAACTGATGATCTTGTTTTCTTTACAAATAAGAATGAGTTTGATATTTTTTGTAAAGAAAATATTTCACATAGTGTGATGATTCTTGAGGCACCATGTTTATATGAATAATAAAATTACCAAATTACGTTAATTCTAGTTGAGTGATGAAATAATGAGTGTATTTGAAAGAACAAAAAATAACAGGATACGATATTTTATCTGTTGGTGGCGGTGTGAATGCTAGTTTAACAATATATTTTGATTTTCAAGAAGCAACTAAAATTATTAATGATTTATCTGCAGAAGCAAAAGAATATGTATACACAGCTTTGGAAAATACCAGTTTCCCTGAAAAAATACAGCCCTATGTAGATGAATTATTAAAGAGGTTTTGATTATGTTAAAAAAAATAAAATTAGTATTTCCATATTTAGTAACGCTCTATGTATTTTTGCATGGAATAACTAAATATTTAGAATTTAAATCAGGAATATTTCTCTTTTTTCTTATTATTTATTTTTTTATGTTTCTATTTTCAAAATTTTTGTTCACGAAAAATGAATTAGAGAAAATTAATGAGAAAATACAACTCAAAAAATATAAATATATATTTTTAATTATTTCTATCATAATTTTTTGTGTTGCTATTTATCTAAAAAAGTTTCTTTATGTTCCGTTAGGACAAAATGGAATTAATAACATAGATATATTTTTTTATATTATAATGGGTATAAGTGTTTCAAATTACAACGTATTTTTAATATTGGATGATATTTAAGTAACACACAACAGGAGAAAAATTAAAATGAAAAAATTATTTTTTCTTTTTCTAATTAGTTGTCTATTTTCATCACTATTTTCTTTTACTCAAAGATTCCATGATACAATTAAACTTACTAATACTACTAATGAATTTTTAGATATTACATATCGAGGGTCAACAATATTAACTGACTCTAGTTCTTTTAGCAAAAAATTAGATTTAGGAGAAAGGTCAATTCGAATTCGTGGAGGAACTTTTTACGGTAACACAATTAAAAACATAGTTACAGATAAAACAGTACATTTTTTATCCTATGCCTACGATTACACACGTTACTATAAAATGGGATGGTTTGCTCGATTTCTTTTAATTACAGAAGAACTTACAATAAAAGATCAAGACGGAAACATTCTTTTAACATTAGAAATATTAACCCCAGAAGATTTTGAAGTTAAAGAGGACTATGGAGATGTTGATGCCAATTTAATACTTGATGAATCTTCCATTGAAAAATGGAAAGAAAGACAAGAAAATTTTAATATTGAAAATCAACAATTTGGTACAGTTTTTAACATGAAAAATGAAAGTAATAAAACCATAAATATTGAATACAGTCTTTCATCAATGCTTACAGAAAATGTTGAAAATCAAACTTATATACTAGATTTAGGAACAAATCAAATATCAATAAATTCTGGATTGCTACAAGAAGAACATAGCCTTGTTTTAGGAGATGAAAGTTCAGTTTTAATATCAAATTATACTTACGATTATTGGAAACTAAATAAAATGGGGTGGTTTGCACAATTTATGTTAATTACTGGAAAATTTGTTGTAAAAGATGAAATAGGGAATGTTATATTAAACTTAGATACAATCACGCCAGAAGACTTTGAAGTAACAGAAGAAAATGGTATAACAACTGCAACACTTGTTATAAGAGATAAAATTTAGTTGCGTAAGTAAGAAACAAGGTGTTAAACTATCTCTATGCAAGAAAAGACTTTACTAAATCCCAAAATTCGCACATCCAACATTCACTCAAGTGAATTTGGTGCGATTTCTTACGACATTTTTGGTTCACCATACCAAAAATCAGGTTCTTTTCTTGCTGATGACTCACTAGATTTTGGTTATTTAGGTAAACCATATAACGCTGACACTGAGCTTTATGACTATGGATTTAGAGATTATTCTCCCCAATTATCTACAGGAGTAATAAGATAAATATGAAGAAAACTTTTAGATTTATAGATTCTAGTTCTAATATTTTAAATTTTGAAGCCTATTTTTGCTACGACTATAAAGACTTCTTGAACAAAAATTATACGGAAAAAACAGATTATGAAAGCCAAAACGTTTTTGAAAAAGTATTTTCCAATAAGGAAACTTTTATAGGAGTGTTTTCTGAGAACCCGTTAGGTTTCAGAACTTTCATAAAAACCAACGATATAGTACTTATGCAATATATACGTAGCCTGAAATTTATATTTTATAATCCGAATGATAATTTTTATGAGCTACATTTTTTTGAAATTTTAACAAAAGAAGATATAAATAGACTCAAAATTTTGAAAAAAGAAAATTTCATAAATAATAATATAATCAGTGTCCCATCTTCAAGTATATACAAACTAGAGGATGGGCGTATATATATTAAGTTTTCTGATGATACAGGGCAACTGTTCTCTTCTGAAAATGAGTTTACTCTATATGAAAAAATGATAAACAAATTTTAGGAGAAATTGAATCTGTTTATTATCCATACAGTGAAAGTTTAGAGCAAATGGCAAAAAAAGAAACCCTAGAAGCTGGATTATATCCAAGTTACGCAGAATTTGAAATACTGTAATAATTTAGTAAAAAAATCTAACCTTGTAAAAACAGAAGATTGATTGTATATTTTTACTTGAGGTAGTTGCAAAATGACGGACGAAACAGCTGAGTTTGTAATATACATAATTAACGCAATAGCAAATGCACAATCTTTATATCCTTCTCATGTATATAAGACATTACAAGAAACAGGATGTATTCAAAAATACCTTGTACCTTTTTACGATGTTCTTCATACAATGGGAACAGAATCAATCATGCGAGATGTAAAAACCTATCTTAGTCAAAGAGGAGTAAGCTTATGATTTTGTACCATGGTTCTGATATTATTGTAAAAAATCCTGACATTTTACATTCTCAAATATGTTTAGATTTTGGTGCTGGATTTTATGTTACAAGTATAAAAGAACAAGCAGAGCGTTGGGCAAAGAGGAAAGGATTGTTACAAGGAAATGAAAAAGGAATTGTATCAATTTATGAATATACAGAAGATAACAATTTCAAAATAAAAGATTTTGCTGATGATTTAGAAACTTGGATAGATTTTGCTTGTGATTGTAGAAATGGTTCAGACTCTTATAAAAAATATGATTTAATCAAAGGAAAAGTTGCCAACGATAAAGTTTTTAGAGTTGTAGATATGTACAAACAAGGTATTTGGGATAAAGAACGCACAATTAGAGAAATAAAAGTTTACGAAACCTATGACCAATTTGCTTTTGTTACACAAAAATCTATAGATTCTATGCTTGTTTATAAAGGTTGTTTTGAGGTTTAAAATGAGTGATGTGGAGTTAGAAGCATTTTATAAAGAACATTTGGAAGAATCAATTATAAAACAGCTAAGTAAGCAAGAAAATATTTCTTTAGATGAAGCAATGAACTTGTATTACAACAGTAAATTAGCCAACTATATTCACGAAGGAAAATATGATATTCAATATCTTGATTATAAAGTACTAACAGATAATTTGATAAAAGAATTGCAAAATCAAGATTTCCCATGTTAAACTATCTCTATGCAAGAAAAGACTTTATCTAAACCAAAAACTCGCACAGCCAACATTCACTCAAGTGAAGTTGGGGAAATGCATATAGTGTTGACGATTTACCACTAAAAATTACCATAGATAATATACCCAATGAAATTTTAAATAATATTAGTAATTCTAGCAAGGAACCTACCCAAAAGCCAAATAAGGTTACTAAGTTTTTAATGGAGAAGTTGTTTTGAAAAAGGATTTGTGTATAATATTTTTTATTTTATCTGTGATAACACATATTTTTTCTTTGGGAAAGGTAGATGATGATTACATAAAAAACTATTTAAATTCTTTGGAAAATGTTGAAATTATACAAATCAATAATAAAGGAGATTTTACTCCTGTTACGAATAACATTTTTAGTTTTAATTATGAAGAAAATAATCCAAATTATTCAATTATTGTGGAAAAATATGAAGTAAAAAAAATTATCGAAATGTATAAATTAGATAATTGTTCTTTTATTGAATATAATGATTGTTTATATGTTTTCAAAAATAAAAAATTATTAGTATATTCTTTATTATCGTATCAATTGATAAAATCAGAAACTTTTACTTATTCAGAAGGCTTTCTATCAAAAACACAAGGAAATTTGATTCTATATGATGATGAAAAATCAAGCTTTCTTTTATTTGATTTGGAAAAATTTCAAGTTGTAAAAGAATTGCAACTAAAAAGTAATTTTTATATTTATGACTTATCAATATGGAATGATTGGAATAAATCTTCAATTATAACTATAAATGGACAAAAAAAAGATAGAAGTATAATTGAAATAGATTTAAGTTCTGGCACAATCAAAAAACTATTGGATTTATCTCCAATTTATTATGAATCCGATGGAACATTCTATTCTGGAGCGACAAAACTTTGTGTCATAAATGATAATACAGCAATATTTTCAGTTCATACAGAGATTTGTGAATACATTTGTAAATACAACAAATAAGAAAAACCTTGGTGTCTGTTGCAAAATCTGATTTCTCATAATTTTCTTGTAAAGTACACTATTCATATGCAAAAAAAACTGGCAATCATATATAATGATGTCATAGAACTTTATGACTACGGAGGTATCAAGAATGAAATTTATTGGACCTTTAATTATATTTACAATTCTTGCTTGGCTATTAAAATATTTTATACAAGATGTAAAAAATAATAAGTTTTTCAGAGACAATGAGAATAAAGTGGTTAATACAGAAAAGAAAAAAGCATTTATAAGAGGTATATTAGGAATCATAGTAGAATGTGCATTTATTATTTACATAATAATTATCCTAATAATTTACAAATAGCTAAATATGGAGATTTTCTATTGAAAGAGAATTTATAATACAAGAGATTTTAAATTGTTCCATGTAATGATCCCCCGAACACTCATTTGCGAATTAAAATCTCATATAGAAAATTTACGAAAAATTCAGGCGAGGAAGACAGATGGCATTTAGATGAATAACTTATGCAGCGTGCCGTAAAACAGCGGAGCCGGTGGTGTAATAAGTCCTCTGGATAAAATGTAAAACTTACCAGTATCCGTGTAAAAATCTGGATACATTCGTGAACGTGTTGTATACTAAGGAATAAGTAAAATGATGCAAGAATTTACACTGACACTTTTTGCAGTGTAAACTTCTTACGACTGATATTGAGAAATTATGTTATTTGGACGCCCACACTGGGGCGCAGTTTGAGAAGCCGACAAATATTTTCGAAATCTTTATGAAAAAATAAAGCGAGGAATAAAGGGGTCAAGCTTTACTGAGGCTGAAAAAAAACAGCCTTACTAAAGAACTTGAAAGTATATTTGGTGACTACTTTGAAAAATGGTACAGGAGATAAACAATGAAAACAGTAGAAGATTTTAAGAAACTCATTGACCGCTATTATCAGCGGGATGATGAAACAAAAGAACAGTACGAGGTGTTTAAAAGGCAATATTCTTACGCGAATTTGCAAAAGACTTTTGACTCTTTACCAGAAATAGAAAAAAAGTTCAAAATAAAACTACCGCAAGATTACAAGAGTATTATTGAAACAGACAGCATATGGTACATGGATGGGGAAACGGACCAGTTTGGAATTTATGATGAAAGACAAATTTATGAGTTCAATTATATCGGCAGGCATAAAGGTAAATCATCAATAGAGGATATGAAGGATTTTTATCTCTTCGGGCAGGATTACGGCGAATTAAGTTATTTCTTTGACCCATTCAATAAACTCGGCTATGGCATAGATGCTGTCTGGAGGGTAAACAGATGCTCCTGTGATAAAAGGTCTTTTGAATTTGTGGCAAAAAACTTTTACGAACTTGCAGAGAAATTCACCAATAAAGAAGATGATACTTATGAGAGACCTTTTGAAAATGAGAAGTTAATAGCTGATGGTTTTGTTATTGAGGATATATTAAAAAATAATGTAGAAAATAATTCTGATTATTTAAGAATTATTAGTAATTGGCAAACACAAATCGAAATTTATATAAAAAAAATTGAAAAACGAGAAATATTTTGTCAGATTCAACCGATTATGTATTCTGATGCTGAAGAATCAAGAAGTTATATTATTCCATTCAAAAAAAATGTTCCGCTTAAATTATTATATATCGTACAAAAAAATATGTACTCCATATTTTTCCAAGAAGAAATATTTACAACAGTTTGTGATGAAGATTTGATTATAAAAAATTATGGCAAACAATCTATAAAACAATTAAAAGAAATGTTTGTATTTGCTTCAAGTAATTCTTCTCGTTTTGTAAGTCCGAATATAATTGCAATGGACTACTTCTTTGTTGACCCGTCAAACAAACTTGGTAATGGTCCTGATGCAGTATATATAATATGTAACAAGTCCAAAAAACTCGAAGAAGCCTGCTATGTTGCAAAAGACATTGTAGACCTGTTCCGTATCTTTGCAGAAGGAGAAGAACTCAACACAACCCCTATTGGAAAAATAAAGTAAAATCTTCCCCATATAGAGTCCGTTCTTTGACATAAACTCAAGGAAAGTATGGAGTCCTTGAGTGACCATTAGAAAATATTTAGAGTAAGTATTTTCTGATGGTCATTTCATTTATTTTAAATATGATGCGAAGCGCGCAAAGGATTGTAGCAGTGCCGTAAGGTGGCCACCGCAAGCGAGAGAACGAAGTGAACGAGTGCGGAGGTAATTATCCTGCATCACCTGCCGAAAATGGAAGGTGATACAACTGAGTAAATATGATATAAATATCACATAACAAAGGTTCGTAGCCGACAGCGGATCAAGCCGGGTGCGGTACAACCAGTTGTTATGTGGACGCCCACACTGGGGCGCGTTAGGAGTAAAAAAATGAAAAGAAAAGTATTGGTATTTGCATTATGTTTCTTTGGAATAATTAATCTTTATGGAAAAGATTATAAAACAGAAGTAACTGAATCATTACAAAATGGAAATTTTGAACAATGTATTACTCTTTTAGAAGAATGGGAAAAAGCAGATCCAAATAATCTTGAAATTAATATTTATTATTTCAATTATTACATGCAAAGAAATGCTCAGCATTTCTCAACCATGGGGAGAATGAAAGATGGTCGGTATGGAATGTACGACAGAGTTGAGTATAACTTAGATGATGTTAAAACAGCTGTATCATACTTTGATAAAATATTAAAGAAACAACCAAACAGATTAGATGTTAGATCAAGCAAATGTACTGCATATATTTATTCAGAACAGTATGATTTGGCTTGCGATACTTTAATTGAAATTATTGAATATTCAAAGATAAATAAAAATGCATGGACCTGGACAGAAAATAAATCTCCAAAAGAAAATGGTTTATTAAAAGAAGGTGAAGACCTTTTATTTTCTGTAATAAATGAATGTTTCACTGGCATATATTTTCCTTTTGAAAGTAATAAAGAATTTATAAAAAAGATAATAGAAAAAGAAACACAATTATATCCGGATAATACCTGGGGATTAAATCATGCTGCAAGATATTATCGCGAAATTGGAAATTACAAAAAGAGTATAGAAATTCTCAAACATGCAGTTGAACTAGATCCGAATGATTATGTTTTAGTAGGAAATTTAGGATATGCATATGAATTAGATGAAGATTATATAAACGCAAAAAAATGGTATGAGTTTATGCTTACAATGGATAATCCAGATGCCGTTGAATATGGAAAACAAGGTTTGGAATATATAAAAGGAAAATATTAACACATAACAAAGCTTCAAAGCCGACAAACCGGTCAAGCCGGTTTGCGGTTTAAGCAATTGTTATGCTGACACCCACACTGGGGCACGTTTTGGAGGAAGAAATTGAAAAAGAGTTTTATTATATTATTTGTATTTTCTCTTTTATTTACTTCTTGTTTCTCAAAAATTCCCCAAGAAATTGATAATGTAAAAATTGTTCAGACATATTATGATCAGTTTTATGAAGAATCCATCTCTGCCATGATTTATGATGGCAGTCCTACTGAAATAAATAAACTTGTTGATAAAATTCAAACTGCACAAACCACCAGTGTTTTGTTTGTTATAAAAGAAGCTTTGATTGACGGAGAATTTTCTGTTGAGTTTTTTCAG
>JAGBBT010000038.1 GCA_017938365.1 Treponema sp.
AAAGAAAGACAAATCTTGTTATACAGAGCAAGTTGTATATGCAGATTATAATGTTTTCAAAATGTATGACAGTCAATGTTGTAAACCAAAATTCTATGATGGGCATATGGAAAAAGATTTTGATATTCAAGAAAGCAAACCTGTTGAAGAAACGATTGAAGGATATATCAAATATTTAGAAGATTGCGATGATGAATTACCGAAGAATTTTTATCAAAGGAGGAAAAGTGCATGATAAATTACAATAAAAATAAATTAATAAATCAAGCATTAGACAAGTATTATGACACTTTTGCTCATATGCTTGATACAACCGAATATGTACCTCAAAGCTATAACGATAAGATTGGAAAATATATTTTCAAGAATATGAAAAGACATTTTAAATTGATAAATAAGGAAGATAGAAAATTTCAACGAAAATTCAAGAAAGAATTGAAAGCAAAGAAAAAGAAAGAAAAACCTGTTAAATCAAAATGGTCGTTGTTTAGATTGTTCAAAAGAAAGAAACAAACTACTCAACGTGAAAGGTCAACGGATTGAAATCAATACGCTGACTCTAACTTTTAATAGTTAAATACAAAGGTTAGCGTACTTAGATGGAGGTTCTATGTCGTATGGAGAAACAAAAGTTTACTTCGATGGTAGTCATTATATAGCAATTCCTCATACAACAAGAAAAGTAAAACGCAGACCTTCTCCACAAGAAGATTTAATAACTGTAAATCAGGAAGAAGAAAGCTCATCAGCCGAAATGGTTGATGAGTCTTCTATTCTTGATGAAAATTGCGATAATGATACCAAAAAAGTCAATAAAGAATGTAAAATTATTGAAAATAAGCAAAAAAATACAAAAAAAATGACAAAAAAAGAACTTTTTGAAGAACTTTATCGTAAATATATTGATTTACGAAGAAATCAAAGAGCTAAAAAAATTATTCAAGAAATGCAAAAATACTTCGAAAATGTGGAAATGTGTACAACATTTGTACACACAAACATGAATAGAAAGCAACGCAATCTTATCTGTCGTAGAGTTCGCATGGTAAGAAAAGCAAATCTTGTAAACTTTAATTATTTTTGCACTTTTACTTATGATGATAAACTTCATACAGAGCAAAGCTTTAAGAAAAAGTTAAAGATTGCGTTGCAAAATTTTTCTTCTCGTAGAGGCTGGAAATATATGGGAGTATGGGAACGAGCACCAGAAACAAAACGATTACATTTTCACGGGCTATTTGCTATTCCTGATGGACAAATGGTCGGAGAGCTGGAAGAACACAGTGATTATAATTTTAAGTCAAAAAGACGCACTAAAACCTTTCAAAACTCATATTTTAACGAGAGATTTGGAAGAACAGATTTCGCAACAATTGATCATAATCAAGAACTAAGAAAAGAATTATCTTACATTATGAAATATATAGAAAAGACAGAAGAAAAAATTGTTTATTCAAAAGGATTATATCAATATTTTATTTCAGATATAATGGAAAATGATATCATATGTACAATAGGACAAGAAGATAAAAAACTCTTACTTTTTGATGATTTTAATTGTTGGGATGAAGGCGTGCTAATAGGAAAAGTAAGTCCACAAACAATTCAACAAATGAGAAAATGTAATTAGCTTGGAAAAGTTCAGTTTTTATGCTATAATCTTGTCAGAGAGATGGAATATGGTTAACAATATTGATCCAAAAGGTATTATGAGAATTAAACAGGAAGGTTTTTATTATAGCGTTGTTAATAATGATGCTTTAATCCTAAATAAATATTTAGGTTATAAACTTTATGGTGTTCATAAATTCAAAACAGGTTTTCCTGTTGTTGGTCTTAATACTGTATTGAAAAAAATTGACAAACTGGGTATGGATTATGATGTAATAGACAAACACGAAAATATTGTTGCATCACAAAGATTCACATCTAATTCATATGAGATAATTGATTGTGCTGAATATCATACTACAGGCGTCCATTCAGAGAAAGAAGAGCCTAAAAAACAAATAAAGCTATCATTTAAAGATAAATTAAAAACATATATTGATATATTGCAAGGATTGAGTGAAGGTTGTAACATTTTCACAGGAGAAATAATTGATAATTTTGATGATGAATTAAAAGGTTTTTGTTTTGAAATGGCAATGTATTTTGATGAAAGATTAC
>JAGBBT010000039.1 GCA_017938365.1 Treponema sp.
ATCCCTTGCCATTACTCATTCCCTCATGTTAAACTAACTCTATGCAAGAAAAGACTTTACTAAATCCCAAAATTCGCACATCCAACATTCACTCAACGGATTTTGGAAGCGTTTCTTACGATATTTTTGGTTCACCATACCAAAAATCAGGCTCTTTTCTTGCTGATGACTCACTAGATTTTGGTTATCTTGGCAAACCGTATAATGCTGATACAGAGTTATATGACTATTTAACAATAAGGAAATTTAAAATGAAAAAACTTACAACAATTTATATAATAATGTTTTTAGTTTTTCCAGTTTTTTCTCTTGGAAAAAATGAAACAACAAAAGTTGAAAAATGGATAGAAGAAAATAATGTTAAAATACTTGATTCATGGAGTATTGTAAATACTTCTGCAACTTCTTGGGAGTACTCATATTATAATGATATTTCAAACGTATTTTATGAAGATTTATTACAAAACGAGATAATAAAAGAAATTATATTAAATTTTGATAAAGCTATTTACTTCTCAACGCAATATAATGCATATGTAAAAAGACCAATATGCTTTTGGAAATTTGACTCGAAATTGTTTATAAAACCTTATGGAGAGAAAAAAATATATGTTTATTCATTAAATAATAAACAATTTATGAAAGAAATATATATTGAAAGTATAGATTTAGGATTTTATTGGGAGAAAGCTAATGTTTTACTTTTTCCTCAAACGAAAAAATCTGTAGATTTATATTATCCTGAAACATTAGAAAAAAAATTAACTTTAGATATTCTTGATACTGATGGAATAAATTTAACATCCATTGAAGCCTGGTATCCATTTGATTCATCAAAAATTATAACTTCAAATTTTAATCCTGATAATTGGAGCATTATTATTTATGATGTTTTTTCAAAAGAGTTTGAAATAATTTTAGATTTTTCTGAATTATCTACTTTTAGAACAGGTATAGCACAAGTAAAACTTGTAAAAAATAACACAATTCAATTTCTTATATTTGATAAAAACATTGAGTATTTATGTGAATACACTTGGTAATCTTTCTTGTAATTCATAAATCCCAATGATAAAATAGATAATCAAGTTTTTCTGTTTAACATAAGGAGATGAATTTTGCGGTTCAGACAAAAAAGATTAATTCTATGTATTATGGTGTTGTTTTTAGCATTACAAGTCTTTTCTAAGGAAATGAATTTGTATAAAAATTATGATAGTGATGAAGAATTTTCAACATTGACTCTAGAAGAACAATATACAAGTTATATAAATTCTTTTATTGATAAGGGACTTGTTTTAGAACAACCAATGAGTTGGGCGTATATGATGGTAGATCAACATGGCAGAGATATACTTCCTTATTTAAATAATTCTATCACAGATTTTGAATACGAAAATTATTATACAGATAACTTAATTGTATGCATTGATTATGTAATTTATGCATTACGAGAATCAAACTTACTAACAGAATCAGAATTACAACTCTATCAAATGATTTTTGCTTCAAAATTAGAAACTTATGTTGCAAAATATAAAATTATAAATAAAATCATTATAAGAAATTTTGGATATCTTACTTATGATACTTTTATAACGGGTAAAAATACAATTTTTCCACCAAGAATTACCCCAGAAAGTTTAAAAGAATACTATGAAGCAAAGCTGGGAATTACTGTGGAAATTGCAGAAGAACTAAAATAAATTTGCAAATTCCACTTTTACCATGTTAAACTATCTCTATGCAAGAAAAGATTTTATCTAAACAAAAAATTCGCACATCCAATATTCACTCAAGTGAATTTGGCAGCGTTTCTTACGACATTTTTGGTTCACCATATCAAAAAACAGGCTCTTTTCTTGCAACTGACTCACTAGATTTTGGTTATTTAGGCAAACCGTATAATTCTGATACAGAGCTTTATGACTACGGATTTAGAGATTATTCTCCAGAAATTGCACGATTCACCACCGTTGACCCAATACGAGATGGACGGAACTGGTTTTGTTATGTTGTGAATGACCCTGTGAATTATGTGGATTTGTGGGGATTATGTGGAAGTGATGGAAAAAAACTCACAGATGAACAACTTGCAACTGCAAAGTTTTTTCTTGGAGAAAGCATAAATGGAACGCCTATAAACTATGATGATATAAACATTTATAACTATGCAGTAGATGCTGAAACTTTAAGAAAACTTGCAGAGAATATTGATCTTCCAGAAGAAGGAAAAGAGGAGACAATTAATAATTTACAGAATCCAACAAGAGGAACATCTTTACCTGGTGGAAATATTTATTTGCCTGGAAATACGATAAACGATGAAGCAAGATTAGTACACGAAATATATCATCAAGTTCAGTATGATTCAGACCCAAATACTTTAAAAAAGGTAATTGATGAACAAATTAACTACTCTAAAACAGATCCATATGATTATGAAACAAATAACACAGGACAGATAAATTCTTTATCAGATATTACTACTGTGGAAGGTCAAGCTCAATATATCGAAGATTTTGTAATCAAATATCAAGATGATTATTTGCTAGGTTCATTTTCACCTCACACGGTAAATATGGCAACAGTTTTAAATAATTCAGGAATAAATAGTAATGCAGTAAATTCCGTCCTTAACACACAACAGGAGAAAAATTAAAATGAAAAAATTATTTTTTCTTTTTCTAATTAGTTGTCTATTTTCATCACTTTTTTCATTTACGCAAAGATATAGAGATTATTTTGGTTTACTTAATTTCACAGATGATTCTTATAAAGTATCGTATTTTTTCTCTCCGATATTGAAGGAATATGAAAATTTAAATGCTTACGGGAAAAAACTAATTTTAGGTGAAAGATATATTCGTATAGGTCCTGGGCATTATAGTGATGAATTTTCAACTTATATAATAAATAAAGGTATTAGTTTTTCATCCTATGCCTACGATTACACACGTTACTATAAAATGGGATGGTTTGCTCGATTTCTTTTAATTACAGAAGAACTTACAATAAAAGATCAAGACGGAAACATTCTTTTAACATTAGAAATATTAACCCCA
>JAGBBT010000040.1 GCA_017938365.1 Treponema sp.
CAGGACGATCTTGAGCATCGGTATATTGTAAATCTAAATTATCAATATTAAATTGTAATGCGGTGTCTCTATCCATCAATATTTCTCCATTATTAAAGTTTCGATTAACACCAGAAATTAACCAATCATAACAATCAATAGCAGGTTTTTCATGTCCTGCATCATAAATCCCAGGAACAAAACAAGGCATACCCCCTACTCTTTTACAATTTAAATTTTCATAAAATTTGAGTCTTTTATGTGGGTCTTGACCTTTAGATAAATTCATTGTCGAATTTTCTTTTTCAACAGTTAATAAAACAGCTAAATTGTTATGATCATAACCTTTATTTTGTGCAATTTGTTTCATTATTTGTTTGCCCGCTTGAAAAATTTTTGATCCAATTCCTCTACCACGAACAGATTCGTCAATTACTAAATAATCAAAATATCCTAATTGGCTTGTATGAAACGCCATCGCTGTTAAAAGCCCAACAAATTTGTTATTAGAGACAGCAATTATATTTATGTTCTCTCTTCTGGAATCTAACTTTGAATCGTGTTCAAAGAAAGTTAGAAAATCAGTTTTTTCTTCACGCTCTTCCTCTGCAAAATTATTGAGAATTAACTCATCATAAAGTTGCGATGTAAATTCAGAATCTATGCCGTCTAGAACACGATATAATTGGATACTATTGCTTTTATCACTTGTTGACATATCAATTTTTTGCAACCAACGATTTTGTTGTAAGTCAACATTTGATAAAAAAGTGTAATTATTCACTATAAGTCCCCCATTTAATGTATTAATTTATTGGTAAAATCTAAATGACCTTTTTCCTATTATTATGGTTTACATTTTTTAGGAAAGATACTCTTTTTTTTAGGATTTTACCTAATTTTTTATTCACCAATCTATTCAGATGTTTTCTTTTCGAATAAATTAATTCCTTCTGGAGATCCGTATTTCCCAATATATTGATATTGGGAGATACATCGATATTTATCTCCATAAGCATAACCAAAAATAAAAGGAACTTTTCCTTCAATAGTATCTAAAATTGTATTTTCCTTATTTAATTCATATCGATGATTGCAAATACATTTTGGAATAACATAATTAGAATCGTTTTTAAATAACTTTGAACAAGTTTTTATTGCATCTGCTTGTATATATAGGAGATAAAACTGTTTTTGTTTATCATCTTCCCATAATGTTAATTGAATATTTTTTGCTTCACAATTTGATAAGCGTCCAATAGGGTCTAATAATCTTTTTTCTTTTAATATGAATCTTAGTTCAAGCAATTTTTGATATAACCATTCTGATGCATCCATATAATTTTCTCTCATAAAAATAAAAGAATCTACATAGATATAAAGAGGAAAACTTACGCCAAAAGCACCTATTGGCGTAGGATCGTTTCCACTACAGTAATAAAACAAACTTTGTTCAAATAATGATTTCATATTTTTGCTTAATGAATATTTACTACTAGTAATTTCATCGATAAAAACCTCAATATCGAAACCATCCAATTTTTTTTCCATATAATTTATCCTATATCTATTACTTTAATATTGATAATACATCAATAAAACTCATATTACCAATATTAAATTGATTAAAATTTTTGGTTATAAGCAAAACCCAATTTTTTTATCATCATAAAGTTCTTCGCA
>JAGBBT010000041.1 GCA_017938365.1 Treponema sp.
GCACTTTTCTTAACTTTTTCATAGAAATCCTCCATTTCTAATGTAAAAACTTGTTTTTATATCCAATTTTTTGTGTTTCCTTAAAAAATTAGACCTTTAAATTTTCCTTATATTACAAATTAAACCCTGGTTTAAATTGAGCGTTTTGGTCTGTAGAAATGGAGAAAATTTGGGCGGGCAAGATAATAATTAAATATCTCTGTTAGATTATTTCGGTAAAACTATAAAATTGTTGTTTTTGAGCAAAAAATAGGTGATAATATATGTATGTTGAAATTAACTGTTTCTCCTGAAAAGACGGGAGCTATAACTCAGGCTTTTAAGCGTATAAAAGAACTTGTTGTTGCTAGTACTATCGATTCGTCAACTCCTATTACTTTGATTTTGCAACCTGGTATTTATCATGAAATTCTTTCGTACAATTTATCTAATCCTATTACAATTGAAAGTGTTTCTGGAACAAAGCCTGAAGACTGTGTTTTAAGTGCTGAGAATTGTGAGGCCTTTCATAAGGATACAGAAAATCGTTCTGTTTTTGTTATTGGGTCTGGAGCCACAGAAATTACACTTAAAGGTTTTACTATAGAAAATACTCATGTAAAAACAAATGATGATGCTTCTTTAGGAAATCAGGCTGAAGCTTTATGTTTTCATAATCAAACTGGAAAATTAATTTGTGAAAATATGAGATTTATTAGTCGTCAAGATACTATTCATGTAAAGGGTACAAGTCGTTTTTATAATTGTTATGTTACTGGCGATGTTGATTTTATTTGGGGGTACTGTAAGACTTCTGTCTTTGAAAATTGTAAAATTCATACTCGAGAGGATAATCGTGGTGGAGTAAGACCTGCATATGTTCTTCAAAGTAGGGCTTTAAATTCTAAACCTGGTTTTATTTTTATTGATTGTGATTTTACTGCTGATGAGAGACCTTCTGGTTCTGAAATTTATATAGGGCGTTCTCAAGGAACTGGAAAACCTGACAGTGTTGATAGATGGGATTCTATTGCATTAATTAATTGTACTTTAAGTGAAAATTATAATTCTTCTTTATGGACAGATGAAGATGGTTCTCGTGTTGTATATCCAGAGAAAGGCTCTTGGGAATTTGGGTGGCGTCAATATGGAACTAAAATAAGAAAAAAGGACGGTTCATTAATTGATTATGATAGCAGTAATCAAGAAAAACATGGTTATACAATGACTGAGGATGAAGTAAATAAGTTATTATCTTTAGTGTCTGATTAAATTTGTTTTATTTCGCTAAATTTCAAAAAGTTTTCGTCTTATTATGTGTAATAAGTTTTAGTTTTAATGCTATTATATAGAAAGAATTTTAATGGGGGATTATATGGTTAATCTTAAGATTGAAGATTTTGGAGCTAAAAACGACGGGATTTTTGATAATACAGGTGCATTTAAAGCTGCTTTTGATGAATTAGCTAAAAATGGCGGTGGAAAAATAACTGTCGGAAAAGGTGTTTGGGCTACAGGTCCTATTGATATGGTTTCTGATTCTATTTTGGAATTAGAGGAAGGGGCTGAACTTTCTTTTATTGCAGACCCAAATATATATCCTCCTGCTTTTACTCGTTGGGAAGGTGTTGAATGTTATGCAATGCATGCACTTTTGCGTGGTTCTGATGTAAAGAATGTAAAAATCACTGGTAAAGGTACATTTAATGGTAATGGAAAATTCTGGTGGGATTTAAAGAAAGAAAAGAAGTCAAAAGGTCAGTCAAAACCTGAAGAATCTTATGAAATTGCTCTTGCTAAAATGAATCCTGGTTATGAAAATCAGCCAGGTGGTGGCGGTGGTCGAGAAATTCAGTTCTTGCGTCCTTGTTTAATTGAATTTATTAACTGTGAAAATGTTACAATTGAAGGTGTAAAAGTTATTGATTCTCCTTTCTGGACTATTCATCCTTTGTATGTAAAAGGTCTCTTATTAAAAGATCTTCATGTTGAAAATCCATACGAAGCACCAAATACTGATGGTATTGATGTTGATTCTTGTACTGATATTCAGATTTTAAATTGTTTTGTAAGTGTTGGTGATGATGGTATTTGTTTAAAATCTGGTAGTGGTCCTGATGGTATTCGTGTAAACAAACCTACTGATGGTGTTGTAATTAGAGGTTGTTCTGTAAAGAATGCTCATGGTGGAATCGTTATTGGGTCAGAAACTGCTGCTGGTATTCGTCATGTATTAGCTGAAGATTGTAATTTGAGTGGTACAGATCGTGGTATTCGTATTAAGAGCCGTCGTGGTCGTGGTGGGGATATTTTTGATATTGAATTAAAGAATCTCACTATGGATGGTAATCTTTGTCCTATAGCAATGAATATGTATTATAAATGTGGTATTACTGATACTAAATCACCTTTATTTTCATTGGAAAAACAAGAAGTTACAGCAGAAACTCCAAGAATTCATGATGTAAAAATCAGCGGAATTAAGGCTACTAATTGTAAAGCTAGTGCAGGCTTTATTGTTGGTCTTCCAGAAATGCCTATTGATAACTTGGAAATTAAGGATTGTTATTTCTCTACAGATGAAAGTTCTACAGAATCTCCTATGGACAGTGATATGTTCTATGGTCTCCCTGAAGTTACTGTTAAGAGTTTCCGTGTAAGAAATGCGCCTGGAGCAAAATTTGAAAATGTTACAATCGAAGGTCCAAAAGAAGCATTTATTTACGAATAATCTATAATAAATGAGTGACTTTTTTTCAAGGCGACATCCATTTGTAAATCTTTTTTACTTTACTATGGTTGTCGCCTTTATAATTATATTAAAACATCCTCTGTATTTATGTTGTTCTTTGTTTATTGGGATAATTTATTCTCTATTTTTAGGTTGTAGACAAGAAATAAAGAAAATTTTTATTTGTATACCTATTTTTCTTTTTTTAGGGGCATTAAATCCTTTTGTTAGTCATTGGGGTGAAACTGTACTTTTTTTGTTCTTTTCAAAACCTTTTACTTTAGAGGCTTTGCTTTATGGAATGAATATGTCTCTTATGTTTTTTACAATATTGGTTTGGTTTGTTTGTTATGGAAAAATTATGACTTACGATAAATTTACATATTTGTTTGAACCAATTGCTCCTTCTGTATCATTGATGCTAGTTATGGTTTTAAAACTTGTTCCTACATTTTCAAAAAAATACAAAGAAGTCTCTGAAGCAAGAAAAGGTATAGGTTTAGTAAATGGTGATTCACTAAAATCTAAAATTCAGTATTCAAAATCTATTTTTTCAGTTTTATTTTTAAGAATTTTAGAAGATTCTGTGTATGCCGTTGATAGCATGGAATTCAGAAGTTACGGAAAATCAAAACGTTCTTCTTATAATACTTACAAGTTTTGTGGTTTAGATTTGTTTTTAATAGTTTTTTTTATTGTAATGTCATTTTTAATTATTTTTGGTGTTTTTATGGATTATTTTTATATTAATTTTTATCCTACTATAACTGTTTCTGTGCCAAATAATAGTTTTGTTTTA
>JAGBBT010000042.1 GCA_017938365.1 Treponema sp.
GGTGAGAGTGATAATCAACTCCAAAAAACAAATCTAAAGAACAATCTTCTTTTGAAACAACGCCAAAAATTCCGCCCATTGTGTTTTATCTCCAAGGAAAAAAATTATGGCTTATTATATGAAATATAAGGGGTTTGAGCAAGGAGGATTTTTAGAAATAGAATTTACAAAAACATATCTCAGATTAATCATCCAATTATATAATAAAAAAACCTCTAAACAAGTTTTAAAGTTTAGAGGTTAAGTTTTCACTAAATTCTATAAAAGACAATAAGAACTAGTTATTATGTTATACAAAATCATATTATTTTGTAAGGAATTCTATTTCTGCTCCTAAATTAATAAACAATTCAGAAAGATTATTTATTTCATAATAATTAAACAATTCGTTGAACATCTGTTTAGATTGATTACTACATTCAGTAAATTCTGTTGCTCTATTATCTGTAGTATATAAAGCGACTTTTAAATTTGAAGCATTAATAATTTCGCCTAAAATCTTAAATTGCTCATCCGTAATTATATAATCGCCTTCAACATAAGCTGAGTATTGATTATTAGGTATTCTCCATCCTTGTTTTTGATTCAAAGAGGAAAAAGACAATGTATACTTACCTTGCTCTGTAACGAATATAATTCTGTCAAATCTCGAAGTTACTCCGTATAGTTCAATAACTAGTCTACAAGTCAAGAGTGAATCAGTATGTACTAAATACGGATAAATTGACAAACTTGGTCCTAGACTTTTTTTGCTCGGGAAACCTATATACTTTTTCATTTTAACCGTTGTAATTTCTTGGAAATCATCATAAGTAATAACCAAATTTCCATCAGTCATTTGTTCTGTTCCAAATGTCGTATTAGTTGATAAACAGCCCATAAACAAGAACAATGTCACAATACAACAAAATGCAAATAATTTTTTCATATAATTCTCCTAAAAAATTTATTATCACAAAAACCAATCGCAAAGATTGTTTTTTGTATTATTTTCAATATTATAATCCCTATTCATTCATTTATCAATACTAAATTGATTGGTAAAATGGATATATAAATACAAAAACAATCGATTAGTTATATGACAAATATTAGAACTGTTCTTGCAGAAAACATGAAAACAAGACGTAAAAATTTAGGAATATCTCAATCAGATTTGGCAGAAAGAATAAATACTGCCCCAAATTACATTTCAAAAATTGAAGCTGAAAGACAGTTTCCTTCTGTTTCTATGCTAGAAAAAATAGCACTAGCACTTAATTGTGATACTATCGATTTATTTTCAACACAAGCCATAAAGAAGAGAAAAATTGAAAAAATAGAAATAAATTTTAAGAACAGTATAAATACACTTATTTCAAAATATTTTGAGGAAATGAAAAAAGAAATCGAATAAATTCTTATATAAAGTTTGAGTTTTAGATAAATTTACATATGAAATAATATTATAAGAAACATGAGCCAAAACAAAAAATGACAGTTCCTGAATTTATGACCTTAAATCTTGTCAGAATTCTAAATATACCCACAAGTTTGAAAAATTTTCCTAAAAACAATTGCATTCTTCAGTTTATTAAATCGATATATTTCATTACTATTCGGTCACGAAAAAAAACTACATTCTCTCGACATCATCAAATTATAAAAAAAGCAAATTCTAATACATATTTGTATTAAATTATACAGACAAAACTATTTATTTTCGATAATATAGAGTAAAAGGACGGAGAAAATGGCAAAATTAAAGATAAAGAATTTCGGTCCAATTCAAGAAGGATTTTCAGAAAATGATGGATTTTTAGAGATTTCTCCTGTAACAGTTATCTGCGGAAATCAGGCTAGTGGTAAGAGTACAATTGCAAAAATATATTCGACTTGTGTTTGGTTAGAAAAAAAAATAGATTCAGAGGAATATCCAAAAAAAATAACAAAAACTGCTTTTAAGGATTTACTTGCATATCATAAAATAGACTGCTATTTAAAGAAAGAAACAGAGATTCAATATATTGGCGAAGCATGTAAAATATCTTATATTAATTCGAAAATAAACATAGATTCAATTAAAGATGCAGACTATATACGTCCAAAGATTGTTTATATTCCAGCTGAAAGAAACTTTTGTACTTCAATTGAAAATGCTAGTTCCTTAAAGGGATTAGCAAAAGATACTTTTGATTTTCTTTCCGATTATATGGTGGCTGCAAATAGTTTAAAAAATGCAAAATATAAATTACCATTAAATGGTTATGAATTTCGTTATGATTCAAAGACAAACACTTCTTATGTAGCAGATGATGCTAAAAACTATGAAATAGATATTGTAAATGCGTCTAGTGGATTGCAATCGCTCTCTCCAATGGTATTAACAAGTGCATATTTCTCCCAGTTTATTGCCGATGAAAAAAACACCAATACAGAGTTTTCTTTTGATCAAGAAAAACGTTGGAAAGACGGAATGGATAAAATTGGCAAACAATATAATATGCCAGAAAGAAGCATTCAGTTTTTAAGTGAAGCACTAGCACAATACAAAAATAAAACAGAAGGTGTTATAAGACTTGAAACAGAACGCGACAAGAAAATTTATAAATGGCTTATTCGTATTATTAATTCTCGTTTTATAAATGTTGTTGAAGAACCAGAACAGAATCTTTATCCAGAATCTCAGGCTGAAGTTTTATATTATCTTTTGCAGTGTTTTAATACTCAAAGCTATAACACTACAGAAAAAATAGAAAACAAACTCCTTATCACAACTCATAGCCCTTATATTCTTGCTTATCTTACCCAAAGTGCTAAGGCTGCGGCGCTCCTTGAAAAAAGTGTACCAGAAAAAGAAATTAACAAAATTATACCTTCAAAAGCTGCTGTCTCTGGATATAAGATAACAATCTATGAAACAAAATCAGATGGAACAATCAAATTATTAAAACCATATAAAACACTTCCATCTGATGAAAACGAACTTAACAAAGCTTTGGAAGAACAAAATGAAAGATTTTCTGACCTTCTTGATTTGGAGGGAAAATTTTGCAAATAGATTTTTTCACTTACACAGAAGATGTAAAAAGTGTACCAGAATTTGGAATTTGTGATAATGCAGGAAAAGAAAAGCCTGCGTATATTGATTATGACATTCAAAATGAAAGAGAATGGGGTGCTAAAGTTCAATCTCAAGATTCCAAAGACTACTCTTTTGTTGCTATTGATAACAATATACCGATTTCTAAACCAAATAATGAAAATAAAGAAGAATCTCGTTGTGATGCTATGCTGTATACAAAAAAAACAATTGCCTTTATTGAGTTAAAAAATAAACGAAAGACAAAAGCAGGAGAAGCAGCAAAACAGTTGAAATCAACTATAAAAGTTTTCAAAGAAAATCACAATATTGAAGCCTTTGAATACAAGGAAGCATATGTTTGTAATAAAGCTCATCCACATATAAACATCTCTTCTAATTCTTTATGCGATAGTTTTCGCGAAGAAACTGGTGTAACATTACGTATTTCAAGAACCATAAAGTACCTTGATTGAAAAAAAAGATTAAGAAATCTATAGTATCTAACTTATTTGATTCGAGTATCAATGAAATGTTGATTAATAAAATCAAGTTATAGATGATTTAAGATATATTCAAGGTAAATTTTACACTAAAGATTTGTTTACAAGAAATTAAATATATATTGTTAACAAAATTAAGATATATATAAAAGGATATTGCTATACTAGAACTTGTTTCTATAATTGAGCGAATTAGTAATACTTTGGAAAAAGATTGCTTTGAAAAAGTTATTGCTGTAACATCTGTACTTGTATCAATTATTTTAACAATAATTACAATATGTTTAACAAAGCATATTAATAAACAAAATACAGAATTACAAAAAAATCTTTCAAATAGAGATACTCTTAATCAAACTCGTGAAGTTATTTTTAAAATATACAATGCATTTTTAGATGGTTTTTATTATGTGAGCCAAGCAAGCGGAAATATTCCAGAAATTTTTGTTTCAGAGCAAAGTTTTTATAAATGGGCTTTAGAATTAGAAAATAAAAATAAAGAAATTACTTTTAGTTATAACAAAGCAAAATTGATATTTAATGATGAAATATTAATAAAAAACTTAAAAGAGGGATTTAATATTTTTTCTGCTTTAACCAATACTGTTAACTTTTATATTAGTTCAGGACTGGCTTATAAGTTTTATCAAAATGCATGGGTTCAATTTTCTAGTACACATTCTAATGTTCAAAACGAAAGCTATGAAACGCTTTTATCGAATCAAGAACTTGCAGAAGAATTTAAAAAACTATGTTCAAACCAATACACTGAAGATATTCAAAATAAAATAGATGAATATACTACTATTGTTGAAACAGACAATTTTGATACATTGTTTAGAAAATATACGCAATTAGCAATAATAAAATGATAAATAATGTCTAAAATATTCCAATATTATGAGGTAAAATTAAAAAAATTCCTTGACTTTTACATGCTCTATAAATTTATCCAAAAACCACCATTCCATCAAAAGCTGATTCCACTGTTACGTCTTTTCCAGCTAGAGTTGGGTAGTTTTCTTTTCGTTCTGCTAGGATTTTGTTTATTTCCTTATACGAAAAGTTGTGGCAAATGTGGGTAAACCAAGTGTGTTTTGCACCAACTTTTGAAGCGGCTTCTAAAGCTTGGTTAAAATTAAAGTGGGTTGTGTGCTCCCGTTCCCGAAGTCCGTCAATTATCAAGTGCTTTACGCCTTTTATTAATTCGAAACTAGATTCTGGGATAAAATTACAATCTGTAATATATGCAATGGCGTTATCCATTCTGCCCTTTTCAGTTTGGAGCAAATATCCATTCACTGGCAAATTCCCGTGCATAATTGGAACTGCTGTGCAATAAATAGTGCCAGATTTTCCAGGTATTTCAAAAGAGGCACTAGTTTTGTCTGTGTTTATTACATCAAAACGAGGTTTTCCGCCACCTTCTTGGGTATTTTTGTAAACATAATCAAAACGTCGCTTAATATCGTTTTCGGCAGCGGTGTTGGCATAAATCTCTATTGGGTTTGGTGCTTCTGCATCACTTTTGCCAACACAACCTTGGGTATGGGAAAAAATCCGAATATCATCTAGACCATTTAAGTGGTCAGCGTGTCCGTGGGTAATCAAAACAGCGTCTAAATGCTTGATTTTTGCCCGTACACACTGAAGCCGAAACTCAGGGCCAACATCAATTACAAAAGAAGTTGGATATTCTCCCTCGTTCAAAGGAACATCACTTTCTA
>JAGBBT010000043.1 GCA_017938365.1 Treponema sp.
ACAATTTATTTGATGTTATTATATGTTATGATTCCATTGTTAAAAAAATAGCAATTATAAATGGGTATGCGAGTGATAAAATAACTTACAATAATAATAATCGAATAAAAACGGTATCTAGAACTATATACGATCATGATGGAAAGAATATCATTGAAAAAAAACTTCTTAGCTTAAAAGACGATATTTTAGATTATCAAATCTTTGAGTGGAATTGTGATACAGTATTTGATGTAGATTTAATTTATAACGGTACAAAATATAATGATACATGCCTTGCTGAAATAAATTTTTATACAACAGATAAAGGATGGATTTTTGGAGAAATTGATGAGTGAGTTATATTTAAGAAATTTACCAGTACCTTTTTTTAGTCAAAGAGATAATTCTTATATTTGGAAGCAAAAATATGAGACTGTCAAAAAAAATAAAACTGGAAAAGTAATTCATTCTAAAGGTGAAATTGTAAATAATTCTATTAATGATATTAATTATTCTTATGTAAAAAAAGAAACTCTAGATATTCTTATAGATTTTGAGAGGGAATAAAATGAAAAAAATTATTATATTTATTTCGTATATTTTTATAACATTTAGTATCTTTGCCCAGAACTATTATGAAATTCCATATGTAGGAAAACATTCAAAACTGACAAAACTGACTCTTGAAGAAGAAAATAAGTTCGTTAAGGAAAATTCAATAAAAAGGATTTATGAAGTTCCAAAACTAGATGAGAAAGATCATTATGGATTTTTTACTGAAGAAGAAGATTCTATGCTTTGGAATCATGACATATATGCAGAATTAATGGAATGCTATAGAGAAGATATTCCAGATGAAACAGGAAATTTTGTATTGTCTGTATACAGATTAATGTATGACTTTAAGACAACAACAAATCTGAATCTTGATGAAAATGATAAGATAGAACGAAAATGTTTAGGACAAATTCTGTATGTTCCATCAAATGGAAAATTTATTCAGTATGATAAATTGATATATTTTAGTGATGTAAGATTTAAGGGCTTACAAAGTACAATTGGCGTAGAAGCAAATAATTATCAATTTAGGATTTGTGGAGAGAATGTTTTTGTATTTAAAACAAAGTTATGGATAACACATTCAACTCATGGTTTGGATGAAGAAACTATGACATATAAAATGGATCGACAGAGTGAAAATCTTATTTTCAGAACGGGTATTAATAATCTAATAGATAAAACTCCAGTCTGTGAAGTAAAAGTTGATTATCCATTAATTGATAAGAATAATCCATTTAAATATTCTGCGCAGAATGCCTATGATGGTGACCCGTCTACTAGTTATGTTGAAGATACGGAAAATGATTTATTTGAAATAAAATTTAACTTTGAACCATATAAATCTTATTACAGTGATAAAAAAGTATCAGGAATTTATATTATTAATGGGTATGCTTTAAATGATACAGTTTATTTAGCTAACAATAGAATAAAGAAAATTATTTATGGGTCCAAAAATAACCCTATGATGAATATATGTTCTGATAATAAGTTAGATTTTCAATTTTTCGTTTTTGAACGAAAATTATATAGATTGACACTTCAAATTGATGAAACATATGCTGGGAAGAAATATTCGGATACTTGCCTTGCAGAAATAAATCTTGTATTTGATGATTCTAGTTTATTTTTTTAAGGTATTTCTATGAGTGTAAATTTAGCTGTTCCTTTTTTTAGTCAAAGAGAAAATTCATATATTTGGAAACAAAAATATGAGACTGACCCAAAAAATAAAACTGGAAAAGTAATTCATTCTAAAGGTGAAATTGTAAACAATTCTGAAGTAAAACTTTGGGATGGCTGTTGTAATATAACATGTCTTGCTATGGTTTTAAATTATCTAGGAGTTACACAAGATACACCATTATGGGAAAAAAATTACACAACAGAAAATGACTTTATTCTTGAACAAGACATAACTATCAATAAAGATGAGATTGAAACTGAAATTGAGTTTAATTTTGATATTGAGAAAGTCTTAGACGAAGAATTTGATGGAGAAATGGAAATTTTTTGTAGAATAATTTATGAAGAAAAAGATATAGCATCAAAATTAAATTCAAAATTAATTGTACGTACCCAAGGAGCGAAACGATGAAAAAACTACTAACAACAATAATACTACTAACAATAATAGCAACACTTCATGCACAAGCGCCAGAACTCAAAAACATGATGCCAAACAGCTGGCAAAAGTTGACAAGGTTATCAGAGGAAGAAGAAAAAGAGTTTTTAGCAAAAGAAGAAGTAATTTCTGATATAGACCAATTCAAATCAGATAGTTGGGCTTCCCCAGAATATATTATTCAAGAAAAGCGAGTATACAAAGAAATTGTAAATAATATAGAATTTTTCAGAGTTTTTGTTTGTAACCAAAACATGAATGATTTTTTTGATTCAACATATTGTGATAAAGTTCTTTCAAAAGAGAGTTTTAGTAATTTTAAATATCATAGAGTTCAACAAATTGTATATGCAAAAGATAAATTCAAAGATATATATAAAATTAAAGAGTTAGAATATAAAGTATATGGTGCCACAACAGATGATTGGGGATATTTTATATTTAACGATATAATGATAAAACCTCTAAATGAAAAAGAAATAGGATTTTTTATAACAGAAGTAGGTGTATCTTTTTCAGTTGATAGAACAAGATGGGACGAAGATATTGTTTCAATAAAATTTTATACATGTAAAGACCAGATACTCGGAAGTAATTCGACAGAATTTTTAAGTGTAAATATACAAGAGGATTTGTCAAAAGCCTTTAATGATTCTGATAGACGAATAAGAATCCAAGCATCAAGTTTTCTCTTTGACTCAAAAAGCCCATTAAAATACAGCATCCAAAATGCCTTTGACGGTAATCCTGCAACAAGTTATGTAGAAAACACCGAAGATGATTTGATGAAAGTTATATTTCAATATAGAGGGCAATATTATGTGAAAAGAATAGGTATAATTAATGGATATGCTGCTAACAAAAATTTGTATAATTCAAATAGCAGAATATTTAAAATGAAATGTGGGGTATTAGCTACGACAACAAATTTATATCCAGATCCAATAAATATTGAGTTCAAAGATAATGAAATGTCATATCAATATTTTGATTTCCTATCAGACACTCATTTTTATGTAACTGATATTTTCAAAGGACAGAAATATTCAGATACATGCTTAGCAGAAATAAACTTATATACAAATAAAGAATATTGGTTGTTTGGAGATATAAATGAGTAATTCACATAAAAGAAACCTTGCAGTCCCATTTTTTACACAACGAGATAATACTTATGTCTGGCAGCAAAGGGAAATTAAAAAAGTAATTAATCAAAAAGCACAAGAAATAGAAGAAATAGAAACAACAATAGGTCCCAAATACCCAATGGCATGGAGAAGCTGTAACATCACAAGTTTATGCATGATACTTCACTACTGGGGATTAACAACAGAAACCCCAAATCAAATGATAGAAAAGGTATTTTCGAAAACAGAAGATGGTTGGAAGTGGTTGTATGAGGAAACAAATGAAAATTCATATCCAAGAACAGGAGCCGCTAGACTAGAAAATTGGTGTTTCTGATGAAACTCAAAAAGAAATGGAAAAAAGAGGTTTCGTATTATCGGAAAATCAAAGAATTATTTATTTAGAAGAAAATCAAGGATAACATAAATTTTGTAGGAGAATTTGTTTTAAAAGAAGTAAACTTTTTATCAAAAAAATGTTAAAATATCGTGTATAAAAACAAAGTTCGTGTTTTATAGCAGATTTGATTTATATGGAAGAACAGGATAATGATAAATAAAGATAATATATCAAACTACCAACCACCATTTAAAATAACATCAAAAATAATAGATTATATTTCTCGTATTTCAGAAAAAGTTGGCGAAATAAATTCTCTTGAAAACAGTCCTCTTCAAATCAAATTAAGAAAAGAAAATCGTATAAAAACTATTCATTCCTCACTTGCAATAGAAAACAACTCGCTGACCATAGAACAGATAACTGCAATTATTGATGGCAAACGGGTTTTAGGTAGTCCAAATGAGATTCAAGAAGTAAAAAATGCCATCCAAGCCTACGAATTGCTTTTAACTCTTAATCCCTATGATGAAAAAGATTTGTTAAAAGCACATTCTCTTATGATGCAGGATTTAGTTTCTCAAAACGGAAAATATAGAAAAGATGGTGTTGGAATTTTTGATGGAAATCAAGTTGTACATCTTGCTCCACCTGCAGACAGAGTTCCATTTTTAATGTCAGATTTATTTAATTGGTTAAAAACAAGTGATGTTCATCCACTTATAAAAAGCTGTGTATTTCATTATGAGTTTGAGTTTATTCATCCTTTTCAAGATGGAAATGGCAGAATTGGTCGATTATGGCAAACTGCAATCTTAAAAGAATGGAAAGAAGTTTTTGCATGGATTCCAGTAGAATCTTTGATAAAGGAAAATCAAGCTGATTATTATAATGTTCTAAATTCCAGTGATAACGATGCAGATTCTACTTCATTTATAGAGTTTATGCTTTCATTACTTATGAAAACTATCGAAGAAATTATAGAAACTGAAATAAAGGTTACTGTAAAGGTTACTCCAAAGGTTACTGTAAATCAACAAAAGATATTGGAAGCAATAAAAGAAAATCCATTTATCACGCAAGATGAACTTTCACAAATTATTGGACTTTCAAGAAAGAGCATTATTCAAAATATGAAAAAACTACAAGAAAACGGCTTTCTAAAGCGTGTTGGCGCAGATAAAAATGGACATTGGGAAATAGAATAAACGACACTATCAAATCATAATATTATACTTATCTTTATAACAGAAAATCTATACATGACTTATATCGAACTAAATGCCAATTAGTTTATTTTCGTTCGATATAACCATACAAATAACCATACAAATTGACATTATTGCTGTTTTGTGTAGTAAATAAAACAAAAAGATATGATATTTCTGGCAAGAAAACTTTGTCCAGATTAGAAAAATAATATCTTGCTGACACAGGTTTTGCAAATCTTCATTCATTAAAATTTGATATTGGGGCAATGCTAGAAATGTTAGACCTAAGCGAAAAATTATTGGAATTGGAAAGAATATAGATTAAATCCATTAACAGGAGAAGAAAAATGAAAAGACCAATAGCTTTAATAATATTAGGATTGTGTATAACAAACTTATTTGCACTAACTCCACACATAAACAAAGGGGAATTGGAAGAAATAAGTCTATCCCAAGCAATGAACGAGTTAGGACTTTCAGAACAAGAGATTAAAGATATAAACAAAG
>JAGBBT010000044.1 GCA_017938365.1 Treponema sp.
CCGTTCTGGATGGGAATTTTGGTTTCGGTTGTTGTTGGTGTTGCTTTGACTTTGCCAATTAGTTCGGCTGCTATTTGTGCGGCTTTTGGGCTTGTTGGGCTTGCTGGTGGTGCTGCTGTTGCTGGGTGTTGTGCTCAGATGGTGGGTTTTGCGGTGTTGAGTTTTAAGGAAAACCGTTGGGGTGGTATTCTTTCCCAAGGGCTTGGAACTAGTATGCTTCAAATGCCAAATATTATTAAAAATCCTAAGGTTTGGATTGCTCCAACTTTGGCTTCGGCAATTACTGGTCCTATTGCAACTTGTTTGTTCAAAATGGAAATGAATGGAGCTGCTGTTAGTTCTGGTATGGGAACTTGTGGTTTGGTTGGTCAAATTGGTGTTGTTACAGGATGGTTTAACCCTTCGGAAACAGCTGTTGCTCACGGTGCTGCTGCAATTTCTCCTAATTTTATGAACTGGCTCGGTTTGATTTTGATTTGTTTTGTTTTGCCTGGGGTTTTGTGTTGGGCATTCGGTAAACTTTTCCGCAAAATCGGTTGGATTAAAGACGGAGATTTAACTCTTTAACGGATAAATTTATGGCATTAACTTCAGAAAGATTAATTAAAATAAGCGAACATGTTTATATTCTTTCCATGCCTACTAATGTTGGAATTATTACAATTCCAACATTAGATAATAGTTTGGATATATATTTAATTGAATCAGGAAATGATGATGATACAGCACAAATCATTTCTGACTTTCTGAAGAAAACTTTTAAGAGTTTTAATCTAAAAGCTATAATAAACACACATTCCCATGCAGATCATTGTGGTGGAAACTCTTATTTTGTAGAACATTACAACTGTCAACTATGGGCAACAAAAGGCGAAGCCGCTTTAATGGAGTTTCCAGAACTAGAAACTTCTCTTATATGGGGAGGAACTCCAATAAATGAAATGCGTTCTAAATTTCTACTTGCAAAACCTTGTACAGTAAATAAAAGACTTTCAAATGAAGAAACTATAGTTTTGTCTACTGATAATTCAAATAAACAAATTAAACTAAAAGTAATATCTCTTCCTGGACATTATCTAGATCAAGCAGGATATTTAATAGAAGATACAGATAATAAATCTAGTCTTTTTTTAGGAGATGCCATTAGCGGAAGAAATATTATAAAGAAATATTGGATTCAGTATCTTTTTGATGAAGAAAAAATGAAACAATCTCTTCTCAAAATTAGCAAAATAAAGGCAGACTATTATATTCCAGGACATGGAAACTTTGTTACAGAAATAGAAGGTTTAGCAGAATTAAATATTTTAGCATTATTAGAAACTGAAAATATGATTTTAGACGAATTAAAAGTACCTAAAACAACAGAAGAGATTCTAAAATCTGTTGCAGACAGAAATAATATTTCGCTAAAAACATCACAATACTTTTTAATCGGAAGCACCTTACGCTCTTATATTTCAGCTTTGCACAATGCAAATAAAATTAAACTTGAAATAAAAGATAATAAGATGCTCTGGCAGAAAGTTTAACTTACAATTTTAACACCGGCAGAAGCCCCTATTCTATTGGCACCAGCATTTACCATTTCTATGGCCTTTTCGTAATCACCAATACCACCACTTGCCTTTACACCAATATTTGCACTTACTGACTTTCTCATAAGCTGAACAGCATGAACTGTAGCACCGTTTGGAAGAAGCTTACCTTCACTATCTTTTATAATTGCAAAACCTGTAGATGTTTTTACAAAATCAGCACCAGCATTTTCTGCAACTTTACAACATTCAACTATTTCATCATCTGATAAATAGCAAGTTTCTAAAATAACTTTCAAAACAACTTTATAATCTTCATCAAGTTCTACATCATCAATAGCACATCTAACTGCATAAATTTCTTCGTAAATATCATCCCATTTTTTTTCTTTAACAAGACCAAGATTTATAACCATATCAACTTCATCAGCACCTTCACTTACAGTTATTGCCGCCTGACTTGCTTTATCATCAATTGAATTTGCACCTAAAGGAAATCCAACTACAGTACAAACTTTTACATCAGAATCTTTTAATAAACTCTGGCAAAAAGGCACATACACTGGATTTACGCAAACAGATGCAAAATTATATTTAATTGCTTCGTTACAAAGTTTTTCAATATCAGCTTCTGTAGCACATGGATTTAAGTTTGTGTGATCAATAATATTGGCCAATTGATTTTTTTTCATAAATACTCCTGTTTTTTTCTTGTCTTATACAAAAACTTATGGTATGTTAAATATATATTATCACTAAAATAGAGGTGAATACAAATGGCTTATAAAATCGATCCAAATGCTTGTGTAAACTGTGGTACTTGTGAACCAGATTGTCCAGTAGGAGCAATCAGCGAGAACGCAGGTCATCGCGAAATCGATGCTTCTAAATGTGTTAGTTGTGGAACATGTGCTTCAGAATGTCCAGCAACTGCAATTTCAGAAGAATAAAAACAACTTTAATCAAAAAAAACAGATTCTAGTTTCTAGGGTCTGTTTTTTTTTGTTTACTTAAGTTATCATAAGAGAATGTTATCTAAAATTACAAAAGGTTATAAACAATTAATATTTTCTGTTAGTAAGATAGTTTTTCTATTATCATTATGTGTTTTAATTGGAATTGCATTTGTTTTTCCTCTTTGGAAATTTGCAACAGAATTACCAAAAACTTACACAGTTACAATACTTTCTGTAATGGGTGCAATTTTTATCTATATACTTACAAAAAAAATAATTAATACAGGACTAAAAGAATCATTAATTACATTACTAAAAATTTTTATAATCTGTTTAGGCGTATATGGATGTGTACAAGTAGTTCTAATCGGAAAAAGGATTTTAATAATTCCAATAATAATCGCTATGATTCTATTATACGGTATTATCTCATTTGGATTTAAGGATAATACAAAAATTACAACAAAAATCTATGATTCATCAAAAGAATAGATTTATATTTATTTTTTTTATTATAACTTTTCTCAGTAAACTTTACTGTACAACAGTTATAAATATAGATTCTTCAAAACTACCTTTAATTCAAAATCCAAATGAAAGAGATTCTCTTTTCTTACAATTCAAAGAAGATGCAGATTATAACAATAAAATACTTCATAATAATAAAGAATTTTATAAAGATGAAAATAAAACAAATGTAATTATTTCGTTCTATAAAGTTCTTGTTCCTGCCAAATTTGACTTTTTATGGTTAAAATCAAGATTTACCCCCATTTCAGCAGAAACTATATCAACCTTAAACAATATAACAACAGCAGACTCAACAATTGCAAATAAAGTCTTAATAATTCCAACATTTTCTGGACTTTTTATACCAGAAAAACCAACTTCAACCTGGGAACTCCTCTTACATAAAAAATACTTAACATCACAAAACAAAAAAGAAACATTACAAGTAAAGATTGATAATAAATTATATTATTTTTTTTACAACGAAAAATTTGATTTAACAACTTATACATTTTTTTTAGACACTACAATGAAAATTCCGTTAAAAAATAGTATATTATCTTCAAATTATGGTTACAGAGTAAGTCCCATATCTGGAAAATGGAAGTTTCATTCTGGAATTGATTTAGCAGCTCCAGAAGGCTCAGATGTCTTTGCTTGCAAATCAGGGGAAGTTATATATACAGGTTTTAATTCTATATACGGCAATTACATTATAATAAATCACTTTAATAATATGACCAGTATATATGCACATCTCTCAAAAATTCTTGTAAAAAAAGAAGAAAAAATTAATTCTGGACACTTAATAGGAAAAGTAGGTTCAACAGGAGCATCAACAGGACCTCACCTTCATTTTGAAATTAGACAAAATGGAAATACTAAAAATCCAGAAGAACTTATTTCGATAAAATAAGCAAAGTTAATATTTTTACCTATACTATATTTCAATATTTCTATATATTTTATATAGATAATGAAAAGTGTAATATTCAAAAAGCTAATTTATTTTTCTCTTTTACAAGTACTGATATTTTCTTTAACATCAGAAACTTTTCGTGTAAGAAAAGTACATTCTGTTCAAATAAACCAAGATTATGAGATTACAAATGTTTCTGTTGGAATGAATGATGCATTATCTATTTCTTTTCCAGAAGATATGACATTTATTGTTGGTTTAGAATTAAATATTAAAATCCCAGAAATAATAACAAATTACAGAGACAGTGTAGTATATTCTCTTTACGAAAATATAATCCCTGCCCCAACTCAAAAAATTATAGACTATGAAGGAAATAGAATATCTGTAAACACTGTACCTGCAAAACTATCACAAACTGTCTACATACCAATAAGTAGTAAGTTTTCTATAAAAGAAAGTCCTTATGCTATTGTAATACAAAAAACACCGACAATAAAAAATAATTGCGTATTCTTTAGATTTCAAATAGCAATGAAAGGTGTTCCAGAATCTTTAGCACTCTCAAATTTTGATATTTCTATAAAACCAGTTTTAAGTGATGAAGGATATTTTAATTTAAAAATACAAGAACCTCCTCTCAAAAAAGAAACCTACACAGTTTATGTTGATGATAAATTAGTAGATTTTAATAAAATGCCAATTCTCCTAAAAACAGGAGAACATCATCTTTCTATAACAAGTGAAGCATACAGAAACGAAACAAGAACATTCAGAATTGAACAAATAAAAACAACTAATTTAGATGTATTATTAAAAAGCATAGAACCAACAATAGATATTGTAGCACCAGAAAATGCAAAAGTTTTTCTTAATGACAAATTACTAACAAACACACAAGAAACATTTATTGTACAAAGTGGTGAACATACAATTAAATTTATCATAGGCGATTATGAAATCGTAAAAAAAGTATCAGTAATAAATGGTCGTTCCTACACTGTAAACTTAAATATTGATGCAACAATAACAGAAGAATAAAAAATATAAAATCTTTGTAACTTTCCTTATTCTTAATTATTTTTTTTAATTAAAATTGGGTATATTTTATAAAAAAAGTTAAAGTTTTTTTTTAACCGTGACGATAATATTAATGTTGGGTGTTCAATTATCCCCTCCCACCCATTGACACCCAACTGCCTGATGGGCATGGCCAGCAAATAGCTGGCCTTTTTTTTATATAAACGAAGATTCTTTACTTCGTTGACATAAGACCATTAATTCCTTATTCTATATAATTATGAATAAAATACGAAAGTCGACTTATGTACTTGTTTTCGGACTTTTTTTGTGTGCACTATTCTTGGGTGCAGGTTTAGGATTAGCTCTTTCGTCAACAAAACATATTATAGATAATGAATACTTTTCTGAATTTTCAACAGCATTACCAACAAAAATTGTTGATATAAATGGCGAACTTATTACAGAATTTTCAAGTGAAGAAAAAAGAGAAATTATTAGTATTAATGAATTGCCTCAACACATGATTGATGCCCTTATTACTCGTGAAGACAGACTTTTTTATGATCATCATGGGTTTAGCGTAAAAGCTTTATTAAGAGCTGTTGTAGGAAAACTTACAGGTGTTTCATTAGGTGGTGGTTCTACATTAACACAACAGATTGCAGGAACACTTTATTGTGACCGAACAGAAATGTCTATCAAACGAAAGTTAAAAGAACTTTGGTGGGCAATTCAAATGGAACGCAGATATTCAAAAGATGAAATTCTTGAATTATATCTCAATAAAATCTATTTCGGTGGTGGAAGATACGGAGTAAATGCTGCATCTAAATATTATTTTGGTCACGATGCAAGAGAAATAACACCAGCAGAAGCAGCTATACTTGTAATTCAATTATCTAATCCTGCTTTTTACAATCCATTTGAATATCCAAATCGTGCAATGGATCGTCAAAAAGATGTTTTAAACTCAATGGTTGCATCTAACTTTTTAACACGAGAAGAAGCAGACGAATCCTTTGATGAATATTGGGCTAACTTTGACTATACAAGAACATCATCAGCAGCTGTATTCAATCATGATGATCAAGCCCCTTGGTTCAGTGAGTATGTAAGACGAGAACTAGGTGATTTAATCTACGGAACAGATGATATTTATACAAGTGGATTTACAGTAAACACAACATTAAATTTAAAAAATCAAAGAATTGCACAAGATACAATGAACAGATATATCGCTTATGCAAACAGAACTTATAAAAGGTCTACAAGCGTAAGAACAGATCAAGCTGTAAAAACATATACACCAATTACAGAACTTTTAACACTAACATTTAACTTAAATGGATTAAAAGTAAGCAAACAAAGAAACGAAACTATTGCAAAAGCAACATATACAAGTTCTATAAATCCAGTAATAGATGTTATGTCATTAATGTTTGGTATAGACTCCCTAAAACTAGGAGTTGTAAACAAATCAAATGTAAGTGCAAAACAAAATGTAAGTAAAACAACTATAGAAGGAACAATGATAGCCTTAGAAAATGAAACAGGTTACATTACATCCTTAGTAGGTGGAAGCAAATTCGACAGTGAAAACCAGTTTATTCGTGCAGTACAAGCAAAAATCCAACCAGGTTCTTCATTTAAACCTCTTTACTACAGTGCAGCAATTGATTCAAGAAAGTTTACACCAACAACCATAATCTCTGATACCCCAGTAGTATTCCATACAGCAGATGGAAAACCATATATTCCACAAAACTTCCGAGGAGAATGGAAAGGTGATGTAGAATTATGGTATGCCCTAGCCCATTCAATGAATGTACCATCATTAAAAGTCTTAGACGGAATTGGATTTGAAGCAGCTATTGACAGAACAGTAGCTCTTTTAGGCATACCAAAAGAAGAAGTACCAAACAGAGCCTTTGTTCCTGGATACCCATTAGGATTAGGAGTTTGTTCTGTAAGACCAATAGAAGTAGCAAGAGCTTACTCAGTATTTGCAAGTGGTGGAAAAGAAATTACACCTATAGCAATCAGAAGTGTAGAAGATAAAAACGGAAATATATTTATAAATCTCGAAAAAGACATTCGTTCTAAACAATTAGAAAAAGGTAATACAGCACAAGTAATAACACCAGAAACAGCGTTTGTAATGACAGAATTACTAAAAAATACTGTAAAATCAGGAACACTTGCAGGACCTTCATCTAACGGAAAGAAATTTACATACAATGATACAAACGGCAAAAAATATCAAATTCCTGCTGCCGGAAAAACAGGAACTACACAAAACTGGGCTGATGCTTGGTCTGTAGGATTTACACCATATTATACATCTGTATTCTGGTTTGGATTTGATACACCAGGACAATCATTGGGATTACAATTAACAGGATCTACTTTGGCAGGATATGCATGGGCAGATTATATGAATAAAATACATTCTGGTCTACCTATGAAAGAGTTCTCAAAGCCAGCAACAGGTGTAATAGAAGCAACAGTATGTTCTGTTAGTGGAGGAATTTTAACACCAAATTGTGGTAACAGTAAAGTTACAGCTTGGTATCTTGAAGGAACACAACCAACAAATGTATGTACCGTACATTCAAATTATACAGGAAGAACCTTAGGTTTGTATCGCCTAGAAAAGGAACTATACAAATCAGGTTTTGGAAGTGAACTAATTATTAGGGACAAAGAACCTTTAAGATTTAATTTAAATGCTTCACTAGAAAACAAAGATGGCTTTGGAGTATTTGAATCAGAACTTGAAGCACCTACAGAAGGTCAAGAAGAAGGCGGAATCGGACCTGATTATAACTATTTAATGGACTAAAAGATGATGAAAAAACTAATATTATCAATATTTATTGTTATTGCTATGATTTCATGTAAAACTACGGATGTGAAATCATCTACCTTATCCGACAGCGTTAACTTTTATATGACAACAGAAGAACTAAAAAACGCTCAGCCTCCATATAAATTTTTTAAAAATGTAAATGGTATTGATTTACAATATCCTAGTGGTTCAGAAAGCAGAGGTATGTTATCAAGACCTATAACTAAAGGATTTAAAAATAAATATTTTACTTTATATACAGACGAAAAAAACACAGAATACCTAAGATTTTCTCTAGACGCATCAGACAAAGGTAAATCAAAAAACGGTTCTTCTGTTAGAGTAGAATTAAAAAACAGTAAAGAGTGGAAACTTAAAGATAAACAAAAATTTTCTTACACATTTTTTACAACAACAACTAACCCCTTAGAAGCTAGATACACAGTTGGGCAATTTTTACAGTGTTGTGACTTAAAAGACTCTCCATTATGCAGAATTGAAGTTGAAAATTATCAACTTAATGCTGTTGTATGTAATTATCAAGCAGATGGTAAAACAAAACCTGATTCAACTCACAAATATCCTTTAGGTAGTTTTAATTATGGAGATGAAATTTCTATTTCTATGGAAATTAATAATGGAACATTAAAGATATACAGAGATTCACAAATCAAAGTAAATCATACATTTCATGAAACTGTAGAGCGTAATTACCTTAATTATTTTAAACTAGGAATATATTATCAAAATAAAGACTCTCCAAAAATCTTTTCAGAAGTATTTGTAAAAAATTTAGAATGGGGTGCTATGTAAAAAACACACCTTACTTTTAAAATAAAAAATCAGGCAAGTGTGAATCACATTTGCCTGAAATCCAAATCGCATTTGCCTGAAATTTAAGTCATAGTTGCCTGAAATTCAAACCACATTTGCCTAAGATTTGAATCGCATTTGCCTGAAATATAAGACAATATTCATTTTTTCTTCTGGACACATCAATACAACTGTCCTCCTAACAAATATTCTACAGTATAAAAAAAAGACGACTAGAGTTTTTCTAGTCGTCTTAAGTGATTAGTAGGAATGTATTATTCCCTTGTTAAAGTAATGAAAAGGGAGTAATAGTACTACTATATCTTAATTATGATTTTTTACGAAGATTAGTTCATTATTATCAGGATCCATTATTAAAAAGAGTTTTGAACCATCGTATAAGACTTTCCAAGAAGGAAAAATACTTAATGTTATTTCACCATTAGCGTTAGTAAAATTGAATTCCGCACCAGAAGCCGAGCCTGTTCCATCAGATTTTAAAGTAATGGTAACGCCATTTCCTGCCGTAAAAGTTGCAAAAAGTCCATTTCCACTTGTGCGGTTACATACTTTACTTGGATCTAGTCGATAGAATTTGTCTTTGTAACTTATAATAATAGGATCGTCATCATCTTCTTTACTAAATGTCTCAGAAGAACTACTCTCATAACATTTTCCGTCTTTGAAAAGATGATATTTGATATCACCGTCGCCGTCTACACGTCTAAAAATCTTGTTGTTAAGATTGTCGCTGTCATAAGAAAGATTTTCAACAGAGGCTTTTGATTCCGAGATACTTTCACCTCCTCCTTCGTTACCACTAGAACTTCCACCACTACTAGAACTATCTTTTGTTAATTCAATTTGTCCCTTAAAATTAATTACTAATTTATCACCTTGTAAAGATCCTGGAATAATTCCCTCTTCTGGATCTTCGTCTCCAACGTCTGCTCCAATCATTACACCATCATTAGTACCTATCCAAAAACCATCTATATTAGTAGGATCCATAATAGGACTATACCCAGACATTGTTCCATCAGCATTTAATTTAATAGAAAGTGTTGCACCACCCAATGTTCCTTTCCAAGTTCCTACATAATCAGTTGTGTCTACTTTTGTTAAAGGAATGTCTTGTCCATAATTTACTACCAAATTTCCATTATCTAATTTTCCAGATACGGTTTCCTTTCCAATGGTAAGTGACACACCAGAATCCGTTTCACTCCAAGTACCATCTGTAAATCCTTCCATAGAAAGATATGCAACAAGAGTTTCATCATCATTTAATGTAGCAGATAATGAACAAGCTTGACCTTCAATAGTTACATTTCCAGTCCAAGTTCCTACATACGGAGACTTTTCCTCTGTTGAACCAGAACCACTTCCACTACCTGTTGAGCCAGAACCACTTCCGCCACCACTACCATTGTTTCCATCACCATTGTTTCCACCAGCATCTGGACCACTTTCTTGTTCTGTTGTTTTTCCGTCATCGTCGTCATCGTCACTAGAAGAACATGACACTCCTGCAAAAATTAATGACATACATGCAAAAATTAATGCTAGATTTCTAAGCTTTTTTAACATAACTTTTTACTCCTCCATTATGTTCATAAAAATATACTTAGAAGTGTAGCACCCCCCCCCCGACTTTTGTAAAGTGTAAAATGATAAAAACTTAAACAATGTCACAAATATTTGTATTTATATTTATTTTTTATGTTTTTTAAGATATTATGTTTGCTGTATTTTATTTTTGACTTATATTTATTATATTATGGAGGAAATATGTCAAAGATTTTTACTTCTGCTCATCAGTTAATAGGAAATACACCTTTATTAGAACTTTGTAATATAGAAAAACAATTAAACCTTAATGCAAAACTTTATGCTAAACTCGAATATCTAAATCCAGCAGGAAGTGTAAAAGATAGAGTTGCAAAGATGATGATTGAAACTGCCGAAAAAGAAGGCAAAATAAACAAAAACACCACAATTATTGAACCTACATCTGGTAATACAGGTATTGGACTTGCATTAATGGCTGCATCAAAAGGTTATAAACTTATAATTGTAATGCCTGATTCTATGTCAATTGAAAGAAGAATTTTAATGAAAGCATACGGAGCTGAATTAGTATTAACAGAAGGTTCTAAAGGTATGGCAGGAGCAATTAAGAAAGCAGAAGAACTAAATCAATCAATTCCGAATAGTTTTATAGCAGGTCAATTTGACAATCCTGCAAATCCTAAAGCCCATATGGAAACAACCGGTCCTGAAATCTGGAATGACACTGATGGTAATATAGATTTTTTTGTTGCAGGTATTGGTACTGGTGGAACAATTACAGGTGTGGGGCAATATTTAAAATCAAAAAATCCAAATATAAAAGTAATTGGAATAGAACCAAGTTCCTCTCCTTTTTTAACAAAAGGAATTTCTGGAGTTCATGGTTTACAAGGAATTGGAGCCGGTTTTATTCCAAAAGTATTAGATACAAAAGTTTATGATGAAATAATTACTGTAACAGAAGACGATGCTTTTGATATTGGCAGACTCATTGGAAAATCTGAAGGTATTCTTGTTGGTATATCTAGTGGTGCTGCGTTATGGGCTGCAATTAATATTGCAAAACAACCACAAAATTCAGGGAAAAACATTGTTGTTTTATTACCTGACACAGGAGATAGATATTTATCAACAAAACTCTTTTCTGAATAATTAATTTTATTGCTCTTGTATTTCGCTTACTAGTTCAAAACGGTATTTTTGGCTAATATTAGGGTACTTTGCATGGTCAACTTCGCTTAAAAACATAGTTTTTTCTCTAATCCACAGAGAATTGTCTCCGTATAGTCTTCTATACACAACATATTCTTCTTGTGTTTCTGAGTGATATGCCACATCTTCCACAATATAGTATTTGTTTTTAAAGTGTTTATATATTCCGTGTATTACTATATTTCTTTCTTCTTTCATGATAATAATTTTGTAATATTTATTTTTTCTCTTTTATAAAATTTGCCCAAACTTTATCAGCTTTAGCAATATGTGTTAAAACCCATTTTGTAACAAAAATATAAAATTTCTCTGCACTTTCAACATCTTCATCGTTTATTTGGTTAATTTGTTTTTTTACTTCTAATATAAATCCATCATGAGCCAATTTATGAACATCTATACCATAATAATCATTATCAGCCATAAATTTCTCTTCATTTTCAAAATGATATTGTGTATATTCTGTTAAATCCTTTAAAACATTGGTCATTTTATTTTTAAATTCTTCTTTACTGCCTACTACAATTTCATAAAGGTTATTTGCATAAGACAAAAGTTTTTTATGTTGCTCGTCAATTTCTGGAATATTCAATAAATATTCATCACTCCATTGAATCTTTTCTATCATCTAATAATCTCCTAAACAAATAGTCTATATACACTTATATTTTATGACACATTTATAAAAAATGCAAAAAAAAAGACTGTCTATAAAGATTTCTTTACAGACAGTCTTTTAATTAATTATGTTTATTTAAACAAAACAGTCCACAAATTGTAATGTGCAAAGACATTTACAGCAACGAGAGATACTGTTGCCATAATCTTAATAAAGATATCCATACAAGGACCAACTGTATCTTTTAAAGGATCACCTACAGTATCACCAACTACAGAAGCATCATGAACTTCATCATAGCCTTCTCCACCTTTTTTGATACCTTCTAATCCACCTTGTTCAATATATTTTTTACCATTATCCCAAGCACCACCAGAGTTTCCTGTGAATAATGCAATCATTATAGCACAGATTGTTGAACCAATTAAAATTCCTCCAACAAATTCTGCACCAAATAAAAGTCCACAAAGAACAGGAATAACAACAGCCATCAAAGCTGGAACTTTCATCTGTCCAATAGAACCTTTTGTTGAAATACCAATACAAGTTTTATAATCAGGATCTTCTGTTCCTTCAAGAATTCCTGGTTTTTCTTTAAACTGACGACGAACTTCTTCTACCATCTTACGAGCAGCCTTTGCAACTGCATCAATGAGCATTCCTGAGAATAAGAATGGAATAGCACCACCAACAATAGCTCCTGATAATGTCATTGGATTCATAATATTTAGCTGTGGTAATCCATTGTTTGCAGAGAAATCTGCACCAGGAATTGAGTACATATAAGAAAGCATAAGAGATAATGCTGCCAATCCACCTGAACCAATTGCAAAACCTTTTCCGATAGCAGCTGTTGTATTTCCTACAGCATCAAGTGTATCAGTAATATTTCTTACTTCTTCTGGAAGTTTTGACATTTCAGCAATTCCACCAGCATTATCAGAAATTGGACCGTAAGAGTCTACAGATACTGTTAATGCAACAAAGGAAAGCATACCCATTGCAGCCATAGAAACACCATAAAGACCACCAATATAGTATGCACTAATAATACCAACACCCAATACAATACAAGGAGCCATACAAGAATTCATTCCTAAAGCTAATCCACTTGTAATTGTAAGAGCTGAACCTTCGCGGCTTGCTTCAGCAAGAATTTTTGTTGGTTTGTAATCAGAAGATGTATAATATTCAGCAATAATACCAATAACGATTCCTGAAATTACACCAATTGCACCACCAATAAATGGAGAAATCCATCCAAATGAGAATCCAACAGATTTAAAATCGATACCAGAATCTTTGAATAAGAAGTAAGAAAGTCCTAATCCACCTAAAATTGTAATAGAAGCACCAATCCATGTAGCAGCATTTAATTGTTGGTGAACTTTCTTTGATTTTGAAAGATTTCTTAAAAGTAAAGATGCAACACCAATAACACAAGCTACAAGACCAATAGCAGCAAACATTAATGGATAAGAATAAAGTTTAGATAATGCTGAATTATCAACACCAACTTTAACAACAAGATTGTATGCCAACGCAATAACAGAAACTATTGATGCAACATAACTTTCCAATAAGTCTGAACCTAAACCTGCAACATCACCAACATTATCACCAACATTGTCTGCAATAGTAGCTGGGTTACGAGGATCGTCTTCTGGAATATGTGCTTCTGTTTTTCCTACTAAGTCTGCACCCATATCAGCAGCTTTTGTATAAATACCACCACCAACACGGTTAAACATTGCAACTAAAGAACATCCAAGTGCATAATTTGAAAGAACATTTGGGAATTTTAAGATTTGTAATTTTGTTAACCAACAAGTAGATACACTAAGGTCGTCCATCCAACCTAAAGTTTTACCAAATACAAAGTAAACAATTGCAAGTCCTAAAAGTGCAAAACCTGCAACACAAAGTCCCATTACAGATCCACCACGGAAAGCAACTTTTAATGTTTGACCGATATTTTTTGTATTACGAGCTTCGTTTGTAACACGAACATTTGCATAAGTTGCAATCTTCATACCGATTAAACCTGCACTAGCAGACATTGAAGCTCCTAAAAGAATTGCAACAGCACAATACCAATCAAGTGCTAGCCATACAATTAAAGCAACAACTAAAATAACAATTGCCAATACTTTATATTCATATTCTATGAATGTATTAGCTCCAATACGAATAGCAGACGCAATGTGTTTCATTGTATCTGTACCTTCATCTAACCTTTTTACCTTAAAAAAGTTAAAAGCAGCATATGCAAGTGCTAATAAAGCAACAAGCAACAACAAGACAGAAAGATTCATAAATCTTTGCTCCTATTTTTTAAATTCGTCTTACAGAAGACGAACAAGATTTTATGTATGTATATCTTAACACAAACTTTAATTCTATTAAAAAACTAAATTTGTACAAAAGAGTCTTTTTTTTTAGTTATTTATTTTAAAAACTTATTTATTTCATTCAATACTCTTTTTTTATCAGTACACCATAATGGTGCAACAATACTTTTTTTTGGTGGGTCTCCTGTTATTCTATGTATAACTGTATTATTAGAAAGTACAGAAAGACATTTTTTTAATAATGAATAATATTCTTCTTTTTCTAATGGATTATATTTATTTTGTAAGTATAAAGTTTCTAATTTGGTATTTTTTAATACATATAGATTAGTTATTTTTATTCCGTAAAGGTCATTATTAGCTAAATATCTTCTATTTATAATATCAATATGACGAATAGTTTCTAACATATCATTTTCTGTTTCTGAGGGAAGTCCTAAAATTACATGAGTTACCAAATGTACTTTTGGGCAAACTTCTTTAATTAATTTTACAGCATAATCATATTCTGCTGTTGTATATTGTCTATTAATTAAAATACCAGTTTTATCGTTTGACGATTGAAGTCCTAATTCTATTTGAACAAAGTATTCTTCTGAAATACATTTTATTTTGTTTAAGATTTCTGTATTTATACAGTCAGGTCTAGTAGCTATAGCCAAACCTTTTACATCTTTACAAGAAAGGGATTCTTTATATTTTTTTTCTAAATCATCATAATCGCCGTAAGTATTTGTAAAATTCTGAAAATAAGCAATATATTTTACATCGTTATTTCCTGATCTTCCTTTTGCTTTTTTTTGAACTTTTTCTATTGCTTCTAAAACCTGTTCTTTTATAGGTAATATTTTATTAGGAACAAAATCACCAGAACCATTTTGACTACAAAAAATACAACCTCCAAATGCTTTTGTTCCATCTCTGTTTGGACATGTACAACCTGCATCAAGAGCAATTTTATAAACTTTACAGTTGAAAATTGATTTATAAAAATCAGATAGAATTATATGTTTATTCATAGCCTTACAAAAAAAATAACCGTTTTGAATAAAATTATACTTTATTCAAAACGGTTAATTATATTTTAATTACTTATATTATCGTTTCAAACTAAGAACAGTTTCTAATAAAGTATCTGCTGTTTGAATTGTTTTAGCATTTGATTGGAATCCACGCTGTGTAACAATCATATCTGTAAATTGTTCACTTAAATCAACGTTGGACATTTCTAATGCTCCAGCAAGAAGACTTCCCTTACCTGCAACACCTGATGTACCAATATTTGCTAAACCAGAGTTATTACTTTCTACATAAGTATTGTCTCCAGCCTTTTCAAGACCGTTCTGATTTGTAAATGTAGCAAGTGCAAGTTGACCGATTACACGGTTTGTTCCATTAGAATATACACCTGTAATTACACCAGATGAATCAATCTTGAAATTATCAAGATATCCCATTGTATATCCATCTTGATAGAATGCCTTTGTAGAAGATTGAGCAGCACTTTGAGTTACTGTATTCTTCTGGCTTCCGATTGTTCCAAGATTAATATTCATTGTCTGACGATAAGGTGTTCCGTCTTCGTTAGGATTTGCTCCAGGAACTGTATAAGATGCTTGAAGAATGATTTCTCCTTCAGGATTTGTTACATTTCCTGCTGAGTCAGTAACTGATTGTAAAGTACCAGTATTATCAAAATTAATTAAGAATGTATTTGCCATTCCGTCTGTTGTATTCAAACCAACTCTTGTCTGTGTAAAATCAGCATTATCAGCATCAATATTTACAGTTGCCTGCCACTGATTTGGATTTCCTACAACACGAGTAAAATTCACTGACAAAAGGTGTGTATTTCCGAAGCTATCATACACTTTAAATTCTGTATTCCATGTACCTTTTGCAATATCTGCGGCATTGGCACCTTCAGGAATTTCTGGAGTATTTTTATTAAGGTTACAAGCAAAATTTACATTTGTTGTTTCTTTTGCAGGATCTTTTGATCCAACAGGAATAATTAAATCTTCTGTACTTGCAGCGGTCTGAAGAACTGTTTCTCCATCAATCTGACGAGCCATCCATCCTTGTACACGGAATCCGTTTGCAGGATTAACGAGAGTTCCCTCACTATCCAAACTAAATGCACCGGCACGAGTGTAGTAACTCTTTTCACCATTTTTTTCTAGGAAGAATCCATTTCCTTGAATTGCAACATCAGTGGCAATTCCTGTTGACTGAAGATTTCCCTGTGTAAATACAGTATCAATAGAAGCTACTGTCATTCCTAATCCAACTTCTTTTGGATTTACACCACCAATTTCTTCTGTTGGTTTTGCTGCTCCAGAAAGTTGCTGACTTATCATGTCCTGAAAATTAACACGGCCCCGTTTAAAACCTGTTGTGTTAACATTAGAAACGTTGTTTCCAATTACATCCATGCGTGTTTGGTGATTCTGAAGTCCAGAAACTCCAGAGTAAAGTGATCTCATCATATATCTACCCTCGTTTTAAATCCAAAAATTAATTAATTAAGCTAAGCTTAATATCCATACACAGATCTAATTTGATCCATGTTGTAATACATGCCATTTACAAGTACTTGAGGATTTTGACCTCTAGTTGCTGCTTCAACAGTACCTTTTACATTTGTATCACCTAAATCTATTTCAACAGTCTTTCCAAGCATTGACTGAGCTTCACTAGAATTAATAAATGAGCTCATTTTTTCAAAGCTTTGACTCATATTTGTCATTTGTTCAAGAGAACTGAATTGTGCCATTTGTGCGATAAATTCAGTATTTTCAAGAGGACTAGTTGGATCTTGATTTGAAAGCTGAGCTATTAAAATTTTTAAAAAGTCATCCTTGCCCAATTCATTACTGGCTTTACGTCCGTTTACAGTCAGTGTTTTGTTAAAAGCATCTACGGCTGTTTGTGCTTGCAATTTTTCAGAAGCACTCATTGTAGCTGTAAAATCCATACTTACTCCCATTTCTTAAAAATCTGTTTTATAGGGTTAACTTATTTTTAATAAGTCAACCCTAACTTTTTATCTATCGGCATTTTTTTTTGCCATTATTAACACTTTATGCAACTATATTTACAGAAAAATTTGAATTTTCTGAAATATCCTGTTCCATACTTCCAATTTCTATGTCAGAAGAAGATACATACTCACCGTACATCTTTTCAGCTAAGAAATTTGACTGAAAGTTTTGATGATTACTATCTTGATTCTGTGCAAAATTTTGTTGCCCAGCAAAGTTCAAATCAAATTGACCTGTTTCAAATCCACTCTGTGCAAAAGCATTTTTTAATGATGTAATACTTTCTCTTATTGCATCATAAGCTTCTTGAGAATGAACTGTTATTGTACCTGTAATTAATTTGTCAGAAAGTGAAAGATTAATTTTTACATTTCCTAACTTTTCTGGATGTAAAACTAAATTAATTGAACCTTGATCATTGTCATTTAAAACTATTGAACTAGCCTTTACAAAATCAGAAGCATTAGCTTGAATCAAATTAGATAACATACTCTGATAATTTGAATTTGTAGCTGCAGCTGCTTGTGATGTTGATGATGTAATATTCTGTTCAATATTTTTTGCAAGATCAACTGATATTTCAAATGAATTATTACTATCTTGTTTATACTGTAATTCAAAGTCTTCAGTTTTTTTCGACTTTTGAACAACATTATCAAGATTATCATTTTCAATATTCTGTGTTCTCAAATCCACTACTTTTAACTTAGAAATTTTATTATTTGAAAAATCATTTTCTAAGTTTTTTGAATTAAAAGCATTATCATCTGAAACATCAGAGAAACTTTGTATATTTTCTGACAAATTATTCAAAAAGTTGATAGGATCATTTACTGATTCTTCCTGTGCTACATCAACATCATTTAACTTAGTTTTTAGGTTTGCAAGATTTTCTGACTTCTGAATTAAATCTTTTAATTCAGACTCGTTAATAACTTCTTCTGTTGCATTTTTGTTATTATTGTTCACTAGCCATTCAAACTGCTTTTTAGTTAATGTTGCAGACTTTTTATCTTCCTTTAAATTTTCCACTTTCAGTGTTTTTTCAAGAATTAATTCTTCTGATAAAACAAATTGATTTTCTTCAATTTTTGTGGAATTAACAGGGATAATTGTTATCTCAGGAACTTCACTTTTTTCATTTTTAGAGGAATCTGATAATGTTTTTTTCTTAGATTTGTCTTGGACTTCAGTTTTACTTTCTTGATTTTCCTCAGAAACATAAGCCCTTTCTTCTGTTACATCATCATTTTTTCTTATTGATTCTCGTAACGACTTTAAGAAAGAACTCTCTTTTTCAGAACTTGAAGTATGAGAAACTTCAGTTTTTTGTGTCTGTATTTGAGGCAAAATTTGATTAAGTTGTACTGCTTGCACCGGCACGACCTCCAAATAGAAAACAATCGAAAATCTCGGCCGATTTCAAGCACAACTACATTTAATTCAAAGTTTCAGGTTTATTTGCCATTTTTCTTTGAATTACAGCAGCCCGCTCTGCTGGCATATTCATTAACCAAACAGAAGTTAAGGAAACTGTCTTTGATTCAACAGCTAGTTCATCTGTCTTACGGAAGATGTCAATTATGTCCTGATCATGCATTCCTAACAATTGTTCTACAGCTGTTTTTGGAGGCATACTTGTCAAATATGCCGAAATTGTTTCGATATTTCTATTTCTATCATCGTACATTTTTAGTTCATTGTTGAATGTTTTTTCGCGTTCATCTTGAGATTTTTGTCTTTCTTCAAGTTCTTTAGCTATAGACTCATTAGATTTTTCAGATTTTGCAATATCAGCTTCTCTTTTGTCTAATTCTTGTTTTAATATTTCTAATGCTTCAAGTCGTTTTTTTAATCTATCATCATCTAAATTAGCTTCTATTGGATCTGACGCAGTAGCTGAAGAGGAAGTTTGTACAGAATATCCTAAAAGTTTGTATAAAGGAGCAAAAAACTTTTTAGCTTGAATTATTCCAAGATAATCAAACCACATAAGTCCACCCAACAACATTATAATAATTAAAAAGAGTAGAACTATTGTTTTTCCGATACCTTTACTTCTAGCCACTTTATTCCTCTCAATATTTTATATAACTTATTGATATTTTATATTATTTTATCTTAGTAGACAAGATTACAACCAACAGAGAATCCATTCTTATTTTGATAATTCTTACAATGGGGTCTAAAGTACAAAGTTCCGTATATTGATAGCGTACTGCTTGGATTGGCAAAAATACCTGTATTTAATCCTGACATAACTTCAAATCGTAAACCTAAATAATCCGAATACTCGTCTATCGTTACATCTTTTGCAATTGAATATGTATTCATAATTTCAAAATTTTGCTGAGAATTGTAATATATTTTTCCATTGTATAAGGCTGAAATAAAAAATCTGTCTACATATATGCTTAACAACGGAATACCTTTTTGAATCTCTGTCGAAAATAACACTGCTTTTGTATAAAAATGAGCAAAATATGAAGAATTTGGAAATAAATCAAAAGAAAATGACAATGGAAAAACTCCCGGAACATATGCCCCGAAAGCAAATCCTAAATTTACATTTTTTGAAAAATTGTATTCACCATAAATAAAAGGTTCTAGATAAATCCCACCAAATTGCCAATACCCTTCTGCAACCCTATGCACATTTGAATATGATAATGAAGCAACATTAACAGTATAAAAATCATCCTTTTCAAAATTAAACATTCCATTAAAACCAAAATTTATTGTGTTAAAACATTCATTATAAATAACTTTAGAAAAAACAATTTCCTCAGAACTTTGTAAAAATCCCTCTGAATTAAACTTACTATCACCACTAAAAGTATATGAATAAGAATTATTTCCGCCTGTTATACTGCCTTTAATCCCATAAAACTTATTCTCAAAACCATAACCTGCTGATAAAGAAATAATTTTATCACCCCAAGGGTTTGAACTTATAAATGAAAATCCTAACAAACTAATTTCTTCTATATCCCAATCTGAATTATATAAGGGAACAGACGATACTGGTAAAAGAATTCCATTTTTATAATAAGTGAATGGATTATATTTACAAATTTTTTCTTGTGTATTTAAGTTGAAGTTAATATCTTTTTTATCATTTTCAACAGAAATATCTGCCGTTATTTTAGTACTTTCAGTTTTTATTGTATTTAAATTTAATTCAGAAATATTTTTGTTTTCATAAAAAGAATTTATGCACATTAGCTTTTCTGATGTTATTGGTACAGGATTATGTACACCACCTGAAAAATCTTGATTTTGCAGAATTAATGAACCTTCTTTATCATGAACAGTCAATATACCAAACCTAGGTAACATTTCTCCAAAAGAATTAAATTTTGCCCAAGAAAAATAAAAAGACTTTTCGTTATTTTTTTCTGTAATTTTTAAATTTCTGATAATATTTTTTTCATTACTAAGGGAGGTTTTATAGTCAAAAGATGTAATTCCATCTGTAATTCTTATACACCAATCAAGATTTTCTCTGTATATAAAGGCAATTTTTCCATCATCATAATAACAGGGATTAAAGGCCAATGCATTTTTTTTAAGTTTATAAACTTTTTCTTTTGTATAAGTTTTATTTTCAAAATCAATAATAAATGAATTAATAACAAAAGTTGAATCATAGGATATAGCAACTAAGTGATAATTGCTTTTAGAATCAGAATATATAAAACCATCAAACAAACCTGTATCAGTTTTAAAGACAAATTTTTCCTTTTTTAAATCATAAATATAAATAATTGATTTTCTATTATCTTTTTCTTTTATAGTTGTTATAGCCAAAAAGTTACCATCATTACTAAGGGACAGCCGATTTACAGTAGGAATTGAAATAATTTTTTTAACTTCTGAAAAGCAATAATCAGATTCTTTTTTTTCTGCATAATATACGGAATTTCCCTTATTCTCATACCAAACAATTCCGTAGTTTGAAGAATCCATCTGAGTTATCTGAGAATTTTTTGTATTTCCTTTCCAATATTTGTAAAGTTCAATTTCATGTTTTATTGAATTTGGAATTATTATTGAGTTTTTATAATCATCCCAACAATCAGAAAGTTTTAAGTTATAAACTTTTTCAAATACTCCAGAACAAAAAGACAAAGAAATCGAAGATCCTGCCTGCTTCCAAAAATCAGAATATTTTTTCATTCCGTAGGTTTGTTGCAAATAGTTAGCAAACCCAGCTCCAAACAAATAGGATGCATTTTGTCCTGGATAAATGTCTCTTGACCCTGTTACATCTCTCCAAGATGGAAATTTATCCTCTATTTTTGCTTGAATTAAAATTTGTGTATTAAAAGGGTTATTTAACCTTCCATCTTGATTTTTACTTTCAAAAGATACAGTTGCACCTTCATTCCAAAAAGTAGATAACGAAATCCAAGCAGGATTTAAGGAATCGGCAAAAACATTAGATAAAAACTTCCAAAACCCATTTTTCATATTAAGAGTAACAGCATGAGTTAATTCATGATAAAAAACTGATTCAAGCGTATTTTTATAAGTGTCTAATTCTGAATTTACAAAAGTGTCATATAAAACAATTCGATTATAAGGAACTGCTGAAAAATAAGCATTTAGTTCTTCTACGGATTTTGTTATTGTAACAGGAAATCTTTGGTAGCAAACAGTATTTAAATTCAAGCATATTTGCTCATACATTGAATCACAAACTAAAAAAATTTTCTCCGCAGAATTTTTACATTCTTCTGGATAAATAATATCAAAATATTTTGTTTTTATAACAGAAATGTCACCTTTGCTAGAAGATAAAACTCCACTTCTTGTAACTGAATAAAGATTTATTGCTAGAAAATTTAATAAAAGAATAAAAAAAATCTTTAATTTTATCTTCATCAATCTACAGCTCCAGCAATTGCAGTTCCCAATAAAATATCATTTTCGCACCAGGATAATTCATAATGAATATTATACTTTTTTGTTTCTGCATCTAAATAATTTTTTATTCTAGGTAATAAATTATGAGTTTTAAATAATGTTGTCCCATTACAGAGAATACATATTGGTCTATCTTTTGATTTTCCTTCATCACACTGAATCAAAATCGCCATTAAAATACTTGCTCCATATATTGCAGCCCTTTCTATAGCTGAATCTAACAATTTTAAAAGCTTACATTTATCTTCTTCTGTCACACATGACTTTGAAAGTGGATTTTTTAAATTTGTCGTATCACACAAAAATTCATTTATTTCTATCAAAGATAATTCTTTTATTTCGTTTAACCTTAAAGTTGTTTCTAAAGAAAATAAAGAATTTTTTATTGCAAATTGTATTAACTCATAACCAACCATTCCCAAATATCCTCCAGAACAACATTTTTCTAAAGGATATTGTCCAGGAATATTAGTCTTTTTATCGAGAGAAATATCTATTTCTGACAAAGGAATTTTGTCACATTTTCCAGATTCACAAACAATTATTTGTTCCTCTATTTTGTTTTTTTTCTTCTGAATATAAGCTCCGTTAATTCCTGTTCCAAATATAAATCCTATATAACTAGAATAATTCTTTTCTGCTGTGGCAACACCTGCTAATAATGCTGCTACAGTATCGTTTAACAATCTTATCTTTTTAATTGTTTTCCATTGTCGGCTTTCTAATTCAGTTTTTAAGTTTTCACCAACAAGACAACCTATAACTTGAGGAGCCTTTATTTCTTTACTAAAGGCATTTGGTATTCCATCACCGTTTTCAGTCATATTCATTGCATAAGAAAAGCAAAATCCAATTTCAGTAGCTTTGTCTTTTAAATAGTCAATATTATCCGCAATAGTCGAAAAAAATTCTTTTTTTGATAATTCTTTTTCTATTCCAGGCATAGATGTTTTTCTAAAATCAGAAATAGTAACATCACCTTTTTCATCAAATGTTATTAAACAAGACCGAAAATTAGTTCCGCCGGCATCAATAACTATTATTTTTTTATTTTTAGGCTTATTTTTGGGAGGAAGTATCCATGTATTAAACATATCTTGTCCAGCCTTACTTTTATCTTCAAACAAACCTAAATTCATATCATATAATATTCGTTCATATACATTATCAATTTTTGGAATAAAGTTATATTTTTTTATAAAGGCTTCTACTGTCATAAAATCATTGTACCACATTAAATAAATCTAAACTATTTACTTAATAAAGCATTCTCAAATTATCTTCATAATGTTATATTTTTATTCCAATGAGTACAGATTTATCAGATTTAAAAAATGAATTAAATCCAGAACAATACGAAGCCGTTATGACAATTAACGGTCCAATCCTTATTATAGCTGGAGCTGGTAGTGGAAAAACTAGAGTTATAACATTCAGAATTGCCCATATGCTAAACGCAGGAATTCCCCAAAGCCAAATTCTAGCTTTAACTTTCACAAATAAAGCTGCAAAAGAAATGCAAGAAAGAATAAAAGAATTAACAGGAAAAAAACTTCCATTCTTAACAATTTCAACCTTTCATGCATTTGGAGTAAAAGTTTTAAGACAAGATATAGAAAAACTCGGTTGGAGAGAAAACTTTTCAATTTATGACGAAACTGATAGAAATGCACTTATAAAAGAAACAGGAAGAGAACTAAGATATTCTCCAGAAGTTATGGATATATACAAAATTGGTATAATCATTAGCGATATAAAAACTGGAAGAAAAAGCTGGAACTCTGAAAATGAAATTTATCGTCAACTATATGAAGGTTATCAAGAAGGCTTAAAATTATATAATGCCGTCGATTTTGATGATCTAATTACATTACCAATAAAACTTTTTAGAGAACACCCAGAAGTATTAAGTAAATATAAAGAAAAATTTAAGTACATAATGGTTGATGAATTTCAAGACACAAGTCATCAACAATACGAATTAATGAAGTTACTTTCAGAAAATAATATAGCCGTAGTTGGTGATGATGACCAATCTATTTACAGTTGGAGAGGTGCAGATTATCAAAATATAATAAATTTTGAAAAAGACTTTCCTAATATGAAAGAAATTCGCCTTGAACAAAATTATCGCTCAACAGGAACAATATTAGCAGCTGCAAATGGTGTTATAAAGCATAATACAAACCGTAAAGATAAAGAATTATGGTCTGGAAACGGAGAAGGAAAACCTATAGAAGTTTATATGCCAGATAATGAAACCGCAGAAGCTGATTTTGTTATTGAATGTATTAGAAGCATTTGTGCTGAAGAAAAGAGAAAATATGATGATTTCTGTGTTTTAATGAGAGCTAATACACAAAGCCGTGCAATAGAAGAAGCTTTTTTACAAGACAATTTACCTTATGTAATGAGTGGCGGAACTTCATTCTTCCAACGAAAAGAAATCAAAGATGTTATTTCTTATTTGAGAGTTATTGCAAATCATGATGACGATGTAAATCTTTTGAGAATCATCAATACACCAAGGAGAGGTATTGGAAGAACTACTATAGAAAAATTAAATGAGATAGCAAAAAATCTTTCTTGTTCATTGTGGGAAGCAATAAATACTTTACTAGAAGTTCCAGAAGAAGAAGCTGATTCATTTATGCTGAGTAGCGAATTAACATTTAAAGGTGAAGAATACGGTGATTTTTCAGAAGGAACAAAAGAATCATTAAAAGACTTTGTCAAAATTATAGAATCAAATAAATCTATGCTAGGTGGTCACGGTCTTGCAAAAAAAGTAAGAACAATGGTAGAAGAAATACGATATTTTGATTTTTTAATCAGTGAAAACCCGAAATCAGAAAAAGCAGCAAGATTTAAATATTTAAATATTGAAAGTTTGATAAATTCTATTGAAATGTGGGAAAACAATCCTGAAACACCAGATCCAAATTTATATAACTATTTAAACAGAATCACTTTGTTGTCGAGAGACGATATGGACGATAACGAAGACAACGGAAAAATAAATCTTATGACAATACATGCTTCAAAAGGGCTAGAATTCCCCGTTGTCTTTATTATAGGAACAGAAGAGGGACTTATTCCTCACGGAAGGGCTGTTGAAGAAGGTGGGGATTCTGCTGTTGAAGAGGAAAGGCGACTTTTTTATGTAGCAATTACAAGGGCAAGAGATAAATTATATATTTCATCATGTAAAAAAAGACGACACATGCAATCAACAGTAGACTGTGTTCCAAGTAGATTCCTAGATGAAATACCTTCCAATTTAGTTGAATACCATGAACCTGCAAAGATTGTTGATCTAAAAACAGCTGAAGATTTTTTTGCTAACATGAGAAAGAAATTTACAGCACCAATTGTTCCTGGTTTTACAAATAAATAAAGAATTATTCAAAAATATCGTAATACTACAAAACTAAGTCGGTATAAAATCTCAATACTGTCATATTATAATATTATCTCAAATGGAGGAGATAAAAATATGAAATTGAACAAAATCGTTTCAACATTCGCAGCAATTGCAACAGTAGCAATGCTCGCTTCTTGTGGATCATCTGATGCTCCTGCAGCAGCAGCTCCAGCAGCTCCAGCAGCTCCAGCACCAGTACGTGCAACAGAAGCTCCAAAGTACACATTCAGTGGTACAGAACTTAAAATCGAAGTAGAAAACATGTTCTACGATGAATTCCTCGTATTTGCTGATGCAAAAGCATCTGGTGGATACGCTGCAAAATTATTAAACCCAGATTCATGGGCAGAATGTGAAGTTACATTCCCAGCTGGTACTTATGAAGGTCTTGTAAACGAAGACGCTCCAGATGGAAACCATGATGCATTCAATGTAGTAGTTGGAGAAACATACTACAGAACATTCCCATCTGATCCACCAATTGGAACATATGAGCTCACAACTCGTACACCAATGAAGCTTGTTTTTGATGCAGATACAACTGTAAAAGTACGTATCGTTCAGAACGATCCAAACAGACCTAACAAACCAGGTGAAAATGGAATGAAACTTGACTATGTTGTTTTCACAAAGAAATAATTTAGTCTAACTAAAAACCGACAGATTGCATCTGTCGGTTTTTTTTTATTTTAAATGAAATAAAATTAGATTAAATTAGATTAAATTAGATTAAATTAGATTAAATTAGATTAAATTAGATTAAATTAGATTAAATTAGATTAAATTAGATTAAATTAGATTAAATTAGATTAAAGCCGTTTAAAATAAAAAAATGACACTAGACGGGCTCGAACCGCCGACCCTCTGCTTAGAAGGCAGATGCTCTAATCCAGCTGAGCTATAGTGTCATTAAAAATATAATATCAAATTTCTAAATTCTTTGCAACAGCAAAATAATGTTTTAACAAAAGAATATAATCTTTATTCACTTCTTTTTATAGGAACAGTGCCTAAATCAACTACTAAACTATATGAATTAGTATAATTTGCATCCCTACCCTTTGAAACAGCATACAACTTTACATAATAAGCATCATCATCAGAAGCAGATGATGAAAACTCATAATCCTCATCTCCAGATTTAGGTTCAATATTAACTTCACTTTTTGTATCATTGTAATCAAAAAAATCAAATGAATGACTACCATCTGTTCTATATGGAATGATAAAATGAATTGAATTAAAATCCACATTCTGGTTTTCTTCATCAATCCATGTTCCATTAGAATCATTATACATGTATTTTTTTATTTTATTTGTAGATGAATCATATCCTAAATACTTATTATCAATTTTAATATGAGCTTTTAATTCTGGTGCTACAGAATCTTGATAAGTCTTTAATCGGAATATTACTGTTTGATTTTTACCAGATTCAGGAATAAACGGAGACCAATCAATATCTGGTTGCATTTTCAATGGTTTATAACCGTAAGTATCAATTAGTTTACTAGCGGCAGCACCATAATTGTCATCTGTATTTATACTATCAATAACCCCTTCATGACTGGCAATTGTATTATAATTGTTATAAATTCTGTATAAAACTTCTGTTCCTAAATACACAAAATTTGCTTTTTTAGAAGCCCAATAATCTTTATTATCAATATCATTTGTTTTTAACTCAAAATACCATTCTGTAAAATCATCCGTCATTCCTTTACTACTAGAATAATTAGAGTGAGGTTCTGCAGAAGGAGCTTCTAAAATATAAAATTCGTCTAAACCACATCCAGAAAAAAAAAGAATCCCCAATATGCACATATAGAACTTAACAAACCAAGATTTATAAAACATATTAGGAATTCCTTCTTTTATTATTGTATAGACTGAATATCAATAGAAATTAAACGACTTTGAGCCAATGCCCCCCATTCGTTTGTTTTTCCACTAATTTTTTCATACGCAGTTTTAGCAGCTTCTAAATCACCTTTAGATTCGTTAACACGACCTAAACTAAAATACGCATGATCAATTAGATAAAATTCTTTTGCAGAAACTACTTTTTCATAATATTCAATAGCACTTTCTAAATCATTTAAGTTTTCAGAACAAACAGCAGCATTATAATAAGCAATAGGAGCTGTATATGCAGATGAATTTTTCTTAGCAGCATTAATCCAACATTCTCTACTTTCTTCAAACATTCCTTTCTGAAAATAAATATCAGCTGCAAGGAAATTAGTTCTTGATCCAACTACTCCACTATTTTTTAACAATGGATTTAAAGAAGCAAGTGCTTCATCTTGTTTTTTTAACAAATCATCACCACTAATTCCATCAGTATCTTTTCTGAAAGTATAATCAATAGAATCAATTTGAGAAATTCCTTTCGAAACAGAACTAGAAGAAATTGTCATTCCCACTGAAAGAACAATTACAAATACAAATAATACTGCAATAAATCCAAATACAAGACCTTTGTATTTAACCAAAAAATCATTTAATTTCAAAGAAATTGTTTCATTACTTTTCTTATCACTCATATACACTCCAATAAAAGAGTTATAATTTTTAAATAAACTCTTTTTTATATTTATTAAATTTGCAACGCAAATTTATATTAACGAATATGCAACTCATTTAATAAACGAGAAACATAGGTTCGTTGAATACCCAAAATTTTACCAGCTGCAGTCTGATTCCAGGAAGTTTCGTTTAATATTTCCTTCACATATGCAGCCTTAAATTTATTTATAGCATTTTTTAAAGTTCTATCTGAATTATCATCAGAAATAATCTCATCTACAATATTATCACAGAAAGACATAGCTCTATCTACTGAAACATTAGAAGAATTAACAATTCTTAAATCTTCAGCCTGAATCATAGGAGGCACACCTAATACACAGGCTCTTTCAATCGAGTTTTCCAATTCACGAATATTACCAGGCCAATAATAGTCAAATAAAATTCTTAAGGCAGAATGAGAAAAACCTTCAAAATTCTTTTTTGTTTCGTTAGCAAATTTCTTTAAGAAAAAATTCGCTAAAGGTTCAATATCTTCTTTTCTATCTCTTAAAGGCGGAATATTTAGAGGCATAACATTTAATCTATAATATAAATCACTTCTAAAAGAACCTTCTCCTACCATCTTTTCTAAATTACGATTCGTTGCAGCAACAACTCTTACATCAACATTTATTGTTTCACTTGAACCAACACGTTCAAAACTATGATTCTGTAATACACGCAATAATTTTGCTTGCAACTCAAGTGGTAATTCTCCAATTTCATCCAAAAATAAAGTACCACCATCAGCCGCTTCAAATCTACCCTTTCTATCAGAAATTGCATCTGTAAAAGCACCCTTAACATGTCCAAACAATTCACTCTCCAATAAAGAAGAAGATAAAGCAGCACAATTTACTCGTATAAAAGGTTTTTCACGTCTATTAGATTTTATATGAATCTGTTCTGCAAATAACTCCTTACCAACTCCACTTTCGCCAGTTATCAAAATAGTAGTATTTGCTTTAGAAACTTCATCAATAATATGAATTAAGTCTAAAATAATAGGACTTTTAGCAACAAAGGAGTGATATTCAGATCCACTTGCAATCTTATTTTGCAAAACAGAAATATTATCTTGAGCTAATCTATAGGAATCAGCATTTAAATATGCAATACCAGCTTGATTTGATAAAAGTTCCAAAATTTCTAAATCGTTTTTATCAAATCCTTTTGCACCAATTTTATTAATTAATTCTATTACACCTATGCATTGCCCTTTTACACGCATAGGAATTGCAATCATTGTTTTAGATATATAACCTGTTTTTAATTGAACTTTATCAGAAAAACGAGAATCTTTCTCAACATTATTTATAATTACTGGCTTATTATTATCAACAACCCAACCAGCTATACTTTTTTTATCAACGGGAATATTTTTTGCTTCAGATCCTTTTGGACCCAATGCAACTACAAAACGGAGCGAGTCATCCTCCTTGTTTACAAGCAACAACGACGATGACTCGCATTCAACTAAGCGCATTGCTGATTCAAGAATATAAACCAACAATGCATTAACATCTGAATAAGTCGAATTAATTCGACCATTTATCTCGATGAGTGTTTTTAATTTATCTAAACCAACGGAGTTAATATCACTCATCGATGTTTACTAGTTATTTTTCTGATCGTTAAGCATATCGCCAAGAGTATAAGCACCATCATCGTTATCAGATGAACTCATGTACTGAGAAATCTCTTTACGTGCCTGAACCTTTTTGAATTCTTTCACAGAAAAAGCAACTTTTTCCTTATCAACATTAACATCAACAACAAAAACATTTACTTTATCGCCGACATTATATTTTTTTACAGCTTCTTCATATGGAACTTCACGATCATCACTTAAGTTAGACTTATTAACAAGACCTTCAATTCCTTCTGGAGCTTTTACAAACAAACCAAAATCAGTAATAGATGTAATTTCACCTTCAAGTGTTGAACCAACTTTGTATTCAGCTGCAAATTTTTTCCATGGATTCTCAGTTAATTGTTTGATACCAACTGTAATTCTATGATTTTCTGGATCAATATCAAGAATCTTTACATCTAATTCTTGATCAACTGATAATTCACTACCAGGATGTTTTACTTTCTTTGTCCAAGAAATATCTTCAGCACGGAGGAAACCATCAATTCCATCTTCAAGCTGAATAAAAGCACCACCATTTGTAAGTTTAACAACCTTACCATGTACAGACGAATCAACAGGATATTTTTCTGCAATTGTATCCCATGGATTTTCAGTTACTTGTTTCAATCCTAAAGAAACGCGTCCTTTTTGAACATCGTATCCAAGAATCATACATTTAACTTTATCGCCGATTTTTACCATATCAGAAGCTTTGTTGATTTTCTTTGTCCAGCTGAATTCAGAAATATGAGCCAAACCTTCAATACCTTCTTCTAATTCGATAAAAGCACCAAATTCTGTAAGTTTTGTTACAACACCATCAACAATGTCATCCAACTGATACTTTTCTTCAAATCTTAACCATGGATCTTCAGAAAAATGTTTTAATGATAAATTAATTCTCTTGTCTGACGAATTGAGACAAATTACTCTAAGTTCTACTTCCTGACCTTTTTTTACAAAATCCTTTGGACGAGTAACATGACCCCAACTCATATCATTTATATGAAGAAGTCCATCAAAACCGCCTAAATCAATGAAAGCACCAAAACTTGTAAAACTCTTTACAACACCTTTTACAGTATCACCAATTTGAGTATTAGCAAAGAATTCATCTCTATTTTTATTAATTGACTCTTCAAGATACTTTCTTCTGTTTACAACAACATTTGCCTTATTATCAGAATATAATCTTTCTATATAAAACTTCGATACTACACCGATAAGTTTTTTTGGATCTTCCACTTTTGTACTATCAGCCTGACTAATTGGAAGGAAAGCATGAATCTCACCACCAAGGTTAACATCAAATCCACCCTTAACTTCTTTTTCAATTCTACCTTCAATAGCAACTTTTTCGTCTGCTGATTTTCTTAGATCTTTCCAAACTTGCTTAGCTTGAGCTTTTGTGTAAGAAATCTCAGGACCATTACGTCCATCTTTACGAACTAAAACAACTGTTAATTCATCACCGCATTCTGGTAGCTTTCCAGCAAACTCCTGTACGGGGATCTTTCCTTCTGACTTGTATCCAATATCAATAAATACAAGTTCGTCTGTAACTTCTATAACACGACCATCTACAAGCTGACCGTCTTCGAGAGTTTTTAGACTTTTAAGTGATTCTTCTAATTGTGTCTGGATTGCACCTCTGGAGTTTAGAGATTCATCCTTTTCCACTTCCATCTGTTCCATAGTAAACCCTTTATTGTGAATTTTGTTAAGTATTATCTCACAAACATTATCAATGGTCAAGGTCGATGTATCGATATAAAAGGCATCAGGAGCCTGTTTTAATGCCCCTTCTTTTTTATTTCTGTCCATCTCATCTCGTTTTATAATTGCTTGTTTTATTTCTTCCAAAGACAAATCACTAACACCTTGATCAAACCGACGCTGAGCTTGTACATCTATAGATGCATCTAAATAAAATTTATAATCTGCATTAGGAAAAACAACCGTTGTCATGTCTCTTCCTTCACAAACAATATCAAGAGAATTAGTAATTTCTCGCATTCTATCATTAACCAAATGACGTACATCTACATTACTAGAAACAACAGCTACTTTTGCACTAACTTTATCATCATGTAACATTGATTCAACATCTTTTCCATTTAATATCAAATGAGAATTCTTATACTCTAATTTTTGTTTTTTACAAAATTCAATTACAGCTAAATTGTCATCAATGTTAATGTTTTCATTATTTAAAGCTAATGTTAAAGCTCTGTAAAAACTTCCACTATTCAAATATGTAATATTAAGTTTTTTCGCAATCAAAGATGCAATAGTTGACTTACCAGTCCCTGCAGGACCGTCCATAGCAATAATCATAATAATACTCCAAATATACTAATTTTTATTTTTGCACAGTTTTAATAATGAATTAACTTCAGTCGCAGATAGTTCTCTAAACTCCCCTTCTTTCAAATCCTTTAATTCTAAATTTCCAATCCTAACCCTCTGAAGACTTTTTATAGAAGCTCCTGCATCTTCAAAAACGCGTCTTATTTCTCTATTTTTTCCTTCAACTAAAGTTACACTCATTTTATGAGTATTAATTACCTTAGTAAATTTAGCCTTATAAAATATACCTTCGACACGAATTCCTTTTGTAAATTTTTCAGCCAAACCTTCTGGAAGAGGATAACTTGTTTCTACATAATACTCTTTTTCAATTTCAGCACTAGGATGTGAAAGTTTTGCAGCAAACTCTCCGTCATTCGTAAAAATAATTGCACCACGACTATACATATCTAGACGTCCTACATTGTAAAGTCGCTCAGAATATTTTTCCTTGAGCAAATCTACTGCAACAACTCTTCCTTTTTCATCAGATTGAGAACATACATATCCAGCAGGCTTATTCATTAAAATGTAAAGTTTACGTTTTTCTAAAAAAACTTGAGTTCCGTCAACACAAACTTTGTCAGAACTAGAAACTTTTGTACCTAATTCCATTACAATATTATCATTAACAGAAACTCTACCATCTTGGATTATTTTTTCACAAGCTCGTCTACTAGCAACACCACAATGAGCTAAAAAAACTTGAAGCCTAAGTTCATCTTTATTATCTTGCAAGTTCGAACCTCTCGTTTTCTTCTTCATCCAATTGAGGCAGTTCTGCAATTGAATTTAAACCAAAAAACTTTAAAAATTCCTTTGTTGTACCGAATTGACAAGGTCTTCCAGGAGAATCTTTTCTTCCAACTTCTTTTATTAATTGTCGTTCAACCAAAAGACGAATCATATTATCTGGAGGAACTCCACGAATGGATTCTATTTCAGCCCTTGTTATTGGCTGTTTATATGCGATTATAGACAAAACTTCCATTGCAGACCTTGAAAGTTTACCTGCATTTTTATTACCATACTTTTCTTTTAACAACTCCCAGTATTCTTTTTTTGGTGTTAAAGTCCAGCCACCAGTTATCATACTTAATTCTATACCAGAATTTTCCGAAGCGTATTTTTCCTTCAAAGATTCAATACATTGTTCAACAATATTTACTGCAAGCTCTGATATTTTTGAAATTGCTTCAACTGTTAGAGGTTCACTTTCTAAAAACAAAATAGACTCTACTAAACCGACTTCTTTTTCTAAATTAACATCCACAAAAAACCCCTTTATTTATTACGCCGCTTGATAACGACATATTTTTATATCTCCAAACATTCTATTCTGCATAATTGTAGCCATTTTAAATTTAACAGCTTCTAAAATTGCTAAAAATGCACAAATAACATCCAATTCATTGCCTTTTCTTATAATTAAATCTGTAAACATACATTCATTTTTTTCTTCCAACAACTCATTCATAAGAGTAATTTTCTCATTTACAGAAATTTCTTCATACATATTAAGAATAGTTTTATCAGAATATGTAGAAATTAGATTTTGAAAAATCTTCTGCATTTGTTGCAACAAATCCCAAGTATCAACTTTTTCCCACATATCTTCATCATCAAATGGTAACACTCGTTGGATTTTCTTTCTTTCAAAACTCCATTCACTTTCATCTTCTTTTTCTTCCATAAGAGAAGAAAGTTTTTTAAACTTTTGATATTCAATCAATTTATCAACAAGTTCTTCTCGAGGATCCTCAAAATCAAATTCATCATCTATCTTCACTTCAATTGGCAACATGGTTCTACTTTTTATATACAATAATCTTGCTGCCATATTATAAAACTCTGACAAATCACTTAATTCAACCGTAGCAGCATAATCCAAATAATCCAAAAACTGATCTGTTATTTCTGCTATTGGAATATCATATATATTAATTTTATTATCTCTAATCAAAGTCCAAAGCAAATCTAACGGACCATCAAATTGACCTACAGAATATCTGCGTTTTACATTTAAATTTTCTAATTCTTCTTTGTGTTCGTTTTCATTCGTTCTAACATTTCCTTCCATAAGCCGATATCCTTTTAAATAATTTTCTTTAAAAATTCTTCTTTTGGAAGAATCTTTTCTACATCAGAGATATCTAATTGTTTTAACCAAAAAACAAATTCATCTCTATCTATAAAATCGGCACATTCTTCAAAAATCTCAAGTATAGGAATTAAAACAAATGCACGTTCTTTTAATCTTGGATGAGGAATCTCTAAGTTAGAAGAAGACACTTTTATTTTATCAAATATTTCAATATCAATATCTATAGAACGAGGTCCATTTCGAACCTCATTCTTACGATTTCTACCTAGAGATGCCTCTATTTTATGAATTTTTTCTAAAAGCAATTGTGGAGTTATATCATCTTTAACAAACCCACATAAAACCATATTCAAAAAAGAATCTTGATTTTGCAAATACATAGGTTTTGTACGATATACGGAAGAAATTTTAAAATCCGAAACGAACTCCGCCAATTCAGAACAAGCTTTTCTGAGTAATTCTAAACTATTATTCCCCATCCATGATCTGTTGGACCCCACCCCCAGAATCACAAATTTCATTTCTAAAACAAAGCATCCTTCGCTGTAGGAATTACTTCAACCGTATCATCTGCAGCTACTTTTTCAGCCTTTGAAGACTTTGCAGACGGTTTTGATTGAATAACATTTTCATTATTTACAGGAACACCTTCTTTAGTCTTTAAAACTTGTCCTGGAAATAAATCACTTCTTATCTGACTTTCAAGCTGCTTTGTATATTCTGGATTTTGAGTAAGGAAGTTTATCGCATTCTCTTTACCTTGACCAACCTTCTCTTCTCCACGAGTATACCAAGCACCACGTTTATCAATAAAGCCATGTTTTACAGCTGAATCAAGCAAAGAAGCAATCGCACTTACACCTTTTCCAAAATAAATGTCTAATTCAACTTTTCTAAATGGAGGTGCAACTTTATTTTTTACAACTTTAACTCTTACTCTATTACCAACTGTATCTTCATCTCCCTTTCCATCGATTGATTCAATTCTACGAATTTCTAATCGAACAGAAGAATAGAATTTTAAAGCATTTCCACCAGTTGTAGTTTCAGGATTACCAAACATGACACCAATTTTCATTCGAATTTGATTTATAAAAACTATAATACATTTACTCTTACCAACAATAGCAGTGAGCTTTCTAAGGGCTTGACTCATTAAACGAGCTTGCAATCCCATCATGGAATCCCCCATATCCCCTTCAATTTCTTTCTGAGGAGTTAAGGCTGCAACTGAATCCACAACAATAATATCAACTGCCCCGGAACGAACAAGATTTTCTGTAATTTCCAAAGCTTGTTCTCCTGTATCTGGCTGAGAAACCCATAATTCGTCAATATTTACACCAAGATTTTTTGCATAAACAGGATCTAAAGCGTGTTCAGCATCAACGAAAGCGGCAATTCCACCTAACTTCTGAGCCTCTGCAATTGCGTGAAGAGCTAAAGTTGTTTTTCCTGAACTTTCAGGACCATACATTTCAATTATACGTCCACGAGGATACCCACCAACTCCTAATGCTTCATCAAGAAGTATTGAGCCAGAAGGAACTACATCTATTCCTGCAGTATCCGTTTGAGTTCCTAATTTCATTAAAGAACCAACACCAAATTGTTTTTCAATCTGAAGACGAGCAGCTTCTAATGCTTTTAATTTTTCAGACATTTCTGTTGACTGTTTTGTTTCTGCCATTTAAACCACCTTTATTTTCCCACCACCATATATATAGGCAGTAATTATTCTAATTTTACACATTTTAACAAATAAATATCTATAATTTTAAAATTATTTTTTTAACAAAGGCTGATAAACTGCCTCTCCAACAAGCACGAGTTTATCATCCTTTATGGATATTCTTCCTAGTACTTTTATAGATCGACTTCCATCAATTGCTGGATTGGGTTTTTGAAGAAAAATCAAAGGCACAATTCCTTCTACATTTTTCAAATCTTCGTATCCTACCAATAAATCGCAATAAAATGAATCACCATCTAACACAGCATTTGAAATTCTTCCGGACCACACAACCCAACATTCATTATAAAGTTTAGGCTCCGAAGAAACTTCTTTGTATGTAAAATTATCTGTTACTGTATCAAACGTTGGTTTTTCAAGATATGACGCTAACAACAATGCTTTCTTTTTTATAGAATCTATAGCATTAGAATTAACAATTCTATTAACTTCTATACGCACAAGATTATCTCTATAATCCAATAAACTTTTTCTTGCCTTTTCATAACTATCCGTAATCTGCATATCAGTCAAAAGGTATTGATAAACACCTCCTGATAAATCGACTTTTAACGGATTCTTTTTTTCTTCCGTAGTTAACAACAATTCCGAAATATCAAATCGCTGAGGTTTATTCTTAATTTTAAATCCATTTATACTAAAAATTAAGAATATAGCAACCAAAATTCCTAAAATTGCAGAAAAAGAAACTTTCAAGACTTCAGATAAATTCAAACCAATAGGAGGATAGAATTTTACAATTCGCCCTGTATCAACCCATCTTATTATATTTTCATAATTACCTTGAGTTCTAATAAATTCCATTGCACTTTTTGCAGTTTTATTCTCTGGATGACGATCTAAAACTTCAAGATAATATTCTATAGCTCTGTCCGTATCCCCTCTTTGCAGAAAAATTACAGCCTGCCCTAATAACAAATTAGTATCTGAAACTTTTATATGTCGAGCCTGTTGATAATAATAATTTGCATTTCCAATATCACCAGCATACAAACACGCAACGCCTAATAAAATATAATAATCAAAACTTTCTCTATACAGCTCTCGTTCATTTTCCAATAAAACAATGGCCTTACCAAATTTACGTCTTCGAATAAGAGAACGAGCAATATCAACAATTGGCTTTTTCATACTACTGTTGCCTTATAATTTTTAAAATTGAATCTAATTCAGCATTTAATCGCCGAATTTCATCTCGATCAACATTTTCTGGATCACTTTGAAGAGAATTTATTTTGTCTATCAAACCTTGTATATAAACAGGATCCAATTGGTTATCTGTTATTGGAGGGACAATAAACTCAACAGAAGTTTTTTCTACAGGCTCAAAAATTGTTTTATTTTTTACAGGCTCTTGCTCTATCACAGGAAGAGACATCGTTTTTGGACTTTTTACGCTTTCTTCTGTTGGATTCAAGGAATTTACATATTCTACACCCAAAGGCTTTTCACCATTAACACCAACAGCAATGTAATATGTAAACATCTGAGTCTCTTTACTGTTCAAATCAAAACTAGGCCAATTTATACAAACAGAAGAATTGTTATAAGCCAAAATTTTATTAAAACTTTCACCTTCTTTTATTTCAGGAACCCAAGCCCCCAAAACAATTGAATCTTTATTAGCTAATGTGACAATCTCTGGTTTGTTAACAGTATTCCCAAATAAAACGAACTGAATAGAGGAATCTCCATTAGAAGATATGATAGATTTACACTCTTCAATATTGGTAATTTTCTTAGAACTTTGAATAGTCTTATCGGAAGTTGTGTAAAAATGATAGGCTGATCCCTCGCCTAAAACAGTATCATAAACAGATTTAAAAGTCATATTACGATTGTTTTCAGAAATATTTGTTACATACACATTAACTTTTATAATATCTGCATTATTATTATCAATGAATGCAGAAATAACTGAAAAATCAATTACTACCTGAGACTTATTTTCAACTTTATATACTAACTGACAACTATCATTTAATTTCCGAACACTTTTTGATACACTAGCATCCTTATTCAATCTATAAATATTTTTACCAATTTTTAGGGATGAAAAAGAAGAAACAAAACCTTCATTATTTGCTAATAATGGAATTTCACGACCATATTCATTTTTTGCATAAATATTAAATGAACCTGTACTTCCCTTCAAAAGAAGCTTAACATTACCACTTTCCAAATTATAAGATTTCACAGTTTCATATTCAAAACCTAAATATTCATCAATTTCAACTTTTTTTTCTTTAGGCTCTGTATTCTCTAAATCAGCAACTGTTTCACTTTTTGTACTTTCATCACTTAACACAGCAGAATCTTCAGCAAAAATAATTTGATATGAGAAAATATTAAACATTATAAATAACGATAAAACACCTTTTTTCATCAAAAATTACTCCTTCTTTTGTTCATCCAACAGAAACTGAAGTTGTTTTGCCTTTATCTTTAAAGCTTCAACCTCTGGATCTTTTTTTTCAACATTATTTTCTGCTTTTTCCCTTAAAAGTTCTGAATTATAGCGTTCTTCACTTAATAATTTTTCTAAACTTTGAATTCTTAATTGAGCCTCATTTAACTGCTTTTTCAATCCCATTTTATCTTCAGCTTTATAAAGTCGCAATTGACGCTCATAATCTTCTCTTACAGCTAAATTTTCCTCACCTGTTACTTTTAACAAGTACAACAATTTTTCTTCTCGTTGTCTCTGTTCTATCATTTCAATTCTATACCTAGCATCAAAGGCTTTTTCGTCATTAGAAAAATCAACAACAATTCGTTCATACAAAGCTAAAGCTGAATCAAAATTGTATTCAGAATAAAAAGCTTCCGCTATCCAATACAAAGCAGCCGCATACATTTCACTATCAGGATTTTGATGACAGAAATCACTCAATACTAAAATACAATCTTCATTACGCGATAAAAAATGAAGACATCTACCTTTTTGATACTGAATATAGGGAACATAACGACTATCAGGGTATTTATTCAAAAAAAATTCAGAATCAGACAATGCCGATTTATAATCTCCCCCGTAGATTTCACTCATTATAAGCATATACATAGGTTCTTCTTGAATATTGTTAATTCCTTGCTTTCTAAAGAAAAACATTGCCGAAGACCAATCATTTTTTCGATACGCTTCATAACCGTCTAACAAAAAATCATCATTATTAGAAAATACAAAGGCACAGCTTAATATAGAAATAAAAACAAATGAAATAATTTTTTTCATAACCAAAACTCCCAATTAAAAGAGCCATTAAAAAATGCAGAACCAGAAACTACAACATCAACACCGGCATCCACAACAGATTTGACAGTATCATTATTTATTCCACCATCAACAGAAATTAAATAATTATTTTCATATTTGCTACGCAACTCATTTAATTCTGCTATTTTTTTAACACAATACGGAATCAACTTTTGTCCACCAAATCCGGGATTAACTGTCATAACGAGAACTAAATCTACTTCAGACAAAACTTCCTTTATGGAACAAATCGGCGTAGAAGGAACTATTGATATTCCTGCTTTCTTACCACAACTATGAATATACTGAATAAGTCTATCAACATGAACTGTAGATTCCTGATGGAAAGTTATTATATCAGCACCAGCTTCAATAAAAGAATCAATCATATTTTCTGGATGTTCAACCATCAAGTGAACGTCAAAAGGAAGCGAAGTCAAAGGCCTAATAGATTTAACAATAGGCTGACCATAAGAAATTTGAGGAACAAAATGACCATCCATTACATCAATATGAATAAAACCGGCACCTTTTTCTTCACATAACTTTACTGCAAATCTCAAATCTGAAAAGTCAGCAGAAAGTATCGAAGGTGATAAAATCTTCTTTTTCATCATTACGATAATAACAGACAATTAATATAAAAACAACAAGAAACTTAAAGTTAAAAAAAATCTCTGAAAAAACTATTGACAGAAAAAAAGAAACAAAGTATAAACTTTAGTTCTTTTTTTTCAAATTTCATCATGTTTTATTGACTAAAAAAAATCCATTCTGATATAATAATAATACACATTATGACTATCCAATCGGAAGAAGACTTAAAAAACGCTTATAAACATTTAGAAAAAGGTAATCTTATCCAAGCTAGAAAAATACTAGACAATTTGGTTATGGATAATCTTGAAAATGCAGAAGTAACATTTGCAATATATTGTTGCTCATACTGGGGCGATTTTGTATGTCATCTACCAGAACTTGATTTATTTGAACAAGGAGACGGAATTCTTTTTAAGTGGAAATCTTTTCAAAAAGAACTACAAACAGAAAAGAAAAAAACATTTGAAAGAACTCTTTATCATGTTCAAACTGGCATTTTTACATTGGCGTATAATGTTTTTTCTGCACTTGAAAACGAAAAAAATGTGGTACAAAAAGGTGAAATACTTCTAAACAAGGGTATTTGTTGCAAAAAATTAGGTAAATACGAAACAGCTTTATCGTATCTTACAGAAGCAATAAAATTTTCACCTTCATCCGCAAATACTCTTGCAGAAATGGCAGACTGCTACGCTTTATGTGGAATGGAAAGGCAGGCAAAAGTTCTATTTAGAGAAGCTTTTTTTGTGGATGCACAAAAAATTGATTTAGCTTTTCTCGATTCAGAACTTATATGCTGTTTGATTCGAACTGTACAAGAAAAAGGATATGTTGGAAATGCGTTACAAGAATGGATTCCTGTTTATGGAGTTCTTTTAGGAATTTTCAATATTCGAAGAGAACTAAGAGGACAAGAAGTTGGAAAACTAAAACAAGAAATCTATGCAAAAGAAAACGAAAACAAGAATCCAATAAATGATTCTAAAATTCTTACACCAAAGTTAATAAATATGTATTTTTGGTTGATAGATCATTATGTACAAACAAAAGACAGTGGAAGAAAGATTAACGAGATTCTACTGAAAATTAAAATAATAGATCGTGATATTTATGATCTTTATATAAAATAAACATCCGTAAATATTATGGATTATTAAATAATAGACTGAAAAGTCATAATAAATAGACAGGAGAATAATATGTCCGAAGAACTCGTAAAATCAGTTCAAGAAATGCTAAAAGAAGAAAAATGGACTAGCGCAACAATCAGAGATTACACAAAAAACAATCTGATTGAATTAGCAGGAATCGTTGAAAGTGCAAAAAATGAAAATTGCATCAATGAGTTAAAAAACATCTGTGATGAACACCTTGCTCATACTAGGGACAGTATCATTGCGCTTTACATTTCTGGAATGCTGGGATTAAAAAAAGGTGCATTGGACAATTCTTCATTAATAACTCTTGTTGATATTTTTCAAAAAAATCTCAAAGAAAATGTTGTAATTTACCTTTGTGAGTCAATTTTAGAAGAAGATTCAAACAACAAATTTGCATTACGAACATTAGCAGATATATACAAAGCATCAAACAACGATAAGTCATGGGAACTTTATGAAAAAATCGTAAAAATTGACTTTGAAGAAGCTGAAATTGCAAAAATACTTGCAGAACATTACGATTCAGAAGGAAACAAAGATGCTTCAATTGCTTTCTACAAAAAAGCCCTTCTTCGCTTTATAAATGCAAAAAATATGACAGCAGTAAAAGATACTTGGGGAAAATTAGTATCATTAATTCCTGACGAAATTGATTTCTTCCTTCTCGTTCAAAGAAAGATAGAAAAATCAATTAATGCAGACAAAAGTGCATTACTTATGCATGACTTATACCCATATTACAAAGACAATGCAAAATGGAATACTGCTATTGATATCCTAAAAATTATTCTTAAAATAGATCCAAAAGATAATTGGGCAAGAAAAGAAATTGCTGAATGTTTTATCGGAAAATATGCAGATCATTCAAATGTAGAAGAATATATTCGAACCTCTAACCTTACTCAAAACTTCCGCAATGTATTTGAAGCTATTAGTGATTTTGAAAAACACATTTCTTTCGATGCAAAAAACTTTGTTTTCCATAGAACTTGGGGTGTTGGAATTATTCGTAAAGTTGAAAACGACACTTTAACTATTAATTTCGGAAAGAAAAACGGAATCAAAGAAATGTCATTAAAAATGGCTGTAGAAGCTCTACAACCACTTGCAAAAGATCATATTTGGGTTTTAAAAGCAACAAAATCAAAAGAAGAACTTGTAAAAAAATTCAAAGAAGATAAAGATAAATCATGGGGCTTAAAAACAATAATCCGTTCATTCGGAAACAGTTGTGATTTCAAAAAGATTAAAGCTGAATTAGTTCCTGCAATCCTTACACCTGGTGAATGGACAAGTTGGAATAGTGCAGCAAAGAAAACTCTCGAAAGCGACCCAACTTTTGGTGTAAACCCTAATAATATCAACGAATATATTGTTAGAGACAAAGAAATTAGTCCTGAAGAAAAATTGAGCAATGAATTTAAGGCTCAAAAACAATTCTTCCCACGCGTTGATGTTCTTATGAAGTATTTAAATGAAGATTCAGCAGATAAAGACAGCGAACTATTCTCTGATATGTACAACTACTTCACAGGTTTCTTAAAATCATTCAGCCAAGTTAACGAACAAGTTGTTGCTTCATATTTACTTGTACAAACAGTAAGTTCAATACTTCCAAATTTATCATTTAAACCAAATTTTACATTTGAGCAAATGTATAAAGAAATTGAAAACCCAAGAGAAATGTATAATCTTTTAAAAGATACTAAAAACACAACTCTTCAAGAAGATTTCTTAAAATCTGTAAAATTACTACCAAATTGGGTTGATGAATATATCCTCCTCTTCCCTACAGTATTAAAGAAACAAATGCTCGATACATTAATTGGTGCAGGACAGAAAGAAAAGGTTCAAAAACTCGCAGAAAAAGCATTTGAAAATTACAGAGACTTTAGAGATGCAGTTCTATTCTTCTTTGAAAATTGTCAAAATGATGAATGGTTTAAAGAATCTAATCTATCATATCAAAAACAATTAATTTCAATTAGCAATATTATTTCTCAAACTTACAAAGAAATTGAAAATCATGTTGATACAACTGAAAATAAAAAAATCAACAAAAACGCACAGAAACTTATATTCGGTGGTGACGGAGATAAAAATGTATATGCAGAATACATGTTGTCTTGCGAACCAGAAAATATGACACACATGTACACACTTGTTGATGATATTCCAAGTTTAGACCAATCAGTAAAAGCATATTTAAGAAACAAAATTCTTGAAAAATATCCTGATTACAAATTCCATGCAAAAGAAGAAAAATCTTCTGCACCAAAAGGAATGCTCGTAACAAAAACTAAACTTGATGAAAAGAATGCTCTAAAAACAAAAATGCAAACTATTGATATTCCTGCAATTGCAAAAGAAGTTGCTGATGCAAAAGAAAAAGGCGATTTAAAAGAAAATGCTGAATATATTGCAGCAAAAGAAGCTCAACACAAACTCAACAACGATTTAAAACGCTTAGAAGGAGAACTTGCAAGAGCTGTTATATTTGATCCGACAACAGCAACTACATCAGTAGTATCATTTGGAACAGAAGTTGTTCTTAAAAATAATAATACTAACGAAGAAGAAAAATACACCATACTTGGACCATGGGAATCAGATCCTAATGCAGGTATCATTTCGTACATGTCACCTTTTGGAAACGCAATTTTAGACAGTAAGGTTGGAGACTCTCTTGAATTCACAATTAATGAACGCAAGAATAACTACACTGTAAAATCAATTAAAATTGCGAAAATAAAATAACTAAAAAAAAGCCACCCTTTTGGGTGGCTTTTTTTTCTGCTAACTATAAATAAACAACAAGCATAACTAACTTCTTTTGTTTCAGCTATTACACAAACTTTTATAACCGTTAAAAAATACAACAATAGAAATTATCTAAATATTTTATAAAACCACGAAAGATTACTACAAAAAAAAATCGTCTTCATAAATAAAAAAAAGACAATTTTATTCGTTGTAAAACAAAACTAGACTTATTATTGAAAATTTATTTAAACAAAAAAAAAGCACTTATTTCTAAGTGCTTTTGGTAAAACTGAAAATTATTTTGAATAATATTCAACAACCATCTGATCATTGATTTGAACAGGGATTTCAGAACGCTGTGGAAGACGTGTCATTTTTCCACAGAACTTTTCTTCATCACGTTCGATATAATCAACTCTTGCTTTGCTATCAGAAAGCCAAGCTTTTTTAAACTGTTCACTTTTTTGTGATTTTTCAGTTAAAGAAATAACTTGTCCAACTTTTACAGCATATGATGGAATATTAATTTTTACACCATCAACCTCAATGTGACGATGTGAAACCATTTGTCTTGCCATACGAATTGAATTTGCAAATCCAAGACGGTAAACAAGATTGTCAAGACGACATTCAAGTTCTACAAGTAAAGCAACACCAGTCATTTCTTTTGACTTTTGAGCTAACTCAAAGTAACGACGAAGCTGGCGTTCAAGAATACCATAATATGCCTTAACCTTCTGTTTTTCGATTAAGTGAAGACCATAATCTGATGTCTTCTTTGTTTTCTTGAAAGCTGGTGCTCCTGCTCTGTCCATAGCCTTTGGGTGTCCGCATACGTTTACACCAAGTCTTCTACATTCCTTAAAACGAGGACCTCTTCTAGTAGCCATTTTTTTATGCTCCTTAATTATTTCATTAAGAAAAATATTCCACAAGCCGCGCAGAATTTTTATCTTAACTTTCAAAGTACTGTTAGAGGGAAGCTAATCAGTTATAACAGAATAACATTTTTGAAAACTTATGACAATAGATTATAAATCAATGTAAATACAATTACAATTTCTTATAATAATTGTAAATATTGATTTATAATGATAAAATGCTTCTAGGTGGAGTAAAATGAATCAAAAAAATGACGCAAAAATATATATCATTGGAGCAGGATTTGCAGGGCAAATGATTGCTCAAGATATTAAAAGAAAAAAAATATTTGGCTCCGTCGCTGCTTTTCTTGATGATGATAAAAAATTAATTGGAACAAAAATTGATAATATTTCAGTTTTAGGTCCTATAGAGTCTACTGCTAAGCTTTTACAATCAGGTCCAAAAGATGAAGCAATAATTTCACTTCCTTCTGCACCTACAGAAAGAATCTGTCAAATTTATGATTCACTAAAAGACAATTTTTCTCATATTAGAATTTTACCTAGCGTAAGTCAAATTTTAGAAGGAAATGCACATTTTATACAAACAAGAGAAATTGATCCCCTAGATATATTAGGGCGAACACCGATAGCAATTCCTTTACAAGAAAGTTTAAAATACCTAAGAGGAAAAAGAGTTTTAATCACCGGTGCAGGAGGCTCCATTGGTTCAGAACTTGCAAGACAATTACTTTCTGGGGGAGCTGAAAGACTTTATTTATTTGGGCATGGTGAAAATTCAATTGTAAACATATACAGAGAATTATATGTCTTACAAAACGAAGGTATTGGAGTGAAAGCGACTGTCGTTCCTATAATTGGAGATATGAAAGAACAGGATTATATTAAGTATATTATAAAACAAACAAAAGCTGATGTTATTTTTCATTGTGCTGCCTATAAACATGTTCCCATGATGGAAGAAAATCCTGTTGCAGTTATTCAGAATAATGTTTTTGGAACTAAAAATCTTCTTGATGCATGTTTAGAATGTAATGTTGAAAAATTTGTTTTAATAAGCACAGATAAAGCTGTAGCCCCATGTTCTATTTATGGTGTAAGTAAAATGCTTTCAGAAAAACTTGTATTAAACGCAGCTAAAAAAGCAGAAAAAAAGCAATCATTTATGTTTGTTAGATTCGGAAATGTTTTGGGTTCAAGAGGATCTATATTACCTCTTTTTAAGGAACAAATACGAACTGGAGGACCAATAACAATTACCGACCCTGATATGGAACGTTATTTTATGACTATACCTGAAGCTTGTTCACTAGTATTAAGAACAGGAGGTGTTGGAAGTAACGGAAAATCATATCTATTAGACATGGGCGAACCAATAAAAATTATTGACATTGCTCAACAAATAATAAAATTCAGTGGCCTAGAACCATACAAAGACATTGATATAAAAATAATAGGAAAAAGAGAAGGAGAAAGAATTCACGAACCTCTTTGGCTAGAAGAAGAAGAACCTAAAAAAACAAAATATAAACAGATACTCGAATTAAAAAATATTGAAATACCAGAACAAAAGTTAACTACCCTTTTAGAAAAATTAAAGCCCATCTGTTTTTGTGAAGAAAATACTAAAAACACCAATCTATATAGAAACAAAGATGAATTAATAAAAATTCTTAGAAGTGAATTTAAAGATTTAAACGAGCATTATGAATTAAAAGACGAAATATTAAATAGTAATGAGAAGGTAAATTTATAAATGAGCGAAAATACAAACATAAAAGTTCCATTTTTTTGTCCCTCTATAGGCAAAGAAGAACAAGAAGCTGTTTTAGAAGTTATGAAATCAGGCTGGCTCACAACCGGAAAAATAACAGAAAAATTTGAAAAAGAATTTTCAGCATTTATCGGTTCTAAACATGCACTTGCAGTCAATTCTAACACAAGTGGAATGATTTTAGCTATGGAGGCCTGTGGGGTAAAAAAAGGGAAAGCAATTATTACAACGCCATACACTTTTGTATCTACAGCAACAACAGCAATACATCTTGGAGCTGATGTTTTTTTTGCTGACACAGAAAAAGAAACATATTCTATAGATCCAGAAAAAATTGAAGATTTATTAAGAAAAGATACAGAACATAAAATATGTGCCATAGTACCTGTTCATATTGCAGGAAATCTATGTAACATGAAAAAAATTAATGAATTAGCAAAAAAATACTCAACAAACGAAAATAAAATTTATGTTATAGAAGATGCCGCCCACTCCTTTCCTTCAAAAACAGAAAATGGTTATTCAGGAACTTTAGGAGATATTGGAGTTTTTTCATTTTACGCAACAAAAACAATTACAACTGGTGAAGGAGGAATGATAACAACAAATAATGAGACATTTGCAAAACGAATGAATATAATGCGTTTACATGGAATGGACAGAACAACTTGGGATAGATATACAAATCCGAAAGCCACATGGGAATATGATATAGTTGATAGTGGTTATAAATTTAATCTCCCAGATATTTTAAGTGCTATAGGTAGAGAACAATTAAAAAAAGCAGAAGATTTCAGAATAAAAAGAACTCATATTGCAGAAAAGTATAATAAAGAATTTTCAAAATATGATTTTTTACAAATACCACCAACAAGCGAAGGTAATAGTTGGCACTTATATCTTATACAATTAAAAAAAGATAAATTAAATTGCACAAGAACAGACTTCGCAAAAGAATTACAAGAAAATGGTCTTGGAATATCTATGCACTTTATACCTTTATTTCATTTTTCGTATTGGAAAAACAAATATAAAGACTTTATCCCATCAAACTATCCAAACGCAAATAATCATTACGAAAATACAATAACATTACCTTTATGGCCAGAAATGACAAAAGAAATGATAGATAAAGTTATAAATACAGTTATACAAATAGGAAAAAAACATTATGTGTGCTAAAAAAAGTTCAGACAAAAATCTTTTTTTCTCTGAAAATTTTTATTCAGAAATGAGACTTGATAACATGCTATTTTCAGCAATTGTTAGAAGTCCAGTTTCAAAAGGCAAAATTCTTTCCATAGACAGTTCAAATTTACCAGAAGGATACTGTTTTTTTTCAGCAAAAGATATACCAGGCAAAAATAAAATAAAAACCTTCACTACTGAAAATCCAATTTTCTGTTCAGAATTTATTTCATACAAAGGTGAACCAATTGGAATCATTACAGGAAACGATGAAAAAATAGTAAAAAGTCTAACAGATTCAATTAAAATTGAAATTGATACTTATTCAGAATCTCCAGTAACAGAAAGTATTTTGGCTCAAAGAGAGTTAAAAACAGGAGATGGTTTTGTAACAGATGAAACTTCCACTGTTATAGAAAGTTTATGGACTTCTGACTTAAAACAAAAATTTTATTCAGAAACAAATGGTGCCTTTTGTTATATAAAAAATGACATATTACATGTCTACACATCAAATTTATGGGTAAAACACTTACGAACAAATATAGCCAATGTGACAGGATTTTCTGAAAACAATATAAGTATTACAAGAACAAATATTTGCGACCATGATTCTAATTCTATTTGGAGAAATTCAGTTGTTGTGTGCCAAGCATGCGTTGCCTGTTGTAAAACAAAAAAGCCAATATTATTAACATTTTCTAGAAAAGAACAAAATCAATTTATTGACAATTTTACACCTGTTACCATAAATCACAAGACAGCACTAAATAAAAATGGAAAATTTACAGCAATGGAAATTAATATAAAAGTAAACGGTGGTGCATATAATCCATTTGCTGAAGAATTACTAAACAGACTTATAATAGCCAGTGTAAATGTTTATGAATGCAAAAACATTCATATTATTGGAAATATATACAAATCTGCAAATCCACCTGCATCACTAAATTTATCAACAGTTGACGCACAAGCATTCTTTGCAATTGAAAATCAAATAAATAAAATAGCATCAAAAACTGATTTTTCCCCTATTGATTTAAGAATTTTAAATATTCCGCAAAATAAAAAATACCAATCAGCTCCATTCATTTTCAATACGGAAAATACAATCGAAACAATAAACGCAGTATGCAAAAAGAGTGATTTTAAACGAAAACATGTAATTTATAATAATTCTAAAATAGAAAATTACGAAAAAATTTCAAGTTCTCCTTTTTCTCCACCTGTTAGAGGAATAGGATTAGCCTGTGCCTTTGAAGGTTCTTTTTTTCTAGGAACAAAATTTGTAAACAAAAATGTTTCTATCGACATAACTTTATCAAAAGAAAAAAAATTATTTATCCATACGATTCCTCCTTCACCATCTATAATGAAAATATGGAAAACATTAGCATCTAAGATTTTATCCATAAAAGAAGAAGATATTTTTATCGATAGCAATTTTGATATAAGTACAGAACCAAATTCGCTAGTTATAGTCGGAAATAATGTCGCAATAATGACACAGTTATTAAAAAAATGTTGCGAAAGTTTAAATAAAAAGATTGATAATTCAGAACTTCCAATATCCATAAAAAAAGTTTTTTCTTCATCCCAAAGAAAAAATTGGAATGAAAAGGATTTTTGTGGTCAACCTTTTTATGATACATCATTCGCTTCGGCAGTTATAGAAATAGAATTAGACACATGTACATTTAGAGAAAAAATCAAAGGTATATGGATTGTTGTAAATGCAGGAAAAATATTAAATGTAAAAGCAGCAGAAAGTGCAATAAAATCATCTATACAAGAGACATTAAGTTTATTAGTTGAAAATGAAACCATAAACTGTAACGATATAACAGTTCAATTTATTCAATCAAAAAGCGAATCAAAACAAATAGGCGAAATTATATATTCAATTATACCAGCAGCATTTACATCGGCTCTATCACAAGCACTTTCAATATCAGTAAACTCTATTCCGTTAAAAACAAACACTATTTATGATTTAAGGTGGAAAAATGAAAATACCAATAATTCTTAACGGCGAAAAAACAATAATAGACGCTAATGGCGATGAAAAGTTACTTTCTGTATTACGAAATTTAAATCTTTTTTCAGCGAAAAACGGATGTGAAGAAGGAAAATGTGGATACTGCACAGTATTGCTAGATGACAAACCTGTAAATAGTTGTTTGATTCCCATTGGAATCATAAGAGACTGTTCCGTCGTAACACTAGAGTTTTTCAAAAAAACAAAAGACTATGAAGACATAATGAAAGGTTTTTCTCAAGCAGGAATAAACCTTTGTGGATACTGCAATGCCTCAAGGATACTTTCTGTATATGCTTTATTAAAAAGAGTTTACAGACCCTCAAAAGAAGATTTAATAGAAATTGCAAACGAAATTAAATGTACTTGTACCGATTCTTCAACATTCATAAATGGAATACTTTTTGCAACTGCAAATAAACACGAATCAGAAGGAAGAAAGAAAAATGTCTAAATCAATAAAAAATTTTTTTTATGCGAAAAATATTTCAGATGTCTTATACCAAATCAATTCAATTCAAGATTTAGAGATTTTAGGTGGTTGCACACAAATTAATGAATACCCAGAAAACTCATTGTCAATCAGAAAAATACCAGAATTATCAGAAATAAAAAAAACAGAAAGATTCTTTGAATTTGGACCGGCTGTAACAATTTCAAGAATCGAAGAACTTCAAAACGCAAAGCTTCCGTCTATTATTCAGAAGGCAATAAAGACAATTGCAAATAAAAATATTAGAAACATGGCAACTATAGGCGGAAATATTTGTTCAAAGCCAATAAAACATACATTATTTGCACCTTTACTAGCTCTTGATACAAGACTAATTATACGAAATTCTACTGAAGAAAAAATTATTTTATTAAATAATATAAATGAAATTCCTAAAAATTGGATTATTTCAAAAATAAGAATTCCATTAGACGAATGGGAAGTATCGATTTTTAGAAGACTAGGTCCCTCAAATATAATTAATGAAAATTCAGCAAGTTTTGCTTTCTTAGCAAATAGTCAAAAAGGTCAACTAGCAAATTTAAGAATAGCCTTTGCAGGCTCAATATGCATAAGAAGTCAGGAATTAGAAAATAAATTAATTGGAACACATCTTCCCTTGTCAGAAAAAAATATAATAGAAACACTTGAAGATGCATCTATGTATTTTGATACTATTGCAAGCGAAAAAAAGATAAATTCAATTCTAAAAGCACAATTTTTAAATCTCTTAAAGTACTCGTTAGAACAATTAACTTAATCACCTAATAAGCATACAATCGCCATAAGAAAAAAATCGATAATTGTTTTCTACCGCAATTTTATAGGCATTCAGAATATTTTCTCTACCTGCAAAAGCACTTACTAACATTATTAAAGTACTTTCAGGAGTATGAAAATTTGTGAATATTTGATCCACAACTTTGAATTTGTAGCCAGGATACATAAAAATATTCGTACTAGAATTACCAAACTTAACTAATCCGTTATCATCACTGGCAGATTCTAAGGTTCGAACAGAAGTCGTTCCTACAGCAAGAATTTTTCTTCCTTGTTTTTTAGCATCATTTATTTTATTTGCAGTATTTTCTGAAATGTAAAAACTTTCATTATGCATTTTATGATTTTCAATATTTTCTTCACGAACAGGTAAAAAAGTTCCAAGTCCAACATGTAATGTAACGAACTCTCTCTCAATTCCTTTTTCTGAAAGTTTTTGCAACATAGTTTCAGTAAAATGTAACCCTGCAGTAGGACAAGCTGAACTTCCAGTTTCTTTTGCATATACATTTTGATATCGTTCAGAATCTTCAACTGTATCTTCTCTTTTTATATACGGAGGCAAAGGAATATGACCATTTCTTTCAAACCAATCTTCATCTATAGGAAAATCAAATTTCATTGCACGAAATTCAGTTTTTTCATTTCCAGGCCAATCAACTATAGTACCTATAGTTCCATCTGGAAAATGATATTTCATACCAGGCTTTTGCTTTTTAGCTGATTTTACCATTGTATTCCAAACACAACAATTTTTATCAATCTGATTTATAAACATAAATTCCTGTTGTCGGCCAGTTGTTTCTTTTATTGCGAATACTCTCGCTCTTCTTACTTTAGAATTATTAAAAATCATTAAAGTATCTTTCTCAATTAAATCAACTAAATCATCCATCATATAATGAGAAACAGAGCCATTCTGTTTATTAAGAAACATTAATTTATCCTCACCTCTAACTCCAGAAGGATGTTGAGCAATCAATTCTTGTGGTAAATCAAAATAAAAATCTGATGTAAGCATATATTTTCCTTATATTTTATTAAAATAAACTTTCTTGATTATTAGAATTATCACTATATTTTAATCCAAGATGTTCATAGGCCTTTGGAGTAACAATTCTTCCTCTTGGAGTACGCTGAAGCAATCCACACTGTATTAAATATGGTTCATAATAATCTTCTAAAGTATCAATACTTTCTCCAATGCTAATTGCCAAAGTTTCTGCCCCAACAGGACCGCCATTAAAATTCTTTATAATAGATAATAAGATTTCTCTGTCATATTTTTCTAAGCCAATAGAATCAATTTCTAATCGAGTAAATCCATTGAGAACAATTTCTTCAGTAATTCTATCAGATCCAGAAACCTGTGCAAAATCTCTCATTCTTCTTAAAACTCTATTTGCAACACGAGGAGTCCCACGGCAACATTTAGCCAAACACAAAGAGGCATTCTCATCAATTTTAACATCTAAAATATTAGCAGATCTTTTTATAATTTCAGATAATTCAATTTGAGAATAAAACTCAAATCTTGGAATAAATCCAAAGCGACTTCTTAAAGGACTTGATACACTACCAGCTTTTGTAGTTGCACCAATTAATGTAAAAGGCGGAATAGGAATACGAACAGTTCTAGCTGCAGCACCTTGTCCAATAATCCAATCTAATTCAAAATCTTCCATTGCAATATATAACATTTCTTCAATAGCTGGTTTTAAACGATGAATTTCATCAATAAAAAAAACAGTTCTAGGAGTAATCGTAGAAAGTATTCCCGCTAAATCTTTTGGCTTATCTAAAGCAGGTGCTGAAGTAACTTTAAAATCAACGCCTAACTCATGCGCAGTAATTTGAGCTAAAGTAGTTTTTCCTAATCCTGGGGGACCAATTAACAAAAGATGATCTAAAGGCTCTTCTCTTATCTTAGCAGCTTCAACAAAGGTATGTAAATTTTTTTTAACAGATTCTTGTCCTAAAAAATCTTTTAGAAATTGAGGTCTTAGATTTCCATCTTGTTCATCAAAATTACTTTTTAAATCAGCTCTTACAATTGCTGAAAAATCATTATCTTCCATACACTTTATCCATAAATTATGCTAATTCAACAATAACTTGTCTAAAAATAAAATCTTCTTTTTCTTTTTGATTTTTATCAATAAAGGAATTATCAGATTTTAATGAATCAATTAACTGAAAAACTTTTTGTTCAACAACAGATTTGTCATATCCCATAGAAATTAAAGACATAATTACATCTTTATAAGGAGTTTCAACTGCTACACGAACAGTTTTTTCATTTTCTGATATTGAAATTTTCCCTTTAAGTGCTAATAACATTTTTCCAGCAGTCTTTTTTCCGACTCCAGGAATCTTTTCAAGCAATCCAAGGTCTCCGTCTTCTAGAATTTTTAATAATTGAGCAGAAGTAACACTACTCATTATTTTTAAAGCCCCTTTAGGTCCCACTCCGTCAACTTTTAATAAATTTAAAAAAAGTTCTCTTTCTTCCATCGAAACAAAACCATATAAATTCATAAAATTTTCTGTATGATGAAGCCAAGTATAAACCTTCACTTCACTTCCAACATTTGGCAAAATATCAATATTAGAATTAGGCATATTAATATCCCACTCAATTCCATTACACTCAACATATAATTGCTTTGAAAATTTTCCAGATATTAAACCTTTTATAGAATTAAACATGAGAAAATTATAGCAAATTATTAAAATAAAAGGAATTAATTTATTAAGTATAATGTAAATGGGTTATAGCACCAGCCAAGGCATCGGCTGCGTGATCAGGTTTTGGTTCCGATTCTAAACTTAGTAAAATTTTTACATATTGTTCAACAATTTTTTTATCTGCACTGCCATTACCTGTAACAGCTTGTTTTATCTGATTTGGACGATATTCACCTAATAAAATACAATGTTGTGCCAAACATAAAGAAACAACACCTCTAGCTTCTGCAACTCCCATAGCACTTGTTGCATTTTTTGCAAAGAAAAGAGTTTCCATAGCAGCTTCTTGAGGTTTAAATTCATCAATCAGGGCAGTAAGTTTATTGTATATAGTAAGTAATCTTTCACCATGGGGAATATTAGATTTTGTTTCAATTACTCCATAACAGACCATTCTGTACCGCCCATTACAATAATCAACAATTCCAAACCCTGTGTTTGCTAATCCAGGATCAATTCCCAAGACCCTCCTTATATGAGTCTTATTTGTTTTATATTCAGAACCAGGTAAAGGTAAGAAATCAGGAAGACTATTCATCATATTTACACAAAAAAAAATCCGCAATTAAGCGGATTTTTATGAATTATGCTTCTAAATCAAAATCATCTGGAAATTCAGCTGTATGATATACATTCTGAACATCATCATTATCTTCCAATTTATCAAGAAGTTTCTGAATCTTTGCAGCTGTATCTTTATCAACAGCAGTATATGCATCTGGAACAAGCCCAACATCAGCAGAAAGTGATTCTAAACCTTTTTCATTTAATGCATCAGCTACAGCAGCAAATGCATCAGGAGAAGTAGAAACTGTAATTACACCGTCTTCATTTACAATGTCATCAGCCCCAGCTTCAAGTGCAACTTCCATTACTTCATCTTCAGAAACTTTTTCTGCATCAAATTCTATTGTACCTTTACGCTGGAACATACGAGATACAGAACCTGAAACACCAAGATTTCCACCACTTTTTGAGAAAATATTGCGAACATCAGCAGCTGCACGGTTTTTATTATCAGTAAGAACTTCAACCATTACAGCAACTCCACCAGGAGCATATCCTTCATAAACAAGTTCTTCGTAAGAAGCTCCACCATCTTCACCAGTACCTTTTTTTATAGCACGTTCGATATTATCTTTTGGCATATTAGCAGCACGAGCTTTAATAATTACTGTACGAAGACGAGGGTTAGAATTTGGATCACCACCACCCATTCTTGCGGCAATAGAAATTTCTTTGATAAATTTTGTAAATAACTTACCGCGTTTTGCGTCTGCAATACCTTTTGCATGTTTAATGGTTGCCCATTTACTATGTCCTGACATGAAAAGTCTCCTTATAAATAAATTACGAATTTAATGATACATCATACCAAAAAAAACTACATCTTGTAAATAGAGTAGCATTCAATATGGCATACAGTTATTTTTTTAATAAATTTTTTATTGTAGAACCAGTTTTTTCACTTATACTGTTCGACACTTTATCTGGCATTGACGTTTTCAATTGTTTTGTAATTTCGCTTTTTTTAGCATCAATTATCTTTGAAATATCATTTACACTAGATTTCGATGAATTAATTTGAGATGAAATATTACCAAATTTTGAAAATAATTCATTTGCACCATCTGTAGAACCACCAATCTGTTTAGAAATTTTTTCCAGAGCAGCAGACTTTACATTCTCAAGTTCTTTATTAGCAACAACATTTATTGCATTCGATAAAATTTTATCAAAATTTGTAGATAAATTTAAATCAACACCATTTTTTTCTGAAAAACCAACTTTCGCTTGTAAAGCTAAACTGTTCACAGATGTTAAAGCCTGAGAATAAATTCTTTCAGCAATTTCAGAAGATAATGGTTTTGAAGTAACCTTTACTGGATCCATATTCATAGAACCAGACCCTGAAAAACTAAAATCTGAATCAGCAACTAACTTAGCAGAAATCGTAGAAACTCCATCAAAAATAGGCATTCCAGCAGAATCAATATTCTTAGAGAAATCTAACAAAAGAGGAAAATTCTCACCAGAATAGGAACACTGTATAAGTGGATCAGAAATATTTGACCTTGCATCAACAACTAAGTTTACATTATGAAGAACAGTTTTTTGATTGTATTTTCCACTTATAATCCATGGCTCGCCTCTTTTATTCATATCATTAGAAATATTTGTAGCCTTGACTTCAATTCCTACTCCACTACCATGAAGTTTCTCTATTAAAAATGAAGGAACTTTATCAGCTTTCCAGTAAACATTACGCCCTACATATCTCTTACTTTCTTTCTTTGCAGTTTCTTTTGCTTTTTTTATATTTTTCTTTACTTCCTCTGAATCAGACTTTCCAGTTCCCTTCATTGCACCAGCATAAGAAATAAGTTGTTTTAAATAAGGATAATATTTACCTAGCATTGCATAAGATGCCTCATCCAATGTATTTGAAATTGTATTCTTTACTTCTGAAATATCAAAAATTGCCACTTGGGTTTGCAAAAGATTCTTATCGTTTTGAATAGCGTCATCTAATTTCTTTTTTAAGGCATTAACCTTTTTCTGATCATCATCAAAAGATAACACAGAATTTTCAATATCGCTCTTTACATTTTTAATTTCTTTAGCAGAAGATTCTATTTCTTTTAATAATGCAGAAATTTCTGTTACATTCGAAATTTTAGAAGTATTAAGAGATGTCAATTTTGCTGTACTTGCTTTTAACGCTTCAACCTTCTGCTGTAACTCAGAAGGCTTATTTTTCCATGTTTCTATAATTTGTTTTAGTTCTTCCTCAACTTCTTTTGCAACGGTTGGGGATTTTATATTATTTTTTAGATTTTCAGAAATTTTATTAGGATCATACATTGAAAATAAAGTTTCAAAAGAATTTTTTGCTTTTTCAGAATTTGATCCCATTTTTTCTTTTAATGATTTGTAAAAACCTGTTGAATCAGTTTTTTCTTCTTTTTCTTGTGCAGTTTTTTTCTTTATAGGAAGAGCTCCACTGTTCTTTCGTTCAGTACCAAGAGCAATTCCTGTAATTTCTATATTTTCTGCATCAAAACGAGCTCTTAATAACTGTGTTAAATTAAAATCCAAATCCAATTTATCAAATTGAAAAATATTTTTCATAGGTTCGTCAGCAGAAGCTTGAGCTAAATTATTCACAGTAATATGAGCACCAAAAATTTCAACATTAACAGAACCAATATCACATTTTGCCCCGAAAGCTGATTGCATAACAGACTTTATACCAAATTTCGTAACAGGATTTTTAAACACAGTTACAACAACACAAACAACAGTAATCGCAATGGCAACTGCTAAAAAAGATCCAACTTTGATTCTTCCCTTATTCTTTTTAATTTCTTTAGAAAGTTCAACTAATCGCTTTATTTCTTTTTTTGTAAACGACGAATCTAAAGGTATTCTCAAAACATCCCTTTCTTTTTTATCTTTTGAAAGTTTAAATAAATCTGTAACAAATTTTTTATCATCAGGGATATACAATTTATCAGAAATATGCTTTTTGAATTTTTTTTCTGTATATGATTTTTTAAAAATTCCAGGAAGCTTTTTCACAGAAACTTTTTTTTCAGACTTTTTTTCTTTTACAGGTTTTATTTTCTTTTCAGAATTAACATCATTTTTTTTATATGCCATAGTACTTACCTATCCCCTATCGAACTTGCTATTTTTGAAATAAAAGGTAATTGATTTATTAATTTATAAACTTTTGAATTCTTTATGAAAGAAGCAGCATATTTACGCCAAATAAAGATAAGAAATCGTCCAAAAAAATATATTGGCACATAAAAAAGAATTCCACATAAAAAAGATCCCATAACAACAGAATTGTTAAATTTTGTAAATGCAACAAAGGGAATGTCTAACAATGTTCCAAAAAAGCTAGAAAAAGCAGGAATAGTTAAAAACCAATAACCAACATTATCAAACAAAGAATCAAAGGCAGGAGATATAGCAGCACCAACAAGAATCATAATTAGATACGATGGCTTATTTATTCTTATGAACAGAATAAATAAAAAAACTAAATACCAAAACAAATTATCTTTTGGCATTAAACCTAAAATTGCACCACAAGAAAAAGCATGTGCAATCTCACCTGGATTAACATTCGAATTAAAAGACTTTAATAAATTTGAAATTGATTTAACCATAGTGATAATTGTAACACAATAAAATAAAATGATACAATGAATATGAGTTTTATTTTATTTATAAGAATTTTCTTATTTTATCTTCAGGAAACAAAATGTTTATAATCGCAGAAATTGGAACTTCCCACGGAGGAAACATAAACAAGGCAAAAAAACTAATAGACTGTGCTTTAAATGCAGGAGCTGATGCAGTAAAATTTCAATGGGTGTACGCAGATGAAATTCTACATCCAAATACAGGATATGTAACACTTCCAGGTGGTAAAATCCGCCTATATGATAAGTATAAAGAATTAGAAGTTTCACCATCATTTTTTTTAGAATGCAAAGAATACGCAAAATCAAAAAAAATAAAATTTATTTGTACTCCATTCGGTTTGAAAAGTCTAAAAGAGTTAGTGAAAATTAATCCAGATTACATAAAAATTGCATCTCCAGAATTAAATCACATTCCATTACTAAAATCCCTTGCAAACATAAGAAAAGAAAAAGATATTCCAATCATAATATCATCAGGAGTTTCAACTCTTAACGATATAGAAAAAGCATTATCAATACTAGGAAATAGAAATATAACTTTGTTACATTGTGTTACATTTTATCCAGCTCCAGAGGAAGAATATAACTTAAAAGTTTTAAAAACTCTTTCAGAAAAATTTAACATTCCTGTAGGTGTTAGCGATCATTCATTAAACCCTGTTTTAGTTCCTGCATTATCCTTTGCTATGGGAGGAACTATGATAGAAAAACATATAACTCTTAGTAAAACAACTGATGGTTTAGACGATCCTGTAGCACTTACGGAAGAACAATTTTCACAAATGTGCTTTTGCATTAATCAATGTAAAGCATTATTAAAAAGATATGAAGAAAAAGGAATTGATTTAATTATCCAACAAATGAAAGACGAATTTTCTAATGAAGTCGTAAACAAAGTATTGGGCTCAGGAGAAAAAAAATTAGCATCCATAGAAGAACAAAACTACGGAAGAACAAACAGAAGTTTACATTTCATGAGAGATATGCAAAAAGGTGAATTAATAAAAGAATCAGATATTGGTATTCTACGAACAGAAAAGGAACTAACTCCCGGTATCAGCCCAGAATTTTACGATTCTGTAATTAATAGAACTTTAACTCGAGATATTTCTGCTGGAGAAGGAGTTCAGTTAAAGGATTATAAATAACTAAGTCTCTACATACAAAGCAATTTTTCTTAAACCAGAAAGAGTGAAATTTTTATCAACCTCATCAAAACAGTCTGTCAGTGGTCTTAGAACACTGTTTAATCCACCAGTTGCAACAACATAAATATCAGTCTTACTACAACCAGTTTTAACGGATAAATCTTCTTTCATTCTATTTACAAGAGATTCAACAAGACCTTTATATCCAAGAACAATTCCTGATTGGACAGCCATTATAGTATTTGTCCCTAAACTTGATTCAGGAGCTTCAAGTGCAACATCAGGTATTTGTGCAGTGTTTGTAAAAAGAGCTCTAATCGCAGTTCCTAAACCAGGTGTTATTGCTATTCCTTGAATATTACCTTTATTATCAACAGCAGTGAAAGTCAAAGCAGTACCAAAATCAACAACAATTGATGCTTTTTTATATCTTGTCCAAGCTTCAACTGCATTACAAAGTAAATCACTTCCAATCTCATGAATAGCTGATTCTGGAATATGAATAGGTAGTTTTGGATATATTTCAGGAGAAACAATTAAAGGTTTATTCCCAATTAACAATTTTATAGCTTTTACAAAGGGACCTATAAGAATTGGAACAACAGAACTCAATACCGATGATTTAATATTATCTTTTTTTACAAAAGAATTTCGCATTAAAGTTTCAAGAACTGTAAAATATTCATCTCCAGTTCTGCGACTATCAGTAGAAATTCTCCATTCTTGAATCAATTCTTCATTGTCAAATACAGCAACAACAATATTAGAATTTCCAATATCAACAGCTAAAAGCATACAATCCTCTAACCAATTAAATATATAATAGACTTTACATGTTTTTTAGGGTATTATAACCCCATGGCAAATCTAATTCAACCAAGAATATTAAAAGGGTTTAGAGATATATTACCAATTGGAGAAATTGAACGCTCAACCCTTCAAGAAAAAATTACAAAAGTATATAGATCATTTGGTTTTGTACCAATTGATACCCCTGTTTTAGAATATTCAGAAATATTACTCAGAAAATCAAATGGAGAAACAGAAAAACAAGTTTTCAGATTCATGGATAACGGAAAAAGAGATGTAGCTTTACGATTTGATTTAACCGTTCCATTTGCACGATTCGTCGCACAACACGAAAGTGAATTATATTTTCCATTCAAAAGATATCACATAGCAAAAGTTTGGAGAGGTGAAAAACCTCAAGCAGGAAGATACAGAGAATTTGTTCAATGTGATATCGATACAGTTGGTTCTGACAGTGCTTCGAGTGATTTTGAAATTTTAAATGTAATGAAAACAGCATTAGAAGCAATTGGTGTTTCTGACATTACAATAAAAGTTAACCACAGAGGAATTTTTAATAAATTCTTAACAAAACTGAATCTAAGCGAAAAATCAGAAGATATATTGCGTTCTGTTGATAAACTTGCAAAAGTTGGAGAAACAGAAGTAAAAAAAGAACTTATAGAAATTACCGAATCAGAAGAAACTGCAAACGAAATTTTAAAATATATAGCAGGTGATAAGGATTTCGATTCTACATTAAATATGATAGAAGAAATGTCTGGCGGAGTTTCAGCCGAGTCAAATAGAATGAGAGAAATTAGAAAAATGATGATTGCAGCTGGAATTGAATCAACATTTAAATTAGATCCATCTATCACTCGAGGTCTTGATTATTATACAGGAATTGTATACGAAACATTCTTAAACCAATTACCAACCATAGGTTCTGTGTGTTCTGGAGGAAGATACGACAATCTTGCAGGACTTTATATGAAAAATAAAGTTCCGGGAGTTGGTGCAAGTATTGGACTCGACAGATTAATTGCAGGTCTTGAGGAATTAGGAAAACTTTCACAAAAAGGCAGTTATTTGGATGTAGAAATTTTTTGTACAGATGAGCAACTTTCTGTTCATTATCAAAAAATAGCTGCAATTTTAAGATCCAATAATATAAATGTAGAAGTTTTTCCAGATTGCAAAAAAATGAATCAACAATATTCTGTTACAGAAGGAAAAAATATTCCATGGGGAATCATAATCGACAAAGAAAGTGCAGAAAAAAATATCCTAACTCTGAAGAACTTAAAAACACGAGAACAGTATAAAGATATTTCCGTGGAAGATGCTATAAAACAAATCTTAAAAAAATAAATAAAAAAAGGCTTCACCAGTTGATGAAGCCTTTTTTTTATTTATCCAACAACTTGGATGCTGATTTTGCCTTTAGTTTATTAGAATAAACAGACACTGCAAACCCTGGAATCCACCCTTCTTTTACAGCATACCATAATTCTTTTTTATCACCAATTTTAACAGATGTAGAGCCTTCTACGACCATAATGGCACCCTTTCGAAAGTGCGTAACAACTTCTTCATTATAATCAAAAGATTTATAACAAGCTACATAAGGCTCGCTCACCAGTAACCATTCAACACCAGGTTTCATCGCCAATGGATCAGAAGAATCAAAAGTCAACAAATCATTTTTCTTTGAACAACCTAAAATAAGAAAAAAAATCAAAAATAATAAATATATTCTCTTCATTTATAATCCAATCTACAAAGAATTTGCTAAATATTTTACAACTTGTGGATAGATAAGCATATCAGAATCAACAAATTCCAATGTTGGAATTTCAGCAAGCTCAACCCATTTATATTCCGTATGTTCTGTGAGTTGATATTTTTCTATCATTCCATTATGAGGCAAAAAAACAACATATGCTCTTAATGAAAATTCATTACCATTATGTTTAAAACTCGCCTCTGCAATTTTATCACCAACAGTAACATTAATTCCAAATTCTTCTTTAATTTCTCGAATAATAGCCTGAGAATCAGTTTCACCATCCTCTACCTTTCCACCAGGAAATTCCCATCTATTTCCCATCTGTCCAGAAGGATTACGATGTGCAATCAAGACTTTTTTTTCATCAAAAGCAATACAAGCAATAGAATTTTTAATCATTATAAACCTCTATAAAAATAAAACTCTAGGAAATATAAAATGTAAAATACCAGCTAAAATACAAAAGATTCCTAAATATTTTCGTCCACCAACAAAAACTGAAATAAAAATAGACGGAATTGAAAGTTGAACGGAAGATTTTTGAGAATAATATTCCATTAATAGTGCAAAACAACCTGCAATTCCAGCAACAGCAGGAATCAAATCACCAATAATTGGAACATCATTCTGTATCGCTGAAAGAAGTTTCATAATTCCAACTAAACCAGAAAGGATAGCTATTACTAAGCGAAAAGTCATATCATCAAGCAATAATTTATTTGTTATTTTTGGAAACTCATTTTTTTCAGTTAATTCTTCATCAGAATCATCATTTTCAGAAAAAGAATCAAGAGGCTCAATTTCATTTGATAATCTCATAAAATTTGTCGCATAAACAAGAATAAATCCTGTTATAACATTTAAAACTATTGAAAGAAAATAAAACTGTAACATAAAAACTCCCTAAAAATAAATAAAACGCTTTATTTATTTTCAAACTTAATAAATGTATAATATAAAAATCTAGTCTGTAAAACAAACTAGAAAAATTCAAAATTGTAGCAAACCATAAAAAAATCAATTTTTCTTAACAACAGAAGACAAATTTTTTTCATATTTTGAAATTTTTATTTCTGCGACAACATTCACTATATCATAATCTGTAAAAGTTGTCCTTAAATAAGTTTCAATTCCTTGATAAGAACCTGTTAATAATTCCTTGTTTATAAGTTGTTTTTGAGAATCGAAGCACTTAATCATTACATTTATTGGCAATATATCATTAGACTTTTCTTGATTTGTCGAATCAAAACAAACACTAACATAAATTGTATCATCAAAAGAGAACGCAGACAAAGAAACTGGGATATTATAAATAATATCTTCGCCAGATTTATTGAACAAAAAATTAAAGATTACGACAAAAAAACAGAGAATCAATGCAAAAAAAATTAATCGATTACTTTTTGAATCAACTAAAGACCTAAACACTCCAACTTTACAGTTTTTAAAATTTCCTCCATAAAAGTCTTGAACTATCTTTGGAGCTCTTTTTATTCGCTCTTCCCTACTGTAGTAAAACTTCAATTCTTGAGAATTTTCATCATGACATTCTTCTACATTTGAAAAATCCATAATTATTAATTAACAAATCCTCCCACAAGAGAATCAGTTCTCCACCAAGTAACATCAGCTTTGTCTTTCTGTACAAATAAACCACTAATTATTCCATTTCCACTTAAATTTAATGAATAATAAAGAATATCATTATGATTAATAGGTAATGCTCTCTTTAATATTCGCTGACCATTAGGCTGAACCATCTGAATTAAATATCCGTTTTCAATTGGTAACGAAAAAAAGAACCATCCACTATCAGTTACACCTAAAAAATCAAAAGGAATCGAATACAACTCCTTACTTAAATTTTCAGAAACAGAATCTTCATAAGCTGGTATATCTAATGGTTCTTCATACAATCCAGTTTCAATGTCTAACGGATATAAAAGAGTTTTTTCATAATCTATACCAGACTGAACTTTAGTAGCTGAATCTAAATAATTTTGAAAATAATCAACTTTTAAATAAACTTTATGATAAATATTATCAGGAATAATATTTTCTACAGATACATAAGTAACAAGTTCCGAGTCACTTTCAGACTCAAATTTAGGAACAGAGTTTTCGTCAATAGGAATTTTATATAAAAGAAAACCATTCGCATTAAACCAATAAACAATCGAACCGCTATTAGTATTGCATATAACAACAAACTCATTATTTTTAGTTGTATAAATGTTTTTTATAAAAGGAAATGGAGTTCCTCCTGGTCCCTGTTGTCCAATATAATCTAAAAAAGTTCCATCACTTTTAAATCTTAATACAACATGTCTAAGTAATAATCTATTGTCTTCATCATATTCTTGTCTTTCAAATGGGAGTGAATCAACTGCATATAAATATTTTCTTGAATCGACTGCTATCGGACCTAAGGTGTTAAAAGGATATGAAATAGCTTTTTTTGTTGAATTTTCAGTATCTTTATTTGTAAATGATGGAGTTTTCGTTATTTCTTCATTGTAATATAAACTTAGCAAATCTCCGTAAGAATTTAACTCCATTATTTTTTTTAATTCCCCATTGGCAATATAAAAAAAACCATCAAGCATTGTCATATATGTATTTATTGCACCAGTACCACTTAAATTAAATAAATTAAGTTCATCTTCAAAACTTCCATATTTTAATGAAAAAAGCTCCTTTTCATTTACGAGTGCCACAACATTTTTTCTTTGACAACTTAATAAAGTCATTAAAATAAAAGAAATTGTTAAAAATAAATAAATCTTTTTCTTCATATTTTAAGAATATTAATTAGGAATAAATTAGTCAATTAATGAAAAAGTTTTGACATTAATGAAAAAGTTTCTATATATGATTTCTTTTTTCATAGACTTTTAGTGTTTTGTCATGTATATTAGTAACATTATGTTAGATAAAATTTTCACAGCTATATTCGGTTCTCAGAATGAACGCGATGTAAAAAAATTATTGCCTATCGTTGCAGCTGTAAATGCAAAAGAGGAATGGGCAAAGTCATTAAATCCAGAAGATTTCCCAAAGCAAACTCAAATCTTTAAAGAACGCCTTTCTAAAGGTGAAACATTAGATGATATTCTTCCAGAAGCATTTGCTCTTTGTAGAGAAGCAGCTTTCAGAGTAAGAGGTGAAAGAGCTTATGATGTTCAAATAATGGGTTCTATCGTTCTACACTCTGGTCGTATAACAGAAATGAAAACAGGAGAAGGAAAAACTCTTGTAGCAGTTGCACCATCATACTTAAACAGTCTTACAGGTAAAGGTGTCAATATCGTAACTGTAAACGATTATTTAGCAGAACGAGATGCAAATACAATGCGCCCTGTTTTTAAGTATTTAGGATGTACTGTAGGTACAATTCTTTCAAATATGGACAATGAAGCACGCAGACAAGCATACGCTTGTGATATTACTTACGGAACAAATAATGAGTTTGGATTCGATTATCTCCGTGATAACATGCAGATTGATTTAAACAGAAAAGTTCAAAGAGGATTCAATTATTGTATCGTTGATGAAATAGACTCAATTCTTATTGATGAAGCGCGAACTCCTCTTATAATCTCTGGGGCCGGAGAAGATGATACATACAAATACTATGAAGTTGACAAATATGTAGGAGAATTATCCGAAGTTGAAAAAGATCCAACCATAAACGATTATCCAGATGAAGTTCAAATGACTCCTGAGCAACGAGCTGCAATGAAAGGAGACTACAAAATTGACGAAAAATCAAAAAGAGTTTCATTTACAGACAAAGGAATGAATCATATAGATGAAATTCTACACAAACATAACTTAATTCCAAGTGGAACAACAGTTTTTGATGAGCAAAACTTTGAATTTGTACACTATTTTACACAAGCTGTAAGAGCACATATCTTATATCACAATGATGTAGACTATGTTGTAAAAGATGGTCAAGTTCAAATCGTAGATGAATTCACAGGTCGTATACTAGAAGGTCGCCGTTATTCTGATGGATTACATCAAGCAATTGAAGCAAAAGAACATGTTAAAATTGCACAAAGAAACAGAACCATGGCTACAGTTACATTCCAGAACTTCTTCCGCATGTACAACAAGCTTTCAGGAATGACAGGTACAGCACAAACAGAAGCAGTAGAATTTAACAAAATATATAAACTCGATGTAGTTGCAATTCCTACAAACCTTCCTGTTGCAAGAATCGATGAAAATGATGAAGTTTATTTAAACGAAGAAGACAAATGGAATGCCATTGTAAAAGAAATTGGTGAAGCACATAACAAAGGTCAACCAGTATTAGTAGGAACTGTATCAGTAGAAAAATCAGAACATCTTTCAAATCTTTTGACAAGACATGGTATTAGACATGAAGTATTAAATGCAAAAAACCATGCAAGAGAAGCTCTTATAATTGCCGAAGCTGGTGCAAAAGGTTCTGTAACTGTAGCAACTAATATGGCAGGTCGTGGTACTGATATAAAACTTGGAGGAAGTTACGAAACTCGAGCAACAAAACGAGCCGGAACAAATGCAACACCAGAACAGCTTCAAGAAGCTATAAAAATTGAAAAAGAAAAATGGCTTTCTGACTACGAAGAAGTAAAAAAACTAGGTGGTTTATATGTAATCGGTTCTGAACGCCATGAATCAAGACGTATTGATAACCAATTAAGAGGACGCTCTGGTCGTCAAGGTGATCCAGGTCGTTCAAAATTCTTTATCTCTATGGATGATGATTTAATGAGACTCTTCGGAGGAGAAAGAATGAAAGGTATCATGACAAGAATTGGCATGACACCAGGAGAACCTATATTTCATCCATGGTTAAATAAAGGTATTGAAAACGCACAAAAAAAGGTAGAAGAAAGAAACTTTGAAATTCGTAAAAATCTTATTGATTACGATGATGTATTAAATGAGCAGAGAGAATTTATTTACGAACAAAGGGACGGAATTCTTTCAGATGATAATTTATCAGAAAGAATAATGAATACTGCAAAAGATTATATATCACAATGGTTTGATGACTATAATCATAACAAAAAAAATGGCCTCCACGAGTTGATTACAAATATTAGAGAAAACTTTGGAGTACAATTACCAACAGAAGATTTAACAGAAGAAAAAGTTCTTTCTTTACTTCAAAACGATTTGACAGAAAAAGAAACATTAGTTGGGCATGAACAGTTTAATATGTTCATTCGATATCAATATATACAAGCCATAGATAAAAAATGGCTTGATCAACTAGAATACCTGGATGGATTAAGAGAAGCAGTTCACCTTCGTTCTTATAGTTCAAAAAATCCTTTAACTGAATATAAAATTGATGGTTTCAATCAATTCGATGACATGATTGAAAGTATTCGTCTTACAATAGCAGGAAGAGTATTTAAAGTTCGTATTCAGATTAATAATGATCCACGTCCAGCTCAAAAAAACATTCAAATGAATGCACAACATAAAGAAGCAGAAAGTATGAGTCAACAAGCTTCAAACTCTAGAAGTTTTAATACTCATCAAGCACAGCAACAAGCAAACAGAACAATGGCAAGTGGACGACAAGGAAGTAATGTAACAGTAAGAAGAACTACCCCAAAAGTAGGTAGAAACGATCCTTGTCCATGTGGTAGCGGAAAAAAATACAAAACATGTTGTGGTAGATAAATCGTTTTAAAATAAAAAAAAAGTGTAATTCTTTGAATTACACTTTTTTTATTATCTACATTCCTGTATGACCTGGCACACCTCTTCTATTTAGTGGCCAAAACCTATAAGAAGTCTCCCCTAGGATTTTATCTTTTTTAATCAACTGAGGATTCATATTTGAATAATAGAAGACAGAATATTTATCATATACTGTCAAAGGTTCAATTCTTAAATCATAAGAATGACGCATATCTAAAGAATTAAAACGATTATCACCCATCATAAAATATGAATTTTCTGGAATATACTGTGGTGTTCCATCATCTTTATTTTTAGGAAATATCGGCATATTTCTTCTATCAAGCAAATAAATATAAGAGTTGAGTTTTTCAGCTTCTTTCATATATTCGTAAAGTTTATAATCATTTTTAATATTTGTTATATCATATTTCTGACTTAATAACTCTGCATCTCTTAAAAAAATACTTCCAACAAGTTTTTTTATCATAATATTTAGTTTATAATTTGCTTCATCGTATAAATTACCATTGAAATCAGTTTTTATAGTTGTTATCCAATCTGTCATAAATTTTCTAAACCAAACATTACCATTCTGTGCAGACAATATATTTTTTACAAAAGTACTGTGTTTTGAAAAAAGAGAATATTCCAACATATTTTTTGAATCAAAAAATGTAGAAATATCTTCAATTTCTTTTTTCATACTTAACAACTTAAAAGCATTGTCAAATCTATTTGCGATATTATAACATTCTTGAGCAGAAATTTTTAAATCTAAAGAATTTCTTAATGATTCAACTTCTAACATTGTATCATACTCTTCTTGGCTCACTGGAAAATCTAAAATATCTTTTTTTATTGAATACTTTACATTATTTAAATTCCAACAAGCCCATTTATTTTCTTCAGTAACTGGATTCCAATTATCATTAGCAAAGGTTCTTGAATATAAAATTCCATCTTGCATCATCAACTGTTCACCAGGAACACCAACAATACGTTTTACAAGAGGATCTGCTTTTGGATTTCCAGAATCATCGACATTAATATTTACTGTAGTCAATGTACACATAAAAACAATCTGACTCAAAAAGGTTCTGACTTCACTTTTTCTATCACTTGAATAATGTGGATTCCTAAAAACGACGATATCACCACGTTTATAATTTTTAATGTAAGGTAATCCTACATCAGAAAGTGGAAATTTTGGTCCACTAGCAGTTTTAAAAACAATAACTCTATCTTTAACCAAAAATTCTGGAACCATAGATTCTGAAGGAATTTCGTACAATTGAACAATAAAAATATTTAACAATAAAACCATAAATACTGATTGAACAATAGCATCAATCCAACCAACAATTTCCATAAAAAAAGACTTAACATTTAATTTAGACTTAGACAAAAGTGCATCATTATGTTTCTTCCATGCTAAATCAATTTTTTCTAATTTTTTTGGATTTAAATAATGCAAAATAACTAAAGAAAATATAAAAAAAACAAGCCAAAATAACACAGCAAAAAAATCTAAAATATAAAGAGTTCCATTATTTCCTGCACGTCTAAACACAAAACAAACGAGTAAAATATAAGGGCCATATTGCAATAATTCCCTCATAACAGAAATAAATTTTAAGTTATTACAAACAAAAAGTTTATAATAAGTTGAATAATACAAAACACCAGAAAATAATAATATAATCGGAAAACTAATTATTGAAATATCACAAGAAAAAGAAATATTAAGTAATGAAAATAAAATTGAAGAAATAACACATACTAATGATAAAATTTTAAGCTTATTTTTATTCATAAAAATATTATAGCAAAAAAATAAAAAACAAACTATACTGTGTTTTATGTGTTTCAATAATTTTGACTTTATACCATTCACTGAAAAAGAAAAAAATGAAGTTCAGTCTATTTCTTTAGCTTCAGATACAAAACTTTCTGTTATTCCAAACAAAATATTAACAAAGATTTCTTACGATGCTTTTTCTAAACTTTCCTTCTCTTTTACAAAGGAACATATTGAAAATATTATAAAAGCATTCCTATCAGAAAACTCATCAGAAAACGATAAATATGTTTGTGCTTCTATTCTAAAAAATGCATTGGTTGCCGCAGAAGGTAAATATCCAATATGTCAGGACACAGGAATAGCAAATGTCTTTGCATGGAAAAATTCTTTATTTTTAACAACTTCACAACAAAACAAAACAGAAAACGATTGTATAACAGACGGAATAAGAAAATTATATGATGAAAAAAAATTACGATTTTCAACGACCTGTCCAAAGGATTTTTATACAGAATATGATCCACAAAACAACATGCCACCTCAAATCTCAATATTCAATGGAAATTCATGTTTAGCACCAATTCCTGAGTTTGTAAAATCATTACCACAAAACTCAATGGCAATGATTTGCTGTGCAAAAGGTGGAGGTTCCTCAAACAAAACAACATTTATTCAAGGTACAAAAGCAACCTTAAACAAAGATTCTTTAATTACATTACTAAAGGAACAAATAAAAAAATTAGGAACTGCAGCTTGCCCTCCTTATACAATCGCAATAGTTGTAGGAGGATTAAGTCCTGAACAAAATTTACTTACACTGAAATTGGCTACATGTGGTGCATATAATAATATGACTTACACGCCTAATGACTTAGGATTCAGAGACAAAGAACTTGAAGAGCAAGTTATAAAAATTGCATCAGAAACAGGATACGGAGCCCAATTTGGAGGTTCCCAATTTGCATTAGAGGCATTTGTGATAAGATTAAGTAGACACGGAGCAAGTTGCCCTATAAGCATAGGCGTAAGTTGTTCTGCCCACAGAAATCTAAAAGTAATAATAACAAACGAAGGATATTATTTAGAAAAAACAGTTTCTGATTTATATTCCATCCAAAATTTTGATAAAGCAATTAGTTTTTTAGAAAATGATGAAAGTAATAATTCAAAAAAAATAACTTCAGATAATAATATTGAAAATACATTAGAACAATTAAGAGGATTAAAACCTGGAGATAGAATTTTAATTTCAGGTAAAATTCTAGTTGCTAGAGATGCTGCACATGCACGCTGGAAAAAACTTTTAGATGAAGGTAAACAACTTCCAGAATACACTCAGAAATATCCAATATGCTATGCAGGTCCTGCTAGAACTCCAGAAGGGAAAATTATCGGTAGTTTTGGACCTACAACAGCAGGACGAATGGACTCTTATGCTGACATTTTAATGTCTAGAGGAGCAGCATTAGTCACTTTGGCAAAAGGAAACAGAAATAAACAATGGCAAGAAGCTTGTAAAAAATATAAAGGTTTCTATCTAGGAACACCAGGAGGAATTGCAGCTTTAATTGCATCAAAATATATTACATCACAAGAAATAATAGACTATGAAGATTTGGGAATGGAAGCTGTAAGACTTATAACAGTAAACCAATTACCAAGTTTTGTACTTACAAATGATAACGGAGACGATTTTTACAATGGAACTATTTAATAAAAAAAAAGCACTTGATTTAGTAGATAATGATCAAGAATTATTAAAGATACTTATAACTGCTTTTTTAGAAACAGAATTTAATCCGGCCTATTTCAAAGAACTTGTTTTAGAAAAAAAATTTGAAGAAGCTGCTAGTTATATACACAGAGTAAAAGGAGCAGGAAGGCAATTAGCTGCAGAAAAAATAGCTTATTCAGGACAAGTACTAGAAGATATTCTCAGAAAAAAAACTAACGGAAATTTAAATGATAGTTTTAAAGAGTTTTATAAATCATATTTAGAAGCTAAAGATTTTTTTGAAAAGGAGATTTTATAACCTCGGAAAAATCAATACAACGAATTTCATTTGCTTTTTTGTATACATCAAAAATATCCGAAGTTTTTGTATAAGATTCTCCTTTTAATGTTTGATATGGAGAATCAGTTTCCAATAACAAAGTTTCAACAGGTAATAATTTAATACATTCAATTGCAGCTTTTTTACCATTTAAGATAGTTTTTCCAAAAGAAAAAAAAGCATTAACATTTTTATTTAAAAATGAATGTGCTTCTATTAGTGTTCCAGAATAAGAATGAAAAATAACAAATGGAAGTTTTTTTAATTCATTCAAATAACTAAAAAATTTATGATTTGACTTTCTTCCATGCAAAATAATAGGAACGTCATAAAACAATGCTAATTCAATTTGTGCATTCCAACACAAATCTTGGTTCCTCTCTGATTTTTTTAAATCCGAAGTATAAAAATCAAACCCACACTCACCTATTGCATCAATTTTATTATCTTTTAACAATGATTCAAGAAAATCTAATTCTGTTAATGATGGGCTTTGAGGATGAATTCCAAAACTTCTATAAAAAGATATGTTTTTATTATTCTTTTTTATCAAATCAATCATTAAATTCTGTTTCAAAAATTCTGATTCAGAAAAAGAACAAGATACACCTGAATATTCATCAAAATTACCAAGAGAAATATCAAACTTACTTTGTGCTAAATGTAAATGTGCATCAAAAAAAAACATTTTTTACTTAACTCTTTTTTTATTATACCGAAAATAAATGTATGTGACACTATAAAAGTGTCAATACCAGAAAAATGCCATTTAAGGAGGCTAATAATGGGAACTTATACATTAAAAACTATAGGAAAATCAACAGACTACATGACAATAATAAAAGAAATGGAAGACGGTTATGTAGTAAAAATAGTCAGAGACGAAGACGGATATGATGATGTTACAACTGACTATATTAGCAAAACACTGTTTGATTCATGCATAAGAACTGGATACCTTACAAAAGTTGCAACAGAAGAAAAGGCAGTTGTTAACGCTTAATTGCAATATCGATTTGATTCAATTATATTTACGGCTGCTTCAAAGCGAGTATCAATATCAGTGGTTTGAGGTAGCCAATTAATCTTAACACCTTTTTTTTCCATTCCACGAAACCAAGTTTCTTGGCGTTTTGCAAACTGACCTATAGCAAGATTTAGCAATTCAAAAAGTTTTTCCTTTGAAGTAATTGTACCTTGCAAATACTGACTAACAAATCTATATTCCAATCCTAGAGATTCTAATCGCTGCCAAGAAAAACCACTATTATGTAGGTTTTCAACCTCATTTATTAAACCTTCTTCAAGTCGCACTCTTAACCTTTCAGAAATTCTTTGACGCACTAAATCACGTTCCAATGTTGTACATAGAACCAGAGGCTTTATAATAGGTCTGGGAGGTCTATTTTCCTTCAATTGTTTATATTCATCACTTTGATTAAATCTATTTATTATAATAGCTTTTATTAATCGATCTTTATCACCAAATTCAGTTGTATTATGAAGTTTTTCTTTTTCTTTTATTAAAATATTCTTTAGTTCATCGTATGATTTTTGTTCTAATTCTTTATATAAATTAGGATTATCAGGAACCGGAATCATATCATAATTTCTTAAAATAGAATCCAAATACATTCCTGTTCCACCAACACAAATCGGCAGAACATTTCTAGAAGAACAGTCGATAAAACTTTTATAAAAATCTTCTTGAAAATCAAAAAGATTATATTCTGAATTTAAATCAGTTACATCTATTATGTGATATGGAATATTATATTTTCCATTAGTGGATAAAGATTGAACAGAAGGATTAATCTTCATAGCTAACTCTATATCCATGGAATAATCGGCTAAATCTTTTCCACTTCCGATATCTAAGCCCTTATAAACTTGCCTAGAATCAGCACTAAGAATCTCGCCTTTATATTTTACACCTAATCTAACACCAATAGCTGTTTTTCCTACTGCCGTAGGTCCCATTAAAAAAATACAATTATATAACACGACACACCGCACATTTTAAATATTCTGATTTTGGATAGCCAGCTAAAACAGGATGATCAGGACCTGCTCCATATTTAGCCATAATTTGAATACGTTTTTTTGAATCTTCAGCAGCCTTCATTATCATTCCATAAAAATGTTCGCTATCAAAAAAATATGAACATGAACAAGTAACAAGAATTCCATTTTCATTTAATAAACGCATTGCTCGTAAGTTAATTTCTTTGTATCCACCATAAGCTTTTTGTATATTTTTGGCATTTTTTGTAAATGCAGGTGGGTCAAGAATTATTAAATCAAATTTCTCACCTTTTGCTTCATATTCTTTAAGAACATCAAAAACATCTGCACACAATGCTTTCATTTTTAATTCTGCATTATTTAACTTTATATTTTTATTAACCATATCTACAGCTTCAGGAGAAACATCAACACTAATAACTTCTTTAGCACCACCTTTAAACGCATTTAATCCGAAGGCCCCAGTATGTGTAAAAGTATCCAATACTCTACAACCTTTTGCTAACTTACCAACTTCTCTTCTATTGAATTTTTGATCTAAAAAATAACCTGTCTTCTGACCATGCGCAATATCAACTTCTAACTCAATATCATTTTCTCTTATTATGATAAGAGGATCCCTAGCTTCCCCTATCCAACCAGCATGTTCTTCTAAACCTTCTTTTAAGCGAACACTTGCATCATTTCGTTCATAAATTCCATATGGACGAATAATCTTTTTTAAAGCACTTAAAATTTCATTTCTAAAAACTTCTGAAGATAAAGACAAAAATTGAACAACTAAATATACATTTTTTTTAATATCAAAATATCGTTCAACTATTAAACCTGGAATAAAATCAGATTCCCCGTATATCAATCTATAAGAATCTTTTTTATCATAATATAATTTTCTCAAATCATAGGCATCTTGAACTTTTTTATAATAATACTCTGTCGGATTTAACATTATTTGAGAAGCATGTTCTTTTCCAATTAATCGAACAGTTATTTTCGATTTTTTATTTATTACACCTGTACCTAAAAAAGCACCTGCATTTGTATATACTTCGACAATAGCTCCATCTTCAACAGTACATTCAGTTAAGGAAGTCTTATGTATTTTTTCAGAAGTTTTTTCTTCGTATTTAATAAACTGAATCTCATTATCAAAAACCCACGGAAAACCTTGCGAAACCTCAATTTCTTCATTTACCTTTAAAAATACTTTTGGAAAACTAATCATGTTATTCAGTATAAATTAATTTAGGATTGTATACAATAAAATCAATACAAGAAGAAAAATAACATTTAAAACCGTAAAGAAGATTAAAAAAAGACATCCATTAGACTTTTGAGAATTATATATATTAAAAGATATCAAACTAGCTAAAGAAGCAACAATAGTTCCAAGTCCACCAACATTAACACCTATAAGTAAATTTTTAATATCATCAACGAATTGATATAATATTAAAGTAGCAGGAACATTACTTATAATTTGACTTACTCCAAAACCAACAAAAAATTCCTTAGATTTAACAGATGACTCCAAAAACTCTCTAATAATATGTACTTCTCCAAGATTTCCCGTAAAAATAAAGAAAAAAACAAATGTAAACAACAAATAATAATCAACTTTCAATATAACTTTTCTATCAAAAATAAAAGAACCAATACAAACAAATAAAGCAATAGGCCATTTTGTTAAATTCTTAATAACAGAAAATAAGCAACACAAAAAGAGGAAAAAATAAAAACAACGTTTAAAGAAAAGTGAATTATCAAATTTCATTTTTTCATCATCAAAATTATTATTGCCAAGTAGACTTTTATTTAAAGTTATTTTTGGAATGATAAAAGAAAAAATATAAAGCAAACAGAAAGAAGCGAAACTATAAGGGAACAGTATATTAATAAATTGGGAAACATTCATATTATATTTATTAAAAATAAACAAATTTTGAGGATTTCCAATGGGAGTTAACATGCTTCCAGTATTTGCGGCAATAGTTTCTAGAACAATTATATAAATAATGTGCCAAAGTTTCACTTCATTCTGATTAGATAAAACTAATAAAGTAAATGGTACAAATGTTATCAAAGCAACATCATTTGTAATAATCATACTAGAAAAAAAACAAAAAACAATTAAAACAACAGAAAGTAATCGAAGATTTGTTATATGAGAACATATGATTTTACAGAATTTATCAAATATCCCAGAATTTTCAAAACCAGAAACACAAATCATTAACGAAAATAAAATAAATAATGTATTCCAATCTATGTACTGAATATAAGCCTTTGAAGGAGGAACAAAAAACATGCTTATAACAGCACATAATAAAGATATAAAAAATACAATTCTTGATTTTATAAAATCAATTATGAATTTCATTATTAAAACCCATAATCAACTATTTCAGTTTTTTTCTTATTTGGCTGAAAAACCTGAGACATAACTTCCATAACATTTTTTACAGGAATAAATTTTATACCTTGTTTAACGATATCGGGAATTTCTTCTAAATCTCTCTCGTTAGATTTAGGTATAAAAATTGTTTTTATTCCATTACGTTTAGCAGCAACAGTTTTTTCTCTCAAGCCTCCAATTGCCATTACATTCCCTGTCAAATCTAATTCCCCAGTCATTGCAACATTCGGATTAACAATTCTATCGGTAACTAAAGACATAAATGTTGTTGCCATTGTAATTCCTGCACTAGGTCCATCCTTTGGTGTTGCCCCTTCCGGAATATGTAAATGAATTGTATTTTGTTCAAACCAACTTTGAGGTTTTATATTATGTTCTATAACATAACGCTTAACCCAATTCATTGCAATTTGAGCACTTTCTTTCATTACATCACCCATTTGACCTGTGAGTAAAAGTCCTCCTTTGTCGCTTGGAAATGCAATAGATTCAATTAATAAAGTATCCCCTCCCATACTAGTCCATGCAAGTCCTATACAAGTACCAGGAATAGAAGCCTTTTTTATTTCACTTTCATCAAAAACAGGTTTACCTAAGTACCTATCTAAATCTGGAGCGTCGATTATAAATTCTTTAACATTTAACTCTTCAGAAGTCTTTTCTACAATACTTTTTGCAACTGTAGATAATTTTTTCACATCAGCTGGTATTCCTACTAATTGCTCCGTAATTAACTTTCTATGTATCTTATCAATACATTTTTCATAATTACGAACGCCAGATTCCCTAGCATACTCTTCAGCAATACGCAAAAGTGCTGTTTTAGTGTATTTTACTTGATTTTTTAAGAATCCATTTTTTTCTAAGTTCTTAGGAATTAAATATTTTTTTGCAATTTCTAACTTTTCTTGATCAATGTAACCTGCTAAAGAAATAATTTCAGCTCTATCAAGTAATGGTTCTGGAATAGAATCTAAAGTATTTGCAGTCAGAATAAAAAAAACATTACTTACATCAAAAGGAAGATCTAAATAATTATCTCTGAATGTAACATTTTGTTCAGGATCTAAAACTTCCAACAAAGCAGCCGCAGGATCGCCTTGATGACTGGATCCCATTTTATCAATCTCATCAATCATAAAAACAGGGGATTTAGTTTTTGTAATCTTTAAGCCTTGAAGAATTTTTCCTGGCATGGCCCCAATATATGTACGCCTATGACCTTTTATTTCTGCCTCATCTCTCATTCCACCAACACTAAATCTATAAAAAGGCTTATTCATGGCATCAGCAATAGAATGTCCTATACTAGTTTTTCCAACACCAGGAGGACCAACTAAAATTAGAATAGAACCTTTATTATCTTTTTTCATTTTTCTAACAGCTAAATATTCTAATATACGCTTTTTAACATCATCCAAACCATAATGTTCTTTTTCTAAAATTTTATAAGCCTTGGATAAATTATAATTTTCCTTAAGTTCATTATTCCATGGCAATGAAACGATTAATTCTAAATAATTACGAGAGACAAAATATTCAGGAGAACTTGGATCCATTAATTTAAATTTTTCAAGTTCATTATCAGTTGCCTCTTTTAATTCATCTGAAAAACCTAAAGCATCGATTGCCTTTTTAAATTTAAAATAATCAGAACCTTCACCATCAGCTCCAATTCCTAATTCTTCTTGAATTGATTTAAGTTCTTCTCTTAAAAAATACTCACGCTGATTTTTTTCAACTTTTTCATTTAATTCATTCTGAATTTTTTTCTGAATACGAAGTAATTCTTGTTCTTTTTTTATGAACACAAGAACCTGTTCCATCCTAGCACGAACATTAACCTGTTCTAACACTTTCTGCTGTTCTGTTTTATCTATATTTAGAATAGAAGCAATAAAATCTGCTATTTTTCCAGCATGATCAATGTTAACCATATTAAGACGCATTTCTTCACTAAAAAGAGGATTGTTTTCACTAATCTCCTTCATTTCGCTTATTAGAGCACGTGTTAACGCTTTTACTTCAAAAGTATCATCTTCTTCATCATCTAGATAGGATACAGCTGCCACAACAGGTAATTTGGAATTTAAACATTTTTTAATTTTAAATCTTTTTATGGTAGAAACAAAAATATTAATTCCACCATCAGGTAAATTAATTTTCTTTATAATTCTTGCAACAGTTCCAACATCATATAAATCTGAAATAGCAGGATTTTCAACATCATTATTTGTTAAAACAAGCCCAATAAATCCATCACTATCAAAAGCCTGTTCCACAGTCTTTATATCATCACTATTATTTATCATCAAAGGTGTGAAAATACCAGGAAAAATAGGACGACCATTTAAACCTATTAAAAAAAGTTTATTTGGTAACATCTTATCTACAGGAACAATAGAACCTTTCTTTACGTTTTTCTTACCTTTTGATTCAGTTTTTTCTTCTTTTAGAATCTTATTATCTTCTACTATTGAATCAATTGATTCAGCTTCAACAGTAACCTCTAAATCTACATCATTATCAGAATCAATGTGTTTCGAAACTATATCATTTATAGTTTTTGTTATTTCTTCTACAATATTTTCTTTGTTATTTTCATCATTATTATTTTTAGCCATATATATAATTTAATATTTAAAACAAATATCGGCAATAACGAATAGCATTTACTTTATTGTATTTTTATAATTGGCTCTAATCCTATAGACAAAAATAATTCATCTTGATACCAATCCAAAATTAGAGAATATACAGCATCCTTAAAACCTTCACTTTTTGCCATAAATCTCCAAACTCCCCCAGACTTCAAATCTTCCAAAGGAATTTCATCAAATAAAACCCATCGACCTTTATACGATAAATAAAACTTAGTTAACTCTGATAAATCCTTACCTGTAAGAATATCATAGGAATTTAGATGAACTTTTATATTTCTTTTCCAATCATGAAGTCCATCTACTTTTATATTAACATCTTTTCCATTTACATATAATGATCTCCACATAATATATGGTCCAACAGCAATTTTAACTCGATATTTTCCGTCTTTTAAATAAACAGGATAAGTGCTATATTCTTTTACACCTAATTTCTTTTCATTAGTTTCAAAGAAAACACGACGACTATTATTTACTTCAGGAATTTTATCACCATCATCAATGAAAAAGAACGAACGAACAGGTAAATCACTATCAATACTAGTTGTAGCAGGCATATCCATTTTTAACACCACAGCAGAATACCATGGACTTAAAATTGTTTTATGAATATAACCTTTTTTGCCTGAATATATAAATAAAATACTAAAAAGTAAAATAGATGATGCTATAAAAATTATTTTTTTAATCTTTTGATTTTTCTTTTCAAAAACGGGAAGAGTAAACTGTTTTTTAGAAATTATTGACTGAGCTAAAGCAATTCTAATTGTATGAGTATCATATTTAGATAAAAACTTTTTTACAATTTTAATAACAGAGTCAATAGACTGAAATCTACGTTCTGGTTTTGCCTTTAGCATTTTTTTTATCATTCTACACAAAATTGGTGGAATTGATTTATCTAATTTTCTTGGATTTATGTATTTACCTTTTTTTATTTTATCTAAAGTTTCCATAGAAATATTCGACGGGAAAGGTTTAGTTCCTGTAAGCATTTCATATAACATTACACCCATAGAATAAATATCAGCTCTTTTATCAACAGATCGCGAATCTGTAATTTGTTCTGGAGACATATATGCAGGAGTACCTAATGTAACACCACTTTGAGTCAAATTATTATCCAAATTTGTTACTTCACCAGAAGAATTAGATAAAGGAAGTACATCACCACTTTCACTTGAAGCAATTCCAAAATCTGCCAATTTTACTTCTGCGCGTTTTGAAATCAAAATATTTCCAGGCTTAATATCTCTATGAACAATACCCCTTGCATGAGCAAATTTTAAGGCAAGACAAGCATCTAAAAAAACTAATAATGAAAGTTCAACACCCAATGAAACTTGCTTTTCAAGTAATTGAGCTAGAGAAAGTCCATCTACATACTCTTCAACAATATAATGTGATGATCCTTCAACAAAATAATCAAAAAGGTGAACAATATAAGGACTTTGCATATCAAGAAGAATTTGAGCTTCTCTTTTAAATCTTTCTTTTACAGTGGCATTATTTCTAATTGTTAATTTCTTTATAATAACGAGTCTCTTTAATGAAGGATGAACAGCCTTATAAACAGCTCCCATACCTCCTTTAGCAACGAGTCCCATGATTTTATATTTTCCAATTATTTCTGGTATTTTATCTGCCATAAATTCTCCTAAATAAATAATTATAAAAGAAATTACTCTTTACAAACACTTTTTATATCTTTTAATGGATTAAATTTCTCATCTGGAAAAACAATTGCAATATTCTGCTGACTTGGATTATGAATTTGAACAAAAAGTCCAGATTGGCGTAAAGAAAAATTATTTTCCACAGGTCTATGTCCTCCAATCCAAGTAACATTATTTGAAAACTTTCCTAGTAAATTCTTTATAGTTTTCTTTACAGAATCTTCAATAGCAGAATCATTTGAAGTCCAAGTTAAATCAAGAACTGTCTGAGGATTTTTTCGATAATTAATAATTTTATTTCTAGAAATTGATTTGGCAGGTTCTGCATGAGAAACTATCAAATTATTAGAAATTGCACAGATAGGTAGAGCATGTTCAAAACAACTTATAACATAAATTAGAGCATCACCATACACTTCACACATGAAGTCATAAAACATATTTCCTTCATTAGCAAACTTATAAAAAGGATGATTTCCGTTACCTTCTTCATTCAAAATATTTTCATGATTTCCTTTTAAAATATGAAAATCCTCTGAAAAATTCTTTTTCAAAATCAATAATAATTGAAGAAGAATAAGATTTTCTTGCATTTCCAATTTCATTCCATCAGAAAGAATATTACCTTTTAAATACTCACTATAAGATTCTTTCCAACGAATAAAACATCTTCCCTCAGAATGAAAAATATCACCAACACAAATAATTCGTATTTTCTTATCTTTTAAAAACCCATAAATCGATTTTTTTTCATCCTTTATTTGAATTTCAAAATCCAAAATATTCATTAAAAAATCAACTCTAGCATGTAAATCCGGAATTACAACAATAGGAACATCATTATGATACTTAGTAAAATCTAGTAACCCTCCAGGAAGATAACGTTCAGATTTATCTCGAGGACGATAAACATCACTTTCAGTTTCTAAAGTATCAATAACTTCGTTACATAAATTCAAAAGAACATCATGCTCAGGTAAAGAGGAATTTTCAACAATTTCTTTTAGTTGTAAGTATATCTTCAAAAAAAACCTATGAAATAACTAGATTAACAGAACCAACAGTAACTTTATCACCTGGATTCAATTTTACATATTTATCGTTAGGAATTCTTTTACCATTTAAAAAAGTACCATTTGTGCTATTTTCATCTTTTAAAAAATATACATCACGTATTTTTTGTATAACAGCATGAACTCGACTAACAAGTTTATTATCAACAACAATATTGCAATCAGAAGAACGACCTATCGTCATCTTAGCAACCAAATTAATCTTTTTCTTATTAAACATTAAATAAGAAACCTGATCCGTATCAGCAATTTTTTCTAAATGTTGTCCAACAGGACTACTTGTAACAATAGTTGTATCTTGCATGAATTAATTATAAAAGCAAAAGAAGAAAAAATAAAGAGAAAAAGGGGAAGATTTAAAAAGAAAAAAGCTGGCAACTTTCTACTTTCCCGCGGTAGCAGTATCATCGACGTAAGAGAGCTTGACTTCCGTGTTCGGAATGGGAACGGGTATTGCCTCTCCACTATGGTCACCAGCAATTAATACA
>JAGBBT010000004.1 GCA_017938365.1 Treponema sp.
GCAAGACTTAGAAATTTCTTTTGCCAACTTTGTGACATCGATTTCTTCGCCGTACTCAGCCGACGCATAATACTTAGAATCCGCTTCTCTATCAAGTGGATTCTGGCGTTGTTTTACGGAATACATCATAAGTGTACCCTCCAGGTTAATTTGAAATGCTCTCTATAAGCACCTCCGCATGCGATTTTAATTTGTGGAACTCCGACGAAGCTCCATACCTTTGGCCAAAAGATACGCTCTAAAGGTAATAATTTTTTGTGTTAATCGGCAAGTAAAATCGTAAAAAAAAGTGAGATTTTTTTTGTGATAATTGGGTAAAAACTCAGTGGAATTTTTGAAAAAGTCAGTGAGTTTTTGGAAATTGACAGTGAGAATTTGTGGGGGATTGGTGGTGGGATGGAGGAAAGTTTTTGTTGTTGTAAAAATCTTGAGATGTCGTGAGATTTTATTGAAGGATAAAATAAACTATGGTATAATATGTATCATGGAGGAAGTCTGTAGTTCTATGAGTGCTTGTTACAAAAAATTATGGAAAATACTTATTGATCGTGATATGAACAAAAGCGACCTTATTCAACAGGCCAAAATTACTAGCAATATAGTAGCAAAAATGGGAAAAGGTGAAGATGTTTCTATGGAAAGTTTGCGTAAGATTTGCATAGCTCTAGATTGTGAGATTGGGGATATTATGGAAGTGAATGGGTTTGATAAAAAAAATAATTAATTTAAATAAAGGGTCATTATATGACACTGTAAGAATGATAAAATAAATCATTATATGATTTTTATTACTTATAGCGTATTTTACCATTAGTAATATTTGGAGGTTTGCCGTATGTTGCTAGTACGAAAAGATTTTATTGACAATATAAACTCAAAGCTTACTTATCTTTCAATGATGATAACAAATAGTTCATCGCTAAATCTTTTAGAACTAAATGTTCATGCAGAAAATTTCTATGCATCTCTTTTTAATCATATTTTTAATATTCATTTAGAAAATATAAATACAACAAAACATAATGTTGCTAGTATAGATTTGATAGATAATGAAAATAAACTTTTTGTCCAAGTGACTTCAAATGCGAGAAAGTCAAAAATTGAAGATACTTTAAAAAAAGACATTTTAAAAAATTATATTGATTATACTCTTTGGTTTATATTTCTTGGTTCAGAAGACAGCAGTAATCTTATTGGAAAAAAATATAAAAATCCACATAACATAATTTTTGATTCCTCAAAGGATATTTATAATTTGAAAAATATTCTTTCATATATAATGAATCTTGGAACTGAAAAATTGCAAGATATATCAAATTTCATAAATAGAGAAGTTAAGTTTCCTGTAAATAAAGATAAACTAGATTCTGATTTGACAAAAGTTATTAATGCATTGTCTCAGGAAAACTTTTCAGTAAAGGAGCCTCCAAATACTCTTCCTTTTCAAGTAGAAGAAAAAATCGAGTTTAATAAATTGGTACCAAGATATGATTCTATAAAGGATTATGATGCATATATTGGTATCTTAGTAAAAAAATATAATGAGTTTGATAAACTTGGTAAAAATTCAAGTTTTGTTATTCTAAAATCATTAAAATCAGAATATAGGCGTTTAAAGGAACTGTATTCTGATTCAGTACAACTCTTTGATAAAATTATTGAGAATACAAAAACGAAAGTCAGAGAAAGTAATAATATTGATGACATTTCAGAAGAAATGCTTGATTTCTGTGTTTGGCTTATCATTGTTGATGCTTTTTTGAAATGTCAGATATTTGAAAATCCAAAGGGGTACAAATATGCTCTTACCTGATAACATAAAACCTGAATATAGTATATATTATGTTGGATCTCTTATTTTAAATGAGTTGTATTTAAATGGTTCAAAGCCTTTGTTAGATTTGTTTGAAGTATTAAATAAGGATTATGAAACTACATTTTCATTATATTCATTAGCATTGGATTGGCTTTATTTAATAGAAGCGGCTGAAATAAAATCTACAGGAGAGGTACATTTATGTTTATAAAGTCATTAACAATCACATCAAAAGACGGACTTATTAGAAATATTCCTTTTCATTCGGGTTTAAATCTTATTGTAGATGAAACTCCGTCATCTAATAAAATAAAAACAGGAAATAATGTTGGAAAAACAACTGTTTTAAAATTAATAGATGTCTGTTTTGGTGCGAAAATAAATAAGGTTTATCAAGATACAGAATCCAAAAGAAATGAAGATAAATTTGTCCGCTCTTTTCTTGAAGATAAAGAAGTTTCGATATGTCTGGAACTTTGCAAAACTTTTGAAGATTTAGATTCAATAATCATCGAACGAAATTTTCTTAAATATAAAAAGGCAATTAGAAAAATTAACGGGGAAGATATTCTTGAGCAAGATTTTGATACAAAACTATTGAATATTTTTTTTCCAAATCAAATATATAGTAAACCCACTTTTAGACAAATAATTTCTCATAATAACCGCTATACTAATGAAGCAGTTTCTTACACCATAAAAACTCTTGACGCATATACAAGTGCTATTGAATATGAAACTCTTTACCTATTTCTGTTTGGTTGTGATACGGCTAAAGGGGAAGAAAAGCAACAACTTGTTGAAAAGAAATCTCAAGAAGAAAATTATAAAAAAAGAATAGAAAATGGAAAATCAAAGACCGTTTATACAACATTTTTGAAACAAATTGAAATTGATATTCAAAAATTAAATGAACAAAAAGATTCATTTGGTGTTAACGAAGAATTTGAAAATGATTTATCAGATTTAGACAATGTTAGATACTCCATTGATAAACTGACTTCTGAAATAAATATTTTAAAGACACGAAAGAATCTTATAAAAGATACTATAGATGATTTAGAAAAAGAAAAATCTGAGATGGAGTTATCTCAAATTCGTCATTTATATGATGAGGTAAAATATAATATATCTGGAATTCAGAAAACTTTTGAAGAGTTAGTAGAGTATCATAATAAGATGATTGTTTCAAAGGTGAAGTTTATTTCCTCTGAATTACCAGACTTAGAAAATCAGATACAAACAAATAATAACGAACTATCAACCTTATTGGTAAAAGAAAAAGAGATTGTTGGTAGACTGAAAAAATATGATTCTTACTTATCACTAGAAGAAATTATTTCTCAGTTAAATGAAAAGTATCATCAAAAAGGTGAATATGAAACAATATTGAATCAAATAGAAACTGTTGAAAATTCAATATCTTTATTAACAAAAGAATTAGCGAAAATAGATAATGATTTATTCTCTGAAAATTTCGAAAAAGATTTGAATTCTAAGGTCGCACGGTTTAATGAATTTTATTCATCCGTTTCTACTGAATTATATGGTGAGCAGTATGTTTTGACTTGTGAGCCTAAAACCACGAAGAAAGGCACTGTTTATGATTTTAATTCTTTTAACACGAACATGAGTTCAGGAAAAAAGCAAGGTGAAATTCTTTGTTTTGATATTGCATATATTTTGTATGCACGTCAGGAAAATATACCACATATCGATTTTTTGCTGTATGATAGAGAAGAATTACTTCATAACAATCAACTTGAAAAAGTTGCAGAGTTTGTAGTAGCAAATAACATACAGCTAGTCCTTACAATTTTAAAAGATAAGTTACCATTGTCTCTTGTGAAAGATGAGAATATTATTCTAAGATTATCGCAAGATGATAAATTGTTTAGAATCGAGAATGAGGAATAGAGAAAAATTATGAAATCCTCTAAACCTGTTAGTCTAATAAATTCTGATTGTCTCACCGCTCTTAAAGAAATATCATCTCAGTCTGTAGACCTGATTCTTACTGACCAGCCGTATAATCTAGGCTTGTTTATGCAGAATCGTGATACAAACCTGAGAAAAATGTGCGACAACTTTTTTGGAGCCGCTGATTGGGATAATCTTGATTATGAATCTTGGAAAGCATCTTTGGAAATATTTTTTGAACAGTCTGCTCGTATTATAAAGACAGGTGGCGTAATGATTGTGTTTATGGCAATTATAAATTATTTGGACATTTCCATCACTCCGTTCGGGGCGGACTTTTCGCACGTCTGCTATGGCTTCATTCCTACGCTTTTGCTTCTGAACATCTACGATGGTGCTACAATCCCTTACACAGAAATTGTTACACGGATTGGCTCGCAACTAACGTTGCTCACTAAAAAAAGGGAATGTAAATAATTATGAAAAAATACGGCTCTGTTTATACTCCTGATAATCTTGCAGATTTTGCTTCCTTTTTAATTTCTTCTCAAATCAAGGCTGATGGTATTTCTTACGGTACAGTTCTTGATCCCGCTTGTGGTGAGGGAAACCTTTTGAAATCTTATGCAAAAACTATGAATCAAACAAGTTCAAGTTTGATTGGTATTGATATTGATTCTCAGGCGATAAACTACTGCCAACAAAATTTTTCTAGCGATTATAAATTTATAAATGACAACTTTCTTCTCCCAAATACGAGGCTGAATAATAAGACTGACTCGTATTGGGAAAATAAGCTAGGTTCTGTCTCTTTGATTTTTTCAAATCCTCCGTGGTCAAAAGATAGATACTTTTATTCTAAAGATTTGTCAGAAGCAGGTTTTTCCCTAAAAAGAAATCAATATGACGCTTATGTATTGTTTATAGAACTTTCATATAAGATTCTTGCTACTGATGGCTATATGTGTTTCATATTGCCTGATTCAATATTTGATACGCAAAATGAATATCTTCGAAGATTTTTGCTTGAAAATATGTCTATAAAAATTATTGCAAGGCTTGGCGAAAAATTATTTCCGAATGTAAATCGAGCTACAGCAATCATTTTATGCAAGAAAACTAAAGACGTAACCAACGAAGTTTCTTGCTTCAGACTAGATACAAATGACAGAAAGCTAATTCTCAATGGTATTGATACACTGGAAAATATATATATCAAGAAAGCTCATAAAGTAAGTCAATTAAGATTTTCAAAAAACTATGCATTTACCTTTGATATTGATGCAACTTCTTCTGATGAAAAATTGATAAATAAATTAAGAAAGAATAACTTTGTTGTAGACGATGTGTTTATCTTTTCTCGTGGAATTGAAATATCAAAAAATGGACTTGTTACAAAATGTCCTCTTTGTGGATATGAACAGCCTATATTAAAAAATCAAATTGGTTCAACAAAAAGTTGTACAAAGTGCAATAAAGAAATAAATGTAAACAACTCTCGCAGGTTGATTTCTTCAGAGAAAACATCTACAAATCAAGTCATTTTTGTAGGAGAAAACTTGCATAGATATACAATGGATTCTGAGAAATATATCGAGTCAAATGTTTCTGATGTGGATTACAAAGAAAAAGTCTTTAAGAATAAAAAACTGCTTTTAATCAGAAAAACAGGATTGGGAATTTATGCTACTGTGAAAGAAAACTGTTTGACAACTCAGAGCATTTATGTTTTGCAACCAAAAGTTTCTGATGAAGAACTTTATTATTATCTTGGCTTATTAAATTCTCGTCTTGTTTATTTTTATTACATAAAGGAATTTGGTGAAAATGAATGGAAATCGCATCCGTATCTTACTAAGACTATAATCTTCTCTTTACCATTAAAGAAGTTTGAATCAAACGAACTGACTTTATCCATCTCTGCAAAAGCAAAAAAACTATCTGAGAATTATTCGGTCAACTTGGATATAGATCTGGAAAATGAAATATTTAAACTTTATAGAATTAATAAAAACGAGAGAAAGCAAATTGTTTCTGAGTTGCAGAAGTTACCAAGTTTATTGGCTATAGAACAAATGAAATTATTGGAGAAATAAAATGTACAGATATATTGGAAATAAAACAAAACTTCTTTCTCCCATTCTTGATACGGTGCACAATATAATTGGTGATGAAGGTACTGTTGCAGATGTAATGGCTGGTACAGGGCAGGTATCAAAAGCATTGTTTGAAAACGGCTACTCTGTTATATCCTCTGATATTATGACATATACAAAATTTCATTTAATGACAGAGTTGTGTATAAAGTCCGAACCTGTATTCTCTCGGTTAGCTGAAGTAAATAAGATTTCAGATTCTAAATACAAGGATGCAATAAAATATTTAAATCAATTACAACCTATAGAAGGATTCTTCTACAAAGAATACTCTCCAGATGGGAAACCACTTAATGGAAGCAAACCTAGAAAATATTTTACAACTGAAAATGCAAAAAAAATTGATGCTATACGAGAAGCAATCAATCGGTGGACTTCTTCAAATCAAATTACAGAACTCGAAGAAGCTTTATTAAAGCATTCTCTTATAATGAGTGTAAATGATGTTGCTAGTATTTCTGGAACTTACGGATATTTTCTTTCTAAATTTACGAAAAGTGCTTTAGAGCCAATTGAATTAAAATCCTATAATTTCACAGAAAATCATAAAAGAAATACTTGTACAATCAGGCAAGGTTATGCAGAAGAATTATCAAAGAGTATAACGGCTGATTTATGCTACATTGACCCACCATATATGAAAAGACAGTATGCAGCAAATTATCACATTTTGGAAACTCTTGCTGTTGGTGACAGTCCTACTGATTTAATTGGAAAAAGCGGTCTCAGAAACTGGTGGTATGAATATTCTGATTTCTGCACAAAAACTAAAGGCTTACAAGCCTTTGGAAAAATCTTTGAAAACATGGATTGTAATAACTTCTTGATTAGCTACAATGAAGACGGTTTGTTTTCTATTGAAACCTTAAAAGATTTTTTTTCTAAATATGGAACAGTAGATGTTGATATAATAGATTATCAAAGGTTCAGAAGTAACCAGAGTTCTTTGCCACATAATATAAATGAATATCTAATTACCGTAAGGAGATAAGAATGGAATTTGTAGAAGCTGTATTTTATAGGAAACTGACTGAATCAGATTTCAAGAAAATGTATAAGATTGAGAAACCTACCTCTGGTGGTGGGCAAACTTACATTGAGGTTACAGGCATTAAGGATACTGAGCTTTCAAAATTTTTGTCTTATGGCGAAGTTTTTGATAACACTGATCCTGCTGGCAGACAGTCGTATAGAATCCATGCATATTCATTAGGAAAAGATGCAAAGACAGGAGAGAACTCAGAAAATGAGAATTTCTTCTTATTCTTCAATCCGCGTCACGGAAGAAATTATTGCATAACAAATCAGACACCAGATAAAAGACATTTTGCATGGACTGAAAAAAATGCTTTTCCATTGCCAAAAACAGATAGAGAAGGAAATTACTCATCCGATGTCCTGAGTATTGTAAAAGATTTGACGATTCTTATTATTAGAACAAGTTATAAAAAATATTATGCTGCGTTTGTTGATTCAGACTCTATGCCTGCGGAATGGGGTGAAGTACCTCTTTTGAACAAGATTTTTAAAACTGATAATGAAAGACGAGGTATTATTTATCTTCCGGATAATGCGATAGAATTTCAAAATGATAAAGATTGTCCTTTTATACAAAAAGGAGATTTTTCAGAAATAAAAACTCTGTCTCCTACAGCTACTCCTTTCACCTCTCCCGAACAAATCATCTATTACGGAGTTCCTGGCAGTGGAAAGTCTCATGAAATAAAGCGTAAACTCGAAACTGAATACAAAATTCCAGAACAAAATCAGGATGTTTTTGTCGAGCGTACTGTGTTCCATCCTGAATATACAAACGCAGACTTTATCGGTCAGATAATGCCAAAACTTGTTCAGGGCAAAACGGACTTTGTTTTCAAGCCGGGACCATTTACCTCAATTCTAAAGAAAGCCTTTTGTGACAGTCAGAACAGATATATTCTGATTATTGAAGAAATCAATCGTGGAAATGCTGCCGCTATCTTTGGTGAACTTTTCCAACTTTTGGATAGAATCGAGGATGAGAGCAAAACGACTTCCCACGAAGGTTCTCTTAATACTTTCGGAAAAGGCTGGAGCGAATACTTTGTGATGAACTCTGAAATCAACAATTATATTCGTGATACAGATGATACTTTTGATGGAAGGGCTTTGGATATTAACGGAATTCATTTTTCTGCAAACACAGGAATCCGTCTGCCGCCAAACCTCTCAATTCTTGCCACAATGAATACAAGTGATCAGAATGTCTTTACTCTCGACAATGCATTCCAGCGCCGCTGGGATATGAAGCTTATAGAAAATGTGTTTGGTGATACAGAAGAAGAGACAAACCAAAGAAATGCATTTATCGATTCAGCAAAGCAAATCTCTTGGGAAAAGTTCCAGAAAGCAATCAATATAAAA
>JAGBBT010000045.1 GCA_017938365.1 Treponema sp.
AAAAAATATAAAAAAAATCTCTTGGCTTATAAAAGCATTAATTTTTTTAATTTATGAATATATAAAAACTTTGGGATTCATAGGTTTTAATTATGGTGTAATCGGTTATACCCAATGGCAAAATTCAATATTATTAAAAAGTGCCTCAATAACTGGGGTATGGGGAATATCTTTTCTCATTATATTAATTAATATTTGCATTACAGATTTAATATATGATTTTATAAAAACAGATAAACAGAAAAAAGAAATTATTATTTCAAAAATTCCAAATATAGTTTTTTGTAGTTTAACATTTATTATTTTAGTAGCTATAGGTAATTACTCTTTTAAAGATTCAAAAAAAACGAATACTGTAAATTTACTGTTAATCCAAAATAATTCTGATCCATGGGCTGGAGGAGTAAAAGAATATCAAAAAGAAGTTGATGGTTTAATAGAATTAACAGAAATTGGTTTAAAAAAACATCCTAAAACACAAATAGTTGTTTGGCCAGAAACTGCTGTAGTTCCAGATATTTTGCATAACTATGAGTCAAATAAAGATTCAGCTAGAAAAAAAATAATAGATAATTTATTAAATTTTATTAATAAAACAGAATGTATTTTTGTTATTGGCAATAATTATTCAGAAAAAAAATTGAATACTGTAAAATCCTATAATTCAGTTTTAGTATTTGAAGGAAAAAAGAATGTTATTCCGCCAAATCCTCATATTTATTCGAAGATTCATTTAGTACCCTTTGAAGAATATTTTCCATTTAAAAAACAATTATACGGTATATATAAAAAACTTATAGAACAAGGAAATCACTTTTGGGCAAAAGGAAATGAGTATAAGGTGTTTCAAACAAAATATGCAAATTTTTGTACGCCAATATGTTTTGAAGATACATTTTCATCGTTGGTAAAAAAATTATGTAATAAAAATGCAAATTTGATTGTAAATCTATCTAATGATTCTTGGTCTGGAAGAATAGAATGTCAGTATCAGCATTTATCAATGGCTGTTTTTAGAAGTGTAGAAAATAAAATTCCTACTGTAAGGAGTACAAATAGTGGACAAACTTGTTATATTGCAGAAGATGGAAGAATAGAATCTATGTTAAATCCTTATAAAAGGGACTTTTTATATTGTCAGGTAAAAATACCTGTTAGACAATAAAAATCCAATAAATAATACTAGAAAAAAAAATGGAAATCAGATAGATTGTAATTGTTATGGCAGAAGAAATTAAAATCGAAAAAATTGAATCAACAGAAAAAGTAAAAAAGAATCTTACAGTTTTTGGGCAAGAAACAGAATTTGATGGAGAACTTGAATTTACAGACAATCTTATAATTACAGGTAAATTTAAAGGTTCAATAAAATCCACTGGGAACTTAGAAATTGATAAAACTGCCATTTGTGATGTTTCTTCTGTAAAAGTTAATTCAGTTGTTATTTCAGGAAAAATAACTGGTGATATAGAAGCAAAAGAAAGAGTAGAGATGTGTGCAGGTAGTAAAGTTTACGGAGATGTTTCTGCTGGTAGATTAAGAATTTCTGATGATGTAGACTTTGAAGGTCAGGTTACAATGTTAGAAACAGAAACCGATGTTGATTTATTTTCTGTGGCATCAGATGAATTTAGACAGGCTTTAATTTTAAAGTCGGATATGCCTCACTAGTTTTTTTGTTTTTTATTGACTTTTTTTGTTATTAGTGAATATAATTATGCATATTTAAAATTCTTTGCAATTAGTAAGTATTTATTTGTTTAAACCTTTGTTTTTAATCCAAAAAATATATATACATTTTAGATCATTTCAAATGGAGCATTTAAATGGCATTGATTAAACGTCGCTTTGTCGATACTTCTGATGAATCACAGAAGGAAAAGGACGAAGCGCAAGTACAGCTCGAATTGGACGTTCAACCAGAATCTTATGAAAGTTCAAGCGATGAAGCAACAAAAGAAAACCCACAAGATGATTCAACTTTAAATCAAGAAAATCCAAAAGAAGAAGCAGAAGAAAAACCTGCGAAAGTTGTGGTTCGTGCGAGAAGAAAGGTTATAGTAGCAAAAACACAGAGTACATCTGAAACTACAGAAGCGGCTACACAACAAACAGAACCTTCTGCAACAGAAGAAAAAACTGAAACTACTTCAGAAACAACTAATCAAGAACAAACAAATCCAACATATACACGCCCACAACGAAATAGATGGGATAACAGAGGAAACTCAAGATTCTCTAATAACAGAAGATTGAGTCGCCAACAAGCTATTGCAGAACGCAATGCTGCTAGAGATGCTGCAACAGAAGCTGCTCAGATAATCGAAAATCCAGAAGAATACGAGTCAAAACCAAGATTACTTATTAATGATCTTACAAAAATGAGTATGCCAGAACTTAGAAATTTGGCAGTGGAATATGGATTTGCAGAAGAAGATATTCCATCTATGAAAAAACAAGACTTAATTTTTGTAATTTTAAAAGCACATACAGAACATGGTGGACTTATTTTTGCTTCAGGTGCTTTAGAGATTCTTCCAGATGGTTATGGATTTTTGCGTAGTCCACAGAATAGTTATCTTCCTGGTCCAGATGATATTTATATCTCTCCAAGTCAGATTCGTTTATTTAATTTAAAAACAGGTGATACAGTTTATGGACAAACACGTTCTCCTAAAGAAGGTGAAAGATTTTTTGCTTTGTTAAGAATTGAATCTGTAAACTTTGATGAACCAAGAATTGCACAAACTCGTGTTCCTTTTGAAAACTTAACACCACTTTATCCAAATGATAAACTCACTTTAGAAACTGTTTCTGCTGAATACAGTACTCGTATTGTTGATTTATTTGCTCCTATTGGAAAAGGACAACGTTTATTAATTGTTGCTCCTCCAAAAGCTGGTAAAACAATCCTTATGCAAAAAATTGCAAATGCAATTACAGCAAATAATCCGGAAGTATACTTAATTGTTCTTTTAATTGATGAGCGTCCAGAAGAAGTTACAGAAATGGAAAGAGCAATACAAGGCGAAGTTATTTCTTCGACATTTGATGAACAGGCAACTCGTCATGTTCAGGTTGCAGAAATGGTCTTAGAAAAAGCGAAACGTTTAGTAGAACATAAAAGAGATGTTGTAATTTTATTAGATTCTATTACACGTCTTGCTCGTGCATACAATGTAACTGTTCCTACTTCAGGAAAGGTTCTTTCTGGTGGTGTTGATTCTAATGCACTTCATAAACCAAAACGATTCTTTGGTGCTGCACGAAATATAGAAGAAGGTGGTTCTTTAACAATTATTTCTACTGCTCTCATAGAGACAGGAAGCCGTATGGACGAAGTAATTTTTGAAGAATTCAAAGGTACTGGAAACTCAGAAATTAATCTTGATAGAAGACTTGCAGAACGTCGTTTATTCCCTGCAATTAATATTAAGAAGTCTGGTACTCGAAAAGAAGATTTACTTTTAACAGAAGAAGAATTACAGAGAATTTGGGTACTCAGAAAAGTAATTAGTCCAATGGAAGATGTTGAAATTACAGAACTTATCCTTAATCAGATGAAGAAGAGTAAGAATAATGCAGCTTTCTTGTCTAATATGAATACAGGGGCTGCAGTTGTTGATTAAGATAAGTAGGTTTGTTTTATAATTTCTTTATATCACAAACCTATTTTATATTGACCCTTAAGGTAAAATTATATAATATATTAAAATATTCTTGTGGTGCTGACTTGATTGGTAACGGTGAGGGAATTGATATAGGTACCTATGATTTTTTTTCATAGTTTTTTTCAGTACGCTATAGGGCTGACCGGCTTTTCTTCAGTATCGGGCAAGAAATGAGGAGTATTATTATGAGAGAAGGTATTCACCCAGAATACAAATTAACAAAAATTACATGTGCTTGTGGTAATGTAATTGAAACACGTTCAACTTCACAGAACATTTCTGTAGAAATTTGTTCTGCATGTCACCCATTCTTCACAGGAAAACAAAAGCTTGTTGATACTGCTGGTCGTATTGATCGCTTTAACAGACGCTTTGGTCTTGGTGCAGATGGATACGCTGCAGTTGCAAAAAAGAATGACGAAAAAGCTGCAAAAGCTAAACCAGCAAAAGAAGAAAAAGCTGAATAGTTTATTCTTAATAAAAAAAGGTTGCATTCATCTGCAACCTTTTTCTTTTTTAAATCAAAATCTTATACTACTTGAATTTTCCAACATCTATGGATTTTTGAACCCTTAAAATCTTCAGGAATTGAAAAATCTGAAATATCAGAAACTGTAATTTTTTTATCGTTTGCAATTAGTTTTGACAATTCATTTTCTTCAAAAACAAGTCTTTTACTATTTGTCGAAAAGTATAAAATTCCATTTGGTTTTAAAATATTAATACATTTACAAACTAGGTTTTTCCAATCTCTGTTTATATCTAAAGTATTTGAAGTTGCTTTAGAATTAGAGAATGTAGGAGGATCTAAAATAATTACATCAAAACGATTAGAACCTTCCTGGTTTGGAACTTCAGCATTCTTTTGATTTAGAAATCCTATTACGTCTTGTCTTGTATAAAAGTATTTATTTTTATCAGAAAATCCATTTAATAACATATTTTCTTTTGCCCAAGAAATATATGTGTTACTTAAATCAACAGATTCTACTCGACTAGCTTTGCCTTCAGCAGCATAAACAGAAAAACTACCTGTATAACAAAATAAGTTTAAAACAGATTTACCAGAAACAGAAGTTCTTACATGGTTGCGTAATGGTCTGTGATCTAAAAACAAACCAGTGTCTAAGTAATCACTTAAATTTAGCTTAAAAAGTTGACCACATTCTTGGGTTAAACCTTCTATTGTGTGATTAGATTCAATTTTTTCGTATTGATTTAAACCTTTCTGTTTTTTTCTAAGTTTAGTAATTACATGATTTTCTGGAATTTGAAGAACATTTGCGGCAGCTTTTGCCATTGCTTGAAGCCAAATTGATTCTTCTTCTTCAGATTTTTCGTAAGGTCTTTCATATAAATACAAATGTAAAAAAGTACGATTCTTAGAATCTAAAATTACACTTTGATTATTTTGTGAAAGTTGAGATTCAAAATCCCTTAAAAACTTCATTGCCTCAATTTTTTCGTTTATTTCATTTGGCAGAAATTCATATAAATCAGCAGCCAATGGAATTTCTGGAATATCTTTGTCATACAATCTGTAACAACTGATTCTTTCTTTTCTAGCCCATTTTTTTAATGATTTATATTTTTTTGTTAAACGATTAGAAAATAATTCAGCTTGATATTGGTTTTTGTTTTCCATAGGTACAATGTAACAGAAATAATAATAGAAATAAAGTCTAATTTGTTACAGATAATGGGCTTTATTGCTATAATGTGTAAAAAACGTTATAATTTTCTAATCATTTCATTATAGATTCTTATTTGGTAGCTATGAATTATTTAGATTTAGATTTAAATGTTAATTTATTAAAAGGAATTACAGAAGCTGGGTATGAAAAATGTACACCAGTGCAACAAAAAGTTTTAGAAGTTTCGTTAGATGGTAAAGATTTATATGTTCAGTCTCAGACAGGTACAGGAAAAACTGCGGCTTTTCTTATTACCATAATGCAACAGCTTTTATTATCAAATAATACAGAAAAAAAAGCTTTAGTTCTTGTTCCTACACGAGAATTAGCTGTGCAAGTAGAAGAAGAAGCAAAAAAACTAGGTAAATACACAAATCTTAAAATTGGAAGTTTTTACGGTGGAGTTGCTTACGAGTCACAAGTTGAACTTTTAGAAAAGGGAATAGATATAATTATTGGTACTCCAGGTAGAATAATAGACTTGTGTGAATCAAACAAAATGGATTTGAGCAATGTTTGCTATTTAGCAGTTGATGAAACAGATAGAATGTTTGATATGGGCTTTTATCCAGATTTAAGAAAGATTGTAAAACTTCTTCCTCCATCAACAAGCCGACAGACTATGTTATTTTCTGCAACATTAAATTCCTATGTAAAAAATCTTGCTTGGGAATATACAATTGATGCAACAGAAATAACAATAGAATCAGAAAATATTACTGTAGATGAAATTGCTCAGGAATTAATTCATGTTTCTAGTAATGATAAAATTAAATTGTTAATGGGAATAATTAATCGCGAAAATCCAGAAAGTTTAATAATATTCTGTAACACAAAAAAAATGTGCGAAGTTGTTTCTAAACGACTAGAAATTAATAATATAAAAAATGAATTTATAATTGGTGATTTACCACAAGTAAAACGCCTTAAGATAATGGATAGTTTTAAATCTGGAAAAATAAAATGCCTCATTGCTACAGATGTTGCTGCAAGAGGAATTGATGTAAATGATTTACAGATGGTAGTAAATTATGATCTTCCAAATGAAGCAGAAAACTATGTGCATAGAATTGGTCGTACAGCAAGAGCAGGTAAATCTGGAAAAGCATATACATTTTGTTCAGAACAAGATGTTTATTCATTATTACCAATAGAACGCTACATAGAAAAACAAATTCCTTCAAAAGTAGCTACAGAAGAAGATTTTGGACAAGACAAAAGCCAAGGCGTATATATAAGACTTGGTTCAGAAAAAGGTAATAAAAAAACATCAAAAGAAAGAAGCAAACAAAATTACAAAACTCAAAACCGAAGTAAAAATACAAAAAAAACAAATTCCTCAAGACCAAAACGCTCATCTTCAGAAGAATTAGAAAGACTTTCATCACTTACAGCAGACGAAAGAATGAAGTATTATAAAGAAAAATATGCAAAACAATTCGGAGTAGAAATTACACAAAATACACAAAAGAAAGAAAAAAATAGTTTGTTAGGTAAACTAAAAAATATATTTACTGGGAGAAAATAATGATTACAGTATCAGATGTAAGCCTTCATTTTAGCGAAAAACCTCTTTTTAAAGATGTAAATTTAAAATTTACTCCAGGCAACTGTTATGGAATAATTGGAGCAAACGGAGCTGGAAAATCAACATTCTTAAAAGTGTTAAGTGGAGAACAAGAACATGATACAGGAGATATTTTTATGACTCCTGGGGAACGCATGGCTGTATTAAAACAAGACCACTTTGCATTTGATGAGTTTAGTGTAAAAGACACAGTAATGCAGGGATATCCAAAGTTATACGAATGTTCAAAAGCTCGTGATGAAATTTATTCAAAAGAAGATTTTACTGAAGAAGATGGAATCCGTTCTAGTGAATTAGAAGCAGAATTTGGAGAATTAGGCGGATACGAAGCAGAAAATCAAATAGAGCAAATGCTTTCTGGCTTAGGACTTGAAGAAAAGTTCCATGACAAAATGATGAGTGAACTTGATGAAAGTCAGAAGGTGCGTGTACTTTTAGCACAGGCATTATTTGGAAATCCAGATATTCTTTTATTAGACGAACCTACAAACGGTCTTGACCTTGAATCTATTAACTGGTTAGAAGACTTTTTATTAGATTTTCCAAATACAGTTATAGTTGTTAGCCACGACCGACACTTTTTAAATACAGTATGTACAGTAACTTGCGATATTGACTACGGAAAAATTACACAGTTTGCAGGAAACTATGACTTCTGGTATCAAATGAGTCAAATTCTTCAAAAGCAAGCAAAAGATCAAAAGAAAAAGAACGAAGAAAAAGCAAAAGATCTTAAAGAATTTATTCAACGATTTGCTTCTAATGCTGCAAAATCAAGACAAGCAACAAGCCGTAAAAAGATTCTTGAAAAACTTGAATTGGAAGATTTACCAGTTACAAGTAGAAAGTTCCCATTTGTTCAGTTTAAACCTGACAGAGAAATTGGTAACAATGTACTTGAAGTTCGTAAGCTTAACAGCAAAGACGAAGAAGGTGCGCAGTTATTAAAAGATTTTTCTTTAGTTGTTAATAGAACTGATAAAATTGCTTTTGTAGGAATTGAGCATAATACAATTTCTTCTTTGTTTGATATAATTGCTGGAGAAGTAAAAGCAGATTCTGGAGAATATTTCTGGGGTCAGACAACAAGTTTTGCATATTTAGGAAGAGATAACAATAAATACTTTACAAATAACTATAACATTACAGATTGGTTAAAACAGTATTCAAAAGAACAAGATGATGCATATGTAAGAGGATTTTTGGGAAGAATGCTCTTTAGTGGTGACGAATCATTAAAACCTGTAAAAGTACTTTCTGGAGGTGAAAAGGTTCGTTGTATGCTATCAAAACTTATGCTTTCTGGTGCAAATATTCTTATTATGGATGATCCAACAAATCACCTTGACTTGGAAGCAATTGAAAGTTTAAATCAAGCATTGGTAAATTTCCCTGGAGTAGTGTTATTTACAAGTCATGATCACGAATTTATTTCTACAGTAGCAAACAGAATTATAGAAATAACTCCAAATGGTGTTATTGACAGAATGATGCCATTTGATGATTATATGGCAGATGATCAGGTAAGAAATCTTCGTGCAGAATATTATAAAGATTCTGATCGTAAAATAAAATTCTAAAAAAAATAAAAAATATATGATTTACTGTTGACATAAAATAGTAAATCATATATATTAATTTACATCACGCCGCAGTAGCTCAGTTGGTAGAGCGCCGGACTGAAAATCCGTATGTCGTTGGTTCGATTCCAACCTGTGGCACACTTAAGACTTCCAAGTTTTTGGAAGTCTTTTTTTTTGCGAAAAATATTAATAATTAATATAATTAAAATTAATCAACAAATAAAAATATATAACAATAAAACAGAGGAAATATGAAAGAACAAACAATAAATAGAATCAGAAAATTTACAAAAGACCGAGATTGGGAACAATTTCATACTCCTGCAAATCTTGCAAAATCAATTTCAATAGAAGCAAATGAACTTTTAGAATGTTTTCAGTGGAGCGATACTGAATATAATTTACAACATGTAAAAGAAGAATTAGCAGATGTAATGGTGTACTGTAGAAACTTACTTGATGCATTAAAACTAGATGAAGACGAAATAATAAATATGAAGATGAATATAAACGAAGAAAAATACCCAGTAGATAAGGCTAGGGGAAGCAATAAAAAATATACAGAATTATAATCCTACAAAAAAGAAAGCCTGTACTTTCAAAATCGAAAATACAGGCTTAAGTAGATTTAATAAAACAACCTATACAATAGTAATTGGACTACTGACAGCTTCAACAAAATCTTTTCTGGATTGTGTGTTTGAAATATAGTTTGTTTTGATGATAATGCAGTAGGATTTTTCTGATTCAAGGGTTTCTGGAACAAAGAAGTTTAGTTCTGCAGGTTTGTTTCTAAAAATTGATTCTTTGGAAACCGAAATCCATGTTGATTCGTCTAAATCAAAGCTAAATTCGCCGTCTGCTGTTGGGGCTGTTGCCGGAGCAAAGTAGATTCCTGAACCAGAACTTCCCAATTTTAGTTTGCTTCCAAAAATTGCCACAGGTTTTCCTTTTGAAATTGTTTGGTCAGTTTTTCCAGTTGATAAATCTGTGATTGTTGTGATTTCTGGATTGTTATCAACACTCCTTTTTTTAATCTCCTTAAAAATGAACACAACGGATTCATCAGCACGGACAGTCTCTTTTTTATTGTCTTAATATAAAAGAATACTAGGTTGAAAATATGTCAAGAAAAAATATGAAAAATATTTACAAATTTGTAAATATTTTATTTTTTTGGTGTGAAAATTGTTAAAATTTAGTGTGAACTTGTTATAAACGTAGCTTGTAGTAGTTGTAAAGGAAGTCTGCAGTGATTGTCAGGGCGGATGTAGTGGTTGTAATGTGAACTGGGAAGTTTTTTGTGTGGGAAAATGTTTTAGAATAGGTGGATTTGTGGTATAATGGGAGAGGAAAATTTAGGAGTTCAAATTATGGAAAATAAAGGTGTAATTTATATACTTACAAATCCGTCTTTCCCAGAGTATGTAAAGATTGGTTATGCAGATGATGTAAATAAAAGATTAGCTCAACTTAATAGAAGTGAATGTACACCTTATGCTTTTAGAGTTTATGCAACTTATGAAGTTGACCAACGATTGGATGATTTGAAATTGCATAAGATGATTGACAATATTAATCCTAATTTACGTTCTATAGATAATGTTGGCGGTAAACAACGTGTTCGTGAATTTTATGCTATGTCTCCAGAAATTGCTTATGGAATTTTTGAAACAATTGCGGAACTTGGAAACAGAAAAGAACGATTAAAACTTTGGGATGTAACAGATGAAGAAAAGCAAGAAATTGAACTTGCTCAAGAAATAGAGGAAGAACATATTGAAAGACTTTCACCTTTTACATTTTCTAAATGTAATATATCTGTAGGAAGTAAAATTACCTTTGTTTGTAATGGAAATATTCACACTGGAACCGATTGCATTGTTTGTGATGATAAAAATATAGAGTACAACGGAAAAAAATATTCACTATCTGCCTTAGCTTCTGAATTTACAAATAGCAAACATGGAGTTGCGGGTCCTAAATATTTTAAATATAACGGAGAATGGTTATATAAAATAAGAGCAAAATTAGAAGGACGATATGTGTCTTCAAGAATTGATGATGTATGGATTTTTCCTTGTAATCCTAGTAAGTATGACATTGTAGCTGCATTTGATAAGTTAGAAGTTATAGAATGGAGTCAAACTACAAATACTGCTGTAGGTGATACTATATATATTTATGTTGCAGGTGATTATAAATCAATTATGTTTAAATGCGAATCTATTGCTGTTGATTTACATGGCAATCGTTCAAATGAAGATGATGCTTTTTATAACGACAAAGAAAAAAAAATAGATGTAAAATATATGAAAATTAAATTGCTTGAGAAATACCCTACTGGTCAATTTCCATTAAGTGAATTGCGAGAAAAAGGCTTAGTAAGCGTTCAAGGACGTTGTAAAGCAACTGCACAATTAGTGGAATATTTGAATAGATAAGGAAAAAAGATAATTTTCGTGCTAGACAAAATATTGTCTTAGAAACCGGTTATTTTATGGGGAAACTCGGTAGAAATAGCATTGTTATTTTAACTGATAACGATGTTGAAATGCCATCTGATTTATCGAGTTTTGTATATACTGATACGAGTAATTGGAAAATTGATTTATTAAGAGAATTGAAAGCGATTGGGTATAAAGTTGATATGAATGAATTATGTTAATGCTAGAAAAACATTTATGAACAGTAAGATGGAGAAACTCGATAGAAAATGAATATTAATAATATCTTAGAAGCAAACATACGAGATTTATCTGCTCAAGGAATTACAAGTATTGAATATGAAAGTTTATATAAGGATATAAACAATGAAAGAATAAAAACAATTTTTACATGGCTTCACGGTGGATTTATAAATCTTTTTAGAACAATGAATGAAAGACTTCCAACAAGGGATAATACTGCATACTTTTGGGCTGATCCTAGTAGAGATTTGATTTTTATTATTGAAATGACTATTTCACTTCAAGGATATTTGAAGGGTACTGAATGGGCATTTTCTATTGATGATTACTATGATAAACTAATAAAAAAGTGTAGGGATTTTTTATCTAATAGTGGCGGTAGTTCAATTCCTTCAAATATGGAAAAAATACTTTTATATTATGTAGAACCGATTTTCCATCTTTCAAGATCAATTGTTATTAGTGATAGTAATCAGCCTGTAGTTGCAAACTTGCATCCTATTGGAGAAGGCTCCTATGCAAAGGTTTTTAGTTTTACAGACTCCTTTTATAATAAAAACTTTGCTTTAAAAAGAGCAAAAAATGATTTAGATGAAAAAGAACTTCAACGTTTTAAAAGGGAATTTGATGTAATGAAATCACTTCATTCACCTTATATAGTTGAAGTATATTCGTATAATGAAGAAAAAAAAGAATACATAATGGAATTAATGGATTATAGTTTAGATAAATATATAAGCAATCATAATTCTTCTATTACATTACAAGAGCGCATGAAAATAATTATACAATTACTTCGTGCATATGAATACATACATTCAAAAAATATTTACCATCGAGATATAAACTTTAATAATGTACTTTTGAATGTATATGATGATACTCTAGTGGTTAAATTATCTGATTTTGGTTTAGTAAAAATTCTTAACAGTGAATTGACATCAGAAAATACTGAGGTAAAGGGTGGATTAAATGACCCTGCATTGAAAATAGAAGGTTTTGCAAATTATAAATTAGTGCATGAACTATATGCCATAACATTATTGTTTACTTATATATTAACAGGAAAAAGTAATTGGGGTAAAATTAATAATGTTCATGTTCGAAAATTCATGGAAAAAGGAACAAATCCAGAAGAATCTAAAAGGTTTCAAACTCTTAAGGAACTTGAAACTGCTGTAAAGCAATGTTGTAGTGAATTAGAAAGAAATAGTTTTAGCAATTTAAACGAGGTCTAAACCATGGAATCATACCAACCACCATTTAAAATTACATCAAAAATAATTGATTACATTTCTCGTATTTCAGAAAAGATTGGTGAAATCAACTCTCTTGAAAATAGTCCTCATCAAGTTAAGCTGCGAAAAGAAAATCGTATAAAAACAATTCATTCCTCACTTGCAATAGAAAATAATTCTTTAACCATAGAACAAATAACTGCAATTATTGATGGCAAACGAGTTTTAGGTAGTCCAAATGAAATTCAAGAAGTAAAAAATGCTGTTCAAACTTACGAACTTTTACTAAAACTTAATCCGTATGAAGAAAAAGATTTATTAAAAGCTCATTCTCTTATGATGCAAGATTTAGTATCTAATAATGGTAAATACAGAAATGAAGGTGTTGGAATTTTCGATGGAAATCAAGTAGTTCATCTAGCTCCTCCTGCAGATAGAGTGCCACTATTAATGGCTGATTTATTTTATTGGTTAAAAACAAGTGATGTTCATCCACTTATAAAAAGTTGTGTATTTCACTATGAATTTGAATTTATTCATCCATTCCAAGATGGAAATGGCAGAATAGGACGATTGTGGCAAACTGTAATTTTAAAGGAATGGAAAGAAGTTTTTGCTTGGATTCCTGTAGAAACTTTAATAAAGGAAACTCAATCAGAATATTACAATGTATTAAATTCTAGTGATAAAGAGGCAGATTCTTCAAGTTTTATAGAATTTATACTTTCTTTGCTTCTTAAAACTATTGAAGAAATTATAGAAACTGAAAAAAAGGTTACTGTAAAAGTATCTGTAAAGGTTACTGTAAATCAACAAAAGATATTGGATGTAATAAAAGAAAATCCTTTTGTTACACAGGAAGAACTTGCTCAAATTATTGGACTTTCAAGAAAGAGCATTATTCAAAATATGAAAAAACTGCAAGAAAACGGTTTATTAAAACATATAGGTGCAGATAAAAACGGTCATTGGGAAGTGGTGGAGTAAAGATTAGAACAATTTTACTGACTTGATGTATATGGAAAAAGAAAGAAATAGTATAGGTAAGTATTAAATAGTTTCTTTGAAACTCTCTTACTTAAACCAAATAACGAACTAAAAAAGCTCTTTACTTCTATTCGTTATTTGGTTTAATTTTAAATAAACTTCTTCCCTTAATGACAAGAATGTGTACCACTACCACAGGAATGTTCTTCGTTGTGGTGATGATTACACTGAATATTAGGATTATAAGATAATGTTCCTGCTAAAAAATTATTTACAGCTTCATCAACATCACCTGTAACTCCTCCATATATTGTGATACCAACATTTGAGAGTGCTGTTTTTGCTCCTGCTCCAATTCCGCCACAAATTAGGGTGTTTATTTCATGGGATTTTAAGAAGTTTGCTAATGCTCCATGACCTTCGCCCTTTGTATCTATTATTGAATCGCTTATAATTTTATTTTCTTCTATATTATATATTTTAAATTGTTTTGTATGACCAAAGTGTTGGAATATTTGATTATTTTCATAAGTTACGGCAATTTTCATATAATACTCCTATATTTTTGTACTTCTGTGTTTAGATTTTATCATATAACCTTTATTCTTAATAAGTCTTATTACAAAGATTTTATAAGTTTATATGAAGAATAATTTTTTATTTAAATCTTGTTTTTTACCTTTTCTCATTGTATAGTTTAGGTTATGTGGATTTATGTGCGTTTTGTTTGTGCATAATGATTTATTTTGTATTTTATTTTGCCACTTATTTTGTGGCTAGGAGTTTTTTTATGAAGTTATCAAAGAAACTTATGGCAGGTTTTACTGCTTTATTGTTATCATCATCTGTTTTTGCTTTAGATTGGAGTGGTATTAATACAGACGAGTTGTATAATGAATATACAGGTAAAATTAATTCTGGGCTTAATGATTTTGCTGAACAGTTAGCAATTGCTGTTCCTCAGGCTGCAACTCAGCAGAATGTTTGGGCTGATGCTTACATTGGTAAATTGTTTCCTTCTGTTCCTTGTCATTTAGGTGGTGGTTTTAATGTTGGTCTTACACACATTGATACTAGTGGATTAGCAAAGGCTGCTTCTGTATTAAATATCGATGGTATTGAAGATAGTTATTTTTTACCTGTTTTTACTGCTGATATTCGTTTAGGTGGTATTTTCCTTCCATTTGATTTTGGTTTAACTGTTATGAAAACTGGTACTATTAGCACAGATAAAATCGGTGGTTGTGATTTAGGTGTTGATTTTTTAACTATTGGTGCTGATTTTAGATATGCTGTTATTGACGGTGGGCTTGTTATGCCTAAACTTTCTGTAGGGGCAGGTTACTTCTATAACCAAGGAAAATTCACTGCTGATTCTAGTTATGCAAATACTAGCATTGAGTATAAGGTTCAGACTTTGTATGCATCTGTTCAGCTTTCTAAAAAATTCTTATTTATAACACCTTTTGTTGGTCTTAGAGGTCTTGTTTCTAACTGTGAAAACTCATGGGATTGGGAAATTACTAATGATACTGTAAAAAATCTTAGTAAGAGTTATACTGCTGAAGGTAAAGTTGAAACAGATTCTTTTGATTTTAATGCTATTCAGCCTCAGTTCTATTTTGGTTGTGGTATAAACTTCTTTGTTGTTCAGGCTACAGCAAGTATTACTTGTGATCTTCGTCATATTTCTGACAGTGGATTGTGGAGTGGTGCTCTTAGTTTAAGATTAGTTATGTAATATTACTGATTTTATATAAGGCGAAAGGTGATTCTTTCGCCTTTTTTTATTTTAAATTAGATTGTATATTCCTTTTTTGTGTGTCATAATGATACATATGAGTATAAAAATTGCTTTTGCTGGTGGTGGAACTGGCGGTCATATTTATCCAGGTCTTGCTATTGCTGATGAATTAAAAACTATTGCTTCCGAAAAAAATGTTGATATTGAGTTATTTTGGTTTGGTAATAGTTCTGGAATGGATAGAAATATTGTAGAAAAAAGTGGTTCTGTTAATAAGTTCATTGGTATTCCTTCTGGTAAATTGCGTCGTTATTTTTCTCTTAAAAATTTTTTTGATATTTTTAAGATTTTTGCTGGTTTTGTTGCTTCTTTTTTTAAGCTTTTATTTATTAGACCTGTTGTATTGTTTTCAAAGGGTGGGTTTGTTTCTGTTCCTCCTTGTATTGCTGCTAAGTTATTAGGAATTCCTGTTTTTACTCATGAGTGTGATTTTACTCCAGGTCTTGCTACTAGAATTAATAGTAAATTTGCTTCTAAGATTCTTTTGTCTTATGAAGAAACTAAAAAGTTTTTTTCTGCTGAAAAACAAAATAAAACTATTGTTACTGGTAATCCTATTCGTCCTGTTTTTTATTCTGCTAATGCAAAGGCTGGGTTAGAATTTTTGTTTGAAGGAAAGGATTTTGATAGTTCTAAGCCTATTTTGCTTGTTCTTGGTGGTAGTTTAGGTGCTCATCAAATAAATCAGCTCATTGTAGAAAATCTTGATTGGTTAACTAGTAAGTTTAATGTTGTGCATCAATGTGGTGCTAAAGATAAGGATTTTGTTCCTGCTGCAAAAAAAGGGTATTATCCTTATCCGTTTATTTATTCTCAAATGCCTGATGTTATTGCTGCAAGTGATATTGTTTTGTCCCGTGCTGGTGCTAATTCTATTTGGGAATGTTCTGTTCTTGGTAAGCCTCTTGTTTTAATTCCGTTGTGTGGTTCTGGTACAAGAGGTGATCAAGTTGATAATGCGGCTTTTTTTGAAAAACAAAATGCGGCTAAAGTTCTTTTGGGGGATGATGTTACTTTTGATAATTTAAAAAAACTTTTAGAGTTTCTTCTTGATTCTTCTGAAAGGGATGTAATGGCTATGGCTTCTAAAAAAATGTCTGAAGGTAACCGTCCTGCTAAAGTTATTGCTGAGATTATTTTTAATAGTTTTAATCAATCTTTATAAGCTATATAGGAGATTAAATTATGCATTTTACTTTTATTGATATTATTTTTGCTATTATTGTATTGGTTTTTGCTATTATGGCTTGTACTAATGGTTTTATAAAGGAATTATTTGGTAAGGTTTCTGTTATATTAGGGATTTTTGTTGCTTCTTTCTTTTGTGGTGCGTTAAAGCCTTATATGGCAAAGATTATTAATAATTCTGCGGTTTGTTTGGTTGTTTCTTTTCTTTTGCTTTTTATTGTTACTTTTCTTTTTGTAAAGATTATTCAATATATGGTTGGTAATTTTCTTTCTGGTGAAATTTTACAAAGCCTTGATAGGGTTTTAGGCTTCTTTTTTGGGCTTTTTGAAGGTTTGATTGTTGTTTGTTGTGTTTTTATAATTATTCAGGCTCAGCCTTGGTTTGAAGGTTTAAAAGAATTCTTTTCTAACGGATTTTTTTGGAGTGTTTTGGGAAAATTGCTTGATAAGCCAATTTCTTATGTTAAAGGAGTATTAGTTTAATGTTTGAAAATCTTCTTTATCAGGATGTTTCTTCTTTATTAATCTCTGACATTAATTCTAATAAGCTTCCTTCTGCGATTTTGCTTTCTGGACCTTCTGCTGCTGGTAAATTAACTTGTGCTTTGGAACTTGCAAGAGTTTTGTCCTGTGTTAATACTGATTTATCTAATCGTGGTCACTGGTTGTGCGAATGTTCTGCTTGTAAAAAAAATAAGGCTCTGTCTAATGTAAATGTTTTATTAGCAGGTCCTAGGGATTGTTTATTAGAGATTTTTGCTGCTAAAAAGACTTTTTTACAGGCTGTAGCTAATAATTCTTCTTTTGTAAATGCTACTCGTTATTTGTTTATAAGAGCGGTAAAAAAACTTACAATTAGATTTTCTCAGGTGTTATGGGAAGATCATAAAGATGTTTCAAAAATTGCTGCTATTATTCAGATTATTGATGAAAATTTGGAATTGTTAGATCCAGAAAAGCCAATTCCTTTTTTTGAAGATGCAGAAAAAATTTCTGAAGATATTGTTGTTCAGTGTGAAAAACTTGATTCTTCTTTTATGTATGATTCAATTTCTATTGATCAAATTCGTAAAGCATCTTATTGGGCTAGAATAAAAAGTCCTGAGGGCAAAAAAATATTTATTGTTGAAAACGCTGAGCAAATGAATGAAAACTCTCGAAATGCTTTATTAAAAATTTTAGAAGAGCCTCCTGAAGATTCAGTTTTTATTTTAACAACTTCAAAAAGAGGGGCTGTAATGCCTACTATTTTATCCAGAGTTCGTACTTATACTTTTGTTGATAGGACATTGGAGCAGCAAAAAGAGGTTATAGAAAGGGTTTTTCATGATTATTCTGCTGAAAACTGTATAAATATTAATACATATTTACAAAATTTTTTACCAGTTTCTTTAAATATTATAAAGGAACAGGCTAAACTTTATTTTGATAGTATTATTAATGGTCAGTTAATTCCTATAGATTCTGTTGTTAAAGCTTGTTCGGCTTTTAAACCTAGAATTTTATTTAAAGTTTTTTTAACTTCCTTGTTAGAAGTTCAAAAAGTAATGGATTATTCAGCCCCTTATATTGAATTTGAGTCTGCAAATCTTAAGTCTATTAGAGAATGTTATAATTTTGTTTCTGTATACAATCAAACTCCTTTGTCCGCTTTAGAAAAGTTGTATAGAGATATTGCTAGTAATCGTCGTGTTTATTTAAGGTGATTTTATGAATGAGTTTTCAAATCGTTTTTATGAGAAGTTATCAAAATTTTCTCCTACACAAATAGAGCGAATTTTTAATCAACTTAAAAACCAAAACGAAATGCTTGGTTCTTTGGTTCAATCACTTTCTGTGGGGGTCATTGCCCTTGATAAGGATTTTAAGATTATTGAACTAAATAATTCTGCTTTAAGGTTATTGCCCTTAAATTTTAATAAAAAAGACAAAAAAAAGCGTTTAGAGAAAATTTATAATATTATTTCAGACGATGAATTATCTGAATTTTTTAAGGATTGTTATGATACTAATAAAACTAATGTAAGAAGTGAGTTTTCTATTTTAATTAATGATAATGTAAGATTTGTTGATATTTCTTTTTTGCCTTTGGTTCAAAAAAATAAAATAAATGGTTCTTTGGTTATTGTTGAAGATATTACAGAAAGACGAAATCAAGCAATTTTACTTCATAGGATGGAAGCCTTGGCTTCTTTAACAAATATTGCTGCTAATGTTGCTCATGAAATTAAAAATCCTTTAGGTTCAATAAGTATTCATATACAGTTAATGCAAAAGGCTGTAAAAAAACATCGTGATGGTGATGGATTATTGCCTGACCCTAAGTACACAGAAAATTATTTAGAAATTGTTAATCAAGAAATTGCACGATTAAATAAAATTGTTGTTGATTTTTTAATGGCTGTAAAACCTATTTCTACAGAACTTGTTTTGGTTAATCCAAATAAAATATTAAAGAATATTGTTGAATTTATTACTCCTGAATTTACTGAAAAGCGTATAAAAATAATAACTTCTTTTGTTGATGATTGTCCTAGACTTCTTATTGATGAAAAGCTTTTCAGAGATGTTGTAATTAATGTAATTGTAAATGCAGCAGCTGCAATGCAAGAGCGTTATAAAGAAAATATAGATAATAATATTTTTGAAGAAGTATTTTTTGGTCGGTTAGATATTGAAACTTTTATTAAGGATGGAAATTTTATATTAAAGATTTCTGATAACGGTGTTGGTATGAGTGATGAGGTTAAAAGTAGGATTTTTGAACCTTATTATACAACAAAGGCTAATGGTACTGGGTTAGGTATGCCTATGGCTTATAAAATTATAAAAGAATTTTCTGGTGAAATAGTTGTTCAGTCTGAGTTAGGAGAGGGGGCTACCTTTATAATTTCTATTCCTCTTCCTCAGATAAAAACAAAACTTCTTTCTCATGAAGAAAAAAAGTAGGTGTATATGAAGTTTACAATTTTAATTATTGATGATGAAAAGAATATTAGAGAAGGTTTGGCTGCTGATTTTGAAATGGATGGTTATAATGTAAAAGTTGCAGCTGATGGTCAAGAAGGTCTTGATTATATTTCTAAAGGTGATATTGATTTAGTTATAACAGACTTAAGAATGCCTGGAATAAGTGGAGAAGAAGTTTTACAAAAGATTACTACACAAACTCCTGGTATTCCTGTAATTGTCTTGACTGGTCATGGTTCTATAGATTCTGCTGTAAAAGCGATGCATAACGGTGTTTATGATTTTTTAACAAAGCCTCTTAATCTTGAACAACTTGGTCTAATTGTAAAAAAAGCATTAAAAGGACGCGAGTTATCTATTCAGAATCAATATTTATTAAATGAAGTTAATAAGTCTAAGTCTTTAGATAATATTGTTGGTAATAGCATTGGTATGCAAAAGGTTTTAGGGTTAGTAAAAAAAGTTGCTAATGCTAAGATTTCCGTTTTAATTACTGGTGAAAGTGGTGTTGGTAAAGAAGTTGTTGCTGATGCAATTCATAATTTATCTGCACGAAAAGATAAGCCTATTATAAAAGTTAACTGTGCTTCTTTAAGTGAATCTCTTTTAGAAAGTGAATTATTTGGTCATGAAAAAGGTGCTTTTACAAATGCAGAAATTTTGCATAAAGGTCGTTTTGAACTTGCTCATGGCGGTACAATTTTTTTGGATGAAATTGGTGAAATAAATAAAAATACTCAAGTAAAATTGTTAAGAGTTTTACAAGAAAAAGTAATTGAAAGAGTAGGTGGCGAGCAATCTATTGAAGTTGATGTCCGAATAATTGCTGCTACAAATAAAAATCTTGAAGAAGAAGTTAAAGCTGGTCGTTTTAGAGAAGATTTGTATTTTAGACTAAATGGAATTCATATTGAAGTTCCTCCTTTAAGAGAAAGAAAAGATGATATTCCGCTTTTAATGAATAAGTTTTTGTCTCAATATAATTTAGAAAATAATAAAAATGTAGAGGGGTTTGATAATGCTTCTCGTAATGCAATATATAAATATGATTGGCCAGGAAATATTAGAGAATTACAACATTGTGTAGAAACGGCTGTTGTTATGTCTGATGGTAAAGAAATTCAATTATCTGATTTGCCATTATCTGTTAGTAAATCTTCTAATGTTGAATCAATATCAATTCCTGTTGGTATTACTTTGGAAGATGCAGAAAAAATTATTATTCAGGAGAATCTTGCTGTTAATAAAGGAAATAAAAGTAAAACTGCGGATATTTTAGGTATTGGCCGCAAAACTTTACATAGAAAACTACAAGAATACGGAATGACAGAAGAGGTTTCTGAAGACGATTAGTTTTTTGTGTACCAGTTTTCTAATTCCTCCCAATTTCTTAAAATCTCTGTTGTTTTTTCTTTTGTAATTTTTTTTATAATTGGGTTATCTGAATTTGAATCTGGATGAAATCTTTTAAGTTTTTTATGAAATTGTTTTTTTGCTTGGTTGTAAGTAAATGTAGGTTCAATTTCAAAGTATTCCATTAATTCTTTTATTTGAGGCTGTATCTCTTTAATTAAAGGAATTGGCTCTTCTTGTTGAGTGTCTGAATTAGACTGTGAATCTTCTTTAAAAAAAATGCCAGATTCTAAGGCTTCGCTGAGTAAATCTCCCAGTTTATCGAACATAGAATCTGACATCATTTTACCTATTGAGTTATGGAATTAAATTATTGTTCCTGCTGGGATAACTGCACCTTTTCTAATTACAATTATTCCGTCTGCACTATAGAACATTCCGTGATCTCCGTCTTCGTATTTTTTGCCACTTACATTAATTTGACAGTTATCACCAATAGATGCATTTTTATCAATTATCGTACCAGAAATTTTACAGTTTTTACCAATTCCAATATTTGGTTTTCCTTCTTTTGCATTTTCTGCTTTTTGTTCTTCTGTTTCGTAATAATCTGCACCCATTGTAATTACTCCATCAAGGACAGAGTCGTGTTATATTATTTATAAAACAACTAAAAAAGAGCGTTTTTATGTTGCTTTATATATTAAACAAACAT
>JAGBBT010000046.1 GCA_017938365.1 Treponema sp.
AAGTCCACTTTCCTTCCTTTCGGGCAAAAACCAAACCGCCGTCCACAAGAATCTTCATGTGATGTGAAAGAGTTGGCTGTGTGATATTTAGATTTTCTAGCAATTTACAAGCACATTTTTCCCCATCTTTCAAAAATCTTATAATTTTGATTCTGTTTTCGTCACAAAATCCTTTGAAAACATCTGCAATTTGTTTTTCTGTCATAATGTTCACCTTGATATATAGAAAATTGTCTATATGAGAAAGATAATAGATATATAGATGAATGTCAATATGAAAACTTGATTGAACAGTAAAAAAATTACATAATCTTGTTCTTGTGTTCTGAGTCAAGAAGAAGTAGACTTATATTAAAAGGAAAAGTTATGAAGAGGATAATATCATTTTTAATTATACTGTTATTCTGTAGTCTTGGTTTTGCACGTATACAAAAATACGACCAAAACGGTGAATGGACAGACGAGTATTTTGAATATCGGAAAAAACAATCATTTACTGATGCTTGGGCAAGAGAAGAAGGTTTTTCTTTTATAATTGACTCTTCAAAATATGGATTAACATTTTTTCCTTTCAATTCTCAAACTTTCTTTAATAAATCTGAATTTAGTCAAGTTAAAACTATTCCTAAAATGGAGATTAAAATAATTGACGAAAATGATAACATAATTACTTGGCAATATGAAAACTATTTAAGACGTTATTTTAATTTGGAAAAGGTATTATTTGATTTTCCAAGTGTTATTTATTCAGACATTAATTCTAGTTATGATTATTTAGGAGACAGATGGTTTAAGAGTTACGATTTTTGTGTTTCTGTTATTAATAGGAATGATAAAATTTATTTTGTTACTTTGCTAAATTATTCTATTGGTGTTTTATACGAATGCAATTTTGAAACTGCAACCCTCGAATTGATAAAAGAACAAGTAATACCCCCATGTATAATTCGTACAATTGACGTTAATGATAAACTCACCCAAGAAGAAGGTGTAACAAAAATAATTGATTTAATTCTTACTATTGATTTTGAGCTTGAAATGGAAGCAAGAACTTTAAATAATAACGATTATAAAAACTTGCTTAATATTGATAAGGGAGGTATGATTCTTAATTCTGATTCAGAAATCACCTCAACATCATTTTTAACAGAAGGAGCTACTACCTATAACATTGAAAATACAAAAACAATAGAAGGTTTACCATTTGTTCCTGCAACGGGAGAGACGTATTCAAATATAATAACGCTAAAAACTGATACTCCAAATAATAGAGGTTTTATAATCCAAAATGGATATATTTCAAAAGAAAGACCAGATTTGTATGGAAAAAATTGTAGAGTAAAAACATTAAAAGTTATTTATCCAAATATTGAAAGCCCTTTTGAACAAATTGTAACATTAAAAGACGATACATCCTTGCAATTTGTGCCTTTTATGTGGAATCTTTTAGATGATTGTAAAGAAGTGCAGATTGTAATAGACTCTGTATATCAAGGCACTAAATATGATGATGTTTGTATAAACTACATAGGTTTAGTTACGCAAACACCTGTTGAAATATCAGAAAGATAAGAATAAAGCAACCTGACCTTTTCGGGAGGTGATACAACAAAATATTCCTTATCTAAAACTCCACAGACGATAAATATCGTTTAAGCAAAAATGCACAAAAATACGGAAACGTATGGATTTTATTTTCAAATCCTATATTTCCATGAATCAATTTTATTCCAGTCGCGATATCTGGATAAGAATCACTTTTGATCAAAGTGGATAAAGATTTTGCTTTACCATTTGTAGATTTTACTTCTACAGGAATCAAAGATTTTTTTGTGCGTACAAAGAAGTCTTGTTCCAAAGTGGAGTTTTCCTTTTTATAATAAAACAATTCATATCCTTGTTTGCTAAGAGCTTCTGCAATTACATTTTCATACAAAGCACCTTTATAAATATTCATATTCTTGTTGGCTCTTAAATCATCCTGAGATTCTTCATCAAGATTTACAATCAAAAGTCCAGTATCTTTAAAATAAATCTTATATTTTTCATCTTCATAATTTCCCTTTAGTGGTAAATCTGGCGTATGAAGACAATAGCAAATATTTATCATTCCTGCATCATTTAGCCATTCTATACAACCCCAATAATCTTTAAATCTAGCTCCATTTGCAACTTTTGAAATCTGAAATTTTTTATTTTCTTTGGCTAGTTGAACTGGAATATGATTAAAAACATTTAATACACGAGTTTTGTCTATTCCATCTACATATTTTTTTATATCTTCTTTGTAATCATTTATTAGTTCCTGTTGTAATTCAAGAGTTCCTTCAAAAGTTCCTTTATTTATATATGTTGAAACAACTTTTGGCATGCCACCTAAAATGCAATAATCAAGAAAAAGTTCGTTAAAAACAGATAATGTAGTTTGATTAAAAGGTTCTCCCGATTTCATATGAGAAAGCAAATCTTCAATATCATCATTTCCATATCCTTTTGCCCATAAAAACTCTTCAAAATCAAAAGATTGCATAGAATATTCTGATTTATATCCTACACTATTACTTTGAATTTTCTTGTAATTTACACCAAGCATTGAACCACTACAAATAACATCAAATTTCCCGTTTATACAAAAAGATTTTAAGCTTGTAGCAATTTCTGGATAATCTTGAATTTCATCAAAAAGAATTAGAGTTTTACCAGGCACAATTTTTTTTGATGGATCAATTCTGGTAATATTTTTAATAATTGTGTCTGAATCAAAACTGTCTGCACAAATTGTTTTATATTTTGATTCAAGTGAAAAATTAATATTTACAAAGTGTTCATAGTTCTGTGCAAAATGTTCAATAGAAGCAGTTTTGCCTATTTGTCTTGCACCTTTAACAATAAGAGGTTTCTTTTCGTCAGAGTTCTTCCAAGAGATTAAATAATCATCGATTTTTCTTTTTAAGTACATAATTTGATTATAACACATTTTGCAAAAAAAGCGGGAAAAATATAAGTTTTTCACTATTTTATGAGGGAATAATTTATAAAAAATACAATTTTATGAAAACTGCCTAAAAAACTGTACCATCTGTCAATCAATAAAAAATATCTGCAATTTGTTTTTCTGTCATGGTATTCACCTTAATATATTGAGGATTGTCAATATAAAAATTAAATAAAAGTGTTTTAAACTACAAGTTTATTTAATTTACAACAGAAACAATTTAAAATAGTTTATGAGGCAAAAATGGCATATAGAATAAAACGACCTCCCGTTTTCGGTAGGTGATACAACTCAAGGTAAGGTAATTGTGGAACTTGACAGGTTCGTATAAGTCTTTTATCATAATAAATGTTGGAGCTATCCTTGGTATTTACGAGGTTAAATGGTCCAACATCTAGTCCATTGTTGCTTACAATGGACTTATTTTTTATCATCTCAATCAAATTTCCTTTTTCTCTAAAACGACCTTCCGTTTTCGGGAGGTGATATAAATAATATACAAGCGAGGTTAGGATTATGAAAAAAATATTTTATTTATTAGTTTTATCTTTATTTATAATAAGTGTTATTTCCTGTACAGATAAACAAAAAAAATCTGCGGAATTCAAGACAGAAAATAATATTTGTTTGGAACCTGACGAGACAGAAACTTTAACTTTTGATGA
>JAGBBT010000047.1 GCA_017938365.1 Treponema sp.
TGTGAAATTTAAATTTAATTTTTTGTTTTTCAAAAACATTTTATCTGTCGAATTTATTATATTTTGTTATTGAATTTGTGTTTTTCACATGGTGTCTCCCAAATTTCAACGTAACCGCTCCTAAGCAATAACACATTTTTTTCAACAGATTTTTTGTTATAAAAAACATCGATTTAAAATTAAAAAGGGTAAAAGTTCTATTTTATTCCACAAACTTCTATATTAATTGAATTTATGTTCATTTTGAATATAATTTCTATATTTAGATTTGTTTTTTCAATAATCATTTAATCATCAATTTGGTGAATTATACAATTTAATTTCAACAGGTATATTCAATCAATCTATCATCTGTTTGAATATTATTTCATTTGATATTAGATTCATTTTATTTCATTCACATTTTTAGTTCAAATTAGAGAAATATAATTCATTCAAAATTATCATTGATTGTTTTGAAACTTATATCAAAATCATTTCTGATATTAATTTGTTTGAATGAAAGTTGTTTAAGTATAGAATCAAATTATATTTTGTTCAAACATAATCAGTTATCTATTTCTTATGAAATTGATTGGATTTCTCATCATTGGATTATAAAACATCAACTTTTCATTCTATAGAATATTCCTTTTAATTCCAATATATTCTAGAAGATTCTTCATCAAAAACAAAACAAAAAATGTTATTTAATTGAAAATAAATGGTCAGTTTTATTGGAATATTTTAGGAAATATTCGATATTTTATCCAAAATTGGTTTTCAAAAAAATATTCGAAAGATAAATAACATATAATCTGTCGAAAATTATTAAAAATGTTTTTTCAACATGAACCTTTATTCAATAATTGAGGCTATTTTTAGTCTTTTTTTCTGAACCGCTCCTGTCGGAGACACCATGTTTTTAGTATATTACAATTGATAAATAAAAAGAACAAATAAATATCGTTCAAACGTATCAATTTGAAATTGAATAAACATAATTAAATAAATACAGTTAAATAAACAATAAACAAAACAAAATCAAAGAATAGAAAGAATAGAAAAGAAAGAAATGGAAATTGAAATTCAAAAATTACGAAGTTGGTTAGAAGAAAATGGAGCTGATTTAAAAAGTGTTGGAGTGAAAGATTTTGGTTTTCCAACAGGAAGAGGATTATGTGCAAATAGAGATATTCAAAAAGATGAATTATTTATTACAATTCCATATAAATGTCAAATTAATCGATTTAATCTGAAAGAAATATGGCCAGAAGTTACAATTCCATCATTTAATGAAGGAGATGTTGATAGAGATAATCTTAATGCAATTACTTATTTGTATTTAGCTGTTAATAAAACAAATCCAAATTGTTTCCATTATCCATATATCAATATTTTACCTGAATCTTATGATTGTCCATTAGGATATTCAACAGAAGTTATTGAAACATTAAAAGGAACAAAATTGTATGCTACAGTTGAGAAAATTAAAACATTTATGAAGAAATTAGTTCAATATTACAATGAAACATTGATAAAATCATTCCCACAATATTTCCAACCAATTGATGATTTATATGAACGATTATTATGGGCACATCAATCTTTTTGGTCAAGAGCTTTTTCTGTATTTTCTGCTTGTATACCGTCCGAATAACCGGTTACGACCTTATCGATAAATTCGTTATATTGTGGGTCATCCTCTTTGGGAAGCTCTATGGTTATTGTCGGAGCAGGACCGCTGACATTGGATACCATAAGGTGTTTGATCATCGGAGCGAGTCTTTCGTTGTCAAGAACCTCTACAGAGATCTTTGAAACCAATGCTTTGTTTGAAAGAAGCGCTGAAATTTCCATGCTTGAACCGTCATCGTTTTTGTTTTCCGCAACGATCGCCAAGATATTTATTATGGATTTAAGATCTTCTTTCATTGTTTCGGATGTCGAATCGGAAAGACATTTTAAGAGAGAAATTATAATGTCGTGTGTTCCTTCGCCAAGATCGGGACAGGGGATACTGTGAAATTCATTTCCTGCTATCCAATCTTCGCCCGCGGCATTTATAAGGTCAGCAAGGATCGCGGGTACAACGGTGGTGTCATCGATATAGAGCGATATATCTCTTAACGATGCTCCCGATTCTTCGGGGGACAATGATTCGTCTGTCATGTCCTCAAAGCCTTCATAAGCTTCGACGATAAACTTTACTTCCTTTTCAAAATCAATTTTTTCGCCATCCACGTCGAAAGAAGTATAAAGCTTGTATATAGGTTTGCCTCCGAGTGTCATAACAGTCTTTGTTCCGACATTTTCAGAAGCGGCATCGGTGATCTCGGCAAAAATTCCTTCGGTCTGAATGAAATCTTCAGTATGTCCGACAGTATTGAGTGTAGCTGCAAGCGGTACAAGTATCAGAATATACGCGACAAATCCGCAAATTGCTCCGAATATAGCGGAAGGTATGCTGAAATGTTTTTCTGCATTATGACCGTATACTTCGGATATATAATCTTGCTTTTTAATAGCGCCTGCAATAAGAAGGAAGAGCTTGGTCAGCGGTTTTGCCGCAAGAACGAGAGCTATTGCCTTTATTATAATGAAAAGAAGGAGGTAGAGAATGTTTGCTATGATAAATGCTATCAATACGGCAACAACATTTTCTGCGGAAGGAACATCGGCGAGAATGCCGTTAAGAGAAGTGCTTGTTAAAAGAGAAGCAACAAGGGAAACGAGCATTTTACCTATTGCAAAAGAAACAAGGGAGGTAATAAATGCTGAAAGGAGTGCAGATAAAATTGTGATAATTATTCTTGAAACTGCTTCCACCCAACAGCGCTTGCGCGCTTTAAGTATTCCCGGAAGTATTGCGATGACGGCAAAGAATATGAACGCCGCGGTTAAAATTGTCGTAAGCATAATTTTCTCCTTAAGATAAACCTGTTACTGTTTGTCAAGAGCTTTTTGAAAAAATACAAATAAAAAAGGCGTAACAACAAAGCCGAAA
>JAGBBT010000048.1 GCA_017938365.1 Treponema sp.
AGAACTTGTAATTGATTCTTCACTTGTAAAAGGCGACATTGAATAAGCCCCAGGAAGGTCAACAGCAATAACATTTTCTTGTGTTGAAAAAGATTTTTTAATGGCGTGTTCTTTTTTGTCAACTGTAACGCCAGCCCAGTTTCCAACTTTTTCGTTGCGACCAGTTAGGGCATTGTACATTGTGGTTTTTCCAGAGTTTGGATTCCCTGTCAAAGCAATTCTCATTTTTTCCTCCTTTAAAAAGTCGATGAGAAAATATTAATTTTCGAAAGTGACTTTTTTCGCTGTTTTGAAATGTGGTGAAAAACAGCAATATATAGTAAGTTTGCAACACAAACTTATAAAAAAAACTGACGATATTTTAGGCAGTCTTTTTCTTTGTTCTCCTATATTTTTTATAAAATTATATATATGTAATAAAAGTTAGAATAGGCTAACAAAATGGTAGAAAAAATTCATCTTATTGAATTTTTATAGCTTCTGCTAAATATTTATCAAGATTATATCTTCCATCTTTGATTGAAACTACACAACCTGACTCTTTATTTGAAACAACATATATGGATTCTCCACTATAACATCCCAAAGAGAATAAAAATGAATTAAGTTCTTCATCGTCTGTTTCTATACTTTTTATAATATATTCAAAACCTTCTTTTGCATCTCTTAAAGTCATTTTGTAATTCTCTTTTTTTTGCAATATCTAATTGTTTTTAGTTATAGGAAATGATTGTTAGTTTTTGCTAACATGAGATATTATACATATTATATTTTTTGAATCAAGTACTTTGTATGAAAAAATGTATTTAAAAATATATGACAATTTTATTTCCATTTAAAAGAAATAAGATTAGAAATATATATAAAAACAATACATAAAGGAACAAAATACTTATAAATATATTTCATCCATTTTTTTATTTTTATACCATTACCTGTATTTACTTCAGTGATAAAAGCATCCCAACCAAAACCTAAATTTGTAGTACAAAATAGTGTGTATACAAGAGCACCTAAAGGTAGCAGATTATTGCTTACTATAAAGTCCCAGAAATCTAACCATGTTGTATTTTTTCCAAATGGATGGAAATATAATACACTAAATCCTAATGCTGTTGTTAATGAAAGGGCAAATAAGAATAGTCCACATATAATAGAACCTTTTTTTCTTGACCAACCTGTTAATTCCCTTATACATGCTAAAATATTTTCACATACAGTTAGTTCAGTTGTAAATGCAGCAAAAATCATTGTTAAAAAAAATATTGATCCCCAAATACGACCTCCAATCATATTATTAAATACGGAAGTCATAGAATTAAATAATAAGGATGGACCAGAATTTACTTGAATGTTAAATGTAAAACAAGATGAAAAAATTATGATTCCTGCAAGGACAGCAACTACAGAATCTAAAATCATTATTTTTATTGATTCTCCAAGTAGGCTTTTTTCCTTATCTATATAGCTGCCAAAAATTGACATAGATCCAAGACCTACTGACAGTGTAAAAAACGCTTGGTTCATTGCAGCTACAATAACTGAAATGTTAAATTTTGAAAAATCTGGTATAAGAAAAAAAGAAAGTCCTTCTGAAGCACCTTTTAAAGTCAAACTTTTTATAGCTAAAATTATAAGAAATAAAAATAAACTTATCATCATAAAATTTGTAAAAGCTTCAAGACCCGATTTTAGCTTATTTGTCAAAATTATAAAGCACAATGAAATTGATATAAATAAAAGAATAACATTTAATTTTGGATTTGATATAAGTTTATCAAAACTTAATGTTGTTTGATTTCCTCGTAAAAACTCAATGAAGTAATATATTATCCAACCAATTACAGTTGTATAAAATGCCATTAATAATATGTTGCCAATTAAACAAAAATAACCATGAATATGCCATTTTTGTCCTGGTTTTTCTAATTTTTGATACATTTTTATAGGACTTAATTGTGCAGCTCTTCCTACTGCTAATTCCATAGATAATACTGGAACTCCTAGTAAAATTAAGAAAATTGCGTAAAAAATAAAAAAAAGACCACCGCCGTTTGAACCTGCCATCCAGGGAAATTTCCAAACATTACCACAACCGATGGCACAACCTGCACTTAACAATATAAAACCTAATTTACTACTTAATCTTTCTCTTTCCATAAAACGAATTATAATAGATTGTATTTATATATAATAGGGAGAATTCTTTATTTAATAAAAAAAGCATCCATAAATTGAATTTTGTTGGTTCAAATTATAGATGCTTCTTAAAAATCTCTTTAATTTAATTAAGCACTTTGCTGATCTATCAAAAGTTTTTCAGGTGATGGAATTTCTTTGCTAGTAACAATTTCTTTTGTAACAGTAAATTTCTTTTTACCTTTTACACTTGGTGCTTCGTACATTAAGTCCATGAGTAGTTTTTCGCAAATTGCTCTTAATCCACGAGCTCCTGTTTTTTGTTCTATTGCAATTTTTGCTATTTCTTCCAATGCATCTTCTGAGAAATCTAATTCCAAATCATCTATTTCAAAAGATGCTTTTAACTGATTGATAATCGAATTTTTTGGTTCTACAAGAATTCTTGTTAAATCATCTTTTGTTAATTCTTTTAGAGAAACTGTTATTGGCATACGACCAATAAGTTCTGGTATAATCCCAAATTTTACAAGATCATCAGGTGTGCATTGATTTAACAAATTCATTTTTTCTTCTTCGTTCAGCATACCTACATTGCTTCCAAAGCCCATTGATTTTCCTGCGGTTCTCTGTTCTATGATTTTATCAATACCAACAAAAGCTCCACCTAATATAAACAAAATATTAGTTGTGTCTATTTCTAGCATTTCTTGATTTGGATGTTTTCTTCCACCTTGAGGAGGAACTGAGGCTACTGTTCCTTCGATTATTTTTAACAAAGCTTGTTGTACACCTTCGCCACTTACATCTCTTGTAATACTTGTGTTTTCACTTTTTCTACCAATTTTATCTATTTCATCAATAAATATAATTCCTCTTTCTGCTGCTGCAATATTTCCATCAGCTGCATTAATGAGTTTTAATAAAACATTTTCAACATCCTCTCCAACATATCCTGCTTCTGTTAATGTTGTCGCATCTGCAATTGCAAAAGGTACATTCAACTTTTGAGCAAGTGTTTTTGCCAATAGTGTTTTTCCACTACCAGTTGGACCTATAAGAAGAACATTTGATTTCTCTATTTTAATGTCTTTTTCTGCTTTTTTTAGGACTGACATTCTTTTATAGTGATTGTATACAGCTACAGATAATGCTTTTTTTGCAAAATCTTGTCCTATTACATATTGATCAAGATATTCCTTAAATTCTTTTGGAGAAGGAACTTCTTCCATTGTTATAGGTGTTAACGCTTTATTTTGTTGATCGATAATGCTCTGACATACAGCAACACATTTATCACAAATACATAAATTACTTATAGGTCCTGCTACAAGTAATCTTTCTTCACTTGCTGGTTTATTACAAAACGAACAATATTGTGTATCGTTACGGAATCCTCTCATTTTCAAATTATTCTCCAATTAAATTTACAGCATATATATTTATTTTATCGTAAAGTTGCAACGCAATTGTTTATTTATTTGTAACTTGTCTTTTAGGCATTACTTTATCGACTATACCATACTCTTTTGCTTCTTCCGCAGTCATAAAGTAATCACGCTCTATATCTTTTGCAATTTCTTCGTAAGTTTTGTGTGTTTTTTCTGCTAAGAATTCAATAGACAATTTTTTTAGTCTTAGAATTTCTTTAGCTTGTACTGTAATATCACTTTCTTGTCCTCTAACGCCACCAGATGGCTGATGAATCATTACTCTTGATGATGGTAATGAGAATCTTTTTCCTTCTGTTCCACCTGCAAGTAATAAAGCTCCCATTGAACAAGCTTGACCAATACAAATTGTTTGAATGTCACATTTTACATATTGCATTGTATCGTATATTGCTAATCCTGCAGTAACACTTCCACCTGGAGAATTTATATACATACTAATGTCTTTATCTGGATTTTCTGATTCTAAGTAGAGTAGTTGAGCTACTACTAAATCTGCGTTTAAATCTGTAATTTCACCATCTACAAATATAATTCTATCTTTCAGAAGTCTTGAGAATATATCGTAAGATCTTTCTCCATTTCCACTACGTTCTATTACATAAGGTATGTTATTATTCATTTGTTCGTTCATGTTATTTCTCCCGAAAATTTTACAAAAAGAGTATAGCAAATTATAAAAAAAAACGGAATGCACCTTTAACGGTTACATTCCGTTTTTTTACAAAATTAATAATTAATTCTGTTTAAATAGATCTGCAAAAGTCATTTTATCGCCCTTTGAAACTTTTATTTCTTCAAAAATTCCTTTGTAAAGCTTTTGTTCTTTTGCATCATCAATAAGATATTCTTTTGAACGTGGATCTGCATAATGTTTTTTTACTTCTTCTACAGTTATTCCGTTACCGTCAGCAATTTTCTTATATTCTTCTTCGATTTCTTCTGGTGTAACAGCAATATTACGATCACGAATAAGTGTATCAACAATAATACGACTTTTGAGCATTTTTTCTGCATCACCAGTCCAAGTTTTTAGCATATCTTCTTTTGACTGACCTGATGCTTTAATCATTCTTTCCAAATCTTCTGGTGTTGTTTGGAATTGCTGAGCCATCATCTGCCATCTTCCATTTAATTCTGCCTGAAGCATACTTTCTGGAATCTCGAATGGGTATTTTTCGATAAGCTGTGTAAGAAGTGAGTTACTTTTTATATCTGCAATTTTCTTATCTTTTGCAGTATTTAAGTTATTTAAAATATCCTTTTTTAGATCTTCTAATGTCTTGTATTTTTCATTTACATCCTGTGCTAATTCATCATCAATAGCTGGAAGATCACGAACTTTAATCTGAGTTACAGTTACGCTGTATTTCTTTGTTTTACCTGCTAACTCTACATCAGAATCTGTTTTAGCATATTTTTTTGAAATTTCTTTAGTTTCATTTTTTTTCATACCGATGATTTCATCATCGATTTTGTATACATTTTCTGGTGTACCGATTGTAAATACAAAGCCATCACGTTTTGTTGATGAAATTTCATTACCATCGTCATCTTTTTCTACAATATTAATTGTTACGATATTATCTTTTTCTACTTTGTCATCATCACCTTTATCGATAACAACAGCATTTCTTTCTTGAATACCTTTTAATTCTTCTTGTACTTCTGCATCACCAATAGTTACTTGAGGTTCTTTTATTGTGATTCCTGAAAAGTCTTTAACTTCTACTTTTGGGAATACATCATAAGTTACAGAGAATACAAAATCTTTAGAAGAATCAAATGTTGGCATATCATCCATTTTTGGCTGTGCATATGGAAGTGGACGGTTTTCAATTTCCTTTTCATCAGAAAAGATTTCGTTAAGTACATTGTCGATAAGATCACTTGCAGCTTCTAATTTAATTTGTTCTCCGTATTTACGTTCAAGAACATTTGCAGGAACATGTCCTTTACGGAATCCAGGAATTTGTACCTGCTTTACATACTTGTTAAGTGTTTGTGTGTAGCTTTCTGCAACATCTTTTTTTGCAACTGTTACTGTTAATTTTGCAGCTGAGTGCTCGAGTCTTTCGATTTCTTTTGTAAATTTCACTCTTGTGGCCCCTTAAAAATAAAGTAAAAAAAAAGCGATTCAGATGAAATCTAAATCGCCATAGATAGAGCGGAAAACGGGATTCGAACCCGCAACATCCACCTTGGCAAGGTGACGCGCTACCATTGCGCTATTTCCGCAAAACTAATTTGCATCTGTTTATTTTGCAACATTTCTACAAAATGTAGAATAGAGCGGAAAACGGGATTCGAACCCGCAACATCCACCTTGGCAAGGTGACGCGCTACCATTGCGCTATTTCCGCAAAATTTGTTCTATGCGAGAGAAGGGAGTCGAACCCTTACGCCG
>JAGBBT010000049.1 GCA_017938365.1 Treponema sp.
CATTTTGAATTTTTCCATCAACAACACTTCCCAAAATCTTCAAACATTCTTTTTCTGTTTTTTCTTCTTCGCCACCAATAAATGGAACAATGTTATCAATCATATCAAAAGAAGGAACACCAGGATAACCAGCACCAGATGTAGCCTGCAATGTTGTAACAATCATTCTTTTTACAGGATAACCAGCCTGAATTAAAGCGTGAAGTGGCATCATATATGTTTGCAAAGAACAGTTTGGTTTTACAGCGATAAAACCTTTATCCCAACCATGGTGCTTTTTTTGTTCTGAAATTACGTCCAAGTGAGCAAAGTTAATTTCTGGAATCAACATTGGAACATCTTCTGTCCAACGATTTGCACTTGCATTTGAAACAACAGGAATCCCCTCTTCTGCATATGCAGCTTCAAGAGCTTTGATTTCGTCCTTTCCCATTTCTAATGCAGAAAAAACAAATCTACAATTTCCTAAAGCTAGCTCAGGTTTATTTGCATCCTGAACAGTAAGATTCTCTACATCACTAGGAATATCAGCACCAATAAGCCATCTATTTTTTACAGCATCCTTATAAAGCTTTCCTGCAGAACGAGGAGAAGCAGCTACATAAGTAACTCTGAACCATGGATGATTTTCCAACAATTTTATATATCGCTGTCCAACCATTCCAGTTGCACCTAATACACCAACATTTATTTTCTCTGACATATTTTTCTCCAAAATTAAATTATAAATTACAAATTTTAAGTGCGTCTTCTATAACTTTTTTTGCACTATCAGAAACTTCAACTAATGGAAGACGACAAGGACCTGCTGCCATTTTCTTAAAATTCATCGCATATTTTATAGAAGATGGATTTCCATCAACAAAAGCTGCTTTAAAGAATGGCAACAATCTATAATGCAAATCTCTTGCTTTTTCAAAATCACCATCCAAAGCAGCATTAGTCATTTGTGCTACCAATGATGGAGTTAAATTAGAAACAACACTTACAACCCCATCTCCACCAACAGAAACTAATGGCAATGAAAGCCCATCGTCACCACTTAGTACAGAAAAATCTGGATTTTTTGATTTTATTGTACTAATAACTTGCATCATCTGATTAATATCACCACTAGCTTCTTTTACACCACAAATATTTGGTAAATTAGCAATCCTTTCCAATGTCGATGTAGCAATATTAATTCCTGTACGCCCTGCAATATTATAAACAAGAATTGGAATTCCGACTTTTGAAATCTGTTCATAATGACGGAAAATACCTTCACTACTTGGCTTATTGTAATAAGGAGCAACAACAAGAGCTACATCTGCTCCTAATTTTTTTGCACGTTCACAATAGCGAACAGCATCAATTGTATTATTACTTCCAGCACCTATCATTACAGGCACTTTTTTACCAGTTTTTTTATTGTGTTTATCAGCTTCTTCTACGGCTATTTTAATAATTTTTTCTTCTTCATCTTCGTTAAGACAAGGAGTTTCTCCTGTTGTTCCCAAAGGAGCAATACCATCAATTCCTTGTTCTAACTGAAAAATAACATTCTGACGAAATCCTTCATAATCCACAGAACCATCACTGTTCATTGGAGTAACCATTGCTGTAATTGCACCGCGAAGCTTTATCATATCTATATACCTCTTATGCTATATTATGATGAATTAAAGATTGAAATTCAATATGAATTATAATTTTACTTTTTTAAAACTTGATTTATAATCTCTTGGAGAGCGCCCCGTAAGGGATTTAAAACATCTCCCAAATTGTGTTACTGATCCAAACCCACAAGAATATGCAATTTCTAAAACAGAAAGATCAGAACTTCCTAGTAATCTACAACTTTTTGATATTCTAAGATTGTTTAAATATTCAATAAAAGTAAATCTCGTTGCTTTTTTAAATGTTCTACTTAAATGACTAGGGGTTATATTAAATTTTTCAGCCACAAGAGGAAGTGTTACATCTTCCGTATAATGAGAGTTTATCCAATCAATAACAGAAGATACAAGAGGATTCATATTATCATTTATATTCAATATTGCTAAATTATTTTCTTTATGCCTTACAACAGTGACTAAAAGTTGTTCTAAAAGAGACCATGACATAGAATCAGCATATTCATATTCCATCAAAATTTCATTCCCAATTTTATCTAATAGCTCTTTTACATAATTTTGATACTCTGGTTCCAAACTTTTTATTCCTTCACACTTTTCTAACAAAGGATAAATTATATCCATTCTGTGATTATCTAAATTTAAAGGAACATTATTGTCTGCAAAATATACATTAAATAAAACACAACTTTCACCAATCGGATTAATCGCTCGATGAAGAGTCCCTGGAGGAATACAAATAAAGGTTCCTTCAGCAATATCAAAAGTTCTGTTTTTATAAAAAAAACTTCTATTTCCTGAAACAATATATAAAATTTCCCACCAACTATGAAAATGTTTTGTAGGATTTGTAATTGCGTGAGACTTTTTTATGATACTAAATCCAAAACCCGTTGAAGTTAATCTATAATCATCCATCACATATAATTATACATCAAAATATGCACAATAATAAGATAAAATAACAAAAATTGTACAGATTTTTACTATTAAGACTTGTATAATTTTTATTATGAAAACAAACGATTCTGTTATATTAAGTCAAAAAGAAGAAGAAAAACGCAATCTCATCCTATTCGGAAATCAATTAAAAATTATTTTTTTAGTTGCACTTCCTCTTGTTTTTTACAATAGTTTAAGTCAAATTTTTAAATTAATAGATACTCTTATTGCATCAAATTTAAGTGCAAATGTTGTTTCTACAGTTTCTTTTATTTCTCAAATCGAAACTATGCTTTTGTCCATTGGTTCAGCCCTTTCATTAGGAGGAAGTGTCCTTATTGGAAGAACTTTTGGCGAAGGAAATATGGACAAAGTACGTTCTCAAATCAGCACATTATTTTTTATTTGTATATATATTGGAATTGGTATACTCGCAATAATCATTCCTTGTGCTTACCCATTTTTAAAATTATTAAAAATGCCAGAAGATTTAATTGGTCAAGGTACAGCATACTTTATGCTAGATATAACAAGTATTATTTTTCAGTTTATAAATACAATTTTCTTTGCCACACAAAAGTCTCGTGGTAACACAAAAATTGTAATGATGGGAAATATGCTAGTTCTCTTCATAAAAACTATTCTAAATACATCTATTAGTATTTCATCACAAAGAGGATTATTTTCTGCTGATAAAGCAATGTTATTGTTACCTATTTCTACAATCCTTGCACACGGTGCATTAACAATCATTGCAATATTTAATCTCAGATCTAAAGACAATCCTTTTAGAATTAGTATTAAATATTGTACTTTTAACAAAACTTTTTTAGCACCATTAGCGAATTTAAGTATTCCTGTCTTTTTTGAAAAATTTATTTTTAGTTTTGGAAAAGTAATAGTTAATTCCATGTGTGCAAGTTTCGGATCTATTGTTGTAGGAGCTTTAGGAGTAAGTAATAGCTTAGGTGGACTTGTAACAAATCCTATGAATGGATTTCAAGAAGCTGAAAGTTCTCTTGTTAGCCAAAATATAGGAAATAACAATCAAAAACGTGCTCTTGGAATATTTTATAGAACATTAACTATAAATTTAATATTTGCTACGATATGTTTTATTTTTACAAGCATATTAAAAGGGCCAATTATCAGTGCATTTGCAAAAGGAAATGCTGAATTTGCCTTAGAAATCGAACGAATTTATATGTTTGAACGCTGTGATGCAATTCTTATGGCAATAAACATCTCTGTAATGGGATTACTACATGGTTTTGGCAAAACAAGAATCTCCATGGCTGTTAATATAGTTAGACTTTTTGTATACAGAATTCCGCCACTTTTAATATGTATGAAAGTTCCTTATTTATGCGATAAACTCGGAACTATGTCAGTAGGAATTGCAATGTTGGTTTCAAATGGTCTAACTGGAATAACAGCAGGAATAGTCGCAATTATCTTTATAAGGAAATTAAAAAAACAAAAAGTACAAATTAATTTATAACTTTTTTAGAACCATTATAGTTAAATCATCTTCAAGAAGATTGTTGTACGAAAATATTTTTTGAGCATTTAAGATGTTGTTTAAAATCTTACTACTTTCTTCTTGAGGAGAAACCATAATAGCTTTATGGATTCTCTCTCTTCCAAATTCATTCTGGTATGTATCTTTTGACTCATTTAATCCATCAGTAAAACATACAAGCACATCGCCTTTTTCCATTTTTAAATTAATATCTAAGAAATTAACAGAAATTCCATTCATTCCTATTGCACCGTATTGATTAGATTCATCCTCATGCTTTAAATCTTCTGTAGCCCCTATGCTAGCTTTATACAATATCGGATATGGATGACCAGCATTAGAAAACTGAATTTCAGAATTATTTATTTTAAATAACAATCCAGTTAAATAATTTTCTATTTCACCTTTTTCTTGAATAATTACATCATTTATATCCATCATAATAGTAGCAGCAGAATCATTTGATTTTACACTATCATAAAACATATTTGAAATTATATTTTTTGAAAGCATAGTAACTAGACCTGCTGAAATTCCGTGTCCCGAAACATCAAAAATCGAAAATCCTTTTAATTCATCTTTCTTAATATAAAAATCGTAAAAATCACCAGAAACTTCTTCCAATGGTCGATAATAAATTGAAATATCCCATCCTTTTAAATTATTACTAAGCTTTGGAAGAAATTTTTGTTGTACAGAAGCCGCCATAACTAAATCTTTTTGGGATTTTTTTGTTTCTTTTAACAATTCATTATTAGCAATTTCTAAATCGGCTGTTTTTAACACAACTTCTCTTTGTAGATTACTTGCAAGATATTCATTTTCTTTATTAATTTTTGCATGACGCATAACCATCAAAAGAATAAAACCTATTATGGAAGTTTGCCATCCAAACATTGTAAAATAAGGCATAGCTGATAGTTTTAAAACCAAATGATTAATTATATCTAAAATTATAGTCAAAAACAAAATACTAAATATTTTTAGTAAAGTTACTGCCTTATGTCTAGTTTTCTCATTAAACAAAGATATAATAATTTTTGCTGTAATAAAAATAATTTGATTTACACATAAAATCAACATAAACGGATACAAGCGCATTAACTGTTCGTAAGTAGAAACCAACATTGTTAATAATACTTGAATTGCAAGAATTACAGTTCGTACATACAAACGTCTTTTTGATTCTTTTATTTGTAAGTAGTTAATTATAAATGCTGAATAAAAATAAACGACCAAATAACAACTAATACACATAAAATATTTCATAAAATTAAAGTATGAAATATTAGAAAACCTCAAAAATGGTACTTCAGATATAAAAAAAATCGTAATAAAGGGTATTGTAAAAACATTTATTAATGCAAAATAAAAATATTCCTTATGTCTTTTTCCAAATATATAAAGCAAGAAAAAAACAAAATAAGCACAAACCATTCCACCTTCAAAAATCATATAAACTTTCGAATTTAAAAAAGTCTTTATTTCTGAAAAAACTAACGCATCTTCTTTTTCTGAAATAAAAATATTAGAAGATATGTGAGATTCACCTTTGACATAAACTTTTATATATATATTATTTTCTGATTCCTGATTAAGCATTTTTTTTGAAATAGCACAATATTGACTCTGATACTGACTTGCAAAGTAATTAGGAGGAAAACTTCCATGTTCCCCAATAAAAAAATCATTTAACCAAACTTTATCTGCAAAATGAATAGACGGAATAACAAAACCTAAATCTTTTTCTTTTAAATTTTGTGGAAGGGAAAAAGTTATTTTCAACCACACATATTCAGATTTATTTTTTGTTAATTTCATTAAATTACAAGACTTAAAATTCTCCAATTTATTAAATTCTTGACTTTTTATATCATCTACAGAACTTTCTAATGTTCCATAAGTCCAATAAACCTTATCATCTAAAATTAATCTATTTTCAGCATTCTTATTATAACAAGATGAAAAAAATAACGAGAAGAATATTAAATTTAAGAAAAAAAATCTTTTACAAGAAATAATGTTTTTCACAAAAGAATTATACCATGAAAAAAGTTATTTTTGTAAACAAATATCTCTATTATCTCTAATTTTTTATTTATAAGTTTTCCATTTATTTGAAAAATAAAAGACAATGCCTATAAAGAATGGCGTAAACCCTGCTAAAGCATCTCCAAGCCAAAAACCATAATACTTCATGTTACACAATAAACCAAATATTATTGCTAAACCAATACGCAAAACAATTCCGTCTAATATTGCTGTTACAAAATTTATATTATTATTACCACTGCCATTTATCAAAGCGTTCATGATAGCTCTAAAAGCACTTCCAAAAAATAACAAAATTGCAATCGGAATATATTTATTTCCTATAGCCAATACAGTTTCCTCCTTTGTAAATATTCCAATAATTTCTCTTGGAAATAAAACAAAAATGCAAGAAACACCTATAGCAACTGAAATAGATATTAAACCTAAACTTACAAGAATTTTATTAACTCTATTATAATTTTTCGCAGCAATATTCTGACTCACCATCGTTGAGCCAGAGGTATTTAAAGCAGCAGAAATCAGATTACTTATATTTGAAATTTTATTTGCAATTCCTGAAAAAGCTGAAACAGCTATTCCATAGGAATTTATCCAGGAATTAACAAATAATTTCGATATCTGAATTGATGCAGTTTTTATTGCCATTGGAACACCTAAGCCAATTAATTCTTTTAACATATACTTATCCCATTTGTAAAAAACACTAATAGGCCCTATTAAGCAATACAATTTTGCATTTTTATTAAGATATATTAGACACAAAACAAAACTTAAACCTTGACTAAGAACAGTAGCTATCGCAGCACCTTTTGCTCCCAATTCTAAATTTATAACAAATAACAAATCTAATAAAACATTTAAAATTGCAGCAATACTTATAAAAATGAATGGATGTTTAGAATCTCCCATACCTCGCAAAATCGCACTTACTACATTATATCCATAAATAAAAACCAATCCTAACATACTTACAACAGAGTAATTCAGTGCTTCATTATAAGATTCTAATGGAGTGTTCATTATAAAAAGTAACTGATTTTTAAAAATAAAAGATAATATACTAATACACAAAGCACATATAAATAAAAAACCTGCTGTAGTACCAACAAATTTAAAAAGTTTATCCCTTTCATTTCTTCCAACATATTTTGCAATAATTACTTGAGCTGCATTTGAAAATCCCATTGCAATAAAAGTCATAAAATGAGAAATATCGCCACCTACAGAAACTGCAGAAATTCCTTCCTTACCTAAAACATGTCCTACAATTATCATATCTACCATGTTATAAAGAATTTGAAGCAAATTAGACAAAAAAAGAGGAAATGAAAAAATAACTAATTGAGAAAAAATATTTCCGTTAGTAAAATCTTTTATCTTAGTGGACATAAATATATTTTTGCCTTACTTTTTTTCATATAAAATACCCCTTTAAATCAAACTTTAGACAGTTTTAAATTTAAAGGGGCTGTAATAATAAAAAATACTAAATAAAACTTTATTCCGTCATATGAGCCATTGCAAATTGACCAATAAGATTATCAATCACCTCAGGAAAAGAATCAACCAAAGCATTCTTATCATATTCACCCTTTTCAATTGGTAATTGTATCAAAGAAGTAGACATATAATCTTCTGTAGTTAATTGTTTTCCTCTAGAATCATAAAACTTAATACTCATTTCACCATGAGCAGCCAACATACCTGTTCGCTTATGACCTTTTAATAATTTCTTTGTAAATTTAAAATCAGCAATAATTATACTCTTAGCTCCAACTTCTTCCATTAGTAAACGTGCATTTTTACCACCAATACCATCTAATTTTTTTAATCCAGTTGAGGCTAAATCAGAATTAAAATCTTTTAATAATCCTTCACTTATCTTACTATAAACAGTAGATTCTAAAAGAACATTTTTATCAACAACAGAACCAGCACCTAAATCACTTAAGATATGATGAAATGATTCTTCAGAATAATCTAATCTGTCTTGATAACTTAAATATTCTGGATTATTAGCATCTATCAACTTATTTACCAATGTCGAAAGAACACCAGTTCCGTCTGTTTCCGAAAAATTCTTTTCATCAACTTCTTTGTACCAAGGTAAAGTTTGATTACCTGTAACAGAAATAAGTGCAATAGGAGAATAATCTGATGTAGAAATTATTTTTTTAGTTGAACTACATGATACTGATAAAAGCAATACAATAAAAATTAAAAAAAGATTTTTTTTCATATACATTCCTAATAATATTATTACAAAGAGATTATATAAATTTTTCTGTATTTTGAATAGTTTAGCACATAATTAATTCATAATATCCTGGCGATGTTCTGACTATATAAGCTCCTACAGAAGGTTCGCTTTTTAATATTTTTCGCAACCTTGATATATATGAATAGACATTTGTTTTCTGTTTATTAGAACATAAAAAAAAGCCTTTTTTGCTTATTACCTTTGACAACTTTTTTAAGGAAATCTCTTTATTAACATTTTCATACATATATTTGAATAACTTGAAAATTATAGGTGTCATGGAACTTTTATTTCTGAGTTTATTTAAATCAATTACTCGTGATTTTCCAGGAACAGAATACAAGGAAAGTGGAGGCTGTAAAAGAGACACATAAGGTTTAATAAGTGGGGAGCACAAAACTTCATTTATTCGTTTTAACTCAGGTATAAGATAATCAATATTATTTTTATTAAAGGCAATTTCATTCTGTGCAAGCCAATATATAACTCTATCATTATCTGATGGCATAGGATCATTGTAAAATATAACTGGTAAAAAACCTCTTTTACTTTTTACAATTGAATAGATATTAAAGGATGGAGTTTTATTAAGCCTAAAATCACAAAGAAGCATATCAAAGGAACATATATCAGCTTCTAAATCTTTACATAACTGAAGAAAATCCTCTTGAATAAAGCACTTACAATTTTTATTGGTAAGTTGCTTTATCATTCTCAAACACACATCCTGTTCAAGTGTTATAAAACAAAGGTTCATATAAGGTACCCTCTCTCTCATTTTTTTGTACCAAAATATAATCTTTATTTCTTATCGGACGAATAAAATAGTTACTAAAGCAAAAAAAAACCTACTCAAAATGAGTAGGTTTTACGGGATGTGCGGGGCTCGAACCCGCGGTCTCCGGCGTGACAGGCCAGCGCGATAACCAGCTTCGCTAACACCCCTTGATGTGTTTACTATAACAGAAACGATATTAATTAGTCAATACATAATTAAAAAAAAATATAATTTTTTTTAAAAATTTTCTTTTCTATAAATTTCTACAATTGACAGTTAGTTATATAGAATATAAAATTATTAATTATTTTATAGAAGAATATATAAAATATGTAAAAAAATTAGAAAAGGACAATTTTTATCATGAAAAAAACAATGCTATTTATAGGATCAGTGATTATCCTTATTCTTTCAGCTATTACATTTGTATTTATTCCAGCACTTTCTCCAAATGCAGCTGGAAAACCACTTGTATTCGGAAAATATGGAAATAAAAAAATCGAATACAAACAAGGCACAGAATTTGCAAATGCTGTAGCAAATTATACAGAAATGTATAAAAATCAAGGTGCAGAACTTAATGACACAGATTATTTCTATATTTATAACTATGCATTCAATTCAGCAGTACAAGCAATTGCTTATAGCGAAGCTGTAGAAAAATCAGGATACACTCCTAGTAAAGAAGTTATTTCTAGAGCAATGCTTCCATATTTTTCAGATGAGAATGGAAAATTTTCAACATCAATCTATAATCAAATTCCAGAATTTGATAGAGAAAACTTAAAAAAAGAACTTACAAAAGGATTAGTATGGAATCGTTATAGCGAAGATTTATTAGGCTCTCAAAACAAAATTGCAGACAAGTCTATGTTTGGTTTAAAAAAATCAAATTCAGAAATCGAATTTTTTGCTAAAATGGGAGCAACAAAACGTTCTTTTGATGTAGCGGTTTTCGATACAAATAATTATCCAGATTCAGAAGTAAAAAAATTTGCTAATGAAAACAAAAATCTTTTTTCAAAATATAACTTTTTAGTTCTTACAGTAAATGAACAATCACAAGCAAAATCATTACTAAGTCAGATTAAGAAAAATGAAATTACTTTTGAAGATGCTGTAAAAGAATACGGAGAAAAATATTATTCAAATGCAGAAGGTTTAATTTCAAGAGGCTATGAATATCAAATAAAAGAAATCATTAAAAATGATGCTGATAAAGAAGCTGTTCCCAGTTTAAAAGTTAATGAATTAAGTGATGTTGTACAAACTGCTACAGGTTACTCTATTTTTAACTGCACAGCAGAAAAAGAAGAAATCAATTTAACAGAAAAAAATACAGTTGATTTAGTAAGAAAATACATTGAAGATTATGAATTTGGAAAAATAGAAGACTATTATTTGAATGTAGCAAATAAAATGATAGAAAATGCAAAAACAAAAAACTTTGCAGTAGCATGTAAGGAAAACAATGCAAAACTTGAATCAATTTCAGCATTCCCTCTAAACTATTCAAATATTTCTATGTTTGATAAAATTCCAACTGAAAAAGATTTCTTTGCATCAGCTTCATCAAATGTAAATTTACTAAAAAAAGCATTTAGCCTAAAGGCAAATGAAATTTCAGAACCAATCGTTATCGATAATTTTGTTTTAGTTCTAAAATTAATTAGTGAACAAAAAGATAATATAAATACAAATAAAACAGAATTAATCGAAAAAGAGATTCTTGCATATGATCAGAGTAATTCTCAAGCAAATCTCTTATCTAGCAAAAAAGTTGTAAATGAAACTTCAAAAGTATTCTTTAATGAAATCCTAGAAAAAAAATAATTTAGGTAATTTATTTGCATACTGAAAATATTAAGGGTTTAACAAGCCCAGAAAAGCCCTGTCTGGTAGAAACTAGTCAGGGCTTTTCCGTTTTATACAAAGAAAGATATCTCTACTCAAAATATTCTCCTGCTAAGTCACTTTTACAACGAGTCGATGAATTAACAATTCTAGAAAACACACTTGTAGTTTGCTTGTCACCCTGCTTAGGCTACGGATTAGAAGAACTAATAAAAAAAATGCCTAAAAATTGTTTTTTATTATGTCTAGAATTAGATGAAAACCTTTATTCTTTATCAGCCAATAGTTTAAATGACTTTATTGTTAATAAATCAATCCAATTTATTGAACCAAAACATATTGTAAATATTGTTGATATTTTATTAAAAAAGAATTTCACAGAAGAATATAAAAATATACCTGATATATATAATTTTAAAAGAGCTATTATGTTAGAAATGAGTGGAGGTACATTCTTTTACAATGATTTTTACAAAAAAATTGCAAACACTATTCAAAATACAATATCAAATTTTTGGAAAAATAGATTAACCCTTGTAAAACTTGGTCGATTATATTCTAGAAACTTTTTTAAAAACTTAAAAAATATTAATGATTTAAAATCTATATCAATTTATAAAAATAAATTCACTAAACCATTTTTAATAGTCGGAGCTGGAGAAAGTTGTGAAAATATCATAAATACATTATCAAAAAACAATTTATCTAGTTTTAATATTGTTGCTGTAGATGCAATTTTGCCAACACTACAAGCAAATAAGATAATACCAGATTTTATTGTTGCAGTTGAAAGCCAACTAGCAATAGAAAAAGCCTACATTGGTTCAAAAAAAAATAATTCAATTATTCTTGCAGATTTAACATCAAGAAAAAGTATAACAAAATACAGTCAAAAAGATGTATATTTTTTTTATAGCGAATACACAAACGCTTCTTTTTTAGATAATGCCCATAAAAAAAATATTTTACCATTAAAAATTCCTGCTCTAGGATCAGTAGGATTAACTTCTGTATATTTGGCTTGTTTACTAAGGCAGTCTGAAGATATTCCTATTTTTATTTGTGGATTGGATTTTTCTTATTCCTTGGGAACTACCCATGCAAGAGGTACCCCTGCTCATAAAAGTAGATTAAATAATTCAGATAGGCTTCATTCTTTACACAATTACAAAGCAGCATTTAATCCTAGTGCAAAAAAATATACAAATAGCCTTGGAGAAGATTCTTATACTGACATTACATTACAAAACTATAGAGATTTATTTTATAATTTTTTTTATAACACAAAAAATTTATACAACTTAAGTAAAACAGGTCTAAACTTAGGAATACCCAATGTCGATGAAAAAGTATTAAGCAGAATACCACAAGAAGTCCAAATAATTATCACTAACAATATTCCAGAAAAATCTGAAAATAAAGAAAAAAGAATAAACTATATAAATGAAGAAAAAAAAGCACTTTCAAGAATTAAAGAACTATTAATAAATGGTGAAAACACAGAACCTAAGCCAAATCCATCTCTCAGTATTGAACTTGAAAACCTTATAAAACCAAGAGAATATTTATATCTACATTTTCCAGATGGATACAAATATCAAAAGGACAATATAAGTTTCTTAAAAAGAATTAGAAGTGAAATTGATTTCTTTATAAAAGATTTAACTACACCCTGGTAAAAACTTTAATCTTCTTTCTCCTTTAGAACTGCAAGGAATGCACTCTGTGGTAACTCAACATTACCAACCATTTTCATACGTTTTTTTCCTTCTTTTTGCTTTTCAAGAAGTTTACGCTTACGAGTAATATCACCGCCATAACATTTTGCAAGAACATCTTTTCGAACAGGATTAACAGTTTCTCTAGCAATTATCTGACTACCAATTGCACCTTGAATTGCAATTTTAAACTGCTGTCTAGAAATTTCATCTTTTAATCGTTCACATACTTTCTTAGCTCTTGTAACAGCCTCAGCCCTAAACGCCAAAAATGAAAGAGCATCTACAGGTTTTGAGTTAATCAACATATCAACTTTAACTAAATCCGTTATTCTATACCCTATTAACTCATAATCAAAAGAAGCATACCCTCGACTATAACTTTTTAATCTGTCATAAAAATCAAACAAAACTTCTGCTAAAGGCATTTCATAAATAAGTTCAACGCGCTTTTCATCCAAATATTGCATATTTTTCTGTTCACCACGTTTTTCTGTACACAAACTCATTACAGAACCTATATATTCAGCAGGTGTTATAATTGATGCAGAAATATAAGGCTCTTGAGCTTCTTTTATCTTACTTTCAGGAAATTCAGTAGGATTATCAACTATAATTTCTTCACCATTTGTTAAAGTACATCGATATTGAACAGATGGAGCCGTAAAAATAACAGACTGGTCATAATCTCGCTCCAAACGTTCTTGAATAATTTCAAGATGTAATAAACCCAAAAATCCACACCTAAAACCATTCCCCAATGCCAAAGAATTATCCTTTTCATAAATTAAAGAAGCATCATTTAATTTTAACTTCTCCATACTTTCTTTTAATTCTTCATAATCATTGGAATCCATAGGATAAATTGAAGAAAATACTACAGGTTTTACTTCTTTAAAACCTGGTAGAGGAGACTCAGCAGGATCATTTGATAAAGTAACAGTATCTCCAACTTTAACATCACTTACAGTTTTACAACCTGCTACAATATAACCTACATCACCAGCTTCTAAGACCCCAGTTTCCTCATAATTAATTCTAAAAATACCTATTTGTTCTACTTTATAATCTGCATTATTAGACATAAACCGAATTGAATCACCTTTTTTAATTCGACCTTCCTTCATTCTTATATGAATAATAACACCTCTATATTCATCATAATGACAATCAAATATTAATGCTTGAGCTTTACCATTTGGATTTCCTTCTGGAGCTGGAAACTTAGTAACAATAGCTTCCATTAAATCATCAATTCCTTCTCCTGTTTTAGCACTTACTAGTACAGCCTCTTCAGGATCCAATCCTAAATCATGATCTATTTGATGTTTTACACTAGGAATATCGGCAGATGGTAAATCAATTTTATTTACAACAGGCACAATAGATAAATCTTGCTCCATTGCCATATATAAATTACTAACAGTCTGACTTTCTACACCCTGACTTGCATCAACAAGAATTAATGCACCTTCACAAGACGCAATAGCTCTACTTACTTCATAGGAAAAATCCACATGTCCTGGAGTATCAACAAAATTTAATTCATAATCAAAACCATCTTTTGCATGGTACGGAATTGTAACTGCCTGACTTTTTATTGTAATTCCTCGTTCACGCTCAATATCCATATTATCCAAAATTTGATTCATCATTTGGCGATCATCTATAATTTGAGCTTTTTGAATTAATCTATCTGCTAAAGTCGACTTACCATGATCAATATGTGCTACAATACAAAAATTTCTTTTAAATTTCATCTCTGTCATACTGCGTAATTTTATTAGAAATAATACGGGCTGTCTAGCGGAGCCGATAATCCCATTTTTATATCTAAATATCCTTTCTTTCTGTTTTTAGTGTATATTTCAGAAAAGATTACATTCTTTTCATCGTTAAAATCAACTTTCCTTACTTCAATTGGATCATTTTCAGAAAAACCTGATTCATCAGCAATAGATCCTCTTATAACACTTTCAATGGCATACTTTTTTTTATTACTAGTTGAAACAGGTTTTAATTTCATTCCATATATTGCATAAAACGAATTAGCAATTATATCGTTACTGTAAAATTTATATCCAGGATTTATTGGACGCTCCGAAACATAAATATATTTATTTTCTACATCATCCATATTTCCATTTTTACAAACAGTAATATTTAATATTGATTTAGCACTTTTACCAATCATAACTGACTGTAAATCTTCTAAATTATTAATTTTAGTTCCATCTACTGATGTTAGAATATCCCCTACCTCTAAACCAGTCCTATATGCATTACCTGAGGGCATAACATACTGAATTTCCACTCCCATTTCTTTGCCTAAACTTTTTTTCGTTCTTCCGTATGCTTCAAGCCATGAATGTTCATATTTTCCACCGCTATATAATCCAGGTAATACTTCTTTTAAGTACTCCACAGGAATTGCAAAATTTAATCCTTCATATTGCAACATACCTGCAAAAACAATAGCCTGAACATTACCAAATTCATCTATACAAGGGCCACCGCTATTTCCAGAATTTACAGCAGCATCAATTTGCATTACTGCACCGGCAGAAAACAACATTCGGTCCGTAGCACTCACAATACCACTTGTTAAAGTTCTTTCAAGCCCAATAGGAGACCCAATACAATAAATTTTATCACCAACCGACAAATCTTTACTAGAACCAAGATTAAACACATAAGGAGCTTCAATTTCAACTTTTAACAAAGCTAAATCTATAGCCGAATCCCACCCAACAACTTTAGCAGGGATTCTAGTTTCACTATCATTTGCAAGTTTTACAAATAATTTAGAATATCCTTCGTACTTTGGATTTACCATATCTTGAATAACATGATGATTTGTTATTAAATAACCGTCCTTTGATATAAAAAAGCCAGATCCAATTACTCTATCCGCAAAACCCATTCCATTTTCAATTCTAATACCTTTATCAACCCAAATTGTTACAGTTCCAAGAATATATTTTGAAACTTTCTCATTTGTCTTTTTATTTGCATCAAATACAGGAATATTTTTTGCTAAAAGCGAATTTAGACTTTCGTCATCTTTCTCCAATGTATTTAATTTTTCATATCCAAACTTTTTTAGCGAATCGTAATATTTTTTTGACAAAAACCATTTCTCTTCAGATAAAGACTTTTTATAGCTTTCAACAACTTTTTCTGCACACAAATCTAATGTTTTACTATCATTTAATAAATATGCTCTCCAATAAGCCTGAATAGGATCTTCTTCAAGCAAAACATTAATTCGCTTTATTTCTTCATTTCTCACATCTTCAATAGTATAATCTATACTTTGCAAAACATAATTGCTTTGATCCAAAGAACTACATGAAATCAAAAAATATACAAAAAAATTTAAAATAAAAAATCTAATTACTTTCATTGTTTTCATTACTTTCCAAAATTTGAGCAAAAATATACTTTCCAATTCTAACAGCAATAATACTTCTGTTATTACTATCAACTATTGTAGAAACACCTTGATCGGTATTTTGGTTAACATATTTTAAAACTTTATCATTATCATCCCGTAATCCAACCTTACCAAGCCAATAAATGTCTTTAGTCGCGGCTTTAATTACAGGAAGAATTTTATTTTTATTTTTAACTTTTACAGGTTGTCCATTTTCATGAAAAATTATCACTTCCTCGTTAGTAAAAGGCTGATGAAAAAGTGATTGTTCAGTAAATCCATTTCCGTCTTGATTTGGTATTTTCTTATAACAAATATCCCATTTTCCATCATTATCTAAATCCCATGAAGAAACTTTACCTTCACCTTCTAAATATTCCTCCGTAAAATCAGGAATAGTATCACCATTTTGGTCTATTTGAATCATTTTTACATAAAGTCCAGTACCAGATGTAGGCAAACCAAAAAGATTCGTCATAATCTGCTTTTCATCTTTTTCAGAAATTACATTTTGAACTCTATCTGAAAAATAACCATATTTTTCTGTTGTTTCAAAAATTCCATCTCCATCCATATCAACAGTTCTAAAAGTTGGCAAACCAATTTCAAAATATGACTGAGCATACATTATTTCATTTTCAAAATATCTTGCAATTTGAGGAACCCCATCTAACATACTTACTTTTATATATGAATTTTTCCTTTCTTGAGTTGGAATAACATAACTAGAAGCAGCCTTTATTAATTCATCTCCACTAACAACAGAAGTAGAATCAAGTAATGTCGGAATAAAAAATTCTATTCCAAACAATGAACTCAACTCTTTATCTGCAATTATTGAAAATGGTGTCCAGCTTAAAACTTCGGAAACAAGATTAAATGTTAAATCAAAAGTATTATTTTCTAACTTGTAAACTGCTTTTTGAATTAAAGGCCAATTTCCATATTCTATATCAACCCCACCTTCTGTGAGATAAACGATAAGAGGTACACCAAAATCACAATCCGCAGACCATTCATTTTCATCATCTTGATTTTCATCATAAATTATATTTTTAGGACGACCTCGATTATATTGAACAACTAAATTATATGTTAAATCACCATCAGTATCAAAATAAATTGTACCGTTATACGAATTCAAATATTTTCCAAATTCGATTTTTGATTCTTCAGTTTTTAACAATGAGGCAAAATCAATTAAAATCGAATAATCAATAGACTTATCTGCAAACTGATAAAAATAATCCAAAGCCTTATGTTCATCTAATAATCCATTTTTTAAGGCCTCAATAGCATATAATGGAGATTTTAATGATCTTGCATTAAAGGATTTTAATAAACGAATTTTTCTTTCACCTTCAGAAAACAATGCCGAATAAATCTCAAGATCTGTTTTTACATTTTTGTATTGTGATAAATTAAGAATAAACGAATCAGCGATTTTTGAATTTTCAGAATTTCTTCCACCTAAAGCATATTCATATCTAAAAAAAATTTCTGCAAATCTATCATCATCTGGATATATGCGACGAGCAGCATCAATTTTTTCTCTAGCTTTATTTATTTGATTACTATTGTAATAAGATTTTATTCTTATATATTCCGCATCAGCAGAATATATAAACGGTTTTTGATCAAGAACAACTAAAGCTTGTTCAAAAGACCTAGTTGAACATAATAAATCTGCATACAAAACTCTCGCATTTTCTTTATTATAATCGACCCATTCACATTCTGTTAAAGATTTTACAATAAGAGGGATAACTTTTGACTTAGATTCACCCAAATATAAATTTGAAACAGCCTTTATATACCATAAGTCAGCAACAGAATCATCATATGCTAAACCTAAAGCTGAATTATTATTTGCTTCATCCCATTTTTTTTCTCCAGCATACTGCTGAGCTAATAGAAGATATCTTATTGCCGTACGACGATTTGCAGAAGACAAATTCTGAGAATAAATATCAAAACAAAAAAGGAAAATAAAAAAAGAAAAAATAAAAAAAGAAATATGTTTTTTCGATTGTCTCATATATATAGAATACATTGTTTTAAAGCAAAAAAAAAGTCCCCATACGGAGACTTTTTATCTTCAAATAAAAGAAAAATTAACGAGGTGCAGCAACACTTACAAGAGAAGCATCAGCTGGTGTAAGAACAGTAATATTATCACCTAAATTAACATCTTTTACACAAAGTACATCACCAATATTTACTTTTGTTACATCAACAACAACGCGTACTGGCATATCTTTTGGAAGACATTTAACTTTGATTTCTGGTGTGTGTTTAACCATGAATCCACCCTTAAGAACACCAGCAGGTGTACCAGAGTATTGTACTTTGAATGTACGAACAACAGGCTTTTTATTGCTAACAACAAAGAAATCAGCATGAAGAACAGAATCTGTAATAATATCATATTCTGTATCACGAATGAATGCATCACAAGGTTTACCATCTACAACTAAAGATACAAGAGTTGTAGCAGTGATTGAACGCCATACTTTGTTAAACTGAACTGCATCAATATCAAGAGATACAGCTTTTCCATCTTCGTCATACATAACAGCAGGAATACGACCGTTAGCACGGAGTTGTCTAGCAACCTTTTTACCTGTTTCCTTACGTGTTTTTGCATCAACTACTAATTGTTCCATTTAAGGACTCCTTATTTAAAAAAATTTTGAGCAGTCATCAAAAACAAAGTTTTGCCAGCTGCTCTTAATTTAGCTGGGACGACAGGATTCGAACCTGTGGAATACCGGCACCAAAAGCCGGGGGCTTACCGCTTGCCGACGTCCCAAAATATACAATATTAATCTTCCTTGCCGTCTACATCATCAGTCAATTCTACATGACCAGCATTATATTCAGCAAGAATTTTATTTTGCAAAGCCTCTCTAAACTCAGGACTAATTGGATGAGCAACATCCTTATATTCCCCAGTAGATGTCTTACGACTTGGCATTGCAATAAAAAGTCCCGTCTTACCTTCAATAATTTTTACATTATGAACGACGAAACAATTATCAAAAGTTACAGTTACATAAGCTTTTAGCTTACCTTCAGCTGTTATCTTTCTAATTCGTAATTCAGATACTTCCATATGACAATCCTCCGCTGCACATATATAAGCTAATTCATTATGCAATCACACAATGAATCCAACTTTTTCTCAGCTGCACAAAAGCTCGTTCACATTCTTCTTTGGAAGAATAAACCCCAAATACAGTTGCACCAGAACCCGACATATCGGACCATAACGCACCAGTATTCTTTATATCCTGCAAAGCTTTACCAATAACAGGATACTTTTGTACAAGAACAGACGTAAAACTATTTATAAACGACCATTCACTTACTGATCCTCTATAAATATACTCTAAATCTGCTAGTTTCGGACAGGAAGTTTTTTTTCCTGACTCATATGAATCATCCAAAAGTCCATAAGCTTCTTTTGTAGAACTATGCACATTTGGAAAAATAAGCACAAAATACAAATCAGACCTTGGTTTTATTGCTTTTACAATATCTCCTCGACCTGTTACAACAGCACAACCCGTTCCATTCTCATCTTCACCACAATAAAGAAAGAAAAAAACATCACTTCCCACTCGAGAAGCAACTGCATCTGACAATTCATTGGTAAGCTCAACTTTATTTAAATAAGCTAATGCTTTTAAAAATGAAGCTGCATCCGAAGATCCACCACCAAGACCACCACCCATAGGAATGACTTTTTGCAATTTTACAAAAACTCCTTTCCTACAACCAGTTAAATCACAGAATGCATCATATGTTTTAGAAAAAGTATTTTCTGTTGGAAGAATTAAATCTCCACCATCTAAAATACAATTCCCATTTCCATTTATAAAACTAACATCAAGTACATCAGCTAATTTTACAGTCTGAAAAATACTCTCGATATCATGAAACCCATCACTACGAGCTGGGAGAACATTTAAACCAATATTCACCTTAGCTGGTGCAAGTACCCTAATATCAGATAACATATGTTTGCATTATACAAATTTCAAAGATTAAAGTCAATCAATCTAATATTAAATATCAAATAAAAAAAAATTCTAATTTTTCATAATAAATAAAAAAGTAAAAGTAACCTAATTGACATAACCTTACTTTCAAATTTATATTTTCCATACACGCTTTAAATTTTACAAGGATGGCATTATGTTCAGTGAAAGTGAATTATTAGACGGTTCATTTACAGGGTCTGGTTTTTCATACGATGATGAATACGATGACGACTATGCAGAATCTGATGATTTTACAGAGTACGATGACGATTCATTAAACGAGTTTGAAGACGAAGATATGTACGATGATGGTTTTGATGATGAGCTTGAAGAAGACATTGACGATTATGTTGATGATTCAGAGGATAACAGCTTTATCGATGAAGATTTTGATTACGAATAAAGTTGTTTGAAAATCATGGGAAGCGGGAAAAAGTGGTCACACACATTTTTTCCAGCCTCCCATTTTTTTTTATTCAACAAAACTTTCGCGAGTAAAAGTTCCTGCATGCCATAATTTTTCTAAATCATAAAAATTTCTAGCATCTTCAGACATAAGATGAACAACAACAGGTCCTATATCTATTAAATTCCAGTCGTCACCACCTGAAGTTTTATTATGTGTTAAATGAATTTGCATATCATTTTCTTTTACATATTCTTTAACCAATTTTTCCAAACCTTGCCAATGAGCAGAACTTTTTATAGTTACAATTACAAAATAATCTGTCCAACTATTCAATTTAGAAACATCAATAACAGTTACATTTTCTCCCTTTCCGTCTTGCATTAAACGAGCAATTTCAAATGCCTGAGTTTTTACATTTTTTTCTAATGCCATACAATTATTCTCCTAAAAATAAATATATACAGTTTGTAACACAAACATTTATTTTACATAACGACCATCAAAATCTTTTCCAAGTATAATTGTAAAATCTACATTGGAATCAGATTCAATACCCGATGATTCAGGTTTTACACTTTCTTCTATAATGTTTGTACAATGAATAAAATTACCTAAATTTTTAGCAATATCAATATTACCAATATGATTAATAATTTTTGTTTCTTCATAATCATTTCTATCTGCATTTATTGTACTCAAAACATCATATCCAGCACTTTTTAATAAAGCCGCAGTGTTTCTTGCTAAACCTTGAACTGTTGTACCATTCTGAATCTCTAAAACATAAATTCTATTAATTTTAGTATCGTCTAAAGATGTTAAAGAAGTCATTGCCTGCATCACAACATCTTTTATTAACTGACCATCATAATACGGAAATAACAAAACCTTTCCATCAACAACACGCTTTGCCCCAGTAATATTCTGAGGAACAATACTTTCTGAATCAACATTTGAAATTTCAATTAATAATTTACGAAGTTCTTCTTCCTCTAAATTCGATTTCATTTTATTAAAAAAATAACTAAAAACTTCTTTGTTTTTTATCTTTTTAAGATTATTTTTTAGAGAACTCAAAAACGACACCATTACATTCTGTCTTCGTTCTTGAAGTTCTTCATCACTTTCTTCAGGTCGCAAATAATCTAAGTATGTAACAATTTTATCTCCATCTAAAGTTACAGCACCACTTGGTAACAACCAATAATCCCCATCAGGCTTTTTTATATCAACAGGAGAAGGAACAAATACTTTTAACCCACCCAACAAATCTGTTAATTCGCTGAATTTAGAAAGATTAATATCAATATAAAAAGGAATTTCTTGTCCAATAAGTTTTTCAATCTCGCTTTTATAAGTTTCAATTCCCTTTTCAGTATAAACAGCATCTATTCTATCAACCCGCCCAATACTTTGAAAAATAGCACCTGTATTTCCAAGAATATTTATCAAAGCACCTTTTTTTGAAACAGGATAATAAATAAAAATATCGGTAAACAAAACTTGATCTTTATCTTCTACAACAAAAAGTGATTTTATAACTTGATTTTCTTTTAATTTCTGATTATCAGTATCTGACTTCAATGAAATAAAAATAAACGAAAATACACTTGCTAAAATAACAAATATTATTAATAAAAAAATATGTTCTTTTCCATTTGTAATTTTATTCAATCGCATTTTCTATGACCTTCCTTATTTATCTTTCTTTTAAACTTTATGAATCAAATTGCTATGTTCAACTTTTAAGGACTCCAACAATTCATCACGTAACATAAAAGAAACTAGAGCAACAACCTTTCCGCGTTTTTCTAAATAATCAATATTCTCTTGTACAACACTATAAGTTATTTCATCTAAACTTAAAGAAAAAAGTCTATGTCTATACTCATCAGTAGATTGAGGTCTTTCAGGTTCTATTTTATCAGCAACAAAAAGAAGTTTCCCCAAATCGCATAAACAACTACCACCAAAAGTATGATTTGCAATAGCTTCTTTTATATCAACATCTGTCACACCAAATTTTTCTTCGATTAAAACAGCGGCAGCTCTTCCGTGTAACAACGATTTTTTTTCCTGTTCTAATAATGTAATTTTTTTACCATCTTTCTTAGCCAATTCAACCATAAGATCAGTATTTATTTCTTTGCACATATCATGTGCAATTCCTGCCAAATACCCTTTTTCTTTATCAAGGCCATATCTTTCACACAGAAGAACAAGAGTTTGCGCTGTACGAACAGAATGCTCATATCGTTTCACAGAAACAACATTTTTTACATATTCTTCTATTTCATTTATAAGAATTGAATCCATATAACTTCCTTTTTTCAATATAATTAAAAACTTCCTCACATACAAGATAACGCCATGCTTTACCTTTGTTTATTCTTGCTCTAATATCAGTTGATGAAATAGAAACCATAGGATTTGATAACTTTTTATACTCAAACTGAAAAAAATCTTCTGGTAGCTTTATACTATCATCAACAAACAAACCTTTTGCCTTATTTGCAAAGGAAGAATCTGTTTCAAAATCTTTTGATCGCGTCGCTAAAATTAAATCACATTTAGATGCTAGTTTTTCAGAATTTTTCCACTTATCAAAATTATTTAATAAATCTGAACCAATAATTAATCCTATTTTTCCTGTTAAGAGATTTTTATACTTTTCTTCTAAATAACAAACAGTATCCCAAGTAAAAGAAATCCCTCCTCTATCCAACTCACAACTTTCAACCTCAAAACGAGGATCATTTTTTACAGCAAGTTTTACCATTTCCAATCTATCTTTATCATCAATAGACAGATTCATTTCTTTATGAGGTGGATTATATACAGGAATAAATAAAACTTTATCATAATTTAATTCTGTACAAACAAAATCCGCTAGAATCAAATGTCCTATATGAATAGGATTAAAACTACCACCTAAAATAGCAATTTTCAACTTTCACTTCCAGGATATTGAACATCTAAATCTTCATCAACAGAACGAGTTGCTAAAAAATCAGGATCAATACTAGAACCTTCTTTTTTACCAGTTAAAAAACTACCACTAGAAATCTTTTCGCCCTTTGAATTATACATTACAACATTATTATCCATGCTAGTAACTAATTTTAAAATTGCCAACCGAATATCATTCATTCCTATATGACCAGCAACAGAAACAGGTAAAACAACAGTTTCTTTTTCTGAAGTTTTAATTTCTTCTATAATCTGTTTAGCTCTATCAAATGCTCCATCGATATCAATTTTATTACAAAGAACAATATGAGGCTTTTTTACCAAATCCTCTGAAAATCCAGCCAATTCATTACACAAAGTTTTATATGCTGAAAAACAATTTTCTTCAGAACAATCAATCATAAACAAAAGACCTGCTGTTCGAGAAATATGTTTTAAAAATCGAATACCTAATCCCTTTCCTTCTGAAGCACCTTCTATTATTCCTGGAATATCAGCAATAATAACATCTCTTTCATCATCTGCACGCAAAACACCTAAATTAGGTATTTTAGTTGTAAAAGGATAAGGTGCAATTTTAGGACGAGCATTTGTAAAGGCATCCAAAAGAGTTGATTTTCCAGCATTTGGAAACCCAACTAAACCAATGTCAGCCATAATACTCATCTCAAGACGGAGTTTTCTAACTTCTCCAGGCTGTCCTTTATTTGCAATACGAGGGGCTTGATTTGTTGGTGTTTTAAAGTGAACATTTCCCCAACCACCATTACCACCTTTTAAGAATACAAATTGATCATCTTCAGTTTCAGTAGTAAATTCCTTTATTAAATCATTAGTCTCAAAATCACGAATAATAGTTCCAGGAGGAACAGGAATTATAACATCTTCACCATCTTTGCCATATTTATTCCAACCTTGACCATCTCCGCCAGCCTTTGCTCTAAAAAAATGCTTATATCGAATATTAGAAAGAGTTCTGACATTTCTCTTGCAAATAAAAATTACATCGCCACCCTTTCCTCCATCGCCACCATTTGGACCACCACGAGGAACATATTTTTCACGTCGGAAAGAAATACAACCATTTCCGCCTTTTCCTGACTGAACTTCAATTACTGCTTCATCTGCAAACAAATTCATTTAAGAATTACTCCAAAAAATAAAAAACTTTATAAAAAAAATCCCGGAAACAGTAAACTGAATCCGGGTTTATCATCGTACAAAGTGATTATTCAGCTTTTGCTTCTGCTGCTTTCTTAGTAGAAGCTTTCTTTGCAGGTTTCTTTTCTACAACTGGAGCAACTACAGAAACAATTTTTCTATTTTTGCGTTCTCCAAAAGTAACAATACCATCTGCTGTTGCAAACAAACTATCATCACCAGCTCTTTTTACATTATCGCCAGGAAAAAGTTTTGTTCCACGCTGTTTTACGATGATTGAACCGGCTGTTACAGTCTGTCCACCGTATACTTTAACACCCAAGTGTTTTGGGTTTGAATCACGACCGTTCTTTGCGCCGCTACCGCCCTTACTACGTCCCATATTAAGCCTCCGCTTATTAATTCTCTTTTAATATTCCCGCAACTGCACATTTTCAGGAAACTCATTAGATAAAGACTTAATGCCTATTCTAATAAATTCCGCCATGCACTTAAGCTGACAGTCCACAACTGAACTATCTTTTTGAACTTCCACACGAAATGCGAGATTTCCGCGGGAAGAAGTATCAGCTATTACCGTAACATTTTCCATCTGTGAAAGGTATTCTAATACAGTTCTTAACAGTATAGTAACTGCCGAACAAACTATATCTTCACCTTTCTTAGAAAAACAAGCATGTCCGTTAGCTTTACATTCATTTAACACGCCGTTTTTGCCAGTCGAAAGTGTTACAAGAACCATTTAGCCAATAATGTTCTTAACACGAACGTTTGTATATTCTTGTCTATGACCAATTAAACGGTGATAGTCTTTCTTGCTCTTATATTTGAAAACAAGAACTTTCTTATCGCGGAAGTCATTTTCTACAACAACTTCAATTTTTGCTCCACTAACATATGGTGTTCCAACTTTTACATTGTCACCATCGCTAACCAAAAGGACTGAATCAATTTCAATTTTTGCACCAGCTTCAGCATCAATTTTATCAACCTGAATTAATGCATCTTTTTCAGCCTTGTACTGTTTACCTTTGTATTCAAAAAGTGCGTACATGTAATACCTCATAAACGCCGCAAAGTGTAACGGATACTCTAACGACTAATAAATAAAAATATAAGTAATAGATTTTATCAAATTTATTTATTCTAGGTCAATAATATGACTTATTAAAAATAAAAATCCCAAGGAACAAAAGAATGCTTCCTTGGGACAATATAAATATAGTACTTATTAGACTTATCACACTAAACTAATAATACTAAGTTTAATCCCTTATAATTTATATTTACTTGTAGAAAGTGTATGCCCAGAATTATAAACATCAAACCAAATTTCTTTATTTTTTGAAATATCTAATGCTTCATAAAATTCTGCAATATTTGTTATTTTCTTTCCGTTTACACCTATAATTACATCTCCATTCTGAAGTCTCAAAGCTGCTGCTGGTGATTTTTCTAAAACATTTACAACAGCCACACCTTTTAATTTGTCATCTTCAATTTTAAGAGTTTTCTTTACATCATCAGAAAGAGGAGATGCAATAAATCCTGGCCACAATTTTGAGTTATCATTTGAAACTTTTTCAGTTCGTTCCTCTATTTTAACAGTCAAAGTAACACTTTTTCCATTTCTCAAGACCTTAAATTCAGCATCCTTATTAGCAGCTAAATACCCAACTTCTCTTACAAGTTCATTTTGATTCTTAATATTTTTACCATTTAATGCAACAATAAAATCTCCTGGTAACATTCCACCTTTAAAAGCTGGAGAATCAATAAAAACTTGAGAAGCAAAAGCACCTTGAACACCTTTAACGCCAAGCTCTTTTTTATAGTTATCTGTTATATCAACAAGACTTACACCTAGCCAACCATACGATACTTTTCCCTTTGAAATAAAATCATCTATTGATTTTTTTAGCGAATTTATTGGCAAAGAAAATCCCAATCCTTGACTTCCCCCAGAAGAAGATGCAATCCATGTATTAATTCCAATTACCTCACCATAAATATTTACAAGAGGTCCACCAGAGTTTCCTTGATTAATAGCTGCATCAGTCTGAATAAAATCATTCATATTACCAATTTGATCACCACTACGCCCAGTTGCACTTACAATACCCTTTGTTACAGACTGTCTATATCCTAAAGGAGCACCCATAGCAAGAACAATATCGCCAACCTTTACTTTATCACTATCACCTAATGTAGCAACTTTTATAGAAGCATTTTTATCAGCTTCAAAAGAAACCAAGGCAATATCTTGTCGTTCATCAGCCCCAACTAACTTTCCTGAAAATTTTTGACCATCATTTAAGTTAATAGTTATTTCAGTAGCCTTACCAGCAACATGGTTATTAGTAAGAACATAATAAGTATTACCTGTTTTACGAACTATTACACCAGAACCTAAACCTTTCTGTTCAAACTCTCTAGTTCTACCCTTTTTATTTTCTTCTGATTCCTCTTGATTTGGGAAACCAAAAAACCAAAATGGTAAATCTTCAAAGGGATTAGATTGCTGAATGGTCTTTTTTTCTGTAACATCAATCTCACAAACAGAAGGCAACACACCTGCACTTATAGAATTAAATGAATTTTGAAGGGCTTCTACTATTTTTAAAGATTCCGAAGGAATCTCAATAGCTGACTTTGTATCAGCATAAACCGTATCTGCCGTTCCTTCTATTTTTGTTTTGCTACAAGAAAGACTAACTAATGTAAATGCAAAAACAGAAGCAAAAACACCTATAAGAATTTTTTTAGTTACATTTTTCATTTTATTTAAAGCCTCCAAAATGATTTTAACTTGAAATTTATATTAATATAATAAACTTTTTCTCAAAAGGGTTACAAAAAAAAGCGTTTTAGAAAAAAAACTAAAACGCTTTACAAAACTAACAAATTAAGTCATCACAAGCTGTTAAAACTTCTGTATGATCAGCAAAAACAGCCACAGTATGTTCTTCATGACAACTCCATTTACCATCAGCTGTTACAATTGTCCAATCATCATCCTGTACTGCAACATCAGCTGTTCCTATATTAATCATAGGCTCTATAGCTAATACCATACCAGCCTGAATTCTAGGATTTGGACCACCTTGTGGGCAATTCGGAACAGAAGGATCCTCATGAACATCTAATCCTACCCCATGTCCACAAAAGTCATAAACAACCCCATAACCATATTTACCAAACGCAACATCATTAACTGCATTAGAAATATCTCTTATTCTATTTCCAACAACACATGCTGCTATTCCGGCAGCCAAAGCTTCTCTTGTTGCCTTTACAAGCCTTTTATATTCAGGCTTAACATTACCAACCATAACTGTATGTGTAGAATCAGAAATATAACCATCTAAATCAATTCCAATATCCAAAGAAACTATATCACCATCTTCTATAATTTTCTTTTTAGAAGGAATCCCATGAATTACTTCATTATTAACACTTATACAAGCAGCACCTGGAAATCCTTCTCTATACCAAGCAGGCTTACCACCAATTTTTTTTATAAAATCAACACACAAATCATCAATATCCTTAGTACTCATTCCTACTTTTACTTGAGGAACAACTTCTCTAAACAAATCTGCAAGAGCATGACAAGATTTTCTAATACCTGCAATTTCTTTTTCATTTTTTAAGCGAATCATATTTTCATTTCCTTTCTAATATATTATTAACATATTCTCATAGCTTCTTCTTCACAAATTCTTGCAGTACGCTCATCACCTATACGACGATAAACAATAGCCATCTTCTGAAGAAAAAAAGAATCATCCTTATTACCAAAACCCAACTCTAATGCTCGCTCCCATACATCCAAAGCTAACTCATCTGCAATTTTTCCATCTAATTTGTATTTTAAAATAGACTTAGTCAAATCAATAACTTCTGGAAAAAATAATCTAAAATAAGGATAACTATATTCCATTTGTATAATCTGCTCTAATAAAATAAAAGCATCATAATACTCTTCTCTAAGTACAAGTTCTTCTGCAAGAATAAACCCGTAATCCATAAAATCTTCTCGTGTAAACCATTTTGCCAATCGAAAATTAGCATTATTCATACACATTCTTTTAAATTCTTCAACGGCATCATCTTCTCGTTGGTGCAGTAAATCAAAAAAAATTAATTTTGAACGGCTTTCTTCATCATTTCTAGCCAAAAGCCACTCACGATAATCAAAAGATTTTGAAGGTCGATATTCACGAGACCGATATCTATAAAAACTAGACTCATCAAACAAGGCCCTTTTTCTAACATCAGACAAAATCTCATAGGCCTTTACTAACCGACGAAATTCTTCCGTAGTATCTTGAGTACCTGTCGAATCAGGATGGAGTAATTTAGCTTTTTTTCTGTAAGCACGACGAATTTCAGCAACTGTAGCATTAGGCTGAATTCCAAGAATCTTATAACAATCTTCCAAAGTGATAATATGATATTATTTTTTATAAAAATGCACAACTTATTAATAAAAATAAACACTTTTTTAAAAGTAGGAGTATAATAGAAGACATGAAAATAAAGATATGTATTATAATCAGTTTGATAATTCTCATTTTAAGTTGTTCAAAAAAAATGCCAGAAACAACATATTACGACAAGGCAAAGACAAATATAAAAACAACAACTATAACCCTTGGATTCACAACATATATGGAAGATCCAAGAGGAATCGCATCACAATTATTTAAAAAGAATGTAGAAAAAAGAACAGGAAAAAGAATTTGTGTCGATATCTATGCAAGAGGAACATTAGGAAATGACGAAGAATTAATCAACAAAATATTAAAAAAACAAATTGATATGACAATCTCTAGTGCTGGAAATTTTGCTATACATGAAAAAATGGCAGGAATATCAGCACTTCCATTTCTATTTAATAGTTTTGAAGAAGCCTGGGCTTTTATGGACAGCGAAGTAGGCCTAAAAGCTAATGATTCTCTTCAAAACTGTGGATTAAAAGTACTTGCAAATTTTGATAACGGATTTAGATGTATAACAACAAGAGAAAAAGAAATTAAAACAGTATCCGATATGAAAAACTTACATATTAGAACTCCACCAAACTATATTATTGTAGAAACAATGAAAGCATTAGGAGCTATTCCAGAAGTATATCCATTTCCACAACTTAAAAAAGCTCTAAAAGATGGACTTTTTGACAGTCAAGAAAATCCAATTCCTATAATTTTAAATAATGAATTATACGAAGTTCAGAAAAACTTAATAATTACAAACCATAGTTACGATGCCATGCCTTTAGTTATAAGAATGGATTTATGGAACAAACTAACAACAACTGATAAAACTATTTTATTAGAATCAGCAAAAAAAGCACAAGAATTTAATAGAATTCTTATAAAAGAACAAACAGAAAGCTACAAAGAATTACTAAAATCTTCTGGAATGAAAATAACATACCCAAAACTCGATGATTTTAAGAAAACAACAGAAGTTGTAATCGAAAAATATTATCCAGAATTAAAAGAAGAAATACTTTCAACAATAAAAAATTAATATCAAAAAGTTACATAGCAACTTCTGATTCTATAGTAGAAAATAACTTATAAACCTCAGCAGAAGAAGAACATTCAAGAACTTTTTTTATAAAATCTGGAGTTTGCAAAACAAGCGCCAATTTTTTTAATATTAAAATATGCTCTTCAGCTAAATTTTTTCCAGACAAAATCATAAAAACTACATGAACAGGAGATTTATCCAAAGAATTATAATCAATTCCTGATGAACATATTCCTATAGCACCTTTTACACCTTTCATTGATTCTACTTCTGCATGGGGAATTCCTACAGAATGCATAATTCCTGTACTCATCAATTTTTCACGATTATTAAGTTCTGTTACAGCTTCATCACAATCAAGTTCTGGGCAAACAGAATGAATTACATTTACCAATTCAACAAAAACATCATCTTTTTCTGTACTATTAAGATTTACTGTAGTTACTTCAGAAAATATTTGACTTAAGAACATTTTATCACCTAAAAAAAAATCCCGTGCAAAACAAACACGGGATTTTATATTAATCTAAAATTTAGTTAGAAGCAGATTCTTTTGCAGAATCGTCTTTCCACCAATCTTCAGAAACAGTTTCTTTTTCTTCAGAAACAACTTCTTCTGTTGATTCCAATACTTGACCTTCAGATTTTGCAGCAGCTTCCAAATCTTGAATTGAAGAAGTAGTTCTAGTTGGAAGAATCTTAGCAAGACCTAAAGTCAAAGCAAAGAAAAGAACAACAAAAATAACAGTTGTCTTTGTAACAATAGTAGCTTTGTGAGAACCAAATGCAGCAGAATTTCCACCACCTAAAAGTCCACCCATTCCATTTTTATTATCATCTTGAATAAGAACAAGAAGAACTAGAAGAGCACAAATAATAACAAAAGCTACTAATAAAATAATCTTAAGCGCACCCATTTTTTTAACTCCAAAATCAAAACCATAAAAATGGTCATTCTATAAATTGCTATATAATTTTATCGGAAACAATAAACAAGGTCAATAATTTATAACTTTATCCATTACAAATAGGAATAAAAGTTTCTGCTGTTAAAGAAGCACCACCTATTAATCCACCGTCAATATCAGGCTGAGATAATAACTCTTGATAATTTTTTACATTCATAGAGCCACCGTACTGTATAACAATATTTTTAGCAGCTTCTTCATCATACATTTTTTCGATAACTTTTCTTGCATAAGAATGAATTTGCTGAGCATCTTCAGGAGTTGCTGTTTTTCCAGTACCAATTGCCCAAACTGGTTCATAAGCAATAGTAACATGGCTTAATTGTTCTTTTGAAACACCCATTAAAGCAGAATTTAATTGGCGTTCACAAACCTTCTCAGCTCTTCCCACTTCCCTCTGAGCCAATAATTCACCGATACATATAATAACATCTAAACCATTAGCGAGAGCTCTGAGAACTTTCATATTAATAAGTTCATCACATTCACCAAATTCATAACGACGCTCACTATGACCTAAGATAACTGTTTTTACACCTAAGTCTTTTAACATTGAAACACTTACTTCTCCAGTATGAGCTCCATTATCAGTAGCAGCCATATTTTGAGCACCCAGAATAATATTTGAATCTTTTACTAAATCAGAAATAACATCAAGGTAAACAAAAGGAGGTGCAATCATAATCTTATTTTTGCATCCTCGTAATTTTTCGACTAATTCTTTTACAAGAACAACAGAACTAGCCTTATCCATATTCATTTTCCAGTTACCTGCAACATAAGTTGTACGCATATTATTCCTCAAAAAAACAAAATCTATTCTACAAGATTTTATAATCAATCTCGTAGAATGTCAAAAAAACAAAAAAATCCTACAAGAAATTATTAAACATTATTTACAAAAAAAACAACTAGTGATAAATTTTCGCATATTTTGCTACAGCTACATAAGATAACTTTAGTAAAAAATCTGAATGTTTTACTAATGTAAAACACTCTATAATTTAGGAGAAAAAAAATGAGAGTAATTATCAGAACTGATTACGAAAAATGTTCAAATTGGGCTGCAAATCATATTGCGTCATGTATAAACGAACATCAAAAACATTCTGACAAACCATTTGTATTAGGTCTTCCAACAGGTTCTACACCTCTTGGAACATATAAAAAGTTAATCGACTTAAATAAAGCCGGCAAAGTATCGTTTAAAAATGTTGTTACTTTCAACATGGATGAATATGTAGGTCTTTCTCCGACACACGATCAAAGTTATCATTATTTTATGTGGGAAAACTTCTTTAACCATATAGATATAAAAAAAGAAAATGTACATATCCTTAATGGTCTTGCAGAAGATAGAGAAAAAGAATGTGCAGACTACGAAAAAGCAATAGAATCTTACGGTGGTATTGATTTATTCCTTGGTGGAGTTGGTGTTGATGGACATATAGCATTTAATGAACCAGGAACTTCACTTACATCAAGAACTCACGAAAGCACACTTACACAAGACACAATAATTGTAAATTCAAGATTTTTTGATGGAGATATTACAAAAGTACCAACAACAGCATTAACAGTTGGTGTTGGTACAGTTTGCGATGCAAAAAAAGTTATGATACTTATTACAGGTCATAACAAAGCTAGAGCTTTACACCATGCAGTAGAAGCAGGAATCAGCCAAATGTGGACAGTTAGTGCATTACAACTTCACAAAGATGCAATTATAGTTTGTGACGATGATGCAACAGACGAATTAAAAGTAGGAACTGTCAAATACTTCAAAGATGTAGAATCAAAAAATTTTGATAACGAAATCTAATTTTTTTTAGTGTTACAAACTCTCTCATGCCCGAGAGATAGTTTGTAACACTAAGGTGAGACACTTTCTAACACGCCAAAGAGAGTAACTCATTCTTATAAGAAGAATTTGACGACACACTTTATTCCCTACCTCGAAAAACAGTAGTGATTTCACTGAAAACAATAGTGTTTTGGGTGAATTCCTATAGTGTTTACACCTAAAAACAGTAGAGAATTCAACAAAAAACCTGCTTTTTTCGGCCAAATTCAGTAGTGATTCAGAAAAATCTTATAGTCTTTTTAATCATATCCACACAGTTGTTAAAAAGCTCCGTTTATAGCTTTCACAGGAAGTCTGTAGAGCTTATACAGAGTGTCTGTAGAACTTACACAGAGAAAATTTATAACAAAATACACAAAATTATTTAAAAAACTGAAAAAATTGCAAAAAAAATCTCTATTAAATATATAGAAAATTAATTTATCAGAGAGGACTTTATGCAACAATTAAAACATCAAGAACTAACCCCAGAACAAAAATGGGAACAAGCAA
>JAGBBT010000050.1 GCA_017938365.1 Treponema sp.
GATTGATAGTTTCAGCACGTTTTTTACCTTCTTTAAACCATGGAAGAAAAATTCTTATAAATTCATTAAATTCTCCAGATGAAATTATTTCAATATCAAACATATTTTCATTTAAAGGAATAGATATATTTTTCAAATTAACTTTTATTCTTTTTAAGTAATTAATATCTAATTCTTTAAAATGTTTATCAGTAAAATTATGATGAATTCCATTTTTAATACACTTAAAATAAAGCTTTTTATATTTGGCATAAACTTTATTCTGCGTATATTTTAAATTTGATCTAACTATCTCTGAAGCTACTTTATATGCAAGTTGTTTATATCTTGAATGCTTAATACAACAATCAGGACAATCTTTAGTAGAAAGAAATACTTTTAAAGGCAACTTTCCAGTCTTAATTAACTCAATATAGTAAGCAACAACATCCTTAAAAAGCTGAAAAAATAAATTTAACTTTTCAAGCTTCTCTTTATTTGAAAATCTTAATGTATGTTTACTTACTCTAATCATTTCAGAATATATTTCCTTATTCTAAATCTATTTATAAAAATAAACAACATATACGTTTTATCAAAATTATTTAATTTATCTCTTTAAATATATTCTCCAGTTCAGAAACAATCTTATTAAGTTCTGTATCACTCAATTTTGACAGTTTTTCAATCATCTGTTCTTTTGTCAACATCTTCTTTTTCTTTCTTCTTCTTGAAATATTGTTGTTTATTATATTAATATAATAGCATGATTAAGTTATTTATTTAATGATTTTGTAATTTTTTCATATTTTTGTTTATAACGAACGTACATGGCTTCAAAATCATTTCTTTGAATTAGTGCTTGTTGAAGTTCTGATTTTAGTTTTTCTATTTCTGATTCTTCATCTTTTTGATATAGAACTTCATAAATCATTTTTGCAAATTCTCGTTCTAGAAGAGGAATATCTTCAGGAAGTTTTACATCGTCAAAATGTGCTTTTGCTACAAGTTCTAGAACACCTGTAAATTCACCATTTATTAATTCGGTATCTTCTTCAGTTATATCTTTAGAAAGAAGTTTTATTTTAATTAATTTTGAAATTTCATCAATTGTCATATTGTTAAATCCTTTTTTAAATTTAAAATAAACTTCTTTTAAAGTGATCTAATGTTCTTAAATCCAGGAAAGAATTTGGGTTTATAATATATTTCTTTAAAGAATTTAACTTGAATTGAATTTAAATTTGCTCCATTAATTAAATTTACAGAAAAAGTTTTATTTGATTTTATTGAAACACTTTTGTCTGGAAAAACATTTTTACCAATAGGGATAATATTAAAATTTAATGTAATATTTTTAACATATTTTGAATTACTAAATAGGCCAGAACAGTCTGAAACAGAATCAGGTATGTCTAAAGAAACATCATCTGCTAATCCTGATTTATGAAACATATATGAAATATCTTTAACATTTTTCGGCAAAATATCATGTGAAAAATGTACTTTTGAAAAATTACAAAACATGCTAGAACAATCAGTAAGATTATCATCTAATTTATCAATAAAACACGATCGTACTCCATATGATTTATTAAATACAATCTTTTTGTATGTTCCTTTAATTTCAAGAGTATGATTAAATGGCCCATGAAAATCGATATAAAATGTTAATTTGCAATTTCTAAATATTACACCAGTTGCTTTAGCAAGATTATTATCAGCTATACACTGAATATCACACTTATATGGGTTATCATAATAAACAGATACACTTACATTCGCGTTATTAATAACATCAAACATAAATTTTGAATACATTTTAACGCTTTCTCAACATTTTTTGACAATGTTCATTCAATTTAATGCGCTGAATAACATTCTTCTCAGGAGATTTATAACCACTTGCAGTCATCTTTGCATCTTCCAACGGATCATACCCGATTGTTCCACTATCTTCTTCATCAGGCTCAATCGTAAGAAGACAATAAACCGTGTACAAAAAGAAACCCAAATACAACCAAAATCTCAGATCTGCACTCATACTATCACCTCTTTTATTTTTTATTTTTAAAATAGATGATATATCACAAAAGTTAACTGATATAAAAATAAAAAAAGCTTAATGTTATTAAGCTTTTTTAAATTTAGAATAAATTTTTCTTTCTTGTTTTTTAGTAAGGCCGTTTGTACAATCTACTATACGGGTTTTGATAAATTTTTCATTACATTGTAAACATTTATCTTCAGCATCGTCATCATATACGTCAAACGTAAAAATATGATTATTTTTACATTTTTTAAGATAATAACCTTCAAATGACATTATTTTCCCCTTCCTGCTGTTTATTTTCACAGTATTTAAGTAATGATATAATAGCATCTTCTTCAGTAAAGATATTATTATGCAGTGTTTTGTCTAATCCTTTAATAATTGCTTTCATATCATCAACAAATTCAGATATTAAATATGTATTAACAGTTGCTTTATCAAAGTTTTCTTCTAAATCAGTTAATATAGAAGATAATGGATAGCTGGACAATAATTCTATTATTTCTAATGCTTTAGCTTTATTTGTTTTTGTTTTATCTGATAATATTTTTTGAACACGTAATTTACATACAACCAATTCTGTACTTTCTAAAAGTTCGGTATTTTCCATAAAATCTTTAGAAGGAAAAACTTGTTGAAGATATGTTGTACGTCCTTTTTTAACACATGTCTTAAAAAATGTATCTTCATATGTTCTTTTAAAAGGATCATATTTTTGCCAATATTCAAAGTTATTAATGATGTTATCTTTTGAATAAAAGATTCCGTCCATCTTCTATTACATAAGATCGACATGAAAAATTTGGATTATCTAAAACGGCAGGATTTGTATCAATACATCTAACTAGAATAACCTGTGTTTCATTCTTTGAATTACTGGACATAAAATGATCCTTTTTTATTTTTTAAAATAAACTTTATTCAGTAGTTACAGTTTGATTTGCACCATCAATTTTCATTTTTGACGATTTTTCTTTATCAAATTCTTCTTTTGTAACTTCTAAAAGTTTCTTATCTTTAATCAAATAATATTTTGTATTTTTACCAGCATTTTTCATTTCTGCTAAAACTTTTGCTGCAAAATCTGGATTAGCTTTTGCTAAATCGACTGTATATCCATTTATTTGAATACCGGTAGAATACTTAATGCTGTTTACTCTGCCAGCTTTATAACCAGTTTTCTGTGCATCTGCATCTTTAGAAAGCTCGGCTTCAATTGATGTATTTTCTCTAGAACCGCCGCTAAGTAACTCTCCATTAAATCGCTGAATACCAATTTGTTGAGTATTTGAATTATATCCAACATTCCATACATCTGCATTTTGATAGACAAATCCATTATGTCCACATCCTACTAAAAACAATAAACACATACTACATAATATAAAATATTTCATAATAGTATTCCCTCATTTTAAAAAATATTTATGGAAGTCCAGGCATAAAATACATTTTTCCACAATGTATTCTTATTATTTTTGCGCCATATAGAACATCAATATCTGTAATTTTTATTTCAAAATCATCTTTAACGTGTCCTAACTTATTAGGATCAGATGAAATTGAAAATGGTGTTTTTGCTATGCAAACATAAAAATCATTAATATTAATTGTTTTAATTTGTGATTTTAAATATTCATCTTGAAATTCAATTTCATGAATTCCATAAACCTTATGAATAATTGATTCGACTTTTTCAAGTGTTGTCATATCCATATCATAAGCAAAATTAAGTGTATAATCTTTATTTGATTGTTCTATCACTGCTTTTGCTAATTTCTTTGCACCAATTGGCCCATCTTCCCATGATGAACAAATTTCAGAGCTAATATTATAAAGTGTAAATACATCTTTAATTTTATATAAATCTTTTAAAGTATCGTTTGCAAATTTATTAATTGCAACAACTACTGGAACACCATATACTTTCTGCAACATTTTACAATAATTTACAGTTAATTGAAGTCCATTTGCATATCCATGATGTTCAATTGCGCGTTTTGTTACAACAATAACAACAGCTGATGGTTTAAAGTTTCCAACTCTACATTTAATATCTAAGAATTTTTCTGCTCCTAAATCAACACCAAATCCAGCTTCAGTAATAACATAATCAGATACTGATAATGCTGTATTAGTTGCAATAATTGAGCTACATCCATGAGCGATATTTGCAAATGGACCACCATGAATAAATGAAGGGGTTCCAGCTAGCGTTTGAACGAGATTCGGTTTAACAACTTGTGCTAAAATATGTTTAAGATTAGCAATAAGCTCAATACCTAAATCTCTTATAAAAAGTTTGTTATTATTAACATCATATCCAATTAAAATATTTTCAATTCTATTATAAAAATCATTTTCATCTGTAGCTAAACATAAACACACCATTATTTCATGCGCAGCTGTTATAACATAACTGCTATGAGAATCTACTTTATTAGAAGTTGTAATATCTCTTAAACTTCTATCATTTACATCTAAACAACGAGTAAAAACAACTTTAGAAATATTTAACGTATTGTTTCTATATATATGATTATCAATATATGCTGCAATATAATTAACTGCATACGTAAGAGCATGAATATCACCAGTAAAATGAAGATTAATTTCTTCAGAAGGAATTAACTGAGTTTTACCACTGCCAGTAGCTCCACCTTTTCTACCAAAAACTGGCCCCATTGAAGGTTCACGCAATGCTAACATTGTTTTATATTTTTTATTTAAAGCATCTGCTAATCCAATTGCAACAGTGGTTTTTCCTTCTCCATACGGTGTTGGATTAATTGCAGAAACAAGAACAAGTTTCCCATATTTACTTTCATTATTTTTTGGTTCTACCTTAGCAAAATCTTCACCATATAAACGAAAATCTTTTAATTTTAATGACTTAACAAGTTTTTTAATGTTCATCATTTAATTTTTCTCCATTTAATCTCTTATAATCCTAAACAAAAAGCTGCAACATGTCTCATAACTATATTAGAAAATATAAATCTATCTCTATTAAAAACTGGATCAATTATGTTTAATCTACTCAAAATTGACAATAATGATAAAGTTCATGCTGAAATTTTAATATTAAAAGCAAATTGACAGGCTAATTGTAAAATTTAATTAACCTGTCAATTAATTATATGTAAAGCTCTTAATTACTAAGTTAAGGTAAAATTATAACCGTTCGTATAGAGCAATTAAATTTAATGGTACGAGCGATGGGGCTTGAACCCACATGCACCATTACTCTACAATGCACTGCTTATAAGGCAGCTGAGATACGCTCGTATAATTTTTTATATTTGTAAAATAACATTATTTAAAGAAAAGTTAAATGAATAAAGTAAAAAATATTTTTAATGATGATTATGTAAATGAAAAAAAAAATAATTTGCAATTCAGGATATAAGAATTGCAAATTATTTTTAAACTTATTTCAAACTTTTAATTTAACTTGAATATCCAATAAAGATATTTTAAATTAATGAAGAACTATAATTGGAGCGATACCACCATTTCCATCGCATGGACCTTCCGGACGGTCTTCATAACCATCACTAGAAATTAGTCTTGTGCTATAATAAAAAGAACCGAGCGAAGGACTTCTCATCCAATACCAGCTATTTGCACCAGTTTTCTTTCTTGAATTATCATCCGTATATCTTAAAGATAAATAACTACCTTCAGAAATTCCACTATTATTTTCTCCAAACATTTCAGTGTAAGAAGGTAAGAAAACTTTATCAACAGTCTCTTCTGAGCCTCTTCCATCTAACTCAGACTTAGCAGTTATATTAGTAATGTCAGTAAAATGTTGAAGAACGTCTGCACTGAATCCAGCTAAAAATCCTGGTTCATCTGCATATGCACCATCTGTATTTCCATCTTTAAGGTTACTTGCAATTGGAGCTGCATCGTATTCATATTGTGCAGTAAACCATGAACCACCAGCTCCTGAGCTATTTAACCACTGACGAATGTTAGAAACACTCCAAGAATTGTTTCCAACAGCTCTTCTTAAATACTCCTCATAATAATTATCATACGTCGGACTATTTGGTTCTCTAGCATCAAAAGCTGCATAACGAATTATATTTTTAGTCATTAATGTAATTGTTGTTGGATGTTCATCAGAAGTATGATGATTGACTCCGACTACTTCAAATTCAATACAACCATTGTTTAATAAAAATTTTCCTGATTCATCATTATACGGAATTAAAACTGTGGTACCTATATCTGAATTAGTAAACTTAGAAACTTGCTTTGTTAAAATTCCAAGCTCAACTAAATCTGACACCGAAGGAGTTGAAGGTTGATCAGGAGTTATTGTACCTTGTCTTCTAAAACTTACTATAAATTTGCCCATAAAAATCTCCGTTAAAATAGATATAAAATATTTATTTCTTTAAAAATCATAATTTATTGATGAAAATATTTTGTTTCTTTCATAAATGAATAAATTTTTAAAAAAATAGAGAGTCTGTAAAGACTCTCTATCAAAAGGATTTTAATTCTGATCTACTTCGATATCAGAAATTTCATTTTCAACTGCTTTTTCTGCAGCTTCATCAATAGAATCTTGATTCTTAATAGCATCTTTAGCAGCTTTAGAATATTTCAAATCTTCTTGAGATTTTTCATCAAATTCTTTAATAAAAGTATCCCAAATTTCTTTGTTAGATTCAAGCTGTGCACGTCTCCATTTCTTTTCTGGATCATTGCAAGATGGAACGCAGAAATAACCTTGTGAAGGACATGTAATAAATCCATATCTTACTGCTTCATCAAATAAGCCATCGTATGGATTCGTAAATCCTTTCTTAAAATCAAGATAAATGCGTGTTTCTAATGATGGTCTGCAAACACGATTTTTAACAGTAAAGAAATTAAGATTTGTTCCTGAATAAAATGCATCTTTATCTTTAGCGTCATCTTTTTCTAAAACACGTGTGCATTGAATATTAACAGTTCCCATATACTGAAGTCCTAATCCACCACCTTGATTTTGAATTTTAGAAGCAAACATTGCTCCAGGATTCTGATAGATATGATTTAGTACGATCATTGATGTATCAGTTTTTAAGGCTGGTATTGTTATGGCTTTCATCATGTTATTAATCAATTTAGAACGTCCGTCCCATCTCTGATGCTACTTTATCATTGTTGGCATCTCTAAGCAGTTTTTCAGGAACAAGTGCACCTAGAGAGTCAAGAATGCATAGAAATTTAACATCAGGATCTTCTTTCTTAAATTCTTCAATCTGAGAATATGTTTTGAGAATTTGAAGTTGTGCGTCTTCAACAGAACTTACAAGAATCTGGAAAACCTTATCAGTGTCACATCCACAATTTTCAAAGAATTCTTTTAAGCCGCCACCTTCGGAGTCAAAGTAAAAAATTGCATCATAATCACATTCATTAAGAGCATTTGCAGCAATTGTAGCAGCAATTTTCGATTTACCAGTGCTAGATTCTCCGTCCCAGAATAATAACTCGTCCAGATGGAATTCCTTTATAAATTGATCCTGAAATAATTCTATTTAATGCATATGACCCAGTTGAAATCCAGTTATTAATGTCACCATATTTTGATTCTGTAAATGATACTGCGCCTGTTTCTTCTGATAATTTCTTTAAAAAATTCTTCAAATTCTTAGCCATAAACTATAATTCTCCTTAAAACTTTTCTTTAAAACTTGTTTTTATATAAATTAAAATAAACCTTAAAATATTTTAGGTTAGTTCAATTTTTATCATTTTTTCAATTAATTGCTTAATTATTCCTATAGTAATTTTGTGCTCATCTAAAATTATTTCATAGTTGTTATCTTCTGCTTTTATAATGTTAGTTGGTCTATTCAATTTTAAAATGAATAAGCAACTAGAAGTTTTCTTATTAAAAAGCATACTTAATAATTCATTATCAAATGTTATTAACTTTCCTGAATCAATTTTTTGTATCAATTTATAAATGTTATTAGCTAATTGATCTGCCGTCATAACATATACTCCATAGCTTTTAGAGTTTATTTAAATTATTTTCTAAATGAGTTTGAGAAAATACTTATAAAATAATGTTACATTGTTTTTAATTTTTCTTCTAATTGTTTAATTGCTTTGTCAATAACTTCAATTTTTCGTTTAGATTCTTTCATTTGTTTTTTAACTCTTACACGTTCTTTATACATTTTTTCAAGAAATGTAGGAATAATACCAAACTGAATAGAAGGTTTAACATATAAAACATTATGACTTGATAAAGTACATTTTGTTTTAACTAAATTAACAAGATCATCATGTGTAAGTTCTTTTAGGTGTCCTCTAGCAGTTTTAAGAGTTAGAGTTGGTAAGCTAAATGGATCTTGATCTTTTTCTATTCCAACTAATGTTCCAATTTTCGTTTCTGGAGAAATATTAATTTCCATCATCATGTTTGGATATAGACTATTAAAGTCAAATGCAAATATACCGTTGTTATAATAACCTTTTTCTGTTGGAACAACGAACGCTCCTTCATATGTAGATTCTTCTTTAGCTTTCTTCATTTGTTTCTTTTTTTCACGTTCATATTCCATTCTTTCCATTATTGTCATTTTATCTAGTTTTTCTTTTTCACTAGGTTCAGGTTTATGATTTGCATCAGTAATAAACTTAACGCCTTTATACCTAGATTGAAGAGTAAGTGCACCAGTAATATATGGAATCGATTTTAATATGTTTTCATATTCACATAAACCAATATTACAAATAATTCTAGCTAAAGTAATATAACGAAGTTTTTTATCCAAAAGTCTAACAAGAAATACGTCAATAACGTTATATGATGTAAATGTAACAAAATCTTTATTCATAAAATCTTTAATTGATTCATATCCCATTTCATCATAATCTAATTTACCAACATCTAATTCAAGCTTACCAATATAATCAAGCTTAAAACTCTGTTTTGATGTTCCTGCAAACTTTTTATAAATTCGAATATAATCAAGAATTGTTACACCATTAATAAAATATGATGTAACTTCATCTTTAGAATTAGATGCTTTAGAAATAGGATTATAAACATATCCATTAACTGGAGATAAAAAGTTGGCATATGAATTTCCTTTTGAATCAATTCGATTTAACCTTCCAATTAAATATGGCATGTCGAATCCGTCAATATTCCATCCAGTAACTACATCTGGATAATTATTGGTCCAAAAATACATAAAATCTTCTAACATTTGTTTTTCTTTTACAAATGTATAAACTTTAATCTCTGAATTATCTTTGTTATAATCTTTTACATCATCTTTAATCTTTTCTATAGCTTCTTTATTCATTAATGTAAAATTATCTTGATGACATGTCCATACATGCATAATATTTGTCATCGAATCATATAATGATATTACATTAATTGGATATTTAGCTTGCTCTGGATTAGGAAATTCATTTTCAATTTTAACTTCTAAGTCAAGATAAAAAATACGTAATGGAAATTTAGAAAACTCAGGAGAAAATTCTTGTCCATAGTACTTATCTAACAAATATTGTTTAGTTGGAGATAATTTTTCATATACAGGTATTTCATAGATTTTAGCAAGAGCTGCAGATCTTTCAGCAGCAGTACTAAATGTAAATTTAGTTAACGGTGTTCTAAACATCGATTTAGCACAATACTGATCGATTCTACATGAATTAGAATTTTCATCATTACCAGCAACAGCAAGTGTATTAATTGTATTATCAGTTTTTCCACTAATATCTTCAACATAAAAATAAGGATCTACTGGTGTTTCAATTTCAATTCTATTACCATCTTCATCCCATGTTGCTTCCCATACATAAGTCTGTCGCTTTCCACTTGAATCTCTCTTTGTATAACTAGCTAAATTTCTATACATTTTCTAAACCTTTTTTTACTGTTTCTTTTTAATAATTCTCATTTCTATTCTAACTTAAACTTCTTTCACTTTTTTTAATCACTTATTCTACATTTTATTATATCTGGTTGCCCTATATATGTGTCTAGATTTCTTTATTTTGTTGAAATATGTAAAGAATTAAAAGATTTATGAATTAAATGTAGGTGAAAAGTTTTCACAACGTTGTAGAGCTTCTTTGGTAATTTCAATAGCTCTATCTTTTCCAGGTATTAATCCAGACGATTGGAGAGTATAATTTTAAATTAATTTAAAAATAGTAGGTTATTTAAGAACGTTTATAATTTTCTATAAATGATTTATAATAAAAGATTTTTATAAGTAATTGTTATAAATTTGTATAAATAAGTTTGTAATACTGAGATGTTATAATGATAAGAAGTTTGAAGTTTAGTTTGAGTAAAAGCAATTTTAATAAATTGGAGAAGCTTGAAATGTTTCATGAAATGTACATGGAAGATTTGAAGTTTTATATTGATTTACTTCGAACTGAAAAATTACCAATTCAAAACTTCTTAAGCTCAAAATTACTTCCAATAAACAAAATTCAAAATTCCAAAATCAGAATTTCAATCTACCAACAAGCTGTCTCAATCATAAGATGTAATTTAAACTCTACACAAAAAAGAGTTTACAAAAAGTACAAGAAACTCTACTACAAGTGTTCTAAAGAAAATAAACATCAAAGGTTTCTTGATAAACATTTTAAAGATTTGAATATTAAATATTTAAAGAGAATTAAAATAAACATAAACAAGTGTTCAATGATTTTGGGTCAGGGATTGATTGATTTTGAAGAAGGTAGAAGTTTTGATGAATTTGTTAGAATTCGTTTACCTTGGAATAAAGAAAATAAGAAAATTGGCGAAACAATCAATTTACCGTTCAATTTCTACAAATATGCTAAAAAATACTCAAACTGGAATAGAAGAAACACAATCTCAATCATTAAACAAAATAACCAATTTTATTTAACTTTATTCTTTGAAAAAGAAGAAGTTAAAAAATCTAACCAGCAAGTTGTAGGTTTAGACATTGGTTATAATAAATTGATCAGTGATTCAAATGGAGTTCATTGGCGGCAAAGAACTTAAAGAAATCTATAACAGATTAAGCAAAAAGAAACGTGGTTCAAAGAATTATAAGCAACTTTTACATTATAAAACATGTAAAATTAATGAAGTAGTTAATAAATTTGTTAAAACATATTCTGAAACAGATTTTGTTTGTGAGAATTTAAGAAATGTTAAATATGCTTCAAAGTTGTACAAAAGTTTAAACAACAAACTTCAATATTGGAGTTACAGGCAAGTTTTAGACAAGCTAGATCAACTTAGTGAAATTGAAGGTTTCAACGTAACTAAAATTGATCCAGCTTACACAAGTCAAACTTGCTCTAATTGTGGAACAATTTTAAAGAACAACCGTCAACGGTGAATTTTATAACTGTTCCTGTGGACTAATTATTGATGCAGACACAAATGCAGCAATAAACATTCTACATAGAGGCACCCATAGTTCCTCTAACAACTAAAAACCTTTCTATAAACTTCTATAGAAAAGGTAACTATTACCTAATTTATCTGTAATATCAAAAGCATATAAATCGTTATTTACCGATATTAATTAAATCTCGTCTAGGATTTCGCGAATCTTTAAATATACGAGCTGCTTCTCTGGTTTTATTAGTTAAAATCATTTTATATAAATCCTTATTAACTTTTTATTTAGTTATGCTATTATTAAAATAAGCATGAGTGGTTACAGTTAAAATAAATGATCATTTGTATTTTGCTGTCTTCTCATTTGCCACTATGAATAGAATGCAGGAAATAATATCATTTTATTTCCTGCATTTGTTTTATGAAATAATGATGTTATAATAAGTTACACCAAATGAATCAGTATACGTTTTTAATTGTGAAAGTTTATTAAATCTATTTTGTTTCACATGAAACGCATTCATAGTTTTAAATTGATAAACATTATTATTTTTATTCACACTTAACGAAAATAAAATTGTATTCTTTTGAGAAAGAAAATTTATGCAAATGCTTGGTATATTATCCATTAAATGAATATATGATGTAAAAAATTTAGTCATTCCGCTCATCATATTTTTGATAAATTTTTGCATTAGAATATGAAATATTTTTTAATCCATGTCCTTTTTTCATACTCATAGAATGTGAGCCAAATTCAAATGTAAATGGAATGTTTAAAGCATTTGTTGATGGAAATTTAGAATTAGATACAATTCCCGGTGGAGTTGAATAATCTAAATGCTCCATTACCAATTTATATAATGTTAAAAATTTTGATGTAATCATTTTACTGAAAGTGATTTTCTTTTAATTACCATAGGTTTCTTTCTCTTCTTATATCCATAAGGAATTGCCGGACAATATATTGGTTTTAAATCTGCTGTAGTTAATCCAGCTTCTTCATGTGGAACATTCAAACTACTTCCAGCTGATGCAGTATTTGCCAACGATTGACTTGGTGAAGAAGGTCCCATTACACTCATTGCAGTCATTCCTGCATCTTCGCTTTGCACATCATTTGGAGGTGGTGCAGAAGCATTATCAGTTGATCCAGATGATGTCTGGGTGTCGCTTCCTTCATCATGTGATATTTTATACATACTTGATCCTGATGTACCAAATGATGATCCAGATGTACCAAATGATGATTTTTCACCGTGTGTCAATTTAGCATCTTTTTCAAGATATGTTGATATTTCTTCCATTATTTGATTATACAATGATATAAATTTTGATTTCATTCCAAATTATTTCATTCTTTTTTCTTATTTATCTACATTTATTATATCTGGTTGCCCTATATATGTGTCTAGATTTCTTTGATAGTTTTCTATTAGTAAACTTTAATGTAAACACTGTAAACAACTTAATGATTTTTGCTATTTTGAAATATGTGTAAAAAATAAAAATAATTGGAGAAGTATGGGTAGAATAGTTTATACGGCAATTGTTTTAGATAATCCAGATATTTTGAAAAAGATGTTTCCATCTGAGTTTCCTGATAAGTATTATCATCACGTAACTCTTAGGTTTAGACCTGTTTCTAAACCATCATTTAATGGAAGGAAAACTTCTGTTAGAATTGTATCTTTGCATAAAGATCATCTTGGATATGCTGCTAAGGTTGAAATTGATGATAGAGATGTTGCAAAATACTGTGAAAATAAATATCCGCATATTACATTTGCAACTGAATCTAATGTAAAACCTGTGTATTCTAATATTTTAATTAAGAATTCTGAAGCAGAATTGTTAAAAGATTCTATTGTCCTTAATGGTACTGTTGGGTCATTTATTGATGGACATTGGGATTTTTCAAAATGAATTTATGTACATTTATTATTAGCTCATTAAATCCTAATATAGATATCTCTTTTAGATTTAAAAAATTTAATAATGCAATTATTAAAATTGGAAGAGACAACTGGAATAAAATAGTTAATAATGTCTATTCTCATCATATTAGAGTTACGAAGAATACAGTAATTTGTAAAATTTATGGTGAGTGGGAATTACTGATTTTTGAAATTCCTGATAATGTAAGTGTAAGTATAGCTAGAGCTGATAAATGTATTTTTTCTAAAGTATATAAATGTTCTGATCATGTAAAATTTAATCAAATAGAATTTCAAAAAACATTTAAAATAATTGAAAAGGACTGATAGTTTTTATCAGTCCTTCTAAGTTTTATATTAAAGAACTCCTTCACGAATTTTTGCTGAAGCTTCCTCTTGTTGTTTTATTTGTTCTGCTTCTTGATTGCTTATAGCTTCAACGTATAATTTAAAATCGAAGTAGCTCATGTTTTGAATTTCCGTATATGAAAAATAATGTTTCATTAGCAGATGGATTTCCATGTTGAAAATATCTTGAAATATTCTCTGATTATCTTTTGCAAATCCTAAAATGTAAAAAAACCATCGAAGTTAAAAATTCCTCTATATGCATGTCTACATTCTGGACAAACAACTTCCATATTTCTAATTTTTCTGTCCATAAATTCTTCAGCAAATGTATCTGCAATAAAGTTTGTTAAGTTTGTGTCATTATCTTTTGGTTCTCCAAATGTAATTTGAGGAGGAAATTTATTAATTAAATCTAGTTTTGTTGGAAATAACGCTGTATTCCAATCTTCAATTTCTTCATCATCAATAAAAATTTTCTTAATGTATAAGATTGGTCTTGTAAACTTACTTTCATTGATTACATCTGGATTTTCTGAATCTTGAGATTGAAGTCTATGCATGACATAACGATAATACAAATATTCTTCCATAGTAAAATTAGAAAGTTCAAATTTGTATACATGACCATTTTCATCAACAAGTTCTAATGTTTCATATTGAGGTTTAAAATTTGTAACATCATCATCAAATTGTGAAACTAAATCAATTGTATGTTTAAATTTATGATCACATTTTCTACAAGTAAACGTATATGATAATGTGTTATTTAATAATTGTCTAATTCCAATTAAAAATGAAAGATAATCTATTTGTGTAATTGTATGAGAACTAATATTTTCTGAACTTAAATCTTCACTACACAATTTATCAAACAAACTAAGCTTTAATAATTCAACATTTAAATCAAATTCATCAAAAACATTATTTCTTGTTAATGTTTTTACGTCAGCTGTGGTAAGCTGGCCAAACATAACTTTTCTTCCCAATGATGGAATATAAATTTGATTTATATGATTTCCGTCATTTTTCTGCAAAATTTGCATTGCATCTTTTAATTTCATTTAGAAAAATCTCCTTCAACTTCAACTATTTATAAAGCGTAATTTTTATTTTTTAAATTAATTTAAACTAAATAAATAGAAAAAACAAGATTCTCACTTATTTATGTCATATAAACACGTTAAACTTGATAAAATTGTTGCAGGAACAGAGCAGCGTATTTTTAAAACTAAAATTCTTGATATTCCAGATTCTGAGGTAGAGCAAACAACATCTGGAGAAATTAATGTTGGTATTGTGCATGATGTTTCAGATCAAGTTAAATATCATGAGTTTGATACTGTGTTTTATGGAGAATTTTCAAGTGAATTAAAAACAATTTCTAAAATAAATGGCGATTCTATTTATGATGGAAATTTGTTACATTTTAATGAAGTAAATTCTGACTATATTACAAATAGACCTGAAGAAAGATATTCAACATCATCTTTATTGGATGTATCAATATATAATACTTCATTTTCAAATTGGTTTAAAAATAAAACAATTGATTATCAAAAAGATGAAGAAAAAATGAAAGATGAAAGGGTCACATATTTTCCAAAACATCTTGATATGCCAATTGATATTTCTTTGTCTGAAGGCAGAGCATATATGCTTAGTCCGCTGAATACTGAACGATATACAAATCTTGTTCAATGCTCAGCAAATCTTGTGTATAAGTCTTATGAAATGAATGCAAAATATAAGCCAAATTATACAAATAGCTTTTCAGAATTTATGTCAAAACCATTCTATTATGCTGAAGACAATGCTGTTCCAATTTATGATATGAGCTTTTCTACATTTCAAACAATTAATCTTGGAAGTCATAAAAATGCTATAGAGTGGCTTAAAAAATGGAATCTTGCAAAAGATGAAATATCTTCACAAATTATTTTTGATTCTGAAACAAACAAATCCGGAATAAACGTTAAAGACTCTTATGATTCTATTTTGTTGCAAGAATTATTAGAACAGCTAGAATGTGGAGAATTTAGTTATCTTTATAGCTCATCTACAATTAAAAATATTATATATGATTTATTTGCAAGAATTGATGTTAATTCAATTTTACGCATGATACAGCCATTTGGATCAATAACCAAAGTTAGAAATAACGTTGTATCAAATTTTTTAACAAATAAAGTATTGTCTAGCGATTTTAAGATACAACAAGAATTTATTGATAGAGCATTCAATGAAAAACAAGAAAATGCATTTTTAACGAATTCATTGCCACATAATGCAATTTTTATTACAAATACAGCTGAGCAATTAAATTTTTATAAAACTGTTAATAATGAACTAAAATCGAAATTATCAGATGCTCTTGCTGCTGCAAATCCACCTAGTGCATATTTAGATTTTATGTATTTAAAAAACAATCAAAATCCACATTATGATTTTGATTTAAATATTGAATCGCCAAATAATATTTCGTTAAACACATTTAAAATTTATACAGATACTGAAGGATATGTCAATAATACAACCGATAATCCTATGGATTCTTATATAACTCCTTATGATGACGATCAATCTGCAGAGTTTAATGAAAAATATGATTTTGATGGAACAGCAAGTATTCAATTTAATTCAAGTTCAAAATATAATAATGTAACTAATAAAGCACGTACAAATAGTATTCTTCAATATGGAAGTGAGAGAGATGAAGAATTTGCAAAATCTGATTCTTCATATGCTGAAAATTATCAAACAAGATTAAAAAGAAAAATTCCTGATTATATGTCAGTATTTACTCATAGACATATTTCTACAAACAAAATTTATAATGTAGGTGAAGTAACCGGTCTAAGAAATTATATACATGCAGGACAAATTACAGGAACAGGAAAGATTTGGTTGTCTTACAAATACGCAGTAAATTATGATCAGCTGTTTATGGATTCATTTGCTGAAACATTTATACCTCCATTTAAGGTTTATAATTTGCAAAGATATGAAAATCATATGGAGCAGTCTGTTCCAGGGATGGTAAGATACGAAGGTGAAAATAATGTAAAATACATGAAACAATCTGGTCTGCCATGTCCATATAGAATTACTAATAATGATTTTCAAGAAATGACAGGATGCAATCTTCCATTAAGTGCAAGTTGTAGAGGATACTGTCCATTTCCAACATCTGGACAATGTGGTGTTTATGGAAAAGGTCAATATGCAAATGAATATTATCCAGAAGGTGTAACGTGGACGTTTTCTGATTATAAGGAATCTAAAGATATTGTAGAAGAATCATTATCTGGATTCAATAAAATAAACAATGAATGGTTTGTAATGCAAGCACCAACAAATTTAAATGATGAACTTGTATTAGAAACAATTACTGACATAAATGTTGCTGATGATATTGAAGTGTATTTTTTAAATAAAACATTTGGAAATGCTGATGAAAGTTTAGAACAAACATTACAACATTTTAAAAATGAATTAAGTGCACATACTGATTTAAGATTTAAATCCTTATATCAAGGATTTGGTGGTTATATTGATAATAAAATGGTAAAATATCCTGAATATATTTTAACAAAATCTGATTTAGTATCATCTCATATTATATCAGAAATAAAACCAGCTTCTAGTTATTTTACATCATTAAAACAATATGTTATAAAAATGAAAGATAAATCTAGTAATATTAATATGTCTGAGTTATTATCATCAACATATTTAAGTGAATTTTTATCAGGATATTTAGATATGACATCTGGTGATTTTGTTTATACAGATGATTTTACAAAAAATGGTGTAGAAAAATTTACTACTATGCTGGAAAACTTAACATATTCTGATATGTTAATAAATTATTCTAAAAATAAAGAATTAAGTTCATTTTTATTTCATACTATATCTGAATTTGAAAATGAAGGTGATACAGTTGTAACAGCAATGATTGATGAACAAATAATTTCATCAACGTTAAGTGATGTTTATGTTACAAATATTGGAGAATTTATTATTGATCAAATATCTTCATATCCTTTAAAAAATCAAATCATTATGAAAAATTTATTATATAACAATTTTGTAATAAGTGAAACATCACCATTTAATGGACCTCATACAATTCCAAATGGAAGTATAATTAATGCATATAAAGTAACAGGTTCAAATGGAAAAATAGATGAAATTTCTGCTAATAAAGTTGATTCTTTAACAAAAGATGATATGGTAGTAATGAGAATTAAGAATTGGTGGTCAAATACCGCATATTGTTCCGGTCAGATGAAGATTAGACAAAAAGATCCAATTACTATTGAAAATTATACTAAAAATCCATTATTTTTAAAACTGTTTAATACAATTTCTAATTTTGATCATGTTGAAAGGGTAAAAGGATTATTTAAATATCAGCAAAACGATATTAAAAAGTCAAATATTTACTCATTGAGATTAACAAATTCTGGTTTAAATCCAGCAAATGATATTTCAGAAGAAGCTTATGCTCCATTTAAGTATTTGCTAGAAAATGATTTTTATAAACTTAGCAGTGCAGAAAGATCATTATATACTTCATATTATTGGAGTGATATTAAATTACATCATAATGCTTGGATAAATGAGCTTGTTGATTGTATTATTGATAATAATTCTATAGGTATCAGTAATGAAGACCAGTTTAAATTATATATAGACACACAATTAAATCAAAATATAAAAATTTTCGTATTTGATACAGAAAAATCAAATAAGTTAAATAAGACACGAGAAGAATTAAGACAAATTATTGAAGAAGCAATAAAAGCATCAGTTAAAAGATATATGCCAGTTCATACAAGTTTGTGGAAAATTATGTATTCTGGTAAATAAAAGGAGTAAAAAAAAATGGCAAATCGTAAAACTAAAGATACAATTGAAGTTGCTAATGCAGTATTTCATAATACTTCTGCTGGCAGAGCAGTATTTTCTAAGAAATTTAATTTCATTTATGATAATGAAACCGGAGCAGCTGTAACATATGGAGAAACAGCTGGCGATACACCAGCTTATGATCCAATTGGACCTCAGGAATATGTGATAGAAACTGAAGATTTTGAATTTGAAAAGTTTAAAAACATGTTTAATATGTTTGCTGTGGTAAAAGAAATTAAAGAAGATGGATCTTTAACAAATTATTCTGATTCATCTAATAAAGATAAACTTGTTTCAATGTCAACAATTTCTAATTTAATTTTTAAAATTACTGATACAAATACGTTAACAGATAAAAAGTTTAAAGAATTTTTAGAATATGTTCAATTATTTAAACTTCAACCAGTATTAATGATTGACGTTTCACTCTTACATGAGCAATCAGCATTTACAATTAAAGAATTAGGAAAAAACATTTCAGTTATTATTGTATTAACTGATTTTGATGAAAAACATGTATCAGAAATAACAAAATCATTTAACTTTTTAAACTTGTTTTATGCAATTAAAGTATTAGTTAATAATGAAAACAAAAACATTGTTAAAGAGTTTCTATCTAATGCTAAAAATGATACGTCTATTGTATTATCATTTGTAGAACCTTACGTGAATAGAGCTGAATATAGAGATATTCAACAAGTTTGTTTAGATAAAAATTTAACAAATGTTGCGGTTTCTTCATGTCATATTTCACAATTTAATAAACGTGTAAATAATACATTAATTTTATGTCAAAACTGTTCTGCGGGTACTTATTCTGCATATGTAAAAAATGGAAAAATTTCACCATGTGAATTTTTCACAACAAATTTTGTTGATTTATCTGAATGTAAAACAGTTCACGATTTTTGGTATCATGACTTTTTTACAAGTGCTAGAAAATCTGTTATTAAAAGGAAAACCTGTAAACTCTAATTTACAAGGGAATTAACAAAAATGAAAACCACAATTGAAGATATAAAAAGACAAATGCTATCGACAAGAGATAAATCTGGTTTGTCAATTATCTCAATGATAGAAACTTTGGTAAAAAAAGAAGATGCTACAATTGGTCAAGCAATTACACATCTTCTTAAAGATAGAAAAATCTCAGGTTATAAAAGAAATATCTTAAACCTTCTTAGAATTTCTTATCCGTATGATGGTGACATTGAACTATCAAAAGATAAAAATGTGAACTTTGTTTCCTCTTTAGAAATTTTAAAAAGAGAATTTGATTCAGCACCAAATGTCATTGCTGATGAAGTACAAACAAAACTAGAAGATAGATTGGAACATCACGAGGATGACGAAAATCATGGTATAGGAGTAACTAAAACTGCAGTATATAGTGTTTATCAGGATTCTCCAGATGTTATTCCAAATAAACCAGTAAAATCTTCAAGAAAAATTCAAAAATCTGAAAAGAAGTCTAAAGAAGACAGTCCCACTATAGAAGATAGTTCAATTATAGAAGAAAAATAAACAAATACGAAGGAGAAGATTTAATCTTCTCCTTCATAGTTTAAATCTAAATAAATAAGAAAAAGAAGCTAACTTTTTAATTATTGTTTATGGAGTTAAAGTTATATGTCAAAATTTGATGAAGTATATAAAAAATTGATTTACGAGTCAACTGCAACAGATATTGTTGAAGACGATCTTAATACTGTTGTATTAACTAATAATCAATTTTATAATAATTATCTTTCAAATTTAGCTGTAAAAACTGGTGTTGTTGTAGTAAAAGCTAGATTTGATGCGTTTAGAGTATATGGAATGATGGATAATATTATCAAGTTTTTTAAAGATTTTAAAGTTGATAATAATTATTTTGATAATGAATTTGCCGGGCAGATTAAAAATTATGAAGGTGTATATGATCCTGTTACTAGTGCAGACAAAACAAAACCATCTGATTTTGTGTTATTTAAACCTTTAGTTTGTATTGTTGATCAGGATTTCTTTTATCATCAGATGAATGATCCCGGTAATGAAAAATATTTCACTGATGGTAATTATATTCCAACTAGAGAAGATCTTGTAAATGTTCTTCATAGAGAATCTGGTGGAAGATGGAATATGATAAAAGTAACAAAAGAAGATGATAACTTAGAATATGATCTTAAAGAAAGTAAACCAGCAGATCTTGCTAAGGTATTAGCTGATATTTATGATTCTAATTTGATTGGAATAGTTGAATTTACAATTAATTCTAAACATCTTCCAAATTATGTATGGGAAGAAGATTCATTTTACTGGTCAGGAGATGAAGCAGTACAAGATGTTTTAGATAATCAACTGAATGAAAGTTTACAATGTAAAATGCCAATAATAAACGATAAGGAATATCAAAATAAATCTTTAGCTGAAAAGACAATAGATTATAATCCTACAAATAAAGTTTCAGTAAAAACTTTAAAAACGAGGAAATAAGTTATGGATGTTTTACCCAATAACAAACAATTATATACAGATAGCTTAGGACTTAATGAAAATATCAATACTGATCCACTTGGTCAAGATAAAAATAATAAAGTATCAAGTGATAATTCAGCATTATCCAGTATTATGAAGCAAATACAGCAAATTCCTGCTGCTTCATATAATATGGCTAATGATACTAAATGGGTATTTCATATTCCGTATGGATTTTTGTTTATGGGTAAAACAGAAAATAGAGAAAATCTTGAAATTCCATTAGGTTGTCAAAGCATTAATTTTCCAGATTTTAAACTTGGAACAACGCAAGTTGGATTTATGGGACATGATTTTGATGTTTCTACTAGACAAAATATGACAGATAAAGGATTAACAATTAATTTTTTGGTTAATTCAAATTGGATTCAATATTTATCATTATTAAAATGGTTTGAATTGGAAGATTATACTCCATATACACGAGAATCCGTAGACGAGCAAGCAGAATATAATATGTCTGGCGTTAAAATTGATAATCATGGCTTTAGATCAAATTATGAATTAGGAAAAGATCCATATTGGTCTACACAAGGTCCTATGGTTCCAGCAAATTTATATTTAATGGATAATTTTAATAATAGACTCGTAACAATTTTATTTTCTAATACATGGTTAGCTTCAATTAAATCAATTCCATTAGATTATAAAAAGACGTCCGACACCGAAGTTGTTGCAACTGCTGAATTTAAATTTTCAAAATTTAGTATAACACTTAATAATGATTTTTTAATAAAGTTATTTGGTAAACATATTTCTGGAGAAACGTTTTAATAATGAAACTAAATTTAGGATTTGATAAAGTAAAGTCTGTCTTACAAGATATAAATTGTGATACAGAAAAAGCTAGAATTGAATTTAGAAAAAAATTAAAGCGAGAATTGCTAGATGATAAAAGACAATCCTCGCTTGCCGATGTAGCTGATTATGATGGTTCAATTCTTTCTTATGCTGCAAAAGTTATTGCTGGAATTAATCCTGATAAAAAGAGTTAAACCCATGAACCATATTTAACTACAACATTGTAGATTTTTTCATATGGTTCATTTTTAGAAAACATATTTTCAACAATTGCTGCTGTTTTCCCATCATAATTGCGAAATTCAGAGTGAATTTTTCCAGAACTAATATTGTACCAGTAAAATTGTGATCTTGCATAAGGTTTTACTCGTTCTGCATAAAATAACACATCACTGTTATTGTCCTTTTTAAGCTTTTTCCACTCTAATGCACTTTTAATTGCAGACACCTTATCTGTTTCAAATAACTTTAAGTGTTCTGATTCAAAATCTGATTCATCTTTACTTTTAATTAACTTTTTAAAATTGTTAATGTTTGAAAAGTAAGAAATTAGATGATCATCATATTGATTACTTTCTACAATAATGTTCAAATATTTACTAATAAACTTGTTCATTTTTTAAGAAATATTTATTAGATTGACAGCAATACTTGTAAAATTACTTTATCCATATCATAATATTGATATGTTGCTAATCTTCCAAGTAATAGTGCTTTTGGATATTTTGATAAAAACTTATCTTTTTCGTTTTCATATAATGCAAGATTTTCTTTATTAGAAATTGGATAAAGTTTGTTATATTGATTTATTTCTGCTGGTATTTCATAACAATAAACATTTTCTTTTTCTATAGAAAAATCCTCTGATGAATGTAAAACATTAAAATTTGTATAACGTGTTTGAGTAGGATGTTGTGGAGTATTGACAACAGCATATTCATCAGCTTTATCTATTTTAAACTCAAATTTAGTACTTCTATATGGGAGATTATCAAATCCACCAGTATAAATTAAAATGTCGTGAGGAATTTCATTAAAATCTGTAACTGTTGAATTAAGATAAACTTTAATATTTTCATGATTTAACATATTTTTAATCATATTTGTATATCCATATTTTGGAATACCTTGATATTGATTTTCAAAATATCCATCATTATAATTAAATCTAATATCAACACGTTTAAATACTTCAACTGGTAATTCTTTACATGAAGTTTTCCATTGTTTTTCTGTATAATTTTTAACAAATTTTTCATATATAACTTCACCTACAGCATTTAATGCTGCTTCTTCAAAATTTGCAGGTTTTTCAAAATGAGTAGGATTAATTAACGCCAGTGCATGCTCTTTACTATAAATTTTAGTATTGAATAACTCAGAAAGAACATTTAAATTGATGGGAAAACTGTAAAATTTATCATCAACATGAGTAAACACTTTATGTTGATATTCTCTAAATTCTGTAAATTTATTAACAAAATCCCATACTGCAGAATCCTTTGTATGAAAAATATGTGGTCCAAAATCATGCACATAACATTTATGTTTTTCATCTAAATGATCATGACATGCTCCACCTACATATGAATTTTTTTCTAGAACAGTTACTTCATATCCGCCATACTCAACTAATACTCTTGCCGCCGTTGCTCCAGCAATTCCTGCACCAATAATCAATGCTCTTTTCATTTTACAAATCTCCTTTTCATTTTAGCAAGAAACTTATTAAAAATATATTTTAAATCATTTAAAAACTTTTTAATTGAATTATTCGTTTTGCTCAAATTTAATTGAACAACCACTGCTTTCATTACTCTGTTCCATCTTTCAGGAGCATATTTCTTACAAATAAATGCAAATATTAATGCTCCTCTAATGGGTTCTTCTAATTTTTCAAATTCATTTGATTTAATGAAGTTTTCTGATGTCATTTCCATAAATCGTTTTAAAACAACATTATTATCTTTTTCATCAAAATATAATGACAAAACATTGCATAAATTAGAAAGCATTTCATAAAATTCTTCATCATTAAACATATGAATATTAAAATCATAACTTTCTAATTCAGATCGTGAAATAACATTATTTTCTAAAAGATATTGTATGCATATATTAACTGCTTCATTATTAATTGATATTTTAGGAGCATGCTTAGATATAGAACTAAATAAGTGATTTAATTCATGATCTAATTGCAATTCCATTTGTTTTAAATCAGTTGAATCAATTACTCTATTGTTTAAAACAATAATGTTAACATTAGAAGCAAAAAATCTTTTAGCTGGACAATAAGGCGTTTTCTTAAAATCAAGATAAATTTGCTTACTATATTTCCAATTTAATTTTGAAATGTCATTTATTGGATCACAATATAGAATATATAAAGAAAAATCTTTACTTAATTTTTTGTTTGTGATAGCGACATCAAAATCTTTGTTTTGCTTATCACAATATTGTTTAAGATCATCTAAAGAATAATGAATTAAAGATGCTTTTTGACTAAGTTTTACTACTGCATCTTCTAAAAGAGATTTAGGTGTAAATAAGTCTATTGCATGCTCAACAAGGATATGATTATAAATTTTTTGAAATTTAGATAATGAATAATCATATCCTATTGACGAAAACAGTCGCTCACTATCATCAAACGTCAATATATTTGAGTTCGATTTTACATTATCTGTCATTTACATTAAACTTTCCAAATGTTTAATTAATCCTTTAGCATATTCATCTTTATCAAAATCTTTTAAAATATGATTTTTCTGCTTTTCAAGAATTTCATAAAACAAATTTTTATCATTTTTAATTTTTCTTAGTCTATCTACTAATTGTTCTCTATCATCAATTCTAAGAAATTCTGAAAGCTCGTTATCATACATTCTATTTTTCCTATCATAGTCAGAGTCTATAAACGTAACCTGTCCATAAATTATTGATTCCCAAGCACGTTGAGCAATATCATCTAATTCTTTGTATTTTTTGTCTCCGATGATAACTGTGCTTAATCCCTTTTGAATATTTTCTTTTACAAGGTCGTGTGTAACACTTTTTCCAAATTCTGGTGGACGAAGGTTTCCATTCTTTTTGAATTGTGATAGATTTAGATTTCCGAACATTTGAGCTCTGATGTCATCTGGTAATCCAAAGAAGAATTTTACCATGTCTTTTTCACGTCTACCACCTCTAAAAGTTCCAGCGTAATTTAGATCATATTCAGCTTTGTCAAAATCAACTTGTTCAAATGTTGGTTCCATGAATAGCGGAAATTTTTCAAGAGGATAATACGTGCAAGTTTGCTGAGCTTCTTCATGAATTAGGTTTGTTGCTCTGCATTGAGTAATGTAATGAAGTTTATTTGGAATAAAAAGTTCTTTTTCTGTATATGTATTCCAATCTCTATTAATAACACTTTTAACACATTGTTTTAATCCAAGGTATGGATCGTACATGAAGTAAAATACTGGTCCAGTAAAATGATTAACACATTTATATACTTCTACTGATTGATCTTTTTGTCCACCGTAGAAATTAAGATTTCCGTTGACAATAACTAGCGCATCAAGATTTTGACAAGAACCATAAAAATCTTCATAGTTTTTAATTGGAAATGATGTATTTTTATTGTCACTAGGAAGCACCTGGGTGAACGCTGTCACATTTGCTCCACCACCTTGTAGTAGTTTAATAGTCGCAAGAACTTCATTTGTAGAGTTCCCAATCTTATCGTTTTCATGTATTCTTGCACCAATTTTCATAACTCCAATATTCATTTATAAAATCTCCTTTTATGTAAGCACTAAAAAAGCTTGTTTCTAGTATTAAAGTAACCCGAAACAAGCTTTTTAAATTAAGGAAGTTCTATTTGAACATCAAATTGTTTTATTTTTCTAAAAAACTTTTTATTATCTTTTGTTTCAAAACCAAGATCTTTTAATGATTTTACAGAATTTTCTTTAAATATATTTTGCTGTTGTTGAGTTTCTTCTTGTTTTTGTTCTTTCTTTGGTTCTTGTTTATTTTGATTTTCTTTTTGTTGTTCAGTTTCTTTTTTTACTTCTTCTGGATTTACATTATTTGAAGAACCTCCACCAAAGAATTCTTTATCAATATCACTTGCTGATGTAAATACAAAACTATCTGCCATTATTTAGTCTCCTTTATTAAATGCTATCATCAATTTGTTTTAATTTTTGATATAATTTTTCAAACCTTTTATCAGAATCTGCATTAGGATTAAAATATTTTCCTTGATGACCAGACATATTTCTATATAAAAGTAGATATCCATCTAATAAAATGCTAAATTGCTTAAATTTACTTTGATCAATATTTTCTTTTTTCTGAGAATCAACGAATATTAATTTATTATTAACTAAAACTGGTGTATAACGTAATAAAACATTTTTTAAGTTATCTTTTATACCGCGCATATGCAAATCTTTTTATGTAATCTTCTTTTGATAACTTATCCATATTTTCATAACCGAGCTTTTGCACTTTTATCTGCTTTACTTACAACACCTTCAGCATATTTTTTACCTCCATACATTGCAATTTTAGAAGTAGCTTTTCTTCCTAATCTTGCTGCCATATAACCACCAGCTGCGACTAAGCCACCTACAGCGGCGTAATTCGCAATCATGAAGATAAGAATAATTAAACCAATCCAACGAAGCATTACACCAAATATTGCACCTTTAGATTTCATTTTACCATCTTTTACAATGCTAAATGAATCAATTTTTTTAGCAATATAGTCTTTCAATTTTTCTTTATTATATGGAAATTGAATAATGTCTAAAACTTTTGTTCCTCTATCAACAACCCATTGTGCAGCTGATTGGCTATTTGCACTCATTGTATCTGCAGCTTGTTCATTAGAATCTTGTACTGATTCTGGTGTATTAGCTGTATCTGAAGAACCACTTAATAACTGTTTTGTAATTTGTTGAATTTGTTTTTGATCAGTAACTTCTTTACCAGATTTATCTTTAATTTTTACCGGATTTTGATCACCAGGAATAATTTCTATTTCATATTTTGAAATATCAATTTGTGGCTGTTCTTCTGCTTCACAAATAATAAACAACTTATCTAAATTATGAAATACAGATTCCGCTACTGGTTCTTGCTTTTCATTTTTATCTGGAAGTTTTTCAAGTTCCGATTCGACTTTTTTATCATCCATTACGGACATAAGCTCATCTTTTGATATTGATTTACATCCATTAATAATTTCATTAATTTTATCACCAAATATCTTTTTAATGATATTATTATCACTTAATTTTTGTGCTAAAGCGTTTGAATTGATTTTATTAATAGAACCATCTTGTTTTGGCTTACCAAATATGGATGCAATACCTGAAATAAATTTTTCAGCCATAGCGTTTGCAGCGTTAGCAACACCATTTAAAGCGCTTTTACCCATGCTTTTAAGGTTATCAATAAGACCTTCTGTAATAACATCTTCTAGAATAATATTATTACTTTCTATTTCTTCACATATAATTTTATAATTAGCATTTTTCATAATTAAATTCCAAGTTCCTCTTCTTCAGCTTTAGCTTTTGCTGCTCGTTCTGCAACAGCTTTTACGTATTTTTGTGCAAGTTGTGCAGGATTTAAAGATTTATCTGCTTCAGGAATTTTTGAAAGATCAATTTTTACTGGAATTCCATACGAATTAAAGTTAATTGTTTCAACTCCTGCATCTGCAAGCTGTCCTGCATTAAATTTATCATCTAAACCTTTTAAAGCATCAAGATTTGCGGTTTTACCATCTAAAGCACCCGTATTTTCTAAAAATACCTTTGGATTAGATAATGACTCTGTAAAATTATTTGCTTCTATTGGTGTAATATTTCCATCTCTAATTGAAAGAATTTTACCATTAGCAAATGCATAATCATATTCCATTCCTATTTTTGATTTAGCTGCACGTAATGCACTAGAAGAAAGATTTGGATTAGCTTCTTCAATTGCATCTAAACGTTCTTCAATATATTTTTGTTTCATATCAAAAACTTCAGGAGGTTCATCTGAATATGAAATTTTTGTATCACTAAGATCTTTTCCACCAGGCAATTTATAAAAATGTACTGAACCAGCATTTCCTGCTTCTAATGTATCTGCGGCGGCACTTCCTGCTTCAGCGGCGTCAGCTGTATCAGCTGCATTATCTAATTCTTCTGCTGCAGCTCCTCCGGTTGCAGCTGTTGAAATATCATTACTATCTCCATTTAATGTTGATGTAATTATCCAAATCATAACAATAATTACAACAATTCCAATAATTGCTTGAAACTTTTGCATAACATCTTGTTCAACTTCTGGTGGCAAATCTTTAATTGATTGACCTAATTTTGTTGAATAAAATTTCTTTTGGACTTTTCTAACAAGACGATCATACCAATTTCTAAATTCAGGCTTAATTACATATCCAATTTTTTCTAAAACTTTAGAAATAATATTATATACTGAACTAAAAATTTTAGTTGTAATTGTATCAACAGAATCAGCTATATCTTCAGAAATAATATTTTTATTAGAATATTGAATTGATTCTGCTGCAACTTCACCTTTTTTTCCAATAACAGATTTAACAGCATTTTTATCAAAATCAGATGAAATTTCATTAATTGCGTCTGTTTCTGATAAAAATTCTTTAAACATTGGATTCTCTTCCATTTGAGATTTAACATCTGCTGTTTTCTTTGTTTGAATACTTTCTATTAAAGATTTTACCAAAGATCCTAATGTTTTAGACAAAATATCTTTCGTCTTTGATACAAATGCATTTTTAAAGTTTGATAATTTTTCTTTACTAGCTGTTGCTAATTTTTTAAAACCATCAACAATACCTTCATTTATAATAGAATCTACTTCTTGCTTTGACTCTTTTTCAAGTACTGTTTCTGTAAGAATTTCAGAAAATTTTTTCATTTTATAATAAAATTTCGTTTCATTATCACTATTTATCTAGTTTACAGAAACTTAAAAATTGATTTAAAGTCAATTTAAAATCTAAATCAAAATTGTTTATTAAGTATTGAAATTGTTGAGAATGAATATTTTGTAAAAATTGAGATTTAAAGTTTTCTGGAATTACGTTATGCATTTTTGCACTATCTTTAAATGGTTTTCGATTTAAACTTATATGAATTCCATGTACGGGTCTGTTTTTTATAAAAGAATCATTTGTTTTTCCTAATGATTCATCTATAAAAATGTTTGAATTTTTTGTTATTAAAAACAACATATTTTCATCAACTAAAGAATTATTGCTTTTCTTAAATTCTAATCGTTCTTTTTCTGTTCTAGCAAACCATTCTTTTGTTTTACAAAAATGTAATCCGAGACATTAATGTGTGTTTATTACAATATCCTCTTATCACATTGTGATAACAATTATCAATTAAATTATTTTTATGAAAATCTAAAATTGATTCACAAATCAAGATGTCAATATCAGAGATATAAGTATAAGTTGAATTATACGTAGGTGTTTCAAGAAAACGTAATTTTTGTGGAACAATATTTGTATTAATTTTACGTAATAAAATATCAGAAATAGGTAAACATTCTTTTAAATATTTAACACCATTTTCAACTTCATTTGATATTTCATCTGTAAATAAAATTTCAAAAGCTGAATCATGATTAAATTGTGCTGCAAACCATATAAATGGTAAAACAAATTGATGATATTTAGCATTTACAGCAGTAAAGAATAACAAAGATGAATTAGACATGATCTGTAATTTTATGAAAAAACATTTGTTTGATAATATTTATATATTCATTTTTATCGGTTTTATACAAAAGTGAATTATCAAATGCATTTATAAATTGTTCAAGATTTATTACATTTAAGTTTAAATTTGCATTTTCAAATTGTTTAAGCATAGAATGAACTGATATTGCTTCTTTTTTCATATTTTGTACAAATAAAATAAAACATGTATTAGGATTTTCAAATAATGTTCTAACACATGTTTTAATATCTATATTATAGTCTATTTCAACTATATATTTATTTTGCAAATAATTTTCTTTCTTCTGGAGTTAATTTTTTCCATCCTGAAACTAATGCTTTAACAGCAGCAACTCTTTCTTCTCTTGTTTTTAATTGATCCATCTTATCCATTACAAAATCTTTAGGAAGACCTGCAATAATGTCAGGAATCTTCATTTCTTCTGTAATAACTTGATAATATGCTTCAGTTAATTTATCCATTTAGTTTTTCTCCATAAAATAATTTAAATGCTTTTTGCTCTTCTGGAGAAAGCTTACTCATAATTTTTGCTATCTGTTCTTTTTTATTATCTTTAGAAGGAGCATTTTGTTGTGACTGTTGTCCAGAAGCTTTTGCCTGTTTATTTGCCGCACGTTTAAATTTATCATAAATTTGTGAAGAAATGGATTTTGACATATTAGCTTTATCACCATTAAGAGTAATTTGACCTTTTTTTATTTCTCCAGTTTCAGTATTTTTAATGGTGATAATTGCTGGAATACCTTCCTTAGCTTCACATAAAATATTAAGCATTGCTCTTTCTGTTTCTAACATATTATGCCTGTTTAAATTCTACTTCAGCTGCTTTAGTTGGATCCCAATCTTTTATTAATTTTTCAAGATTTTCTTTAGTACCTTTAAATGTAATTGTTGGCCACCCACCACCCTGACTTCCTTCAGCTACATTTACAACTTCAACACCAAATTCTTTTGCTTTATCTTTATATGAATCTGACTTTTCTTCATCTGCCCAATCTAATTCAATTGTAAAAGATTCACCAGCTTCACAAACAAGCTCACTCATAATACTTTCATATATAACATCAAATTTTGATTTTTCCATAATAATTTTCCTTTAAGAAGTACTCTTTTTCTTATTTATTTGGTTTTGATTTTTCATAATATTCTTCGAGAGTTCCATCATTAAAATGTCTGATAACTTCAAGTGCATTATCTGACATTTCTTTGCTTACTTTACTGTACCAAATTTTACGTTCATCAACTGGAATTCTATTAACACCAATAGCATCACGTTCATCATCTAAATTTTCAAATCTATTATAACATGAAGCATCAATATCAAAATTGTCATTAATGAAACTTGATTCTCTAAATTCAAATTCAATTGCTGGATAATCAGTTGTTTCTTCGCCGTTACATTCAGCTCTAGACTCTTCTTTACTAGCTGCTGTAAACACATTTGGCTTTAGCTTAACACCATATTTAGCACACAATAACATTAATTCTTTAAAAAACTCTGATTCAACTGGATGAATATCACTTCCATATTCAATAAATTCATCTTTCATCTTATGACATCTCCTTTTTTATAATTTTAATGAATTATCTTTATAATAACAGTGTTTTTAAATTGCTTTATTTTTAAAATAAACACATTTAATTTTATGAAATATATTAATGATATTTTATTCTACAAATATGTTTACAAAATAAAGCATCATGCTATTTTTATAATATAAATTTTAAAATAGAAAGGTGATAAAATGAAAGACAGTGGAATTAGTTTTGGCGGTCTTCTCGCAGTTGTGTTTATTACGTTAAAACTCTGTGGAGTAATTAGTTGGAGTTGGTGGTGGGTGCTTGCTCCATTGTGGATTCAATTTATTCTAGTTATTCTTATTGTACTTTTTATCGTGATTATTCGTTAATTTTTAATAAAGAAAGAAGATAAAAATGAATAACAATACGTTTAAAGTTCATGGCATTTGTATGATTTTTTAGCTTCTGTCTATGCTCGCTATTATTGTAATCGGAGCAATGTTGCTTTTTAAAGTCATTTTTGGTCTTGCAATTTCTTGGAACGTTTTTATTATTCCTGACGGTATTGCAGCAGCAATTTTTGTCATCAGCTTTATTGTCGCCGTTGTTAATATGATGAAAGACTTTAAAACTATTTTAAATTTTATAAGGAACTACACATGTAGTTCCTTATTTTTTTAATAATTTTTTAAAGTTTTCTTTAATTTTGTTTATAAACAATTTAACAGATCCTGATAAGGAATTTAAATTAAGTTGTTCTTTTACTTTTGAAAGAACTATTTTCCATCTTTTAGGTAAAAAACGTTTACATGTATATGCAAATAGAATAGAACCCCTTATAGGTTCTTCTAGTTGTTTGAAGTTATTTGAGTTGATGTAAGATTCTGTAAGCATACTTTCAAATTTTTGAAAAAGTTTAACAGAGTCTTTTTCATCAAAATATAATGATAACACGTTACATAAATCAGATAACATCTCGTAAAATTCATTTCTACTAAACATATGTTCAGTATAATCTTTAAATTCTTCTTTAGATGAAATTTTAATTCCAAGTTCATCAATTAAATATTTTTCAATGTATAATTCAATTTTAGAAGATATTTTATCTTCATCAATAGAATCATTATCATTATCATTTAAAAATGGTTCAAATACATGGTTTAATTCATGATCTAATGCTTGCTCCAAACGGTTTTCATCTTTTACAACTTTCGAATTAATAACAATAATTGATTTTGATTTAAATGCAAATCTAGCTGCTGGTAAAAATTCATTTTTAATAAATTCACCATAAATGATTTGCTTTTCAGGACATTCGTGCAAGTATTTAATTTCTTTTATTGGATCAAAATATAAAATATAAATTTTATAATTTTTTGGAAGTTTTTGACAAGCATTTTTAAAATTTTTATGTGAATTTATTGATAAATGGGAACATAGTTCATTATATGAAATCTCAATAAATTGTGTATCTTTCAATTTAGACTTAATCTCATAAAGTAAACTTCCTGGAGTAAACAATCCCGTTGCATGTTCCATAATAAGATTGAAACATTCATTAAACTTTGAGCGTTTACTATCAAAATTAATTATTTGATAAATTGATTGACCTCTTATAATAGGATGATTAGGGTTATTATATTTCATTTTAGTAATGTTTTTAAGTTTTCTTTAATCTTGTTTATAAACAATTTAACAGATCCCGATAAGGAATTTAAATTAAGTTGTTCTTTTACCGCTTTAATAACTCTGTTCCATCTATCTGGATTAAATTTTCTGCAAATAAATGCAAAAATCAATGCACCTCTAATAGGCTCTTCTAATTTTTGAAACTCATTAGATTTTATAAATGACTCTGAAGTCATCTCCATAAATTTATGTAAAATATCTATTTCATTTAAATCTTTAAATTGAAATGATATAACATTACAAACATTAGATAACATAGAAATAAATTCAATTTTTGAAAACATATGAATTGAAAAGTCATTTGTAATAAGTTCTTCAACACCAATAATTTTATTTTCTTTTAGAAAAGATATAATTTTACATTGAATTGAATTATCTAATGTTTCATATTTTTTATAATCATTTGAAACCTTTCCAAATACATGATTCAATTCATGATCTAATTGCAATTCAAGTGTTTCACTATCAAATATGTCAATTATTAAGGAATTTAAGACAATTAAACATGAGGTTGTTGAAAAAAATGAAGCAGCTGGACAGTTTTTATTACTTAAAAAGAATTCATAAACTTTATTTGAAAATTTCCAATTTAATTTTTGAATTTCATTAATAGGATCAAAATATAAAATATAAATTTTATAATTTAATGGAACATACTTTAAGAATTTTTCTTTTATTTCTTCTTTTAAGTTTGATCTTTTTATATCATCAATTGTAAATTCTATGTATTGTTTATGTGTTTTTAGATCATTAACAGCACCTTTTAATAATGACTCGGGTGTATACAGATCTTTTGCATACTCAGAAATAATGAAATTATAAGTTTTATCAAATTTTGAGTAATAATTTACCACAAAACATCTATCAATATTTTCATTTAATAATGACATAAAATTATAATCGTATTTTATTATTAATTTAAACTAGTTTAATAGATATAAATAATTTTTCATAAAAATAACTAAAAACAACTAAAAACATTTTAAACATTCCTTTTATCTATTAAATCTTTGTAAGTTCAATATTTTTGTTTAAAATAACTTTAGGACTATAACCAAGCTTCTTATATGCCATAAATTTGTCTTTCATATTTTGTTTATCAAATGTCCATGAACTTTTAATTTCTACAATTTCATTTGTTTCCGGTAAATAAAAATCTGGAACTGCAATTCTATTTCTTTTCTTCATACTATCAAAATATGAAATCCTGAGAGATTCACATTCATATTTGATTTTCTTTTCATCAAGATATTTTGCAAATTCACTTTCATATGAACTTCTTAAGAAAAATCTCTTTCCTTCCCAAGATACATGCCACTCAGATTTAAAGTTATTTTTACTTGTTGGAAGTTTCCATCTACCAGTTTTTAATGAAGTATATTGCCCTTCAGAAACTGTTCGCAATTCAATGTCTAAAGAATGTAAAATCTTATTAAAATTCCAAATATTTTTCAAAGGATAATGATAACACTCTGCTAATGCCGGTAATGATAATTCTTCATCCCAATATGCACGTTTAATTTCTTCTTTCACTCTATCAAATTCTTCAATAACTTTTGATGTTCCTATAACAGCTTTATCAAATCCAAAATACTTAATTAAGCTTTTAAAAACTCTTTGCTTAGAACAAACATCTGGCCTTAAACAATTAGAAACATATTGACCTTTTTCATTTTTCTTAAATAGAGTGCCACAAACTTTACATTTATGCTTTTTATCTCTACATTCTTCACAAACACCTAATGAATAACTTACATAAACCTCTGATTGCTTGCCGCATTCTTTACAAACAATTAATTTCTTTTTCTTTTTAAGTGTCTGCGAAACTTTTAAATTAATTTCTTTTCTTTTGTTCTTACTCGCAAAACTACGAGAGCATGAAGGACTGCAAAATCTTCCGCTTGCATAAACACCTTCATGCTCTTTACCGCAATTCTCACAAATCATATTTTTTAATTAAAATTAACTAAAATTTTATTTAATTCTTCATCTAAATTGTTTCTAATCAACATAATTCCAGCTTCTTTAATAAATTTCAAATTTATTTTATTTTGTTCTAAAACAAGTTTAGTTTTTAATTTATCTTTTTCACTAAAATAACCTTTAACCTCAATATATAAATCCAATTCAGGTAAATAAAAATCAGGATTATATCTATGAATTGAACCATCAGACTTTATATATTTTAAATAAACATTTCTAATCCACAAAATTTTATGTAATGTCAAATAATTACCGAAATCTCTTTCCCAAGTACCTCTTACCGTAAACTCTTCACCATTTACATTTTGTATTTTGTACCAACCAACATCAGGAAATCCATTTGGACATTTTTCTAAATATTTAGAACGAATTTCTGAAAGTTTATCTTTTGTTTCTATTGTATGTGAATGCCTTAAAATTTTAAATTTTCCAGCTTTATAATTATTTTTATAAGTTTCTGAAGATTTTTTAACGCGTTCATCTGTTTCTTTAGTTAAACCTTTATTCCATGCTGTATGTCCAAATTTACTAAAATTACACTTAAAAGTTCCATTTAATTTTTGCTCAGCAATTTGTTTTTTACGGGCTTCACTATTTTTCTTTTTCATTTCTGAACAACCACTACAACTTTTACTACAACAAAATTTTCCATTTTTTAAATGGTAAATTCCTTCTTTGCCACATCCATATGAACATAAATTACTCATAATAATTCTTTCAAGTTTAACTATAAAAACATGTGCTCTGTTGGCGAGGTGGGAGTTGAACCCACTTTTAAATGTTTATAAGACATTTTCATAATTACCGATCTGACACTCGCCAACAGAGCACATGTTCTAATTTACTATTTTATCACAAATATTATTTGTAGGTTTTCTAAAGCTCTACAGGTTACTCTCGACTACGGGAACACCTGTAAGAATAAAAATGGTCGGTGTGGTCAGACTCGAACTGACAAGGCTTTCGCTCCGCGCCCCAAACGCGGCCCGCTTCCATTTACGGAACTACACACCGAAGTTTTGGAAATTTGGTACACATTCGAGATTGATTTCCAGCAAACTCATTACTTAGTCTGTACCAATCTAATTCACTGAACGTTAACGGGTGCTGGCTTCTTGTGAATAGTCCCCCAGCTACGCATACATTTATAACAGAGCGTTTATTTGTCCAAGCTCCAGTACTGACATGTATGAGATCAGTACCTTCAGTATTGATTTTGGACTAACCAATACTTAGTTTAAATATTGTTGTTAATTATAAGATAGCATTTTCTAATCATTTGTTAACGCATTATGCGTAATATTTTGTAACAAATTTAATCACGCTTTTCTGAAAATCAGAGTCAAGATTGCACCACCACGATATAAAACTGCGATTAGCAAGATTCCATTTTTCTTCAATATAAGATTTGCTGTCAATGCCATATTTTTGATACATTTTAGCAAATTTATCAAATCCAGCACACCGAATAAACTGACAAACTTTTGTCATTGTTTCAGCAATACAATCAACATTGTCAGAAACTTTGTTCAGCTTATTCTCTTTTTCAGTGGTGTCAAACATTTGTTACCTCTTTTAATTTGTTTGTTTATATAAAAATAGACTATTTTTCACAAAAGTAAACATAAATTGCAAATAAAAAGAACAAAATTGGTCTTCTGCTATTGCTTATGGAGCAACAAGTAATGCAACTGGTTTATCGGAAAAATAAAAAAGTCCCGCAGTCATCGTTCTACGGGACTTTTTTATTGCTCTCAAGGAGGCAAAATGAAAAAGAAAACACATTAATAAGCTGTAATTAAAGTAAACTTATCATCAACAATAGAATATTTTCCATCAAATAAATCATACAAATCCAATTCTTCTACAAGTTTTACACCATAATAAACTTTTTCTTCATTTTTGTATATGGTATTTTTAGCATAACGACCGGGAGCATTTGGATTCAAATTAAATCCCACATAAACTTCAAGCTTGTTACTATCTAAGTTAATAAGATAAGCAAATTCACAAAACAATGAATCAGTAAGAAAACGATGTACATCCTCAAATTTTGTATTAAAAGTATGAGTTTGCCAATTCCATACGTCATTGCCATAATTATCTTTTAATACAATGTTAGAAAAAATATGTTTCAATTCTTCAATTGTCTTGCCTTTCAAAAAAGTAAGAATTTCATTTCCTAATCCAGATGGATATGAGTCAAAATGATTATAACCAATTTTTTCTTCATTGTTAAAAATAATACCAACTGCTCCACGAGTACTCATATTATATTCTCCAATTCTTGTTTTTAGCAGTAAAATTTTCAGTTTGTGAATGACAATTTGGACACAACATTTGTAAATTGTTTAAACAATGATTATGAGGATTTCCATCAATGTGATGCAACTGCATATTCAACTCTTTACCTTGCCAATCTACACAACCACAAATTTCACACTTATTTTCTTTAATTCCTTCTTTAATCAGCTTCTGCTTCAATTTATATGTTTGAAATTTTGGATATTTCCCATTTAAAATATCATATAACTTTTTTGAACTAAATTGCTTAACTGTTCCTTTTCCACCCTGATTAGGTTTATAACAATCAAATAATTTTGCATATCTTTTAAAAGTACTAAATGTTAACCCGTAATTCTTTTGCTGCTTTAACCATTGTTTTTGAAGAATTACAAACAAAAATAAAATGATCTTTATCTATAAGAAATTTATTCATATTAATTTTTAAATAATGGTGCCCAGGGCGGGACTCGAACCCGCACGGATTAACCAACTGATTTTAAGTCAGTTATGTCTGCCATTCCATCACCTGGGCATTCTTTAAACTTTTTTATTAATGAATCACACATATCATAATGTTTTTCATTATTATTAAGTTTTTCATATTAATATAATAGCAAAAGACTTTAAAATGTTAAGTTGTTTTTGATCTTTTTTTGAAACATTTTGTTTCGTAAAATTCAGACATGTATTTTTTCATGAAGTTTGATACTTTTTGAGGAGTGATACCTATAAGTTTAGCCGCTTTATTTACCCATCCAAACTTTGAAAAATCAATATCTGATTCTGTTAGTAATGTAATCCTATTTTTTACTTTGTTTTCAAAAAGTTCTTTAAATGATGTTGTTTTCTGCATTTTTTGTTTAGGCTGTTTCTTAATGCTTGTTTTCTTTTCTTTCTTTGAATAGCCGTCATATAAACTGATGAAATCTTTTCCGATACTTATCCATGACATAATCAAGATAAGGTTTTATTTCATTTTTGCTAATTACAATTAGTTTATGTGGAAACTGTTGAATTTTTGACTGATTCTTTTTGTCTAAGATTCCTTTAATTTCTACATATGTTCCGGTCTTCTAGGATAAAATCAGGATAAAACTTATGTAATTTATCATTAAAAGTATACGTGAACCCCTGATAATTTCTTTTAAATTTTATGTTATGATCTAAGTTATAAATGACATAAGCTAATTCCCATGACGAATCGCACCAATATTCTTTATACCAGCCATGTTTTCCATAACCGAATTCCTTTGTTTGGACCATTTTCGGAAATATGTTTTAAAATTGATGTAGAAATCTTGGATTTTGTTTTAGATGAATGATGTTTACCTAAGAAAGCAGGTATAATTTCTTTATTTTCATATCTGTTATGAAGATGAATACCACGATTTCTTACGGATTCATTGGTTTCTTTTGTTAAACCTTTAGACCATCCTTGTCTTTTTCTAGAGTCAGATGTGAAATTTTGGTGAATTGTACTTTCTTGATAACATTTTTTAAGACCGAACTGAATATTTTCTTCTTAACCCTGGACATTTTTGATATGTTTCTGAACAGCAATGTTTTCCATTTCTTAAAACGTAATTTGCTATATTTCCACAACCGTAATCACAAAAATTCATTTTTTGTTTTTAAATTAAACTTTAAAAACAAATTAAGCTAAACTCTAACAAGTAAAGTTTAGCTTAAATTTTTTCTAGACATATTCAAAGTTTGTGTGGGCAGAGTTGGGCATGTCTAGTTATAAATTTTATATGGAACTGATCGGACTCGAACCGACAACATCCTGCTTGCAAAGCAGACACTCTACCAATTGAGTTACAGCCCCAAATCGTTAGATGACGCAGATTCAGACTTGCACTGAAATCTTCTCCTACCATTAGGAGAGCTCTACTACTTAAGCTATTCCGCGTATGAGATATAAAAATTATATGTTGCTATCCAAAGCTTAACTATTCCAAGTAGCCTTTTACAGACTACCCGGCGTGGATTCGAACCACTTAAAGTATATCTTTTGAACTTCTTTCTTTCTGAAAGAAATTCACATATACATATAATTTTTATTATAAAATTGGCTCCTCTGGCTGGCTCCGCCCCAGCAACCCACTGTTTAACAGACAGTTGATCTACTCGTTGATCTACAGAGGAATATTAAATTATTTTTCGTCTTTTACCATTTTGCGGTATAAAATCTTTAACATATTTTGCAAAACCTTGCACTAAGTTTTGCTTTGTATATTTATAATTAAATTGCTTTACTACTTCTTCATATCCATATATTTTATATATAGAATAATATTGAATATATTCTTTTGTTTTTATTAATTCTTTTAATTGTTTTATTAAAAGCTTTTGCTGTTGTCTTTTTATTTTTCTTTCAGTTTTATCAACTTTACCTAATTTCCATCCGTTCTTTTATATAAAAAGATAATTCATTTTTATGAATTTTCTTAAAGATATTATTTTTGTTAATCCATATCGTATTATATTGCGAATTTTTGATTCCGCTTTGTGAATAAGATTGAATTTTCGAAAATTCTTTTCTTAAAGATTCATAACTTTTAGATGAAATATAACGAGTTTGTGTCTTAGATACACATTTCATCATTGTAAATGCTTTTACCATTTTTGCAAATGATATATAATTATTTTTATAAATCTTTATTAAAAGTAAATGACATATAAAATGTTCTTTTGCAGATAGTTTAACTAAATTTTCTTTGAAATCATTTCCGTCCTAAAGAACGAGGAATTATATGATGACATTCAACATATTCATTACTTAATGGATTATTTCTCCTATATAAAATAATGTTATTATAAATTCTTAAATAATTCATATTCTTTTTTAATTATCTTATTTCATCTGATAATCATCGCTTATTACTAGACGGAGTAAGATAATTTTAATTTTCAATCAGCATCTATATCTTATATAATAGCTTAATTTCTATAAAAGTAAACAGCTTTATTCAATTTTATTGATTTTTATTTCTGACATAAATCTGTTTTTTCATATCTTGAATAATTTTTTTACGATTTCTTTTCGAAAGTTCAACATCTTTATATGCAACTTTTTCACCAATAAAGAAACCAGTAAAGAAAGTAAAATAATTAAAATAAAATATTATATTTTGTATAAAGTTGTTTAGCAAAATTTGTTGCTGGAGTTTCAATTCCTTCAAATACAAATGGCATATTATTTTTTACATGTTGTGAATATGCCTGATTAATTTTTCCAAGCGTAACATCATCACCAATTTTATCAAGACTGCCATTATTAAAAAGAAGAAAAATACCTTCATCATTTTTAATAATTGCTGCATCTTGTGTTTCACCATCAATAGTAAGTAAAGAAAGAATAATTTCTTTAAATTCTTCAAAACTCATATTATCAGGCTTAGTGACTAAATATGAACGTTCTACTACATCATATTCTTTACCTGCCGGAGCTTCTTGCCAATGTCCAACAAGTTGATGTACTCCCATTTTGTTATTATTTAAAATCGCACGAAGCTGACGATTTCTTTTAATATTCTCTGCTTTAGAGAAATTACCTCGATATGCCGTAAGAATAGCAAAATCTTTATTTTTAATTGCAGTTAAAGTTCTACCAAGAGAATCTTCTGAAATAATACAATTGTTTTCACAATTAACATATTTAAAACATTTACTGCCAGAATATCGTCCGCTAGATTTACATTCAACAATCATATCTGAATAATCTTCAAATGGAAGACAATACTCATCGATTAATTTCATTTTTCTTCTCTAGTAAAATTAAAATGGTACGCCCAACAGGATTTGAACCTGTGACTCTCTGCTTAGAAGGCAGATACTCTGTCCGCTGAGTTATGGGCGCTTAATTATTTTCAATTAATCATACGCTCTTCAAGTTCTTCATAAGAAAGTTCTTGAAAAATTTTTTCAGGATCTTTGTCCTTACTACAAATCCAAGTAAGTGAACGATCAACAAAAATCCCGTTAACAGCATCAATCGCGTAAACACGCTTAACATTATTATTAGAATCGTATAATTTTAAGTTAATTTAAAAATAGCAGGTTATTTAAGAATGTTTATGATTTTTCTATAAAATTTATAATAAAAGATTTTTATAAGTAATCGTCATAAATTTGTATAAATAAATTTGTAATACTTGATATATTTATAATGATAAGAAGTTTGAAGTTTAGTTTGGGTAAAAGCAATTTTAATAAATTAGAAAAGCTTGAGATTTTTCATGAAATGTACATGGAAGATTTGAAGTTTTATATTGACTTGCTTAAAAATGAACAACTACCAATTCAAAACTTCTTAAGCTCTAAACTACTTCCAATAAACAAAATTCAAAATTCCAAAATCAGAATCTCAATCTACCAACAAGCAGTCTCAATCATTCGTTCAAACATAAATTTAACACAAAAAAGAGTTTATAAAAAGTACAAGAAACTTTACTACAAGTGTTCAAAAGAAAATAAACACAGAAAATTTCTTGATAAGCATTTTAAAGAGTTGAATATTAACTATTTAAAGAGAATTAAAATAAACATAAACAAGTGTTCAATGATTTTGGGTGCAGGATTGGTTGATTTTGAGGAAGGTAAAAGTTTTGATGAATTTATTAGAATTCGTTTGCCTTGGAATAAAGAAAACAAAAAGGTTGGTGAAACAATCAATTTACCTTTTAATTTTTACAAATATGCTAAAAAATACTTAAACTGGAATAGAAGAAACACAATCTCAATCACCAAGCAAAACAACCAGTTTTTCTTAATTTTATTCTTTGAAAAAGAAGAAATAAAGAAAAATAATAAAAATGTTGTAGGATTAGATATTGGTTACAATAAACTTATTTCAGATTCAAATGGAGTTCACTGGCGGAGCTGAATTAAAGTCAATCTATAATAAACTTTCATTAAAGAAAAGACGGAAGCAAAAACTATAAACAGCTTTTAAAGTTTAAGCATGATAAAATTAATGAAGTAGTTAATAAATTTATTAATTTTTACAAAGATACTGATTTTGTTTGTGAGAATTTAAGAAATGTTAAACATGCTTCAAAATTGTACAAATCTTTAAATAACAAACTCCAATATTGGAGTTATAGACAGGTTTTAGACAAGTTGAATCAACTTAGTGAAATTGAAGGTTTCAAACTTATTAAAGTAGATCCAGCTTACACAAGTCAAACTTGCTCTAATTGTGGAACAATTTTAAAAAATAACCGTCAACGGTGAATTTTATCATTGTTCCTGTGGATTAATTATTGACGCAGATACAAATGCAGCAATAAATATTCTACATAGAGGCACCCATAGTTCCTCTAACAATACAAAAACCTTTCTATAAACTTCTATAGAAAAGGTAACTATTCAATATCAGAGATTTGAACAAAAACGTCGTCGCCAAATACGTAACACCAATCACCAATTTTAACTTCAGCTTTGATCATTTTTAAATCTCTCTTAATTTATAATTTTAAACTGTTTTATTTCGTCTGATGACTATTGCTTAACTTCCGCCAGCGGTGATAAATTCTATAAGCTAAAATGACTAGTTTCAGCTTAAATTGTTTTTCTCTCAAAAGGTTGATAGAGTAGTCACTTCCTCAACAAAAACTATTTGGACTCGAACCAAAATCCGTCTGCTCTAACCAGTTAAGCTATAGTTTCAATCTTAAGAAAAACAACTTTCAAATTCTCGTGCCGCTGGTGAACATTAAGATAATTCACCAGACGAAATAAAACAATTTTCAATCAACATTAAAACTTTATAGACCTCTTATCATATATCCGTTAGCAGAGCATACAGCATTAACTTTTAATAAACTTAACCAGTTTCAATTAAGTAGCTGCTTATATAAAGTTTTCAATTAGCTTTTCGTATTATAAAAATAGCAATATTCTTATAAATGTTAAAAGCGAATCTTCTAAAATTTATAAGATTCGCTTAAATTTTTTATTTTACTACAAAACGAATTCTCCAAGATATTTATTATTTCTTAGTGGTAAATCGTTGATGGTTAAATACTGAAAGAAATTGATCACTAAAAATGAATTTAAAGTAATTCATAAACGAATTTTTGATTTAAACAACATTTACTTGTTAAAAGTAAACTTAATTCTGTTCTTCCTTCAAATCATGCTCAATCATGTTTGTTAGAAGTACCCAATCTTTCTTCGTGCAGACGTTGTTTGCATACTTTTTAGTAAGGTTCATATACTTCATTTGAATATCATCTGGAGCTGCGCACAGCATCTTATAGAATTTATAACGGATCTCATCTTCAGGCTCATATCGGACACTGGAAAGGAGATCGATTACTTCAACATGAGTATCATATTTGAGTTTCCATTCTTTTCCTTCTTTGAGTTCAGGTGTGTTTTTGTTGGAGTTGTCAGGTTCATCATCTTTACCAATACCAGCCTCGTCATCCAAAATAATCGGTTTAGTCATATAGAAATTGGAATAGATAATGTTGAGAACTTCTTTACACTGATTAAACTCATCATAGGAAAATTCATCAGCAGAGAAGTAAATATAGCTTTTCGGCTTTACCAAAGTGGATCTATCAGTAATGGTAAAGTTAGGATCAATATTCCACATATTGATGTTAGGTTTATCTTCATCATCCGGTCTGCAGGAACGTCCAGGAATCTGCAATGCCAGAGGGTCATTTTTGTCCAAAAGTCTGGAAATAAACACACCATTCAATGCAGGGAGGTTCACACCAGTGTTAGCCTGTTCGATGTTGAGAAGAATGTTGATATTGTTGTTGGTTTCTTCAGTAGTAAGATTCAAATTTGCAAATTTTTCAGAACATCCATTGATGATATCGATGAAATCAGAAATACCAATCTTTGCATCAGCCCAATTGAGTTCATTAGCTTTTTTGATCTGACCGCCGCCGTCATAATCATTTTCAATTCCATTCGGCAGGAATGAAGAGGTCATGTAAACTCCAATGTTGTTATCTCGCAGCCACTTATTGAAGTCTGCATCATAGCGAACTTTCTTCAGATATGCATTTCCACGAACGGTAACAAACAGAAATGCTCTTCTTGTTCCATTAGAATTTTGTTTAATACGCGCATCCAAATCCAAAGTTGCCATTCTCAAAGAATAGAGAAAATGAGAAAGCTTCTTATCAATTTCGTCGGCGGATACATTGACTGCTTCATGAGTTTTCTTATCAGTGGAAGAAATAATGACAGCGGTAAGCGGAGTAATAAATCCTTTTTCAGTCATCTTCTTTGTCATTTCGCGGTCAGTACGAAAAACAAGTTTACCAAAAATCGGATTAGACTGATTGAGAACTTTTGAGAACATATGTTATAATACTTTCAATTTGTTGTTTATATTATAAAATAACACTCAAATTAAAAAAGTAAACTTAATTTTTATTTGAACTGAGACATTGTTTCTTCAATATATTTTTGTTCTTCTTCGGTAATTCCAAAGAACTGATAAAAATCTTCATTGGTCCATTCACCTTCATAACCTTTCAAACCGGTACGGGGATTAATTTCATTCATCATACATGGGAGGAAGTTCAGAGGGACGTTCACGTCCCTCTGAACTGAAAAATTCAAAAAATGCATAAATTTATCAATACATGAATTATAAAAATTATTTGCTTCATTTAAAGAATTGAATTTTATAGAAAGAGGCATTGGATCTCCTATCTTTTTAGAAAATTGATTCTTTGCTTTTGCGGTTTCAGTCCAATAGGTACCATTTTGATAGCCATCCTTATAAATTTCATTTTTATAAAAAATTGAAAGTTTTGATCCAACAAACCAGTCAGTAACAGAAGCAATTTTTACACGAATTCCATCTACTTTTGATTTTTCACAATAGTCATTCATTGATTTTGATTTTTTAGCAATTTTTTCAAGAATGGATGAAAGAAGTGGATGAAAAAGTGAAAGATAATATTCTGAATCCATTTTATTTTTTTCAATTTGTATAATTCCTAAATCAAAATTAAATCTTGTGCCACACTGTTCCCCACTATTAAAAATAATTTCAGCACGTCTTTGTGGAATTACAACAACGTTTTGAATCTTTTGACAGATACCAAGCTTTTCAAATTTATTAAATGTGGAACGTTTATATTTTGCAATAGGATCTTGAAGCCAGCGAATCGGAGCAATCCAAACAAAAGAATCTGCAACATTTTTACTGAACATGTATTCCAAAATCTTCAAATCAATACCGCTATACGGAGGATTGCTAAACACAATATCAAATTTTTTACCAGCCATAACTTTATCCAAATTCTTAATATTTTCAATAGGAATCATCTCAATATTCAATTTATTACCAGAGAAGAAAATGTAATTTCGAACCTGCTTGTAATCAAATTCGCAATCATAAAAGAAAGTAAACTTAATATTGTTAATATAATCCTGCGAAAGTTCTTTTATAAAGTAATTGATGAATTCATTATTAAACAGAACAGCCACAGATCTTGTTTCAGCAGTGATGTAATCAGCAAAACGAAAACCTGTGGCTTTTTCAATTTTATCAATAGGAGTATAAACAGCTTGGAGACCGAGATCAACACCTTTATTTTTTGCTTCTTCGAGATATTTAGCGCTGAAGTCGTTGAAAAGCTGTTCAATGAGATTCATAGGAATTCCTTCCTTTAATTTTTGTTTTTCGTTTCCTTATATTATAAGATAACATATGGATTCAAAAAGTAAACTTAATTGCGGGCAAATTGGAATTCACCATTCATGTATCTTTCATCACGAGCGTCAAATTGAGGTGTAGCAGTGAAGAAGAAACGTTTTTTGACAGTTTCGAAGAATTTCAAGTTATTTGTTCCAATTTCATTTCCCATGCTATTCAAAGCATGAATCTCATCGGCAATGATCATATCAAAATTCAATTTCTGCAACACAACGGAATTTTCTTTGATTCCAATGGACTGATAAAGGCAGATGAAGAACGAATGAATTCCATTTTTGCGATTTTCTTCAACTTCTTCAACAAGTTTCTTTCTGCAAAAATTGATATGAGCTTGATTGTAGCCTTCCTTCTGAAGACGTTTTTGCATCTTGTCATCTTCAGCAAGGTCTTTACAATGGAGGGATTCATTATCTTCCTTGGAACAATTGAAATCTTTCAAAACCGTTCCGGAGTTGACAATGTAGAATTTTACTTTTTCTTTATCCAGTCCAATTCCGGCAACTTCGTTTTTCTTGAAGAACTGAAGACGTTTTTCATCTTCATAGTATTTGTTGAAAAGTACAGGAAGCATGCGGCGATTGAGGTCATTGATCAAGGAATGACGGTGGCAAACAATTCCGAAGACTTTACCTTCTTTGTCATTGTTAGCTTCAGCATTGCAAAGAAGATAAGGAATGAAGAATTTGAATACTTCAGTTTTTCCGGTACCAGTAGCAGCTTGGAACATCCCAGCTTCTTCAGAACCATGGAAAATTTCAAGGAATCTTTCCCACATTTCTTTCTGATAGAAACGAAATCCTGCATCCATTCCATTTTCAAGAACGTCAAGATCGATCAGTTTATCAAAGATTTTCTGAACAGCGGATGCTTTTCCAATCATTCCAGTAAAATCAAAATTAAACATAGTGACGCCCTTTGTTTTGTTGTCGTTTTGTTATATTTTAATATAACGTTTTTTGAATGGAAGTAAATAGGTTATTCAAAACATTTTCGAAATTCTTCCCAGAACGAAATTGAATTATATCCAATAATATTTTCAAAGGTCAGCTTATCGCAAATTTTGATGTAACGGTGCGAACGATCAGGGTTGGTACCAGTCCAGCCAATAACATTTTTTAGAGAAATTGACATTGCATCTTCAGCTCGTACATTTGTTACAAAGATCAACACATCTTTATTAAGATCACATCCAAATTCAGTACAAGCTTCTCCTGCAAGTTTATTCTTTGTAATACGGGAGAAAGGAACATTTTCTCCATTGATAGGAATATTTGGATTTCGAAATTTCACCTGTCCAAAAGCTCGTCGTGAATTATCTCGCCCATACACTCCATAGAAGTCCAAACCACAGTCTTCAGTATCATCAATCTGTTTGTAAGTCCCCTCCTTTACACCAACATCATGAAAGGATCCAATTTTCTGGAGAACAAACATGGAAAAAATTTCAAATATATCACCTTTAATTTTACTTGAAATAGCTTCTTTAGAACAATGTTCTGGCATTCCATAACGAAGTCCAGTCTTGACATAGTCATCCGCAAACTTTACAATTGCTTGACAAAACTCATCAAAAGCACATTTCTCTGAATTTTCAATAAGCGCATTGATGATCATCGGAATTGCGTGTTCAGTGTCGTTAATGAAAAGTTTGTTGAATGCAGGATGAGATTTGACAATATTCATGATGATATTTTCTTTCTATTTATTTGTTTGTATTTTCAATATAGCATTTATTTACTGAAAAGTAAACAAAAAAGAGTTATAAAAATCATTTTTTATAAATTTTAATAATGTTGCTGGTGTAAATAAGTCTATTGCATGCTCCATAATAAGGTTGTACAAATCATTAAATGATGTTTGACGAATATGAGAAATTTCATTTAATGATTTTCCATAATTTGCATTTGTAAGAAGATTTTTCAATGTTAATGTTCTTGTTGTTTTTCTTTTATCGCGTTTTCATCTTCTATTGAAAACACAGATTCTTGCCACCATTTTGGAAATAAATTTCCATGCTTATACACTAAAAAGTTAAAACAACTATCAAGAATATACGTTGAAGCTACGTCTTTTTCACTTCGTACACTGCGTCCAGTCATTTGCATTAATACCGTACATGTATTTGCTGCATACCACGTTTGATCTTCTTGTTGACGTTCTTTTATCCATTGATCGTTTGTATTTGCAAATGGCATTTTACATACGATACAAAAACGCGATAAGTCATCTTTCAAGTCTAATCCTTCAGTTAAACTTGGTGACATCAATACAAGAGGCTCATCTGATGTATAAAAATGATTTAATACTTCTTGCCTATTTCCAGGTCTAGGTACTAAAATTCTCCAATTATTTTTATTGCTAATACCAGCCATCATGGCTTCAGTAAGTTCATAACTAATTGTATGAATTATACCTTTATCATTTTTATATTGTGTAAGAATTTCATCAACTCTTTTAACCATCTTAGGAATAGTGCTTCGTTTATCCTTAAATGCCATTGAACCTATTGGATCGTAAAATATTGGTCTATTATATAAAGGAAATCTGGATTCACAGGAGATATATTCAGCATCATCCAAATCAATACCTAGGTTTTTACAATGTTGTTCTTTTGATAAAATTGTAGCTGACATATGTAAAAAGCAAACGGCAGAATTGCTTACATATTTTTGAAATAAAGATGAGCCGTGCAATAATTTAAATTCAATTTCTTTATTTCCAAATGTTGCAATGAACCTATTTCCTTCTTGATATTGTTCTAATAGAAGTGAAATTTGATTAATATAGCTAACAATTCCTTTTAGACGGGTGTGAACTTTTTTATGTTCTCTAAGTTCATTTGGTGATATTTTTCCATTTTTTGAAAGAGAATTAAAAATATCAATTTTCTGTAATAAATGTCCTACTTTTACAATTTCAATTTTTAATCCAGCTTTAACATCATTTAGCCATGCTATTAAATTTTCTTCAGATGTACCATAAACTGGAATATAACCTTTTGTGTTATAACCAAGATATTGAAGTCTCTCATCAGTTATTTTAAAAGTGCACATTTGCAGAATTTCTTGTTCTAAATTATGACATTCGTCAAATACAATAAAATCTGCATATAAGCTATTACTAGCAGCGTAAAATTTATTTCTTTGAAGAAAAAATGCATAGTTAGTGGAACAAATAGAAGCATTACGAGCTGCACTTATAGCTAAAGTATATGGACAATCATTACATGCCTTTTGTTTACTTCCACCACAAACACCACATTCACAATTTAAAACAGGACTCAATTTACATGTATAATTTGATTTTCCATATACAATTGGAATGTTTAAATCATGATAATATTGCTCTTGTAAACATTTTTGGCTTGTAATAATTTCTGAATGAAAACTAAAATTTCTATCGCGTAATGCATTTGCAACTGTTACTGCAATTACTGATTTTCCAGAACCCGTTGGAGCTGATAGAATTACATGACGCTTTCCACTATCAAACGCTGTTAAAATCTTTTCAATAACTTCTCTTTGATCATATCGTGGATAGTCAAATGGGAAAAAACGTGAAAATTGTTCATCAGTCAAATTCATTTATGTTTTTAACTTTCAAATTAATTTATAGTTTTTGATTCAACATAAAGCTTAATATCTGTTCCTTTTTCTTGCATTTCTTTATCTAAGATAGTGTAAATAAAACAAAAATATTTGCAATTTTCTATTCCAGAAGAAAAGATATCTCTTGCATTGTTTCTTTCAAATGTTACTTGTACTTTAACTAAATTAAATTCTTTTGATTATATTGAGCATGAATAAGTCTTTCTCTTTTTATTTCTAAAAAGTTTTTCTAAGTTTAAATCCTTATCAATATATCTTTTAATTATAGTTAAAATTGTTTCTAACGTATATTTTCCATTAGTTCTTTTGTTAATTCTGTTGAGTACATGAAATAAATCTGAATTTAATGACGACGCACATATGCAAACATCTTTATAAATAATAGGCTCAAATGCTTCATCGTTGATTTTATAGACTGCATTTTCACCATTTATGTACTTCATTTCATTAATTATTTTATTAAAAACTTGTTCAAATTTCATAAATTCCAAATCCTCCGAAACTAATTTGATCATCTTTAATTCCAAATATAATTTCATTATTTAAATCATGTTTAAAAAGATGAATAAACTTAAATGAACAGTTTTTATTTAATGAAAAGTTTTTTGTTGAAAATAAATCTTTAAACTGAGAAATTACATTCTTATGTTTTTTTGATTTTTTTAAAATTTTAATTAAATTTTTTCCATTACAATATATTAAATAGCTTCTATTACTTAATTTATCAATAAAAATTATTTTTTTATTAATCATTGACAGATCACATTTCCATTCTTGATGCCATCTATCTATTAAAATTTGTTCTTCTTTTGTCATTTTACTTATAAAATATAAAAATTTAGTTTTAATTGTTCTTTGTTAAATTTTTCATTTTAATTTGCTTCAAGTTTTTTCATCATTTTTTCTCTTTTCCATTCCATAAATTCTTGCATTTCTGCAGAATTCCATTCAGGTACAACTTGAGCATCGACAGCTTTTTCAGAAGTGATTGTATTTTTTAATTCAATTTCTTTAAGTTTATGTTGATGTTTCACTTCTAATAGATTAAGCGTTTGATTATATTTGATGTTAAGTAAATGAATTTTATTAAATTCGGCAATAACAGATTTAAGTGCAGAAATCAACGAGGTTACAGCATGAACTGTTTCTGGTGTAGAAACATCGGGATCAATTGCTTGAAGAATGCTCATTGCGTTATTACCGTTTTCAAGAAGTTTTTCCAATTGTGCATAAGTTCTTTTAAAATCTACAGTCATTCCTTGTTTTTGATCAACAAGATTATTGATAGATGGATCCATTACAGATGGCATTTGGTCATTATTATACTCAGATAATTCATCATCAATATCATTAATAGATCCTGCGACTTCATTAATTAAATTATCCAATGCAATTGGAGAAAACTTGCTACTCATTATTACTTTTCTTCCTCTACACTATTCTTAATTGTAACATGAACATTAACTGTTCCACGTAAAGACTTTCTAACATACCATGAATTAGAAGAATAAAACAAAATCCATGCGTTATTTTCTGTTTTATCCTTAGATGTATTCACAATTGTAAATACATTTTTTGGATCATTCCATACACTACAAACTTCAAAATCAAATTCTTTCTTTTCTTCTACATTAGCTTGAGAAATAGTAAGAATTGAACCCAATACCACGTCCTTTGGATCTACATCTTGAATAACATCTTGTATAGGTGTTACTCCAGAATCTTCCATAATAAACTTACGATATAAGTTATCTTTTTCTTTTACCTTATGAATCAAACTCATTTTTAAAGTCCATTTAAAACTTTTACTATTTATCTAGTTTTTATCATAGTACTTAAGTGATGCATAAATATCACAAATATTTTTAGAAGCAACTTTATTTTTATATGTGTGTAAATTTGTTATCATCGTATTTTCATCAATATGTTCAATTGTTTGAACTTCATTAAAGTGCAAAGACTTCATTTCAGATAATGTTGAATATTCAAAACATTTTGGATAGTTTATATTACGTGGAAGTAATATTGATGCAGAAAAACCATATGTATTTTGTGGTAAATTTTTAATTATTTCAAATAATTTTTTATTTTCACAAGTCATAACATATTGATAATAATCAGTACTAAGTAAAAGATAAAATGTATCATTTAAATTATCGATTGTAGAAGAACCAAATACTTCATAAATTTTTTCAATAATTGATTTATTAATTTTATATTCTGGTTTAATAACAGAAAATTTCCACTTTTCTTCATTTTTTGGTTTTATAAAAACAAAATATTTTACTGTACGTTTATATAGTTTTTCGCCCTTTTCAGGAATACCTAAGTTATTAAAACTATAAACATCATTTATTTTTACGCACTTTTTTTCTGTATGTGTAATTTCATCGTTAAATGATTGTTTTCTATCTTTTGTATTACAAACATAAACTTTTGTTTTATCAATAAAATATATGTAACCGATTACTTGCTTATCATTACGTTTACAATGATATGTTATAATATCTCCGACATGCAATTCAAATCCAAGCATATCACGAAATACAACATTGTTTTTAATCTGATCAACAAGTTTATTCAGATTAGTTTTCATTTAAAGCCCTTACAAATTTAATAAATGATTTATAACATTCGAATTCTTTTTCTGAATTAACTACCAACATACCTCTAGCACTATAATTTTTATATGAAAGAGTTTTAGGAACAAAAATTGAGCTACCGCGGTGACCCCAACAATCAATCTCATATATTGTTACATCATCTTTATTGTCAATACTACAAAATAAAGGTTCACGATTAAGAATACGAATTGATTTTGAAGACTTTGTTGTTGAAGGTGAAATAAAATCATTATAAATTTTTGAATAATCATCAACATCTTTCACGTTTTTAAATGTAAAATCTTTCATTAAGATATGAATATTTTCAATTGTTTTATCTTTAATATGTGTAAGAAATACATCATTATTATAAGATGATTTCAATTCATCTAATGCGGATTCAAAAGTATTTTTTGTTCCCATTCCTTTTGATAAAATAAGATGTAAACAATAAAAATCGTCAGTTATTTTATAAGCAAAAACATATCCATAAAACGGCTCAAATGGAGTGGCGAATGTATTTTTAATTGCATCCAAGTCATACTTTGGAATTTCATTATTTATAATACAACACATGTGTCCAACAATTGCTCTACTAACATAATGTCTTTCATCCGTAAAAAATGATTTATAATCAATGATTTTAAGGTACTTAGCATTAGTTTTTTCAACAATTCCAATAGTAAGAGTCATTGAACATTTTGCGTTATATGAAGTATCTAATACAGCAACAACATCTCCAACGTGAATTTTTCGTTCAAGTGCATCATTATGAGTAAATTTTGCATCAATTTCATTTAATATGGAATTAATCTCGGTTTTCATATATAAAATTTTATACCTTTATTAATTAAAAAAATAAGCTCACTCATTTATAAAATAGCGAGCTTATTTTTAAAGTTTAAATATCAAACGTGATAATCAACATATGATTCTGTTAAAATATTTTGAATTGATTTATCTTTATTAATCCACGAGCAATGATTTCCAACATAAAGCGGTTTAAGTGTTGCTGTTTCAAATGTTGCACAAATTCCAATTGTCATCATATATGCATGAATAAGATGAGTTTTTTCTGTATGTTGAGAAGAAAACCATTTACATGTAACATTTTTAAAATATGTATTTCTAATATCATCTCCAGATATAATAGAAATCTTTTCTCCATTATCTAACACATATACCATATATCTTTGTTTTTCATCAGCTGCTCTAAAATACTTTTCAAATTTTGAAACAATTAATGAAAATTCTGGATATTTTTGATTAAACAAAGGAGAATTTGAAGTATTACGTTCAACTTCTACTTCAATAGAATAATCATCACTTACTAAATCAATACAATATTGACCTTCAGCAGCAATTTTATCTGTTCCTTTATATACAAGACCGAGGATGCGAAATAAGATTTACATTGAAATATCTTTTAAAGAAATCTATTGTCACATTTCTAGTAAAACTGTCATCATAAGTTCTTTTAGTAGAATTTAGATTTTGTATATTATAATTAATTACAGGTTTATCTTGATAAAGACCTGGGTTATTTGTTTTAAATGACGGATCAATATTTTCTAATACTGAAAGATTTTTAGCATCAATTTCTTTAATTGGAATACCAAAGTATGGAATTTTTCCATAATCTTCGTAATCGTCATTTTTTGTTACAAAATAGATGAATGTACTTTGTTTAGGAATAGTGTATCCATATGGATTTTTAGTCGCTGGAATTGCAAATGTGTTGGGTGCTGTTACTTTAGGAATATAAGTGTAACCGATTAAATTTGATTGTTTCTCTTTTCATTTTTATGTTTCCTTTTTGATTAAAATGTTAGGATTTTTGTTTAATAGAAGCATATAAAACACAAATGCTTCTAGATCTATTTTAAACCTAGAAGCATTATTTTAAAAATAATTATAAAAATTATTTAGGTTCAATAATGACACCTTCATAGGTGTTATACATTTTTACCTCATCACCTTCACGAAGGCCAAGCGTTTTTGCAACATACAGCTGAGCATGATCTTCAAGATTAACTTCAGATGTAAGATCTACTCCGTTCAAAACAATTTCTTTACGTTCTGGATCACGAAACACCCAAGTGTCAGTTGCATCGATATCAAATTTTACTCGAATGTCACTAGGAATATAAATTCTTCCCTGTGAATCAATTGTAGTATAATATATGAGTTCATCTTCATCAGAATCATCAGAATCGTTATCAATCTTGTCATCTTCGGATTCATCTTCAGATTCTTCGACATACTGTTCATCGGATTCCGCCTCAAGAATATCCGAATCATCATCGTCTTCGGCCATCTCCGGAACATACTCAATATATACGGTACCATCCGGCCTTCTTACAAACTTCTTTTCGAGTTCAATATTAAGATTATCTGCAACATCTTTAATAATGCTGTCGATTTCTTCGCGAACGTCGCGATACCTCACATATTCACCAGTTCGACTCCTTGCAGATGTAAACACATCATACTTGTTGACATTAACGAAATCATTGAGCATGCGTTCAACAATTTCAGTTACTTCTTCGAACATTCTGGCACTAAGCTTGGACATTTACAACCTCACTTTTTAAAGTTTTAAGTTTTGTTTTACGGTTATATTAATAAGATAGTTAAACTTGCATAAAAGTTATCTAGAATTCAGAAAAATTTCACGAAGTTTAATGATGCTTGTATTAGAAAGAAAGTTTTTATTTTGTTTTTTGCACCAGCCAATAAATTCTGTTCCAACAGGGTCCTTACACCATCCGAGAGGAACATTGTGGCCTTTTGCAATTCTATCTTTTACACTTCGAAGATTTTTCCAGAATTTGTAAAAATGATTTTTAAGTTTGAACATGTAATTATTTGCATCTTCAAATACAAATCCTTCACGTTCATCATTTGATTTTGATTCATTTAGAATAAAGTCTTTCAAAGTCTGAAAATCATTAAATGTTTTAATCAATTCTTTGATTTTGAAGTTGAATTTTTTCGCGATTTCACATTGTTCTTTATAAGAGAGAGGAGTAAACTTAACAAGACGTTTTACTGCGCCAATAAGAACAATTTCTTTCTTGTCATATTTCACAATATGCGGATCATTAATTGGATCAATAACTTCAAAAATCAAGCAAAGATTTTCATTTTTTAAGAATGTTTTAAGATCATTTTCATCGCCAGTCCAATTAGAAACAAAAATTTCTTTGAACCATGTAGAATAATCAGATGAAGTAGATGACTTAGAACAAAATACAAGTGAATCACTCATGGAATCATATCCAAGCATTCCAAGATATCCATTATACTTTTCATATGCATATACAGGATATTTGATATTTTCTTCAAGCCAGCTTAAAGTGTTAAACTGTCTTTCTTCAAAATTGAAAAACTTATCATATCCGCGTGCAACAATTTCGTTTGAAGTTGTATTAATAAACAATCCACGTGCAATTTTAGAAAGTTCATTCCATTTTCCTTTAAAGAAAATATCACGACTAAAATTAAACGAACATACGTTAGGAATAGAAGTTTCTCTAATTATAATTTCTTTTGGATATTTTTTCATTTCAGAAATAATATGTTCAACCGAAGCAGAATCAATTCCGCTTACATTCTGTATATTTTCAGAAAGCTTAGCTTTCCAAGGATTAATAGAAGTTTTAAATACGTCATTTTTGTACAGATAAAAATTAAACATATTATTGTCTTTCTTATTTTTTAAGTTATAATAGCAAAATATGATAAAAGTTACAGAGAATCTAAAAAATTTATAAAATTTAGCATCTTAGAATGATACGGTGTTTGCTGACCTGTTTCAATTTCAAGTAAGCGTTCAACGTCTTTTCTTAAATCACCAATCTTTTGATAAAATAATGATTTTTGTAAAGTGTTTATTGTATTTGGATATTTTTGATCTAATTGTTTTTTACATGATAAAATTATATCAGGCATGTATTCAATAAAAGTCAGTACAAATTGTATATTTGAAAAACTAAAATCTATATAATTATCAACAGGGAAACGATCAGCTAATAATGGAATAAATTTGCTGTGAGAAGCCATAAAATAATTGAAAAATATTTTATAAAAAACATCATCTAAATATGGCTTTATTTTTGGTAAAATAGATGCACAATTTTTCTCATTAAAAAATTGTGCATAATAAGAAATATTTCCACTATTTAATGAATCGATTTCATTTTGATAAAAAAGTAAATCATTAATAGTATTGTAGTTCATTTTTAAAAAAAGATAAAGTATTTCATGTTTTCAAGTTCATTAAAATATAACTTTACAAATTTCATAAAATAAATAATAGCATCATCATAAGTCATATGACATGGTGCAGGATATTTAACAGTTATTCCATTTAATTTTTCGCGTGAACCAGCTTCAAAACACTCAATATTCATTTCATGCTGTGAAATATTAATTGAAAAAGCGTACTGTTTTTTCCATTGTACAACAATATCAATAGTTTTATTGTTTACAACATCTGCATAACATTCAAATTCATCATTATTTGGAAGTGATTTTTTAATCGCTTTTAGAACTTTTTTAAAATTATGTACAATAAACTGATTAGGCGTTTTTACCATGTCAAATACGACATCATTATTATCAGTTTCTAATAAAACAACTGCTTTATAATCGTTCTTTTTATACATGGTTAAAACAGAACAAATCATATGCATAAATTTACGTTTATGATTTGTTTTAGAAAACATATTATAAAATTTGTTTTTATATTTGTATTGAACATGCGTAAGATCAACGATAAACGCATCAAATTTATATATGTATTTAACATCAACAATCCCACAAACAACAAGGTTGTTATTATTACAATATGAATGTAACAGGTTTGTTAAACTCTTTGATAATTCATTCGAGATATCCTTAATAATGTCTTTATCTTCAGTCAGCATTATATTTCTCCTTGTTTATAATGTTAATAAATACCGGACGAATCCAATTCTGAACATGCTTCTGAAACTTTTTAGTAACTCGAGAAAAAGTAAATTCTTCTACTGTATGGGTTTCTTCAAGTTCCTTAATCTTTTTTTCATAATCTTTATTAAATTCTTCAAAAAGATCTTTCATAAAAGCACCCATAATTTTTCCAAAATCTTTGGAAGTTACACTTCCAATTTTAGAAATAACAGAATAAAGACGAGATTCTGTCTTATATTCATCAAGCCATCTAAAAGTCATATTTTCAACGTCAGTTAGATCACGCTCAGGTTCCTTTGGTGTTTTTCCAGTTTTTGCTGACATTTTTTCTTTAAACTTATCATTCTTGTTTTTAATAATAAGTCTAGAACCATTTGGAAGCCAAATAGGATAAAACGGCTTAATAACAACACCTTCAGTAATATTGTTATCAATCGGGGGCAATCCGAACAATGTCTGAGCAACCGGATCCTGAAAGTCATTAGGATAATCAAGACAATCTTTCAGTGTACCAGTTTTCACCACAATGCTTCTGGTTAGATTTACTGCTTTGCAAACTTTATCAAAAGTTTCTTCATCAAGATAATATCTCTTGTTTTCGCAATCAACAATAGAAATATCAAATGCGTAAAAGAATACAAATGGAGCGTACTGAACTCTTGCCTGTACAGCACTAACATTTTCTTTAGGAACATCTGGATGATTATATTTTCCTCCAGCAAGTTCGCCATAAACATTTACTTCAACAGCACCAACTAGAAGATTTTTAATTTCTTTCACTTTTTCGGGAACGTTGTCTCTTCGCATTGCAGATTCCCAATTGTAAAAATTATCTCCTCTCTCAAGTTCCATGGTTCGTTTAGAATAATGAAATTTATTATTTTCATCAATAGAAACACAGAAATTTGCTCCATCAACTTTGACAGAAGCAACATATTCAATCATTGGATTGTCATGTCCAAGTTCATGAATTTTATTAAGAAATTCAGTTCTATAGCTGTTTTCGATTTCATTATATTTTTTAAATTCAAATTTCATTTTTTATTGCTCCTACAGCGGTTTTTAACATAGCCTTTACTTGTTTTTGAATTTCATATTGTATTATATACTGTAAATTTTCAACACCAAAATTATCTATAAATTGCTTTCTAACTTCTTCACGAATTTCATTTCCTACAGTGTAGACAATTTGTTCTTTTGCATATTGTCTAGCAATTTCAATAATATCATCACGAAATGATTTTGAAAAATGCGTAGTATTGACCACCAAATTTAGCTTATTGTTATTAGCAGGATTAACTTCATATTTTACATCACAATTTTCAAGATGTTTATTCAAATTACGGACAAATGAATCTATCAACGCATAATAGGAGCCTTTAATAATTTTATCAGCAATTTTATCGATGACACTATTGCTAAATTCAACTTTAAAATCTGGATGCTCGTCAAGATATTTGAAAAACATTTCCGCATCATTATTTGTATCAAATATTGTTTTCATACTTATTCTCTTTTAATCAATAATGTATTCAATTCCATTAATATGAAGACAATGAATATTATCAATAACACACTGACGATAGCAACCCCTGCTACCATCTGCATTTACAACATCCATATCAAAATATTTGAGTCTTCCATCTTTCATGGCTTCTTCGCCAGATTCTCCAATAAACTTTCCCTGTCCAGGTTTAGTGCAATTCTTAGGATTTTTAACACCAAGCTGAACACGACTATAACGTTCTTTACTCAAAACATTTCCACAAATGGGACATTTTTCGAGATTATTCCATTTCTGATTGGACTTTCCACAATGCTCACATTTTGCAGCTTTTCTGGTAAACACAATAGAAAACATCCGACCATTGGGAATGTCATGATTGATCATCGTATAAAGTTCATCTTTCGAAATATGAATGCTGTTCATAATTGTGTCTGCCTTTTTTAATTTTGCTGTTTATAAGTTTAAAATAGCATAACGACTTAATTTGTTAAGCTGTTATGAAGCATAAACAATAATTTCATATCTTCCAGATGGCATTTTATACCAAGAAAAGACAATAATTGAGTCACCCACAATATCATTTTCTTTTCCATAGTTAATATGCGTTTTGCCATGATCTCCACAAAAGAATGCACAAAACTTTGTACCATCTTCATCCAGCAATTCAAATTCATACTTTTTCAAGCATTCATTAATTTCCGCAATCGGCAGCTTGTCAAAATAGCAGCTGCCATTCTTTTTAATAAGTTTAGAAAATTCTTTATTCAATTTCTTTCTAATAGCAACTGTAGTTTTCATATTAACCTCTTTTATTTGTGTGATATATTAAAATAGCTAAAATACCACCAAAATAAACAAAAAAAGAGCAAATATGATAAACATTTGCTCTTTTTTATCAATTAAAACTAAGATTTAGTGTAGATTAGCTATTACGCCAATCAACGTTTTCTCCGCGAAACCACATTTCACGGCCATTTTCGTAGTTACGTTCACAATAATTCTTACGCTTTTCAGAAGCATATTTTAGAATTGAATCACTGGAAATTCCTGTACGAAGGCTAATAACCGCCACCGCGTCATTCAAATCCTTATTGAATCTTTCATGAGAAATTTTATTCCATGTTCGAGGATGCATAATTTCATGAATACGGTTAAGAGCAGAAGTTGACTTTGAATCAAGAGTTACAACAGTCTGATCATCTCTGGTAAAATCCTTAGGATTGACATGAAGTCCAAGGTGTTCATCACAAACAAGCTGCTTGTGGTGAGTAATGTTGTTACATCCAGGAACTGAACAAATACGGACGTTGAACTTCGTGGTAGAATTGAAACACATAATGCTTCCTTTCGTTTTGTTATATTGTTTTTTACAACATCGTAATAATGTTGCTGATAATCATATCGAGTTTGTTATTGTCGTATGCAAGAATAAAATCTTTTACAAAATCACGCCTGATACAAAACCGCTCTGCAAAATCAGAATCAATATTTTCTTTCAGCGAATTAATAAAAGATTCTTTACGTTCGGGATTAGCTTTTTGAAACGCAACAATAAGATCAAGTTCATTTGTCGTAGGATTAAGAAGAGCTTTCAACATTTTACCTTCACCTTTATTGTTGTTATTGTTTATGTATATAAAATAGTAAACACCAAATAAAAGTAAATCATTAAATAGAATTATTTTTCAATTATTTTAACTAAATGAGCATTTGCATATTTTCCGAGTTATTCCATTTTCAATCCATTGACCACGTACTGTTGAATTTTTTCTAGTGCTTAACTTAGCCATATGAGTTTCATCGTGCTCATCTTTAAATAAAATGATTTTTCCACTATCACATACTTTGTAGATTGTGCCTTGACATAATTTATCTCCATCACGATATGAAACACTCATGCCAATATCAGGAATAACACTTACATCAATTCCGTTTATATTTTTTTGCTCTTTTACCATAACAAATGTAACTTCTGTCTTCTCTACTATTTATAAAGTTTAACGGAAATTAATTTAATGGTGTTGTGAAATAAGTTATAATTGCGTTTGAATATTCAGAAATAAGTTTATTTCTAAGTTGATTTAGTTTATTGTATTGTTCTTCAAGTTCTTTTTTATAAATTGTGTCAAAGTTCTCGATATCAGGATTGGGAATATATTTTATTCCGAACATCCAATCTATTAATGTTGGAGATGCTTCATTTTTATTAAAAATATCTTTAAATTTTGTAGGTTTGTATATATTTAATGGGACGTGCAATATATCAGAAAATACTTTATGTGAATTATCTTTATTTGAATTAGTAATGATTTTAAAGTACCAATACTTTACATATAAACTACTTTCTGGGTTAATTAAACAATTATCATCAAATGACAATTGTTCTCTGTCTGCACATTTACAATTAGTTATTTCAGTAATTACAAAATATGGAATAAAAGTTTGTATTTCGTCATTTCTAACTAATTCAATTCCGGTTTCATGAAAATAGATATTATCCATGTTAATTCTCCTTTTTTATTCAAAAAAAAAATAGCATTATTTTTAAAATGTTTATCTGGTTGCCCTATATATGTGTCTAGATTTCTTTAATAGTTTTCTATTAGTAAACTTTAATGTAAACATTGTAAACATTAAATCCATTGGCGCTATTTTATCTTTTGATAAAAGAGAAAGGCTTAAACGATGAAAACTGATATTAATTCTATTAATGTGTTTATTGAATATGAAGATACATTAGAAGAAATGTTTCAAGTTTGTAAAAAGGTTATTGAATGTGATCATGAAGATATTCATATGCCAGATTCAAGATTTTGGAGAAAATTTCCTGAACTTATAAAAATTGCTAATTATTCATCAATAGATTTTACGGATATAAATGTTGTCTATGATTTTATGAAAGCTTTTGTTGACTACATACCAACTAATACTAGTATAAGGCTTTTTATTGAATTTTATAATGATAACAAAAGTTTTATTTTGGAATCGCCTGAAAGAACTGTAAGATATTTTAATTGTGTTGTATTTGATGAAATTTTTATTAATCATATTATAGAAGTTAGACCATTTTTATCTCTTCCTATAAACAAAGTTAATTTAAAAGATAGAAAGTTTTATAAACTTTTTTGGAATTCTCTTATTATGACACAAAATATGAGACCTGAATTTTATCATAGATATCCTCATGTATTTTTGTCAGATATCGATTTAGCTGCATGTCTTAAATGTAGTTATATATTTTACAAGTTAAATTCAACATTTAGAAATATGATTTATCATAAATGGTTTAAAGAAAAGGATTGACAATGAAAACACCAGAATTTGATGTAAAAGATAGATACGCGAATGGATATTGTGGATGTTCATTATGTGCGGGAACAACTGCCACCACAGATAACTCGTATAAAATTATTGAAAAATCATTTAATGACAGCGTAATCTTTTTTAAAGTTAAACAATTTAAAGATGAACGTGGATATTTTCAAGAATGTTGGAATAATGCCCAATTTAAACAAGAAATTATAAATTGTGACTTTGTTCAAGATAATATGTCCAGATCTAGAATAGGCGTATTTAGAGGGATGCATTTTCAATATCCTAATCACCCCCAAGCAAAACTCGTAAATTGTGCAGCTGGACGTGTTATTGATTTTGTTATTGATATTAGACCAGAATCTATTCATTATGGTGTAGCTCGAGCATATGATTTAAATGATCCTTCTTTATTTTTGTTTATTCCTGAAGGATTTGCACACGGTTTTTACACAATAGAAGATAAAAGTGAGTTTAGGTATAAAGTATCTGATTATCGTTATCCTGAAGAAGAATGTGGAATTTCTCTTGCAAAAACAGTTGCACCATTAGATTTTGTAACATGTGTAAACCAAAATAAAGAAGAATCTAGCTTCTCTTTGCTAGATATGTATGGTTGCATTTTTATGAATAAAAAAGATTCATATTCGGTATCTTTAAATGAATTTATGAAAATTCAAAAGGAAAAATAACAAATGCGTGAAGATTTAGAAAAACAACTTTATGAACTTGGCCCAATTCTATATCAAGAAAAAGATCTTCCAATGAATCAAACATGTATGTGTTGGGGATTTGAATGTCCAGATTCATGGTTTAACATTCTTAAAGATCTTACAATTGAATTAGAAAACATTAATAATAAATACAAAGGTAAGTATGAATGTGTAGCTTGTCAAGTTAAGTCTAAATATGGATCGTTAAGATTTTATTATTATCTTAATATTTTAATTAAAAATCCTACAGAAGATGAAGTCAAATTAGCAACTGAACTTGATAATAAATGTCAAGCTATAATAGATAAAGCTGAAGTCGCAACAACACAAATTTGTTGCTTGTGTGGTAAACAAGCAACAAAGGTGTCAAAAGGATGGATTTCTTTTTACTGCGACGATTGTTTTAATAAGGATTAAGAAATATTACGATGACATACTAAGTATCTTCCAGAAATCTCTAAATTATTTTCTGGAAGAACAACATTAATTATATTATCGCTTGTTATTTCTATCATATTACCAGCTTGATAAGTTGAACCACCAGATACAGTTGCATTAATAACATTATCGTCTGTAATTTCGATGTTAGCACCAGCTTTATATTTCGGAATATCAACAGCATTAATAACATTATCATTTGTAATTTCGATATTAGTACCAGCTTTATATTTCGGAATATCATCAGCTGTAATAAAATTTTGTACTTTTGAATCAACAAAAGAAGAAACTGCTAAGGTTGTTGCAACAGTTTTATTATTAACATGTTCAGTTGTATTAAAATTAGTTAAAACTGGTAATGATAAATCAATATAAGAATCATTAATATAATACTTAGTTTGTCCTAAACTGTTTATATAAAGACTACCATTAATACCAGAAATAGGAAATTCTGAATCATTTATATAATAAATTTCTTGTACACCACCAGAACCTAAACCGGAAATAACTCCAGAAAGATCATCTAATGTTTCAGATAATGAATTTACAACATGCTTAATTTCATTAATATTATCTGGTGTAATCAGATTTTGTTCTTTTGGAACACCGATTCCATGAACTTTATCTAAAAATGTAATTTTTGGGAAAGCCATATTATTTAAAGCCTAAATTACTTGCTATTATTTAAATTGTCTTTTAAAGATTGATTGAAAAGACACTTAACCATATATTTGTAGTTACATAAAATAAATGTAACCATTTTTATTTATAAGGACATCTTTTATGAATATAGATAAAATTAATTGTGTTATGGAATTTAATGAATTGTTAAATACACCAGAAGAAATAAAAAAGAAATGTTCTACATTAGAAGAATATGAAAGTGTTATTCAATCATTAGAAGGTGTAATGACATTTGATCAGTTAGTAAATGCTATTGAACTAATAAAAGATGAAGAGTATATTTTTAAAAATAAATTGTTTTCTATTATAAGAATTCAACAAAGAATAGTTGAAAATCAAACTAACATTAATCAAATACAATTACAACATATAACAGAATTACAATCTAATTTAACTAATTTAAATGGTAGAATGTTTGAATTAGATAATGAAGTAACTAATTTACACGTTAAATTATCTGAGTTATATGGTTCAATAACTGAGCTTAATATTAGAATGACAAAGGAGAACATGTAATGAGAATAATTTCAGAAGTTAAAGATTATTATGATTTTCTATCTGATTCATCTGATAAATTGCATATTTGGAAAAGAAATAATGAACTCATTTATATTCGTAAAGACGATGTAAACTTTAAAAATTTTAACAATTACTATAAGAATAATAATCCTTATAGTCATTCTGTTATTGGAGCTAGAAGTTGGTCAAAATCAACGAAAGAATTCAATAGAAATGTAATTGAATTTAAAACTTCTTTATTAATGGTTTGTGGAAATCCTTACATCATTATGACTGTAAGTGAAAATCCTAATAAATGCTTTTACTTTGATCAGGATGATTTTGAACAAATTATAAAAGATTATTCGATTAAAGAGTCGCGATCTTATCTTTGGATTAAAGGAAATATTACTGCTTATGAACATATAATGCAAGGAAATATGCCGGATTATATCAAAAACATTAATTTAAATTATAAATGTCCAATTATTCATATTAAACATATAGAATATTACGATGATTTATCTACAACGTTTAATTTTGAACTTGAACTTAATCCATCATTAAAAAATATTCAATTTGAAAAATATCATGATCCATATACAGTTTTTCAAAATGTTGAAAGATATATTTGGAATGATATGATTACAACATCAGATTTTGAAGATAACATTTCAAATCAAGATAAAATTGAGAGTCATGGCTTTAATGAATGGTCATTTAGAAAACCATCTACAAAATCTAAGTAAAAAAAAAGGTCGGAATTGAATTCCGACCTTTAAAGTTTTATTTTTATGAAAACACTACTTCAGCATCAACTCCATGACTTTCCATAAATTTGCGAAGCTTTGTAAGTGCTCTAATAACAAGTGATCTTGCACCAACTTTTGTCATATCAAGTCTCTTACCAATTTCATCATAAGTAAGACCTTTATTTTTGCCGTCATCATCTTTTTTATCACCATCACCAAAGAAATAAAATTTAACGGCCTTAAGTTCTTTCTCTGGAAGTTGTGACATAAATGAATTTAGCAATGCATAAATTTCATTTTTATCTTCTCCAGGGATTTCAGCATTAGGATCGCCGATTTTATCACCAATAGTTTTTGCTTCAGAGTTATTATCGCCCTTACCATAGCCACCGGCTTCAATTGGAGAATCAATAGATGAAATTGTATTTTCATGTGTTCTTTCATCAACTGATTTCTTACGCTTTGGTGTAGTAAAGTTTCTAATTCCCCAGAACATTTGTTCTTTTGCCCATGGACCAAAATGTTCATTTTTCTCAGGATCCCAAAGCTCAATAGCTCTTCGTAATCCTTCAAGCGCACCTTCAAATGCAGTATCTTGATTTTCAGGAGGAACTACACCTCCAGCCATAGCTTTATATACAAGATACTTTGCCAACCCAATTTTATTATTAGCTACAATTTCTGCAGCATTTCTTCCTTCTTCACTATGAGGATCTTTCTTATAAAGATGCATAAGACGATCTTCTTCTTCATTTTCCAGATACTTTTTTGCAGTATCTTTGTCAGCCATAGCTGACTTTATTTTATTAACTTCTTCGTCGGAAGGAATAGCAGATTCATTGATAACTTTCTTGAAGACATTGTTATCAAAATGCTCAATGTCTTCCAAAACAATATATTCTTCGTTGAAAAACTGTGTAAAGGATCTCATTGTCATTTCTCTTTCATTCTGTGTTTATTTACTTGCTTTTTTATAATTCGAAAAAGCACTTGAAAGAACTAGAACTAATCTAGAGAAACTTTTAAAATAATAAAAGTTTCTTTTTAAGAAATTAAATCAGATTTTCAACTTTAACTCCTTCATTTTGTTGTTCTACATATAATATATTACATTTCTTGAAAAAGTAAATAGTGAAAACTGAAAAAAATTAATTTTTTATGACAATTTTATCTGTTTCTATTAATTCGTATTCATTTTCTTGCACAACTTGTATGTCTCTTACTTCAAATCCTGAATGTCTTTTTGCATAATAACATTCTTTTGTTATAGGATCTATAGACGCTTTATACGCTGCATCACCATTTTTTAATTTAATTTCTTGAACCGTTTTATTGGGAACATTAATTAAACAGGTACCTTCACCATTTATCATTTCAAAATCTGGTACATATGTTACTAAAATATTATCCTGTTGATTTGAAATAAATCCCATTTTTGCAAAATGCCACGGTGTAGTAATTGTAAAAATTTTATTATCATCATTTATACAACTTTTAATATCATTTTGATTATGATGATAAAAATGAATTATTCCACCTTTTCGATTTGGTCTTGAGATATATCCAGCACATATATATTTTTCATTAACAAGACCGATTTCATAATCTAAACCTTCTTGCCATGAAAGTTTTTTTAATGTTTTTCCAGTTGCATGCATTATTTCTCTATGAGAAACAGTCATATCATTTAACGTGTATGTTAAATGATATAATCCATTTTTAAAATATACCATTCCATTACATTCTGAAATATACGTATTTACATTTGGTGTGTTAATCTTAAAAAGCTCATCATTTTGAAAACAAAATAAGTGCCAGCTTAATCCACATTTTATATCAAATAATAAACACTTTTTATTATTTTTATCATAAAATACAAATGGCATATGTGTTATACCAAATGGATCATTAATATTTAATTCTTCAATTATTTTTTCTTTTATTTTCTGTATCATTTTAATGTTCTCTGACAACTGTTACCATTAAGAATTTTGTTCATATTAAAATCATTGACGCCCCAACTATTTCTATCTATAAAAAATTCAGTATTACCTTTATCATTGCTATTTGAATTTTGCATTATAATTCCTCCTTTACTATTTTTGCTATACTTTCCAACAGGATAATACAGTTGACCTACATATGATATAAATGTATTTACGTGAGATGCTTTTGTAAAATTAACATTCGTGGTGCTAACTGCTGAAGAAGTACCAAAAAATAATGATGCAGGACTATGATTAACAATACTACCAAATGATAGATTTAGTGCAACCTGCTGTTTACTGCCATCAGAAGAAAAAACACGTTTATAAAATTGATTTAGCTTTGATGTAACAAAATATAATTTATGCATATAAGTTTGAAAAAATATATTCCAATCCCATACATTTTCAAATTTAATTTCGGTATCATAATAAAATGGTATACCACTAACAAATAATATATCTTTTAATGCAGTAGAAACTTGACTTTTATTAATATTTGTATACCAATGTTCAAAATTTATATCTTCTGATGAATATCTAAATACAATTACACCATCATTTCCATCTTGTAAATTATTAGCTAAATTACTAAAAACGTTACGAATTGCATTAATTTTAGCTTTTCTTGTTTGAGCATCATCATTATAAAAAATTCCACTTACATTTCCATAAGATTTTAATGAAGAACTATATAAATTTGGAGAATATAAAATATTACAATTATAATTGTTATAATATATAAATTCTCTATCATATTTTATTGATAAATTAATATTTGACGCAGTTGACTTACCATATCTGCTTATTAAATCATTAGATATTTTATATAAATTGTATATTTCTAATAAGTTGACATCAGATTTAATAAAACTTGTTTGATTAGACGGAATATTAAATTTATCATAATTTGGCATAGCATTTGCAAAAAAGCCATCAACGGTTTCTGTTTGACCTCCTAAAAATGTCGTACAAGTTTTATATTGTCCATCTTCAATTTTATATCTAATTCCTGCCATATTATCGCCGCGTCTTATATATGGTATTCCAAAATATTGAGGTTTATCATATAAAGTCGTAGGGGCAGCATTCCATGGAATTACATAATCAGCATCATTTCCAAGATAAAAATCGTACGTTAATCCTGAAGTTTCATCTGAAGATAACTGCATGCCGCTTACCATTGGATAAGCCATACCAACTGAATTATTAAATGCAGATCTTGCTGTAGAATTTAATCCATTTAAATAATTCGCAGGAGGCCAGCTTGTATTAACAGATAAAACTGAAGCATGATTTTCATTACTATAATCATCAACGTTAAACATATTATTACTAATTTCTATTCCATTAATAACAGTTAAAAATTCTTCACATGATGTCAAAAAATTATGTCTAATAATCATATGTGTTAGGTATGGATGAAAACGAAATGGTGATGAAGCTACAGAAGTATTTTTATCTGTTTCATATGATTTAATCATTGAATTTGCAAAACCATCTGCATTAACATCATATATTTTATTGTTATCTGAACGCAACATTAATGGTAATAATACTGTTGATATATCTTCTTTAAAGACACCGTTAGATTTTTTAAAATATTTAAAGTTAGCATGATCATATAATGGATTTAACTTTATAATATCAGAATATATCATTTTAGCTCTAGCTTTACCGTCAATCGTTATCGATTCATCTTCATTATTAATGGTCAATGTTTTTTCACCTAAAAAATAAAGTGAGTCATTAATATTAAAATATCCACTAACTGGAATGCTAATTCCATTTATAAATGTGTTTGCATCTTCAGATGTAACGTATGCTCCAACTTTACTGTTAGCAATAGAACTTGAAAGTTCACCTAAATTATGAACAACATTAAATGAATTTGTTATTGTTCCAATAAAATACTTTAAATTATTTTGATAAGCGTCAATTGAAAATGTTTTTGCATAATCACAATAATAGTTATTAATATTTTTAGATTTATAACTATTTCCAGTTTTAACAGTCATAATTGTGTCAGAAAATATATACCAGTCATCTATTAATAGATTTGAATTTCTAGTATTTGGTGTTAACCTAATATATGATATAACATTTGGTTTAACCGGATTCATATTATAATCATATCTGCGATTTCCATATTCTGAATGATTATAATTTATATTAGAAACATTATAGATATCAGTATTAGTACTCTTAACATTTTTAAAAATAGTATCTAATGATACCGCAATATATAATATTTTTCCTGTGATTGATGCATATGGAACATATAACATAATATTTTTTACATACCAACTAAAATGCATAGGAATTTTAAAAGAAAAATTAAATAAATTACAACCATATAAAGTTGCGGTATTATTTTGAAATATTACATTACTGTTTTTGTTTATATAATTTGTTTTATATTCACATTTTACTAAATGCTGTAACTTAGCTGGAATAAATTTTTTCAATCCAGTAAGATTGACATCATATTTAATATCAACACCTGCACATGATCCATTTGCTGATGCATAAATACTAAATTGCTTTTCATTAATTGTTATATCTAATCTTCCGCTCCGCTCTTTTACGTGCATGAATGTTATCAACATCAACCCATTTTAAATAAAAATATAGATCTTTAGATACTAATGACTTATGCACATCAACGGAATCTGTTACAATATTGCTATTTTTAATTGTTTCATTTAAATTAATATTTTTATAATCGTTTTCAAAAGATGCCGGATTATTTTCTTTATATAGCTGATACCAATCAAATTCACAAAATACAGTTAGATTTGTAGATGTTTGAATACCAACTGGTGTAATTCCATGTATTGATTCATAACTTGTTACTGCTAAATTATATGGAGAATTAGTATATGATCCTGTCATATCTAATGGTAAATCTCCAGATGGAAAATAATTAGATGTTAAACCAGAAATTGTTGGTATTACACCAATTTGCCAATTATCTGGTAAATTTCCACTTATAATTGCACGTTTTATATCACCACGTGTAAATGCTCTAGGCCATCCATAAACAGAACCTACTGGATATGAATTCATAGCATGTTCATTTACAATATGAAAATGGTTTGTTGTATGTTCAGCATCTCTATTGTCATTAATTAGTGAACGGTTTTCAGATTTAAAATTTTTATCTAAAAGATCTCTAGAAGGTTTACCAACATTTACTGAAGATATTTGAGAACCATGTGAAACAGTTACAAGAACTTCATCAGCTATATCACAGTGATCAAACAAAACCTGGGCATTTTCATTTCTATGAATAATTGCATATTTTTCACTAGCATTAGGATTTGTAGTTCTTCTAAATTTACCATTTATAAAATGACATTTTGATTGAAAAATATCAAATTGACCCGTAAATACTCCATATACAGTTCTTACATTTTCACAATATTTAAATGTTATTTTACCATAATCATATTCAAATTCATCAAAAACAACATTTTTACATTCGGTAAAATTGATATTACCTTTATAACTTCCAGAAATAACAATCTTTCCGCCAAAGAATTTTTCAAAATTTAAATCAAATCTAAATTTTTCTTTATCAAGTTTAAATGTTAAAATATTTCCATTTAAATCTCTAGGTAAATTTTTAATAAATTCATTTAAAGCTTCTTTGTTTGTTGATATATCTACGCCATAAAAAGTAATATATGATGATCTTAAATCTATAATTGTATTTTTTAATAGAATTCCAGCAGATGGAGAAGTAATTCCAAGGTCAATTCCGTTATTAACAACTGATCCGGCTGTGATAATGCTAGATGCAGTTTGTTTTGCACCATTTGCTTCACTTACTGTAGAAAAATCAGCAAATCTTGGATTAGGACTTGGAAAATTTATGCTGTTTGAAATATCAACTGCAGATTTTCTTGTGATTCTACTTTTAGTTTCACTTTCATTATCAACTTGAATATTGTTATTGTCTATTGCAACAACAAATTTGCTGTTATCTACATTTGAATTTTTTCCAGTTGCAGATGATTGTTCAACTTCTACGGTTGAATTTTTTTCTGTTAATATTGGTGCAGTTCCATTTGAAAAATTTGAAGCAAATACATTTAAATTTGTATTATTAGCGATGACACCAAAAGAGCCAGAAACCATATCCATTTGATCATGATTCATTTCATTTAATACGTTTGGAGTAACAGTAGTTTTTTTACTGTTTTGCTGTTCTAATATTATTGTTTTTCTATTTGAAGTCATCTCAGTTATTCCTAAAATTTACATTATGATTATATTTTATAATTGTCAATATTCTAATATTACCATTTGTTATAATTGGTTGTGGATCAAATTCTATATATCCAGTTTCAAATACTCGTTGATTTTTATATAATGACATAAAATCTAAATTAAATGAGTTTGCAGCAGGATCGTCAGAATCAACATATATTCTAATTTTTCCATTTTGATAAAACTCAGAATTTGATGTTAAGTCATAAAAACCATAAGGAACTTCTGGCTTTCCATTTATTTGATACCAACCCATAACTGTTCCAAGAGGTATTGGATTTAATGTTGTTCTTCTTAATCCTAATGGAACATCATTTTCATAATTAAATCCACCATTAATAGAACGTATACCGTAAGAATAAATGTTATCCGCCATATTATCTGGTGTACTCTTATTTAAAATAATTCCACCGACATCTTTATTACCACTTAACGAATAGCTAAAAATATTATTATGATTATGCCTAATTAATGAATATTTAACAGCGTTATTAATTATAATATTAATATTTTTTGTTATATAAACTTGCTGTGTTTGATAACCATTTATAAATTGATTTACATAATCAACCTGTTTAACAAACATATTTGGATCATATAATGGGTCATTTACTCCAGTATTAGATTTATTTGAAAAATTTTCTATTCCATTATATAAATCGTTTACCACTATAAATGATGATTTACATGTGTCTTTAATATTAGGAACAGCCGTACTATAATTAACGTATGACGCAATAATATAATCATGAGTATTTTTACTTCTAGTAACACTTTCAATATTAGAACAAATAAATGATATATCTTTAGCTGGAGCATAGTTTAAAACTAATTTAGAAATATTATCAAATGTAAAATTTCCTTGAATGTTTGTAGTAGATACATTTACATTAAGTTGACCCTTTACATTTGAAAACTTAATATTTTTATCTGCGCCTTGCACAACATTTATAGTTATATTGTTTCCATTTACATCTGGAAAATATTTTTCAATAGATTCTGGAGTAGTAATCGGTTCATAGCCAAAATTGTTTAAACTTGATGAATCTGGTTCAGACCCATTAATATGCCAATAAAATGCTCCACTTTTGTAAAAAAATGAATTTTTACCATTTTCTTGCCAAAACATTCCAGTTTTTACATTTCCATCATTTATCAAATGCGTAGACCATTCTGCAGCATTTTGCATAATATCGCTTAAACGATGAGGACGATTATCAGAAGTAATATTAACAGTAGATGTATGAAAGGCAACAATACCACCAGATCGTTTAGAGATATCCGTACCGAATGTTGTTTTTGGAAAATTTATAACTGAGTTTTGATCAGTATAATAATTGCCGGCTTCTGGAATATCTTTATAAGAAATCCAACAATTTTTAATAGCTTTAACAAAACAACTTGGAGTATCAATTCTATTAAGATCTTCTACAATAACTTTTGAATTATAATTTGCAGCAATCGCGCCTTTACCTTTAATACTATTATTTTTTATTATTGCATCAGTCTGCTCTACTACAATAGGATATACTCCAGCTAATACAGCATCATCTTCATATTGTGCTCCAAAACATTTTCTAGTACTGCTCATATTAATCACCTCTTACTATGTTTGGAGTAGCAACAAATATTGTTTTATCCGGCTCTATTAAATTATAAACTTCGTTTTTATAAATGTAATTATAAGAACAATCTTTTATTGCAAGATCAGCCTTAGATAAAAATCCATTATAAAATGCAGATGGTGTTGAAAATATTAAATCACTCACAACTGCAGCAGATGCTTCAAATGCTATTCCTGTTAACATATCATTCATATTAAAATTAAATCGTAATACATCAAATAATGATGAATTTTCAAATGTTCTATTGATCCAAGCTGAAGGTTCAGAATTATCTGGAATGTTGTTAGTCGTTGGAACAATTTTTTGATTTGGTGAATTAATACCTTTAATTGCATTTCTTGAAAGTGTTTCTAATTCATCAATATCATTATTTCGTTCATCGGCGTATGTTGTTGTTTTATATTCACCATAATTTCTTACTTTTACTTTATGATTAGATGTCGTGTAATGTAATCCATAACTTTTATCTGCGAGTGCAATGTTTATACCAGATGGAAAATTATATTCTGGATTTTTTATTGTTGCAAACATTGCTCCAATTGGTGGATAATCTTCTAAGTTAGATGGTGTAGAAGTATCATAAATTGTTGCAATTAATTCTTTATGAGAATGATTAAAAAATGCGCCAGGCGCAGCAATACCTGGAATGAATGTCGTTGTTTTATCACGCTGATCATCATTCAATGTCATATCTTTTAACGTAGATATATGATTGTTTACACTACCTGTACTTGTAACATCGTTTATCATAGAATTATGTGTTGATAAATAACATACAGGCCTAAACAAGATGTTATTTATTTTAATATTCTTTGTATAAATGAATGAATTTTTTTCTCCATAAATCATCGCATTACATACACCAATAACAGGACAATAACAATCAGTAAATGTACAATTTTCTATCGTAGCATTAGAATTTTTTATTTCTATACATGTTTTCCACATGTTATTTGTATAATATTCATACAAATTATATTTGTAATTGTATAAACTAATTCCACTATAATTTAATGTTGTCTGCTTGACATTTATTTTTATATCATGAATATTAATATATTTTACATTATCAAAGCTTAAAATTGCACCAGAATTTCCAGAATTTGTTATAAGTCCTACTCCATATATTTCTACCTGGTCTAAATTTATAAAACTTAAATTATTAATTGTACAATTTTTACTTATATTGACAGTAATTTTACCATTATAAAAACCTTCTATAATAGCGCTAGTTGTTGTCGAATCTACATTAATTATAAGTTCTCGTCTATGAAGATTTTTTTGTAAATGCTCTAAATCTTTTATACTTGTTATATTCACTTCATAACGTAAAATATTCGATGGATAAATTAAATTTGTATTATCCCAAAAGAACGTTGATCCGTCATTTAACAGTCTTGGATACCCTTTAATAGTTTTTAATAAAACGGGTGTTCCATCATACATTATTGCAGTTAATCCAGTAAATGATGAAAGTTTTTTAGGACCAGTATTAGAATCTAATTTAGGAAAATTTGCAAAACTATCTTGTGTTGTAATAAGATATGGATTTGACTCCGTTTGCTTTGGAGAATCCCAATAAATCTTACTGTTTTTAATTCCAACAACTGGAATTGTTTTTTCAGATGGTTTTCCATAAATATTTGAACCTACAATTGTAACATTAGAATTTGATGCAATAACACCACCAGTATTATTGTTTTTAATATTACAGTTTCTAATATTTGTAATAGAATCTTCCATTATAACAGACCATATACCACTAACCGGAGTATTTGAATCAGTTAATGTAAGATTATTTCTTTTATTAAAAATTGTAGAAGTATGCGTTATTGGAAGTTTAGTCATTTTAACTTATTGCATCTTTTGAGTAAGGTTATTGTTTATCAAATTTAATTGTTTAACATTATGTGCATAAATTGTACCGAAATAATTATTTTTTCCAAGTTCACTAATAACATCATATTCTCCTGTGTCATACCAATCATATGCGGTTGTTGATGGTCCTTGAGAAAAAATGGATTTAATTTCAGTAGTTGTTAATATTTTATCAAAAATTAACATATTTCTTAAACATCCAGAAAAGAAATTAAAATTCATTATAGAATTTGCGGTATCTTTATCATGATTACCTTTAACTTGATTTGCAAAAAATCTTAAAACATTTGTATCTGTGTATGAATTTTCCATTGAAAATTGAAACCCGACACTTATTAAATCGTTTTCATTTGCAGTGCTAGCATTTGCACTATTATATGTTGTGTTATTTGGATAAAGTAACCATGAATTGGTAGGATTATTTCCAGTAGGATTATTAAAATCTTTATTCCAATACACAGTCATATTTATTCGCATATCACCGCTGTTTTTTATATTTTGAAATAATGATACATTATATGGTTTTCTATCATGAACATTACTTGGAACAGCACCATGCTGAAATTCCATAACATATAATGCCCATCTATTACAATACGAACTAACTGGATCATTATTAATATCATTAAAATAATCTGAATGAGAGCTTTTATATGGTGCTTTATCAGGATTATTTGGATCAGCTTTTAACATTTGATCAAGATAAAAATATAATCCCTGTGTTCTATCGTCTGGTAATGCATCTATAAGAATTGGAGAATGTGTGTTATAATCAAAAAGTTTTCCCCAGAACATTAATGTTACATTATTAGTTTTATATAAAATATTTCTAACAGAATTTGAAATAGTTTTTTGACTTTCTTCATTAAATGTTGTATCAAACATTAAATGATCAGGTTGATTACCTTCATTAAGATGATCTTTATTTAAAATTGCACAAGAAATTACACCTGAATCAGTTGAATCTGTTCCAAATAATGTTTTTGGTGATTTTATATCATTTACTACTGATGTAAATTTTGGATTATTAATGCCACCAAACATATTTGGATTTTGATATTTACAATTTACATCTTGTTCTAAAGGCCACATACAAATAACATCATTTGTTTCTGGAAATTCCATACCAGAAATAAGTTCAGATAAATTATCAGTTGATGTAAGAGTATTTGTAATATTCATATTATAAACATATGTATCACATAATAAATTTCTTAATGATAATACTGAATATCTAGAATTAATAGCGTTACCTAATAATGTAATTTGTTTAATATTAGAAGTATTAGCTGAATTTTCAGGATTAATAATATGTTTCTGAAGATATTTAATAGTTTCGCTCAAATCACTGTATGACATTTCATCATCAAACACACTAGGATTTTTAACATCATCTACGAAATATTGATTATTTGCCCAAATAATCAAAGTTCCACCAAAAAAATCTTCAATATTTAAACTTCTACTTTTAAAATCATAATTATAAGTAGAACCGGGCGTTACTGTTCCAGCTCCATAAAAACTTGTTTTACAATTTGAAGCATCTTTAGCTGCACTAAGTGGAACACAAAGCTCTATAATAAGTGTATAACCATTTAAATTTCTAGGAATTTTATTAACAATTGCCATTATTTCTGCAGTTGTTATCATTAAACCATTTGTTCCAGGCTTTCTTATTGGAATTCTATAACCAGTATTAGCTGAAAGACTAGCTATTCTATCAAACAAATTTTTAACATCATCCCAACTAAAGTGAATATCATTATTATTAATGTGATTTTGTATCACAGTCTCTAAATACTCATTAATCGCTTCAGTTTTTAAATCAAGATAATAATCATTATTAAGAAGATTTAACAAACCTCTATTAATAGTGACATCATTAATAAACTCAGAACTTTTAATTGTTATTTTTGCAGGATTTGTCCACGGAAGACCTGCATGGATTAAGTTATTTTCAGCCATATATTAACTTCTCTATAGAACTTTCTTTTTCTTATTTATTTAGTTTTAAAGTTCAAACAGATCATTATATTGATAAGTTTGTTCAGACGTTTCAATTTCTTTTGCTTTTTTTGGTTTTTTAATATATCGTATAAATGATGTTTTTTGTTTAGGAATTAATGAATAAGCAAGTTGATAAAAACTTTTTTTATCTAAAGTTGTTTGAACGGTATTTAAATATTCGGCATAAGGAAGTAAATGTTTACTCATACTTAAATATCGACATACCATAAATTGAGAGAAATGTTTATCAAAATCATTAGATTTATATAACTTGCCATTTGTTAGTTTGAGAAGTAGATCTGACATACAATCAAAAAAACTATCAATTTCTAAATGTTCAATTTTATATAACTTTAATTTTTTTTCGTTATTATCCATATTCAAATCTCCTTTATTGTAAATTAAACAAAAATGGCTGGTTTTTCCAGCCATTATAGAATCAAACATAATTTATTTTTAATTGTTTTATTGGATTTCTAAATATTTTGGTGTGTGTTTATCAAGTTCTTCTTTTTTAACAGGCACAACAACTTTTAGAATTCCATCATTAAATGAAACTTTAACATTATCAACATCAGCTGTTGGTGTAAGTGTATAAGAAATTGAGGCATTTCGCTTTGCAATTCCTTTAGTGTGAAACCTAAAATTATCATTTTCAGATGATTCTTTTACTTCTTTCTCAACAACAACTGATAACATATTATCTTCAATCTTTACTTTAATTTCATCTTTTGTAAACCCAGCAAGTGCAACCTCTAAAACAGTTTCAGTTGCTTGTTTATCAACAAAATTAGTATAAAGATTAATTGGATATGGAAATGAAGATTTTCCAAATTCACGAAAATCTCCACTTAATGAATCGAAAAGATCTTTGACAATCGGAGCGTCAAAGAATGTTGGAAATTGAGATACATATTTTTCTAAATTGTACATAATTAACTTCTCCTATAAGCAAGTTTTAATTTAAGATTCCTCAACTGAGCAAATCTTTTTATTATGTTTGATTCTTTTATTAAAAGTAAACCTAATTTACTTAATAAGTTCTGATGTTAATGAATTACATTATCTAATTGTTTATTTGCATTTAATTTTTCTTCAGAACTTTTTTCATTAATTAAAATTTTTATATTACGCATTCTATCAGCATATTTTTTATTAATGTTATTAAGAGTTTCTAATCTATGAATTTGAGCTGCCTTAAATATCTTAAGATTATTTTGTTTTTCTTCATATTCAGCTGCAGATAAATTCATTTTTTTTAGCTGTTCTTCATAACACATAATAACATCACTTATTGCTTTAGTATATTCTTCAGATGTAATTAATACATAATGAGAATATTCAGACTTGTGAAACATTAATTGTTTTTGATTGCTTTCATCGATCTTTAAAAATAACTCATTAATTTGATCAAGCTTATTACTAGTTTCTTTATCAAACTGATATGTAATAGTCAATACTAAAGGAAAACAAGCTAAAGCTGCAAATACAATTAATGTGTTTAAATAATTTAAAAATCGTCTCATAATAATCCTAGACTTCATTTTTATAATTATTGTTTAATATTATTTAACTATTTTCCAATATGATCGGGAAAATAACTTTAAACTAAACAATGTTTGTTTAGAAAAACTTAAAATAATTGTTTTTTTATAAATATTTTAATTAAAAGGAGATCCAAAATATGAAAAACATATTAGAAGAAATCAATTGCAGTAATAAGTTAGAACAGAAACTTTTTAAAAAGATCTATAGCAAACTTTTAGATAGTTCTAATACTTCTGATTTAAGTAAAATCATTGATGAAGAAAAACGTTATATTTTAGATGAATCAGATGATTACGACGATTTTGGAAAAATTAAACTTATCAAATTTCTTGATAAAGTTTATGAAGCTTTAAGCAAGGCCTTTTAAAGACGCAATCATCGCCGTAAATTGTATTTCTTTATCTAACACAATAGACATTTTATAAATGCCTTCTGCAATTATCATCATTTCTTTTGGATTTCCATTATAAAAATTAAACAGTTCTCCTGCCAATTTGATATAATCACCTGAAAATAAATCTTCATTATTTAAAAGATATTCACGAATTTGCATAATATCTTTTGATTCATGAATAAATTGTAAAATTTCAGCATAATCAGAATGATCAATTGTTCCAGATGTTAATGTTCCAGATGATGACATAATTTCAAGATGTGAAATAATACTTCTAATATCTGGAAACTTTGGTTTAATAACATTTTTTACAAAAGCTTGCAAAGACTCTTGCGTATATGAAATCGATTCTTTTTTTAATATATCAAGTACATGAATAAGAACATCTTTTGTTGAAAACTTTAATTGAATAACAGGACATCTTGATTTTAGTGCATCAATTAATTTCTCTGAATAATTGCATGTTAAAATAAAACGTGTATCATTAAGAGATTCAGATATAATATTTCTTAATGCCATTTGAGCTCCAGCATTAGACGTATTATTTGTAAGACAATCTGCTTCATCTAAAACTACAACTTTATATGTATCTGATACCATCTGACAAAAATCATTTACACGAGTTTTTACCATTTCAATTGAACCATCAATTGAACAGGATTGAACAATGTATTTTTCAATATCAAGCTCTTTTAACAAGATATTTGCTAGAGTGCTTTTCCCAATACCTGGAGTTCCAGCAAGAGTCATTGATGGAAAATCTTTTGTTTTAATCCAATGCTTAATTTTATCTTTGATATCAGAATCTAGCACCATTTCATCAACTGTTTTAGGTGCATATTTTACAACCCAAGGATCATTTAACATATTCATCCTCTACATTTTTTGACATTGTTTTCTTTAAAATCTTAATAATAATTTCCATACTCATTGTTTTTAATATAAATTCTTTTTTACGCTGACCCTGAAATTTAAAGCAAAATTCTTTTGTATTATTATTTTTAAAACAGGTTATAAGAATATTATATTTGTAATCAGAACTTTTTGAATTTACAATAATAGACCATTTACGAAGATCATCTTTTTCATATGGAATATTTAATTTTGTTATAGAAAATCCATTATCAGTTAGTCTAGAACAAAAATATCCTTTACAATATAATTTATTTTTAGGTTTATTCTGATAATTTATCATGTATTTCTCCCAAGAGCTAGTTTAAATCTTTTTAATAAAAACCACTTTTTATAACTCTTTTCAATTTTTTGTTTTATTATTTCTTCAAATTTTGTTATGTTAAACATAATTTTATCATCTAATATACAAAAATATATTTGTATATCTGCATCATCAATAAATTCATATTTGCATAATCCATTATTATTGTTTGAAAAAGAACAGCTAGAATGACAAAGCTTACTATCAGAAATTCTATTAGATAGATTAAATTTTTTCAGAAAATATTCGCGCACACAATTATATACAAGCTCATCTTTAACAGTTTTAAATTGTATGTACTTTTTTATCGAAAAATCAATAAATGCATTAAGTCTGTCAATTTCAATAGAAACTAAATTACATTTTGAACAATATTCTAATGGATACCAGTGAAAATTATATTTCTCTGTAATATCAGAAAAACATGAAAAACATTTCATTTTATTTTCCTTTTACTTGAGACGTAATAATCTTTGATTTAATCCACCATGATTTATCTTGATCTTCAATAGACGATGTTACTTCTAGAACTTTATACTTTGGACTAAATTTACAATGAAGACCATTCTTTTCATTTGTTCGTAGAATATTTAAAATATCATATCCAGTTTTATGAATAATAATTTCAGGTGTATCAGTATCAATTAAATTACCTTCATATGAATCAGAAATTTTAAGAATAACATTATTAGAAAATGATACATTACGTGCACCAAGTTCAATTTTCATAATATTATTATCAGGATAAATGTAAATACTTCCATCTTTTTCCAAATCAACAAAGTTTGCTGTTTTACTTTGAATCAAAGAAAGCATAGAAGGATCAATATCAAATGAAATTTTATGTTCAAGATCTCTTGTAAGCTTTTTCATTGACATCTTTTTTACAACATTTTCTTCTACACAAAATTGATTAATTTTACATTCATCTTCATGAAAATATAATTTTTGTGCAACATACATACCTGGAGGATTCTCGCTCTGATCACCCTTAGATGCAAGTGTAGAAATGTCAACAGAAAAATCAAATGAATTCATTTTATGGAATGTTTCCATAATATCAAGATTTGCTCTAAATTTTTGAAGTTCATTAAAACTAAGTTTAACAGCGGTAACTGCAATTTCTTCTTTTTTCTGTTTAAAAAACGAGCCTTCTTTTAAGGTCATAATGTTGGTTTCAAGTTCAAGACGTGTAGAAGGAAATTCAGATGGATTAATTGAATAAAATGTTGTTTTTTCTTTATCAACTGTAAACATTCCTTGTGAAACAAATCTTGTAATAATAGACAAAAAATTTGAAAATGCTTTTGCATCACGCATTTCTGTTTTAACCATTGTGTAGTTCTCCCTTCAATTTTTGGTAAGCGAGTTATTATTTGTTCAAATTAAACTTTTTCAAATCATATTCATTATCAGATGTATAAACATTATTAAAAATGTTTAAACATGAATCATTTGTTATTTTATCATATTCATTTGTATGCGTAATTGCTAATGACAATTTTGAAAAACTGTTTTCATAATCAATTGAATTAAAGTCTTTTACTATTCTATCGATAAGTTTCGAATTATTTAACATTCCATATCTGATATGTTCTTGAAATGGATTATATATATTTGTTTTATCAAAAAGCTTATAATCTGAAGCAAATGTAGAACTTTCTTCAGGAAATGGACCAGCACCATGTCTTGTTAAATAAGTTCTAGTAACGTAACATAATTCAATATCAGTTATATTTAAACTATTAACAATATCTTTATTCTTAATAAAATTTATGTTTCTTGCTCCAGTATTACTTGGAGTAGAATGAATTGGATCAATATCATGATCTAATAAAAGTCCTTGGCCATTTTCAAATATAATTGCGTCATAATGTATAAATTGTTCCGACGGCACTATTTTAGTATGTTCCAAAAGAAAACTAATATCACTGAAAAAATTATGAATTAAGTTATCAGAATAAATTATATCTTTCCATGTATCTGGAATTGTTTCTATTCCATTTTCTTTTAATCTCTGCAGAATGTATTTATCTCTAATTAAAAGTAAACGTCTATATAAATTAGTCTTTTTTTCATATAAAATATAACGCAAATTAAATTTAATGCCGTTATATTGACGCAGTAATGTTTCCCATATTCCCATTCCAGTTGAACCGTGCTTATCTTTTCCTCTATGCTCTTCAATAATTTGATTCAAAATCATTTCAAATGGTGTTGTTATAAAATTATCTAAGCACATATAATAGGCATTTGGTTCAAATCCTAATGTTGTTAATTCTTTATATTCTTTAGCAAATTGCATTGGATTGATAATAAAATCTTTTGAAAATATTGTATCTGCTTTAGAAAATGTTCCAGAACCGAAATGATGAAAAACATGGCGGATTCCAGAAGGAAGACACACAGTATGTCCTCGCTGAGCTCCGCCATTTGTACACATCACTGCACATGTTTGATTATTATCAGTTATTTGTTTGCAAAAATAATTAGTAACAAGACCCTTTCCTTCATCACCATAATTTGCACCAATAACAGCTTTAATAATCATTTTTATATTTCTTTCATTTTACCAGCTAATACCGCCAGTATTATTATTTTCAACAAATTCACCTGCAGTTTTTTCATGTTTAACTACAATATCAACAATATTTTCTGCAATATTATTAACACTGACGTTTCTTACATGATCAACACCAATAACTTCTGCAAATGAACTAATATTTTGTGAATTTGCTCCAGAATAGGTATCTTTTACATTTAGATGATACAACTCATATTTAGGTGTAACTTCTTCCAAAAGATTTTTAGTTTCAATATCATCTTGCAAAGAATCTCCAGTAGTCAGCTCAAGATACTTTTTAGGAAGATATGGGTTAATTAATTCATCACCAATGGTAATAATTAATCCCTTTTTTCCTCTTTTCCAGCAGTCAAGTTTTGTATGGCGAGAACCAAAATACCATGCAGCGGTATAAGATTCATATTGATTTCCACCTCCACCACCTTCAAAATATACCTTGTCAAGTTGTTCAGCAATTCTAATATCAGATTCAAATTGCGAAGCTTGAATAGGATAATCATCATATGACAAATCACCAATTGCCATAATCATGAACTCAACATCTTTAACCTTATTATATAAATCGGTCATAACAACATTAAGTTTTTTTGCAACTTCAATAGATGATTTTCCCATACTTCCAGTAACATCAAGAGCAAGAATAACTGGAATTGTATTTGGATGTTCTTCGGAATCACAACATTCACGAATAACATTTTTGGGATTTAATTCATCAGCAAGAGAACGTTCTTTAAATACTTCTTGAACTGAATAATCTCCGGCAATTGAATCGGTTTTTGCATCATATTTCATGCCTTTACTAGCAGAATAACTTACAAATGCGGAGCGCGTCCATCCTCCACCACCCATAATTAATCCTCCTTCATTTCATCAGAATCATCATCGACTTCATCTTCATCGGAGTCATCATCGTCATTTGAGTTGAAATCAAAATTGAACATTCCATCAAACATATTTCCCATCTTTCCTCCCATCATCATAAATGGAAGCATAGAAGAAAAGTTGTTCTGAGAATTTCCAGAACCATTATTCATGTTCTTCATCATTTCAGACATCATCATGTACTGCATGATATTATTGGCAGACTTCTTCTTTCCAGTAAGATTATCTCCAAACATTGATACAATCTTACCATAGAAATACGTGTTACCCATAAACACATGACGTTCAGGAAGAATCGTGTCAACAGTGGAATCTTCATAATTAATCACGGTAATTTGATTCTTTTCAACCTTAATTACACATTTTGGCTTGCGATTTACCAAAATAATATCACCAATTGAAACCTTATTTGTTGGAATCACAAAGAAAAATTCTTCTCCAATGTTAAAACAAAAGTTGGAGCAATTAGTAAGTCTGCCGCTTTTAATATTATAGCTCTTATAACCATTACTGGTTTTTACAGCAATATTTCCATTAAGAGTCAAGCGGCACATTCCGGGTTCAATCCTACCAAACATTCCATTAAAGTTAAACATGTCATTCATACAAAAATCTCCTTTAGTTTTATTAGTTACACGTAAACTCATTAAAATTTTATTTAACACATCAACAATTGACATTATTCTATCATTTTCAATAATAGAATAAACTGCTTTTTGAGCACTGTTTAATTTGTTTAAATCCTTTTCAATAAACCAAAAAAATCTTGTTGGTTTATCTACACAAAGGGAATCAAAAGAATCAAAACGATCTAAATCTGTTTCTCCATATAAATTTTCAGATTCAATTAAAAATCTACCAGGTTCATAACGACGAATAAAACTTACTTCATCATATGATTTAGACAAAGATACAATTGCTTCTATAATATCATCTTTACTTAATGAACTAAAATCATTATGTTCTATAATAGAATGATTTGAAATAATGTTAATTGTATCTAAAATCCAATTGACATCTTTACTTGGACATTTTTTATACTCCAAAAATGCTTTATCAATGATTTGACAAACTTCTTCAGTTGTATAAATTGGACTCCAATTATCAAACATACACTGAATTTGCCAATTATCATTTGATATTTTTATTAATTTTGAAAAAAGATCTTGTAAAGTTAAATAAAACATATTTTATTAAACCTTAGCATTTTTTCTTACTTCTTCAAAAGTATATTCTTTAAGAAGCTTACCATTTTCAAAAACAGTTTCCAAATAATTTGTTTTATCACCGAGTTCTTCTTCTCTAATTGTCTTAAACTTTCCATTTTCTTTAATTAGAGCAAGACGACCGCGTTTACTGGCTTTAGTGATATCTTTTGGCTTTTTATATACATCATGCCATTCACCATCATAAAATTGTGCAGAACTTTTGAAGGCAAAACGCTGAACATCCCTATCAACTTTCTGAAGAAGTCCACCACCTTGACCAAAACATGCAAGATTTGCCGCGCTGTACAAATTATTAAACATTGCGAAAAGAATATCTCTCATGCCATAATAATCGATACCATCGCCCCAAAGCAGTCGTACTTTATTATTAAGAAGTTTAAACTTACCGTATTCTGTTGTAATTTCTCGTTCAACACCAAAATATTTTTCAAGAAGTTCAAGGCATCTAAGAGAAACACCAACTGGATCACCACTATCTGGACGAAATACAGTTACACCATTTCTATTAAGAATTGTGTCTTTAAATCTGGTTCCTGCAACTTCAATAAATCTTTCATAGTTATAACTGTCAATAACGAGTGAAAGAACACCATCTGGATTGTTCTTAAAAATATTTTCAAGAACATCCCATTCTCCTTCTTCTCCTCGAGCAGTCATAATACTGTGTTCCGTAGCACTTACAGAAAATGCAGGCATATTCTTTGCTACAAAATCAACGGTTTTAATAAGAGGAATATCTTTTAATTCTGCATTATAATATTTCATTGGAAGAGTAAGTGCACAAACTGTATCACTTCCTTTAAAATTAACCATGTGTGCGCTTCCGCCAATCATTGCAGCTTCAACAGAAGTAGCCCCTCGAAAACCAAAATCTTGAATACAAAAATCAAGATTATTCATATTATCTGCAGTTTTAGTCAAATAATCTTTAATCATGATTTTTTCTTCACGACTGAGAGTACAAACGGTCATTGGATACCAAACTTGAAGAAGAATTGTTTCAAGAAAATTTGTAAGCCAAGGAACATTTGGATCGGTATTTTCAACCGTCATCATAACATTATTAACTTCAACAGGAGTTCCTTCAGCAACCGCTTTAATTTTAATAGGAAGATACCCATCATATTTTTCAAGAATATAATCCCATCCTTTGCGGTTAAACATTCCGGGTCCCATATGAGCATCAATAATTGCTTCAGCAAAATCAATTTTTTCTTTGGTAATTACCTTACCAACAAGATAACGCTTCAAAATATATTGAAGACCATACATTACAGTTTTATTGAATTTTGCTCCATTACGAGCTTCAAGGTAAGCATAATTGTATTTAGTATTAGGCATATAACTCTTCCAGTGAGAATATTTGTAGCTATCACTTAGAAGAATAAGATTATCAAACGAATTAAAAAAAGGCATTTCATTCATAATACACACTCCTTAACTTTTTAACTTTGGTGTTTATTATTTGTTTTTATTATTTGTTTTTATTTTTTAACCAATTTTCGAGCATTTCCCAGAGAACAACATGTTCGGGAACAAACATTTCAGAACGAATATCTGAAACTTTTATCTTATGAATTTCAGAAATATCATCTTGTGCTTTTGGAGACCCAAATACTTTAGTCATTGCAAAAAAAGATGTAATAATTTTATCATTTTCTGCTCGATATCTCCAATCATTAATAAGAGTTGACCCAATATAAATTGGAGTACTTACTTCAAGATTTGTTTCTTCGCTTGCTTCTCGTCTTGCTGTATTTCAAAACTTGTATCTCTACGTGGATCGGCAAATCCTCCAACAAATCTTAGTTTCTTTTCTTTTTCTTTTTTAGCTAAATATAGATATTCATAAGTGTTATCATCAAAAATTGCACAATCAACTGTTGGAAAAACAGTATCATAACGATTTTGTGTAGCATATAGACAGCCAAGACGCCAATCTTTGGTGCCTTTAACTTGTTTTCCTGCAATAATTCGTTGTTCAGTTCCATTATCTGGAAGATATACAGTAGGTTCATAAATAACAACTTTCACATTATCGGGAAAATAATTTAAGCTATTATCTCTTCCACCATAAAGAACAATATCACGATTACCGGCAATTGGAGCAATATTTTTTATAACAGCATTTGCCCATTCTTTATCATCTGGAAGGTCATTCTGATACATGATTGTGAATTTACCTGGAAAGGCTTCTTCAATCATTCGGCGGCGGGAATCAAAATCTAGAGGATTTCTTTTTGTAGCTTTAGTAGGTGCCAAACCAAGCAACATAATATTCATATCATGATGCTGATTTAGTACAAATTTGATATAATTAATATGACCCTGATGTAGTTCAGCAACCTGAAATCTGCCAATTACTACACCAACAGCGTTTTCATTTTTAAATGTATTTTTCATATTTATATTTTCCTTCTACCATTTTAACAATATTAACTCGAGGTAGCCAGATAAGAATAGCAAATTTCAAATCAAATGTTAAATCAATCTAATCATTATTTGATTGAAATTTTAAAAATTGTGGATATCGATTAAGATATCCACAATCTTTACTTTTTATTTTAAATAATTTTTAGATATTATCTAAAAGCTTATCAACGTCGATTTCACCATTTTCATCAGTGAAATCATCTTCAGCAATTTCAGTTTTTGGTGAAGCTGGCTTAGCTTTTGGTGCTGGCTGTTCAACTTCATCAGAAATTACTGTTTGTGCTGGTTTTTTAACCAGAGGCTTTGGCTGTGGTAATGCAGATTCTTTATCGCCATTACCAGTAGAAGAGTCAATATCTTCACCAGCAGTAATATATTTCAATTTGAAATTTTCACGATCAGCTGCAGATGAATTAATATAAAAATCTTTATCAAATGAAAGTTCTTCATTTAATGTATTGAAATATTCTGCAGTAAGTTCAACATCGTTAAATTCAGTAATTGTTGTTTGATTACGCTTAAAATCAAAAGCATAATTTGGAACATCAACGTTCTTTCCATCATCAGTTGGAATGCTTTTTGTAGTAACGGTAATTGTAAGGTCATATGCCTTATTTACAATATTACCATCATCATCAATATAAGTAAATGCAGAAATACCTAAAACATCATCAGCATCTACTTCAATGGGATTTTCTCCTTTACGAGTCTTTGGAGCAACACCGAATACCTTAAGATTAAGGAAATCGGCAAGCTGCTTTCCATAACGAAGAATCATCACTTTTCCTACAACATCTTCTGGGCCATTTACAACATAAACTGGAATATATCCATTAAAATTTCTCTTAAACTTTTTATAAAGTTCAGATGCGGTTTTGCTATGAGATTCAGTTGATTCTTTATAATAAGCAGATGCACATGCACAAATTACACAATTATCAAATCCACGATCGCCATCAAGATATTGAGATGTCGGACATGCAACAACTTTCATTTTATTTCCAGATGCATTATCATCCCAAAAGCTATGAGAATAACTGTTAATCATTGGATACATACGATCACAATTCATAGGTGGAAGATAAAGCAAGCGAAGCTGATATTTAGATCCACGCTGAAGCTTTAGAATGTTTTTATTTCCAAAACTTCCACCATTTCCTTCTGATGCTCTCTGCTGTTCTCTCTGCTGAAGCTTGTCAAAAATTCCCATTGCATTAAAACTCATTTTTTCTTTTCCTTTACTTGTTAATTACTCTTGTTTTTTTTTCTTGTCAAAGATACTTTTTCTTTGCTTTTCTTATTTTAAAATAACCCAAATTACATACTTGAAATATTACTTATCACATTTTTTACATAAGAATATGCTTTTTTATCAATATTTTCAAATTCATCTATAGACATTTTATAATCTAATAAACTTTTATTTGGATTATCTGTTGATTTTAAAGTAACCCTAATTATTGGTTTTTTAGAATTTTTTTCCCACAAATATATTGATTCTTTATTTGGTGATTTTTTATAATCTTCAGTATTAATGAAAATTTCATAGATCTTATAAATTTTATCCATAACTTTCATTTCAAATTTACCAATAATATGTGAATCTGAATCATTCACAATTTCACCATATTTTGGTTTACCATTTTCAATAGGAGCCCATGATTCAATATCTTTTAATGATGCTCTCAATTGGTCTTGAGGATCAATACGATTTTTATCAAATTTAATCTTTTTTGCCCAGTCTTTGCCTATTACTTTTGTTAGCATTGCACCATTTATTGATGCATTTTTTGGAATGTCTGATGTATTATCTTCAACATCTTTATAATTATCCAGTGTTAATGTTTCACTTGAGTCAAGTTTATAATTATCCCAATTAATATCAATTATAATATTTCTATTATTTGATAAGCCAGAACCAAATTTAAAATTCGCTTTAACTTTATCTGATTTTCCTTTTGTAGCAAGAGCATGAAAACCTTTTCGTATTGCGCCACCTATTGCTGAAAAAACTTCTTGTTGAGACCAAGCATGATTTGCTTTTCTATTAAATTCTGCTAATTTACTTAAAAAATGTTGCTTATTTGTAAGTGTCACATCGATGCTACAAATCTTAATTTTTGAAACATTTCTTTTTGGACCACCAACAGATTCAAGATCAAAATTTATAAATCCAGATCCATTCCATCCGGATACTGTATGCTTTTCAACTTTTTGCGTTTTTGAATAATCATATTTTTTATCATAATCGCCATCTTTTGCTTTTTTTACATACATGTAAAACTCAAAAAACATATTAAGCTCTTTTTGTTGTAAAAGTTTTTCAACATATGAACCTAACGGATTATTATAAGAACGTTTAATTTGTAATGCTTTATAAAATGGAATAATTAAAGTTTTTGCATAATTATCCATTATTTTAAGTCTTACTAAATATCCAGGCCTATCAGAACCAGCATCTAACGGGATAGCAGTTAAACTGTTTTGATCATATTCAGGTTCTCCTGGTAAACCATTTCCAAAAAAATCAGAAAATCCTCTATCAATCTTTGTTTGTATCATCGGCCATATAGCTATAATCTCTTCTTTTAATGTCCATTCTACAGCCTCACAAATAAGATTTTCAAAAGTATTCTCAGACATTATATCTTCATAAATTATTTTAAACTCATCATAATTCATCTTGCACCACAAGTGACTGTCACTATCACTATTTATTGAGTTTTGATTTATTTTAAATAAAAATTATAAAAGCAATAGAAAAATGTTAATATTTAAAAAATCTGGAAAAAGAGCAAAAATTGTTTACGAACAAGAATATCGATTAGAATTTGATAAACTTAGAGAATCATTTAAAACAGAAAATGGAGCAGCAAGATTTGCTAGAACTGTATCATATTCAATTAATCCATGGACTTATGTTATTAGTCCTTTAGGATCTTATAATGTTGGATTTACATCTACACTTATTGATAAATGTAATGAGTTAGGTATTGAATATTCTATTGATCAAGAATTAAATGATATTATTCATCCTAATCTTTATATAACTAAAATTAAGTATGTTACAAACCCAAAATATCAATATAGAGATTATCAGTTGGTTCTTTTAGCTAAAATGTTAAAAGAAGGAAGAGGTGTAATATTATCTCCAACTCGTTCAGGTAAATCTTTAGTTTTAGCAGGATTATGTCATAATGTATTATTAAATTCTGATAAAAATGATGTTAAAAATATTTTAATTGTAGTACCAAATCTTCAGCTACTTGAACAGATGGCAGATGATTTTGAAAATTATATGTCAGAAAAAACTCATAATATACAAGTAACAATAAAAGGTGGAACACAATTATGTTTTACTGATAATGATAAAGTTTTATTGGATAATAATGAAGAAATTTCTCCTTTAAAATTAAAAAGAGGAAATATCATTTCCAATTATGGAAAAGTAACTAAAATTAATATAGATGAAACTATTATTACACCAATGTCATGGAATGTAATAAAATTTGGTGCTAACGAAGCAAAAATTAATAAAAATGTATGGAAATTTCAAGATATTAACATTATTATTTCTAATTCGCAATGGCTTTTATTACATGGTGATGAACTTCCATATATTGATATGATGATTATTGATGAATGTCATGGCATGTCACATGGTGCTGAAATTACAAAACTTGTAAGAAATGTTGAAATTCCATTTAAGTTTGGTTGTACCGGAACTATGCCAAAATCAATAGAAGATCAGTGGAGTGTTATTGGAACATTTGGTCCCATATTAAAAGAACTTAGTATTTCAGAATTACAAGAGAAAAAAGTTTTAGCAGATGTTTCAATTAAACCAATTGAATTTGTTCACGATAAAAAGGAAGATTTTAAAAATCAAATATTTGACGCAAATGGAAATAAAGTTACTGATCCATTTGAAGTAGCTCAACGTATTTATCAAAAAGAATCGATGTTTTTATCAGAACTTACTAGTACTAATTCAATTATAGCAAAATTAGCTGAAGGCATTATAAAACAACATCCGGATTGGAATGTATTAATTTTATTTGACTATATTAAGCAAGGCAACAGCTTATTTAATTGCTTAACATGGAAAAATAAATTTTATATTGATGGCTCTGTAGACGTTAAAGACAGAAAAGATATCGTTAAAGAAATGAATGCAGAAGACGGTGGAAAAATTACGTGTGCAAATGCAAAATGTTTTGGAACAGGCATTACAGTAAATAGAATTCAATGTATTTTTATTGTTATAAATGGTTCAGCACCAACAAAAATAATTCAATCAATTGGTAGAGGACTTCAACGAAATGTAAAAAACACTTTGCTTATATTTGATTTTCATCATAATTACAAATATAGCATGAAACATTTTAAAGAACGAGAAGATCTTTATATAAAAACATATAAAAAAGATCTTCTCGAATTAAAACAAATTCATGTACAATCTGATATTCAAAAGTTATAACTCATGAATATATGATAAAAGTCCAACAAAATTAGTTTGAAGCTTACTTTTATGTTGTATATAATGTTTTTTGTAAAACTTAATTGGAATATTCTTAAGTTTTATACAATTAAAAAACATTCTTTTTGGTGTACACAAATTTGGATATCTTTTTTTAGAAAAAGTACCAATAAGCATAGGAGACACCGTTGTAAGTTTTTTACAATGGCTACATAAATCAGATATTTCATGTATGTCACGGTTAATTTTAAACTTTGTTGGAAGCGCTTTTATATTTGATCTGAAAAATAAATTTGAAATATTTTTAACGTTTTCTGTTAATACAAAGTTATTAGAAATATAATTATTTTCATAATATTGAAAAAACGATACTTCATCTTTATTAGTCAATAAAAATGGTTTATCGAAAATAAATTTTGTAGTACCAAGAAAACGTGGTTCCATCTTAAAATTATCAGATGTCAAATTTGAAAAATCAATACAATTACATCTAAGGCTTAACGAGGCTTTTACTGGCTTTTCAAATGATATAGAATTAGCAGTAATAGCACATTTTTCAATCTTATCTGGTAATTCTTGTATTATAATATCAGCATTATCTGCATTAAATTCAATATAGTTGGACTCGATATCTATTTCAAAATTTTGCCAGTTTTTCGTAAGATTAACAGCGCTTCCGTTCATAACGTGACGAAATTCACAAATAATCATATTACTGCTTATTGCATTATTACTTAATTTTGCTTTTCCTAAAACTAACATGATATTTTCCTTTCCACATATATTATTACAAAATAGCGAAATTTAGCAAATAATTTAAAAACAGATAAAAAAATATACATATTAGCAATTATAAAACAATTTCTTGCTAAAACATTGAATATTATTTAAAGTAAAATTACAAAATCTTTTGGCAATTACGAAAGAAATTAATGGATAATTAAAAGTGGCAGACGAGGCTCTAACTCGCAACGACCAGGTCGGAATCATGGGGTTTTAACAATTAAACTACTGCCACATGTTATATGTATAATATAGCACTTTTTGGATAAAAGTTTACGTTCTTGGTTTATCTAACATTGAAAATGTTCTAAAAAGAACTAAAGAGTTGTTATAATGATTTCCTTCAAACACATGTAAGATTCTGTATATTTTCCATCTTCCTCCAATTAATGGTGCAATATTTGAATCATCACACTTTAATTCTACTGTTTGGCCAACTTCTCTAACAACTAGTCCTCTTACATCAATTGTTATTGTATTTGTTCCTAACATTAAATCTCTATATTTTTTATATAAAGTAAGAAAATCAAAATTTGAATGATAATGACGAATTCCATATGTTTCATAATCATAAATTTTAAAATTTGATTTTATTTCTTTTTTAATCTGTTCAGGAACCGGAGAAAGTAAATTGCTTATTTTATATGGTGTTGTTATATTTTGAGTCCATTTTCTAGAAAGTTGATCATAATTCCACACAATATCTAATCCACTTTCTTGAATAAATGAATCAACTGGATTTGCATTTATCATACTAACATTTCTTATAACAAGATCTGGAGATGAAATATCTCCACCTTGACTTGTATAAAAAGTTAATCCATAATTTGCAGAATACTTATCTTCTTCACCCATATCTAAATTCATTGACCAAATATATGGCGTTTCTAATATCATATTCCAATAATAAAATGCTGGTTCAGAATCTTTATTAACACCAGCAGCTAATCCATATTTAATTACATCTTTTACCGTTTGTTCTTGTGTTGTAATATAATGAATTCTATTTGTAGTTTTTGCAATATGTTTTTCATTAATATCAATTGTTGCCTTTTTTAATACATCAGATATAACTTTATATGGTGAAATTGGAGAAAGCTCCTTAGACGTTGCATAATTAATATGTCTATTCAATTTAATAATTGATTCATGAACTGCCTCAAATTCAAATGTGGCATATGTTACTGAAAAATCAATAATTTTAGAATTAACAATCATATAAATGTTATCAAAATATTTTGGTGTGGTTTTTTCATTTGGATCAGTTGGTTGTTTAATAACAACTCTAAGATATTGTCCAACCATTTCATGACCATTAGAATACATATTATTGATATCTTTATACATTAAAGTTAATCTTGGTGTAAAACATTCCAAATCATTTCCAATAACAATCTGTTTAATAGATTCTTGTGACAACATGTAAACATTAGGATTAAACGGACTAAATAATGTTATTCCAATTTCATAAGAATTACCATTATATTGACGCGATTCAAGTTTAACTTGAATATCTTCTTTTTTAAAAGGTTTTTTAATTAATTCTTTTGCCATATTTTACATGTTTGTTTTGCTAACTAAATCTAATATATTATCAACAACGGTATCATTAGGAACTCTAATTGAAATTCCAGGTGTAGGACCGTTTAAATGGATCTTTAACATTATTAAACTTACACAAAAGCCACCATAATCTTATTGTACCAAATACTTTATATGAAATTGTAGTCCAAGTTTCTCCTGCACTTACTTCATACAAAGAACATATTGATGATGGCATTTTGTCAACATTATCAAAATTTATTGTTGTACAAATATTAAAATAACTTTTTTCACCTTTATTCACAACTTTAAAAAAATTAGCAAAATCATACTTAGAAAACTCTAAGCCTAATTGATTTTCATTCGAAAAATCTTGAATTGTTTGAACTTTTGTTTCCATTATTAAATTTTACCTTATTATTTGCCAACATTAGTTATTCCATTTTCCATAAAATCTGTAACAGCCTCGTTTGTTTTTTCATACGTTTTTCTTGCTTGCTGTTCTCTTTGTTGAACTTCTTTTATTTCTTGATCTATTTTTTCTTGCTCTTCTTTCGACGCTCCTTTTTTCTTTTCTTGTAATTTAGAAATCATATTGTCAAATACAGTTTTTATGGCACCCCAACTAACTTCTAATTGTGTTTGTTCAGATGTATTAACTCTCAAACGAGCTCCAGTAGCGCCATACATTTGATAATTCAAATAATTATTAAAGCAATTAATACCAAGATCTTTAATTTTAATAGAAACCTTCCAAGCATCAGGCCATAATGTATTTTCATCAATTGCCTGCAATGCTTGATATTCATTTCCTACTGAAAAACGTAACTTTGCGTTTTGAGTTTCATCTTCATTTTCACCAGGAACCTGAGCTCTTTTTTCATAATCTTGAGTTGTATAATGATAATTTAACTGCTCAGCTATATACGAACATTTACGTAATTTACCTTCCATTGTTGCTGACATTGTAACGCTTGCCCATACAATTTCAAATCTACCAGGAACTACTACATTATATACATTAGGACTTTGAACAACAGAATGTTTCAACATAACAAATTGTGTTCCTGAAAATAATGCATGCATAAATTTATAATTTCTTAACATCCATTTTTCATCTTTATTAATAAGATAAAAATCTACATTTATTTCTCCTCTTCCAGCATTAGCAATATCTAACGACCAATTAGGTGTAGTTGGATAATACATACCAAATCCTTCTAATGCCGTTGCAATTCCTTCTCCCCAAGAACGTTTTGAACCTTCTTGTGTCCATTTTCCTGCATTAGATTCTTCAAGATAAGTATTACCATAAAATGGCAACTCATATGTGTTAAGCCAAAATCCATTTGTAAACATTCTAATAATTCTTAACATTGGATCTTCTTGAACTAAACCAAGTACAGAATTTAACTTTCCTACTTTTCCGCCTTCAGCTTTTGCACCAACATATTCACCTACTTGATTATATTTGCCATAACCTGAATAAAACCCAGCTGGATCTCTAGCAACTTCCTGAATATACTTATTTTTTAATCCTGCTCTAAGACCAGCTTCGCCTAATGCTTTTCCTACTCCACCAGCAAAATTTAAAATTCCACCCAATAAACCTTGTAGTGTTTGTCCAAGAAAAATCTGATCATACGGCTGAAATTCATTTAATACGATTTTTTGAATTTCTGGTTTACTCATAAATGATGAAGAGTTAAGTTCAAATGTATCACAATATAAAAAGTCATTATTTGACATTTTATAACTTATAGGTTTAGACGCTGCCGCACCATCTGCACCGCCTGTTAATTGTCTAAATGTTTGATATACACTTCTTATATCACTATGTGCTCCAACTGCTGGATTAAACGTATCTGTTTGAATTGTATAATTATCAACTTTAGCAGATGGTTCATCTTCAATTCCAATAAATGATTTAGCATTTTTAAGTAAATCATCACCGAGCTGTTTAAATTGATTGCCTAAGTTATTTCCTAATAAATCTAATTGTTCTTTCATGATACATTCCTTTAACTTTCGGGTTTAACCATTACATTATCAGCTCTTCTTGATTGGTAAACAACAACTTCTTTATTTTCATTAACATTTTTCATTGCAGTTATCAACGCATTTTTAATACTATCAGGTGATTTTGGATTCATTAATGCAGCAGTTTGAGCAGATAATGAAGCTGCAGCCGCTGCAGCCTGAGCTGCAGCTTTTGATGTTTCAGAATTAGATTTTTCTTTACTTATTATTGCTTGCGCTGTAGCATCTTTTGCGTTATTTATTGCTGTTTTTGCACCATCTATGGATTCACCAGATTCAACATTATCTGCTAACATTTGTGCTTCTTGTTCTTCTGCTAATGCTTGATCACTTAAACCTTCACCAGTTTCTTTATCTTCTATTTTTAATTCATAAAAAGTTGGTGGTGGAGGTGGACTTGGTTGTTCATAATATTTTGCAAAAAATTCATCTTTAGTCATTGCAATAGATCCATTATCACTACCTAATAATACGGTTCCATTGTTATAACTCTTAAGCCAATTTTCTTTTCCTAATTGTTTTCGTGATGCTAGACTTCCACCAAGTGCTTCATTCTTTGCCATATATCCAACATATGACATATATGCTTCTTTTAAAATTTCATCATTTTCTATTGTAGCATTTTCTTTATGTTTATCAAATTCCTGTTTTTCTGCTTTATATGCTTCTAACTCATTATTATAACGATCTTCTTCATTTTTATTAAAGGCGAAGCGTTCTTCATTTGACATATTTTCATCAATGTCACTATCAGAAATAATATTTGACTCAACCATTGAATTATCATCTTCTAACATTGTGTCTTGCTTAACTTCTGGAGTAACATCCATCACTCTAATAAGATTAGCATCTAAAGCTGCTTTTGAATATTCAGATTTATCTAGCTCTTCTACACCGCTTTTGTCATCTTTCCAACGTAATATTTTTCCATTTTCATAAAATGATGTTAACCATTTTTGTCTATAATATGTGAAAAACTTAGGATAATCACCCCTTTCATACCACTGTTCTCCATAACTTTTTTTCTGTTTTTCCAAAGATGTTTGTACATAATTTCTAAATAAATTTCCAAACAATCCATTATCTGCGCTATCGCCTAACTTAAGTGATTTTAATAAGTTTTCTTTTTCTTCATCAGTTAATTTACTTGGATCAACATAAGTGGATGAACCATCTACCATTTTATCTTTTGTTAATTCAACATTATTATTTGATTCATTTTTAGGTGGCAAAGCAGCTTCGCTAATACCAGTATTAACATCAACAAGAGGAATTGGTTTATCATTTTTCTGATCGTCATAACCCGGTCCTTCAACCATCAATGGTGGTGGAGGTGGTGGAGGTGGAGTATCTTTCGCTGTTTCTTTCATTTTTTCAAGATTAGCTTTTGACTGCTCATACTTTTCTTTTTCCTTTAAAATTTTTCTTTTTTCTAAAAGCTTATGTTCAAGAATACCAAGAGCATCTAAATCAACAGAATATCTGCTTGAAGTAAAGAATGTAGCTTTACGTTGTAATTCTGTAACACGAGAACGCTCAGCACGTATCATTTTTAATGCTTGTTCTGTTGCTGCAAGTGTCGGAGAATTTACTAAAGTTTTAAATGATTCATTATAAAATAATCCAGTAGCATAGAACTCTGTCTTTTTTGCAAGATCTTGAAAAGCTGTACTTGCATTTTTCTGACTATCTGCAGCTTCTCTTTCTACTTGTGCTAAGTTAACATCAATGAAATCAATTGCATCATTAACATCATCTTTTGTCAGATTATCGCCCGCATCGTTAACAGCACTCATTACTGTATTAATTCTATCGCCACGAGTTATAACATTTTTATCAGAAGAAGCTTTTAATATTGCTTGCTCTGTTGCTGATAATATTCCGCCTTTCTTTTGCTTTTCTTTAACTGCAGTAACTTGGCTATCAAACGCACCTTTTGATATTGCTCTATTTTTATTTTGTTCTTCAACTTGTTTTTTCATTGCATCAGTATATGAAGCATTTGATTCTTCAGCTGCTTTATTTCCAACAAGCTTATCAGCCATTTTATCTGTACCAATAAGTTTTCCTAAATATTTACCAGCAACAAATCCTGCCGCGGCAACACCGTGCAGCAGCTAAAGCTGGTCCAAGTAATGGTAAAACTGAAGAAAGAAGACTACCAAGTTGAGGTAATAATCCACTTAAAAGTTTGCTTAATCCTCCAGTAACAAATCCTAACATTTTACCGCCAAAATTTTGTATAAAATTCCAAGCAGTTCCTCCAAGAAATTTAAGTAAATGGCCTAACGGTTTAAGTAAAGGACCGTCCAAGTTTCCATAACAGTTTTAACCCTCCTGGAAGCCAATCAGTAATAAGTTTCCATAATCCTTTAAGAGCAAAACTAAAAATATTACCAAAAATCTTTAAACCACCTCCGCTAAAGAAACTCATAATTTTACCCAAAAACCCAGCTTTTCCTAAAAACAATGCGCCAAGGCCTGCCATTAATAAGCCAAGTAATCCTCCTCCACTTTTCTTTTCTTCTTTTTGTGGTTCTTTCTTTTCAGTTTCTTTTTCTACTGGAACAAGTTGAATAGAAGTATCTGGATCTTCATTTCCTTCTTCAAACGCAGCTCTTAATTCAGCTTCTCTATCAGCTTTTCTTTGATCTTCTGTCTGTTCTACTAATGCAGCTCTAATTAATGTTAGTTGAACAAGCTGAGCTTCCAATTTTGCTAATATTGGATCTTGAGCTTTCATTGCATCTGCAGTTTGTCCGCTTCTTCTACCTTCTCTACTTTCTGCAAAATTGTTTATCGCAGAATTTCTAAGCATAATTGCATTTGTTGCATTATTCATTGCACGAGATAACGCATTATTTGAAGGCGCCATTACACCAGTCGGTGCTTCCTTAGAAGTCATGGAATCTTGTTTTGCTAAACTTGAATTTGGTCTATCTGGAAGTGCAGTTCTATCTTGTTGCATTTCTAATACAACATCATCAGATTCTGATTTTGTTGTTGCTAACATTTCAGCTTCTGCAGCTCTTATATCAGAAATAGCGTTCTTTTCATCTTTTTCTGCTTTTTTTCTATTGATAAATTTTACAATACCGCCACCCATTAAATAATTTGTAGCAGTTTGAGTTTTATTTAGTAACCAATTATCAATTGCATTAAATGCATTATTACTGGGATTTCGTGCAGCCCCCATATTTGTTTTTGCAACTTCATCTTGTCTTTCTCTAGAAGCTCGTAAATCATTTAATGCTTTATTTAATTTTGTTACAGGATCGTTACTTTCATTAATAACTTTTTCAGCGGCTGCAATTTGTTTTGCTGCATTTTCATTTAATGTTTCAATTAATTCATCATGCTTATTATGTTCAAGCGCACTGTCAGTAATACTATAAGATTTTTGAAACGTCATATGACCAGCACTAGCAGCTTGATATTTTTGCGTAACCTTACTGACATCATTATATGATTTTTGTAAATCATTTATTCCTTGATTTAATTTTATTACATTTTCTTTAATAATAAATAAAAGGTTATGTGTTTCTTTTTTATATTCATCACTTTCGCCATCAGTTGAATTTAAAACACTTTTATTAATATTAGCTGTATTTTCTCTAGATATTCCAACAATTTCTTCTAATCTTGTTGCAAAATTATTAAAAGCATTTTCAATATTAGATATGTCAATTTTCACATTATATTCTGTAGCAGATGCACCAGTACCTGCAGCTGTATTAGTAGATCCTGCTAATTTATTTGTAAATTCAGATATTGAATTAGAAAATGCTGCTAATTGCTCATTAGTAGTAGAATTATTTGATGAATATGCAGCAAGAGTATTATCGATTCTTAATAATCTTTGTTTAATTTCATCAAGATTTTCTGAAGAAATAGCTTTGGTAAGATTTGCTATTGTTGCTGGTCCTAATTCAACTTGATGTGTAGACAATGGACCGCCAGCAGATTTCGTAAATTCTTTCTGCGCGCTTGAATTAATATTTTTAATTTGTGTTAATGTCGTAGCAATATTTTTTAATTGTGTTAATATTGCAGTTAAAGCTGGACTTTGTGCGGGCTGTTGTTTTTGCGTTTGCTGAGCCTGCTGAACAGCTTGTTGCACTTGATGTTGTGCTTGAGGCTTTGCACTTTGTTGTGGTGTTACTTGCTGCTGATTAACAGCTGATGATGTCTGTGCTTCTGCATTTTTAATTTGATTATTAGGTGTTGCTCCACCAATTTTTCTTCCAAGTCCAGCCATATAATAAGATTACTACTTTTCAATTATTCTTTTTCTTATTTATCTAGTTTACTTTAAATTAAAAAGGAGATTCTTAGAATAAATGAAACATATTTTAGTAATAGGAGGAGCAGGATTTATTGGATATAATTTCATTAAATGGATGAGTGAAAATCATCCTGAAATTTCACTTTCTATTTTTGATGTGATGAATTATGCAGGATCATATAGAAGTGAAGAGAAAATGAAATTATTTTTTAAAACCTGTATCGGAAAATATTTTAATAAAGATATTAATGTTATGTCTGATCTTACAGATTCTTTATTAAATGCAAATAAAATTGCAACAAATCCTGTAGATACAATTGTAAATTTTGCAGCACAAACACATGTAGATAATTCTTTAAGTGATCCAAAAGAATTTTGGAAAACAAACATTCAAGGTGCTATTAATGTTGCATCGGTTGCATCTGATTTTGGACTTCGTCTCCATCATGTATCTACAGATGAAGTTTATGGATCAGTAAAAGAATCAGATGATGTGAATGAGAATTTCAATTTAAATCCAAGCTCACCATATTCTTCATCAAAAGCATCTGCAGATTTATGCTTAATGAGTATGGCAAAATGTTATAATTCCAAAATCACAATTTCAAGATGTTCTAATAATTATGGCCCATTTCAACATCCAGAAAAGTTAATTCCAAAAGTATTATACTGCATTGAAAACAATATAAAAATTCCAGTATATGGAAATGGACTTCAAATCAGAGATTGGATTCATGCTGAAGATCATTCGTCAGCAATTTATACAATTCTTGAAAAAGGTTCAATTGGAGAAATTTACAATATCTCTGGTGATACATTGATTTCAAATATTGATTTAATACATTTAATCATTAAAGAAAAACATGCATCTTTAAATCTTATTACCCATGTACAAGACAGAATTAATCATGATGTCTTATATCATGTAAATGATTGTAAAATAAGAGCACTTGGATGGAAACCAATTCATAATATTAAAAATGAAATAAACACTTTATAAAAAATAATGCGGAAGATTTATTCTTCCGCATTAAATTTATCTTAAGCATTTATTCTGCGTTTATTTCAAACTAATAAAGAAATCTAGACACATATATAGGGCAACCAGATATATGTAGAATAGAATAAAACTTAATAAATAAGAAAAAGAAAGAAATTTTATTGATAATGATTAGATTTAGAGATATCATGTATGAAACATTGGTAGAAGAATCTGCTGAATTGATTAAAGAAGGTGGAAATGCTATTGCTGGTGTAGATAGAATCGAGTTGAAGAATATTGAACCAACTGTAAAACAAATCATTGATCAATATATTAATCCAGTGTTTCCAGATTCTGTATTAGGTAAAAATGTATTTTTATTAGGATCAACTGGTAAAAAAGAATCATCTGGTGATTTAGATTTAGGATTTGATTTATCATTTGAAGAAGAATTATCTGATGTAAGCATTGAATCAGCTGTTGGACAATTATATGATTATATTAAAGCCACTAGTAAATCTGAAGTAAAAATTAATGAATTTACACATGATATGGTACACTTTGGTTTTCCTCAATATGATAAAGATGGAAATCTTATTGGTAAAACTGTACAAGTAGATGTGTTATTTACTCTTACACCAGATTTTTGTAAATTTTACATGTATTCTCCATTGCAAAATGAGTCTTCATACAAAGGTGCACACCGAAATGATTTATTAAGAGCTATAGCAAAGGTTATATCATTTCAAGTGTTAAAACAAGATGACAATGATAATTTATTGACTTGGATTCAATTTGACTTAGGTTCTAGCGGTTTATTCAATTGTGTAAAAACTATTGTTGATGAAGATGGAAATCATCTTAAATGGGGTGATACCGATGAAGATTTAGAAATTGGATATGCTGTTGATTTGCATAAAAGAGTAATAAGTACAGATCCAAAAGAAGTTATTCATTTTCTTGTTGGTAATTATTCTATTGATGATATTAATACTTTTGAAAAATTGTTAAACATTATTGAAAATGATGATAATTTTAAGTATAAGTTTATAAAAGATAGAATATTAGTAGAAGCTGCAAAATTGATGAAAGAAAATACTCGAATTGAATTTCCATCAGAAATGGAGAAATATTTATGAAAACATATGCAACAATAGAATCTCAATATTATCTTTTTAATAAAAAGGCATTTAAAACTACAAAAGATGCCTGGGATGAATTGAAAAATTATGTGATTGAAAAATATACAGATTCTACTAAAGAAGAGATCATTATTGATGAACAAAAACATTCAATTAAAGTGATTACAAAAGATACAACAAATCTTGCAATGGATAGATATGTTCCAATTAAAAGTCCTGTTAATATTCAAGATTTAGATGCAAACGTAAAATAATAGAGGAAAGAAAAAATGGGTGTATTAAATGCTGCACAGGGTGTATTAAATACAGCAGGCGTTGTTGCTAATGCTATAAATGGACTTACCCCTAAACAATTTTATTCTGTTGCTGATTTTTATAATTTTATTAAAAAGCCTGATAATGTTCCAACGAATCATCCACTTTTTACTGTTGTTCCTCATATGTCAAATACATCCGACTTTATTCGGAAACATTTATCCTATTGTAAAAACTATGTTTACAGATGAATGGCTTGCAAAATTTGCAATTTCAATTCAATCAATTTCTTTACCTCAACTTACATTAAGTTCTGGTAATAAAGCTGGAGAAGCGGTGGTTGATGATACTCCTCAGGGTTGGTTTCAAAGTATGGCAAATACTTCTCCAACATATGCATCCTCAAAAGAAATTACAATAAAATTTTTAGATACACAGGATCCAGTTATAGAAAAATTTATATATCCTTGGTTCATTTATTGTATGAGAACTAATGATAAAAAATACACAGCTGATAGCCTTCAGAAAGAATTGAATAAACAATATTCTGTTAATTCTTTTATTAAAGATACATTAAAAGAAGGTGCATCTAAAGCTGTATCATGGGCAACACAGGGTGCAAATGCTCCAAGTGGAGTTAAAAAAGCTGGAGAATCAGTTTTAAATGCATTAAATCGTGCTAAAAATATATTGTTAAATGAAGGTCCACATACATTTCCTAGAATGGATATTGTAATTAAATTCTATAGAACAGATGAAGTTATGGGTATTTCTGAATTAATGAATCCCAATTTTATCTATAAAATTTATGGTGCATATCCAGTAGAAATAACATTAGTTGATCCTATGTCTGGAAAAGGAACAAGTGCAAGCGATATTCAGCGTCCAGTTAAGTTTGCATATAACCATATTGTTTGTTTACCTGATGCAAGTTGGGAAGAAAAATATTTCAGATCTGGACAGCATTTTCCATATAAAGGTCTTTCTCCTGCAAAATTATTAAGTCAAGCACAAAATGTGACAGCAACTGTTGCTGGACAAGCAAATTCATTGTCAAGGGCATTCAAATGATATTTTTCAAGAAAAACTCATCATCTTTATCTAGTCAATCGGTTAGATTAAATGGAATAACTAGAGCAAATAATAGATTAATGCACATGCAAAATATAAAACAACAGCAAATGTCATTATCTTCCATTATTTCTAAAAACGAGGGACCAAAAGAACAATCTTTACGTTTAAAAGCACAAGCCCTTAAAGGTGAAACATCTTTAAAAAATATTAATGCAAATGCTAAACAACTTTCAAGAAATCAATTAATGCAAAAAAATCTTTCTTCATCATTAAATGCAATGCCATTAGCAGCATCACTTGATAAACGTTTAATGAATAAATTAATTGGAGATGCCTCTAAATTTAATCAAAAGCTTTATTCAAAAAAGGAACAATTACAGTTTGCAGATGAAGCTTGGAAAAGAAAAAATGAAAATAAAAAACCAGAAATTGATTTAAAAAATAACATGCAAGATTCAACTCAACAGGTTTCTGCTAATAAAATTGTTGATAGAAATTCTTTACCAATTCCACCATATAAAAATAATAAAGAAAAACAGCCAGACTCAGTACTACAAATAGATCCTACAAAACTTTCACCGCAGGAACTTCAACAGCTTGTTGATATTGCAAATAACGGTTCTGATAAAGAAAAGGAAAAAGCAACTGAAATCTTAAAAGCTATGATGGAATCAAACAAAGAAGCTCCAAAAATAACTTCTCCAATGGTAAAACGTTCAAATACAACTGAAATAACAAAAAGCATAGAAGCAGATAAACAATTAGCTGCAGATGTTAAACCAATAAGCGTAGATTTAATGTCAACAATAACAAAGCGTCTTATTAGTGAAGTATACGATGAAAAAGGATTCGAATATCAAAAATTTATAGAAACAATTTACAATATTTCGGCTGCACATAAAACAAGCCCAGTTCTTATTCCTGTTTTAAACAAAGCCCTCGGAAGAATAAACAGAATGTCAATGATAAAACTTCCAGAAGAAAAAATGAATAGCTTTATTAATATTGTATTAGAAGAACTTTATCCAAAAGAAAAATAAGGTGTTATAAATATAACACCTTAAAAAGATTTTATTTCCAACCTAATGTAGGTCCTGGAGCTACGCCATGCGTAGGTAAAGTAAACCAAGCAGTTACAGTAGTTGGATCCATTGCATTACTAAATGATGTAGCATTATACATTGGAGAGCCATTATCAGCATTTGTTGGATCAAACTGATCTAACATCATAACAATTTTATTTTTATAACCATGAATTAACGCGCTACCATTAAAAAACATATAATTTGTTTCTTGACAATTATCAAGATATGCTTGTGTAACATGTTGAGTATTCTTCAGGTAATAATTCTGTATAAGTTCCATTTGCTTCTGCTCTTCCAGCTCCAGCAGCAATAATTATTCTTCTAATAACTTAAGGTTCATTTAAAGATACAGTAGGTACTGGTAAATATGTGTCTGGAGGAGTAAAATCTGGATGCATCAGTGTTGCTAACGACCATTCACATTCATGAGGCCATTTATCAGCTTTATTCTTTTGAATTATTTCAGATTTATATGCAAAATTTGTTCCTTCCGCACCACCTTCTATTCCAGTAATAAGATAGACCGAATTAAAATCAATATCTCTAGTAAATGTTATTTTGCCTGTTCCATTTTCTTGTGTATAAACAGTTAATACTTCTGTAGATTCTTTAACAATATCATCTAATGATTTAATATTATCAACTAGTTTATATGTTCCGTTTAATGAAGATACTCCACCGTTATATACATATATGTAACTTGGAATTTCTGAAGGTAATGGTGTACTTTGTTTTAAATATGCTAAAATATACATTAAAAATCTCTTATAAATATGTGCTTGTACATATTTATAAGAACAAAATGTTTATACAAAATAAACTAATTAAATAACTATATTAAGATAATAAAGAAATCTAGACACATATATAGGGCAACCAGATATAATAAATGTAGATAAATAAGAAAAAAGAATAAAAACATTTAGAATGAAACTTCGTAAAAATAAGCAATCAATTAGCAAAGAACAAAGAAGTCCTGGAAAGCGTTATATTAATGAATCTGAACAATTTTCATATACAGAATATTTAGATAAGACCGTTAATAATCCGCAGACATTTTCTTGGGCAGATCCCAATAGACAAATGATATCTCAGGATTTAATGAGAAATTATTATGACAATATGATTAGAACAAACGGTATTGAACTTGCTTATTTTAGAAAATATAATACATTTTTTAAAGAAGGCGAAGAAAATCATTCAAATATTATCTATGGAGAAGATACAACTGCTGAATATTATTTGTCAGCAGATGTTCGTGCATTTTTAAACATTTCTAAACAAGATTTTGCTTTTAACATGATGGGTTATGAAGCAATGGAAGAAATTGAAATATTTATTTCTATAGAAGATTTTAGAGCTAGATTTACTTCATTAGTTGGAACTGTTTCTTCAGAAATGTTTGTCGTTCCTGTGCACGGTGATTTATTAACAAATGAATATTTTGGAAAAATTGATATTCCAGAATTTTATGCAGAATTTTATGGAACGTTACCAGATGACACTAGATATTTATCAGATGTTTATCCAGAAACAAAAGAACGTGCAATGAATTCTAGATTTTTTAAATCAGTAGCTAGAATTTCTAATTTATATCCATTAACTCGGCACATTGGAAGGATGGTTATATCCAGAAGAAGAAAGAGGATATAAATTATCTGGATATCTTTCAGGTGAATTGACATATCACACACTTGAAAATATTGAAAATTCTCCAGGATGGGAAATCTCTCCACAAGTAGGTGATTTTTTTAGATTTAAAGCTGGAGAAATCGAAGAAGAATATGAAATAAACCAAGTAATTGATAGACAACTTACTAATCAAGGTGGAATCAATCCTATGCTTGGCAGATATATGTTTATATGTAAAGCAGTTAGAAGAAATTCATCACATGAAGAAGTAAACCCAACAAATATTGAAAGAAATCCTGGTGAAGATTTAATTGATGAATTAATTAACAATATTCAACAAAATGAAGTAGAACTTCCTGTTTATACTGAACCAAGCAATAATCGAAATCAAAACATCATGGCTAGCGGTGTTTATAATTATCCACATAAAGAAGATGAAACTTATGGCGGATATGGTGATACACCTAACAATAGTAGAGGAGTATAATGTCCAAATTTTTACAATTATATAATTTAATAATGGAAGAATTAATAACCGAAGATTTAAAATCTGGTAATAATATTAATAACATTCCTCTTAGTATGAATAAATTTAATTTAAAGAAACTATCAATTGGAACGCATTTAATATCTAGAAACTACGAAAGATTAGGTACATATTATTTAACTGAAAATGATTTTTGGAAAAAGCTAGATGAAATACTATTAAAAAATTATCAACGTTACTATTCACTCATTTCATCTAGTATAAATTTTTGTTGTTTATTAAATAATAAAAATGAATATTATAAAGTTATAATAGGATTTAACAACAAAGAATCACTATATATTGCAACAATAATTTCGATCAATAAAAATCAATATGAAAAACTAAAAAATAATAAAATGTATTATGATTCAAATAAAAAAATTCATTATGTTATCTGGTAGTTCTTCAAAATTTCTTCTGATAAATCTAAGTATGCTATTTCATCATTTAAATAAACCTTGTAGTTTTTAGAAAATTCATACTGTGATATAATAGTTACCAAAAAATCATCATTTAAATTAATTGAAAATTCATCAAATTCTTTTATTAAAACGCTTGATCCTTGCTTATAATTATTATCATAAGTTTTACAATATTCATTAATAAAAAAGCTATCAAATTTCAGTTTAAATCTATCACCAGGTTTGTAAATATGATTTTTATATTTTTTAAGTTTACCATTAAATCTTTGAATTTTTCTAATAATATTTTCATTAAAAATAAAATTATCAGACAACCCTGTTGTTAATTCTACAACTTGATATATAGCTTTATTAAATAGATGAGATGTTTTAACAATTACACATTTTGATATGTAATCATTATAATGCAATTGAATTTCAACTATATCATTTTTTCTAAACTTTGTATATTTTTTCATATATTATAAAAAATTAGTTATTAATCTTTCAGTTAAATAGATCGGCCCATTCATTTCAACAAAATAAGTTTTAGAATATAACTCTTTGGATAAAATCTTAATATTTACTATATCATTTATTTTAATATTATGTGATAATAATTCAGATATAAAATTGTTTTTATCATCATTAAATGTTTTACAATAAAAATCAATAAATTCATTTGAAATTTTTATTTGTAATTCGTCATTTATATTAAATTTATGATTTTTTATCTTTTTAACTTTTAAATTATATCTTCCACATTTCTTCTTTAGATTTTTAGATAATACTTGATATTTAATATGATTTTTTAATGTTAAAACATTGTATAAAAGCAAATTTAAACATTTAACTACAGATAATACAATAACATGTTCTATACATCCATTTGAATGTATCAATTCAACTATATCATTCTTTTTAAATTTTGTATGTTTTTTCTTCATAAAGTTTTTATTTTTAAAGTAATTTTGTTTTTCATAAATAGAAACAAAAAACATAAAAATGCAAAGCAAATTTAATAAAATTTACAAATCAGTAATGAAAACATTGATAAAAGAATCTGCTTTAGATAATGTAAAACCAGATGAACTTACCAAAAAATGTGATGCATTAAAAGATAAAACAGCCGAGGAATTTATTCCAGAAGTTAATGATGTTCAACTTGTAGATGATTCTGATTTTCAATCGGAATAAAAATATTTTAATCATTACCTGCTGACTTAAAGATATAATTATTTCATAAGGATAAAAATTATTTAATGTCTAAAACATAAAGTAAAACGACGAATTTACTTTAAATGAAAATCGATTTATTTTAATAGAAATCATATTCAATATAAAATAGGCGCTTTAGAGCGCCTATTTTATAAGAAAAACTTGTTATTTCCAGCCGGCTGGTATTTTTGAATAATTTGCAAGACTTGTACAATTATAAAAACATTTAGATGAACTAAAGATTTTACCGCTATTCCATAATTTATCTGCAGGTGCTGTTCCAGTTATTTTAGAACAAGAATGAAACACACTAGTTAAATTAATTGTTCCAGTATATGTAAATGTACTTGGAAATATATTACTAATATCTGATATTAATTTTGTACAACCACTAAACATACTATTACATTTAGTAACCAAATTTGGAATTGTTAAAGTTGATGGAATTGTAGTTAAACTTGAACAATAACTAAACATATATGCACAATTAGTAACCGAGTTTGGAATTGTTAAAGTTGATGGAATTGTAGTTAAACTTGAACAACGGTTAAACATCCATGAACAATCAGTAACTGAATTTGGAATTGTTAAAGTTGATGGAATTTCAGTTAAACTTGAACAATTATAAAACATAGCATTACATTGAGTAACTGAGTTTGGAATTGTTAAAGTTGAAGGAATTGTAGTTAAACTTGTACAATAATTAAACATACTTGAACAATTAGTAACTGAATTTGGAATTGTTAAAGTTGATGGAATTTCAGTTAAACTTGAACAATTATAAAACATACTTGAACAATTAGTAACCGAGTTTGGAATTGTAAAATTTGAAGAAATTTTAGTTAAATTTGTACAATTGCCAAACATCCATGAGCAATTAGTAATAGTATCAGAAAGACTTACAGCTTCTATTGTTTCTGATGGTGCACGAAAACTAGAATGGTTTCCAGTAATAGTTATAATATATTCAGCTTCAGAGCTGTAGTTGTGAGTAATAGTTTTATTGGTGCCTGAAATATTTTGTGTAGTTCCATCACCAAAATCTATTATACATTCTTCTTCAGTAGTTACACTAAAATTAGTTGATGAACCAAATACTTTAAAAGAAGATACACGATTAGATATTAAATTTGATTTTATATAACCTATATACATTTAAATTCCCTTATAAATAGGTGCATGCACCTATTTATAAGAAATTTCATATTAAATATCAGATTATGAAACAGTGATACCTTCACCATTATTTTCAAGTTTCATTTTGTTTTCAGCTTTGCGTTTCTTATAGATTCTACCAATAATTGCCATATTATCACAAATATATCCAAGTGTTACTGCACATCCTAATACAGAAAGAATTGTTGATAATCCAAATGTTGCAAATGCTGCAGCACCACCTAATGCGACAGATAATGCAGAAAAACCTAAATCACATCCTATACCAAGTAAAGCGTCAAATTCTGGTTCACTTAAATCATAATTACCAGAAACATAATCTTTCATACATAAAAAGAATTGTCCTAAATCATCTAATGTTGGTTTTTGAGAAAATGGAACCAATGAAATTAATGTTTCTTTAGAAAAAATTTCTTTCATTGCTTTCATAAACCATCCCTCTTGCTCTAATATTTTTTTAGCAGATTCTATATCGGGTTTTTTCTTTCCTTTAAATTCACTAATATTTGTTCCTTGTTTCTGGCCCTGTAACAAAAATTTAGAACCTTTATCATTTAAATGAAGTGGAGTCGCTCCATGAGATTTTAAAGCCTCTGTAACTTTGTTAGCTGTATCTTCATCTATCTTTTTCAATTCTTCAATTTTTTGTTCATCAGTTTCTGCAGATTCAAATAAAATATAGCTGGCTAAATTCTGGGTGATGTTAATATGCAGATGCTGTTCTACATTACTAATAGCTGATTCATTAACCAGATCTTTCTGGAGTAAACCGGGTGAATCGCCAAATTCTGAAATAATGCTGTCATCTTTATCTAATAATGACGCTTCTTGTGGGTGTTTTAGTTTCCATTCTTTATATTTGTCTAATTCTGATTTGCAATATGTTAATGTTTTTGTTAAAACATCATCTAATTCTTGCGATTCATCTATTTTTTTACCAAATTCTTCTGGCAAAAGAACATATGCAGCTGATGCTCCTAATAAAGCAATTGCTGCCCATGGAGTAGATTTGTAATTTCCTTTAACATAGTCTGTAAGCAATTCAAATGTTGTTTTAAAATCATCTGTATGTTCTTCTAAGAATTTACCAGCAATTAATGTGCGTACATATCGTTTGTTAGATATCATTTTAATGATTTTAGATTTATTCATCTTTTCAGCTACTTGTTTAAACATTCTAGTTGCAACTTTTGGTGTAATTTTTGATGCAATCTTAGATGCAGTCTTTTCCATAGCTTTTTCTGTTGCTTTTCCAGCAATCTTGCTTCCGGTTTTCTTAGCAATTGATTCGCTGCTCTTTTGAATAGCTTTCTTTCCTGCTTTACTAGCAACTTTTAATCCAGCTTTCACTAATGTAGATGCAATTCCTTCATTCAATCCGTCCACCTTGTTTAGTTATACCAATTGAATTCATATATGCTTTTTCAAAATTATCCATTTTTACTTACAGACTTTTATTCTTTTTCTTATTTATTTAGATTTAATATATCTGGTTGCCCTATATATGTGTCTAGATTTCTTTATTTTGTTGAAATATGTGAAGAATTGAAGTTTACTTATTTTATTCTTATGCTATTTTAAAATTAGATATAGATTTACTGCTAGATAAATGAACAGTACATTTATTGTTAGAGATTTTTACTAAATCTATATTAGAAGCATCATAATAAGCTGTTTTATTTGGTGCTTTGATTTTTTAAGAAATAACTATATTAATGTATGTATTTCCATAAGTATCAGTATATGTAGGTGTCTGAATCATCTTATTAAATCTACTAGTGCGTTCATGCATTGCATTCATAGTTTTAAAAATAACAGTATTAGTGTTAGTGTCAAACATTGCTGATATTGAAAATAAAACATGTTTTTGTTTAGATAAAATATTAAATAACATATCATGACTTTCGATATCATTTAAATATTGACTTAATATTACTGAAATTCCGTTCATCATATTTTTGATAAATTTCAGCATCTGTATATGCAATTTTCTTCAATCCATGTCCTTTCTTCATATTCATAGAATGAGAACCAAATATAAATTGAAATGAAATACCCATATTATTTGCAATTGGAAATTTAGAATTGGATACTGCTCCAGGTGGAGTTGAATAATCTAAATGTTCCATTACTAGATTATATAATGTTAAAAATTTAGATATTTGCATTTACATTTCATTCTTTCTTTTTCTTATTTATTTAGAATTTAATATATCTGGTTGCCCTATATATGTGTCTAGATTTCTTTTGAATAAAAACAAAAAAGAGTGAAATAAAAAATATTTCACTCTTTTTTATTTAAATATGTTTAAATTTATTCTGGTAGTTCGTCACCAATAAAAATCGAGTAAGTTAAAGTAAAAATAGAAATGAATGATGGATCAACACGATCAATATATTTTATTGCTGCAAACATTTTAGATCCATTTTTTACCAATCCTTTAAGTTGAAAAATGTGATTATCTTTAGTTTTAAAATATCCATGAAGCCATTTTGATTGAAGTCCATATTTGTCACAATATTTGAGATAATTTTGTTCAAGTTTGTTATTTTCATCTGAAACAACATGTTGAACAATATTGTCGAAATTTGTTTTCATGTTTACTCACTTTTAATAAAGGTGTTTGTAAGAGTTGCTTCATAGGTGAGAAGTTTATCAACAACCTGAGTAGGTTTAAAACTTGCACCACATTTAAAATCACATTTATTAGTAAAATGTTTGGAATTCTGAGGTTTCATCATCAGATATGTTTCAATATCGTCAACCGTAAGAATAGTGGATGCTGCAATATACTGAACAATTCGATTCATACGATGTTCCTGTTTAGCAGCTTTAAAACCGGTTTTTACACTTCTTTTATTCATGTATTCGTGAAGCCACACCCAAAAAGAACCATAAATACCAATCATCGGAATAATACGCTGCGGAGCAGGAAACATTTTCTTCAGTTTAACGGCATTTACATTCTTATATTCATGTTTATGGCACTCACAAAGCCGACTTTTATTATATGTAGGAACATTACAACCAGGAACACAACAAAGCTTAATCTTCGTATCACCACAATAAGTCAATGCGGGAGCACGACCGATTGCTTTACCATTTGCAGCACTTTTAACATATTTTTCAATTTCGATCAACTCTTTACAAATCTTTTTCAATCCTCCATTGGAAAAAAGATCTTCAGATTTGGAAAGCTCTTCGAGCAAATAATCAATAATGTGTTCGTTAATCATGCTAGCAAACCTTTCTTATTTTGTTGTTTATATATCTATAATAGCAGAATAAAATAAAAAGTAAACTTTTATTCTGCATTTATTTTGTTCTAATAAAGAAATCTAGACACATATATAGGGCAACCAGATATATTAAATTCTAAATAAATAAGAAAAAGAATGAAAATAAAGAATAACAAATGCCAAGATTTCGAAGCTACAATGAAGAATTTTTAATACGGAAGTACTTTAGTTCGGACGGATTTTTGAATGACATAGAGATAGATCGTAGAAAGCATGGAATAGAGCGTGATTATTCTAAAGTTGTTAAGATAAAGGATATTATTCAGAAGAAATTTGAAGTTCCATGTATATTTGGTGATCGTGGTATAATTTTGAAATCTTTAGAGAATTATTCTGGTGCACTTCAATTACCTTTATATATTCTTTCTACTGGTTCTATTAAAGCCGATCCTACAAGAAATGCTGATTTACATGTAGATATATTTTATCAGCAAGATTCTCAATTTTATAAATTAGATCCAAGTGATCCACATTATAAAAAATATGAATTATCTAAGAGAAGAGGTTTACCAGTAGCAATTGAATATTCATTGACATTAATTACTAAATATAGAGAAGATTTAGATCAGATGTGTACAAATTGGATGGTGCACATGAGACCTGATGTATATTTTAAATGGTGGCATCCTAGAGAAAAAACTACTCCTCTTGAATCCGAGTTATTATGGGATCAATCTATTTCTTATGATGGACCAGATGATTTTGATGTAAATACTAAATTTCAATATAAAGCTACGACAAATTTTACGCTTAAAACATGGATTTTTTCAGGATTGAATGTTGAAGAAGACATGGTTGATCCAGATTCCGAAAGTCTAATTTATTATTTTAATTGGTTTCCAGTATCTGGCGAGGACGCTCCAGAAGGATATCCAGTACTTGGAGAATTTGGATATGCAGATGTTGGTTTTTATGCCGTCGATAGTAAACAGGAATTTACTAATGATGGTTCTGATATCGAAGGAATAACATCAGGAAAATATTTTGAAAATAATTTAATGGGTTATCCGTCAGGTTTATATCCAGATGGACCTAAAATAACTGAGCCTGACGTTGTAGGAGATATCTTAACTAAAGATAGATATTCAAATCTTCCAGATTGGAAAATATATCAGGATTATTGTTTATTTGATAGAATTATGAATGAACGCTGCGCGTTAAAAGCAGTATATTTTGCAGGTGGATTTCCAATGTCTGCTATGTCAGTCACACCTCCATCTGGCGATTTTTTATTTCAACATTTTTATTCTGAAAATTTTAAACATTTATCTCCTTCTAAAGGATATTGTCCTGAATTATATGAAGAAGAATTTGGAATGTGTTATACTGAATCAATGCCAGTATGTTATAACTATGATGTTTATTCTAAAGATTTTACTGTAAAAGGCATTTGCAGAAATGAGAGATACAATATTACACTTCAATCTACTATGAATTCAATATCTGGATGCACCCAGATGCTCCAGGTTGAAAATATTCCAATAGCTGAAAAATATATTAAGATGGAATATACAAGAGCTATAGATGTAAATCTAAATAAAATAGAATTACCACCAGATAGATTTATGCATATTAATTTATGGAATAATCATCCTAAATCTGCAAATACTACACCTGTAACATTTTTATTTGAAACAGAACAATATAAAAAGACTAGATCATTATTACATGAAATTATTAAAGCAAAGTGGAATAAAATTGAGTTAGTCCATTGTACAGATGATGATACTCCTATTAGAGCTAAACACAAAGACCCCAATGTACATTATTTTATTGATTGTGATGATATGCAGTTTTGGAAAGGACTGAAAACTATATCAAAACAAGAAGAAATTCGCTTAATGAATGTTAAATGTGATATGAATGTAGATGGAAATCATTATATTGTAATTGCTAATAATTATTATTATTTTGTATTAAAAAATGATGAAATCTATGATTGGGGAATTGTAATGCTTCCACGATTTGAATCCATGGGACATCCTGTATTTAATGTCGTATATCCTGATGGAAAACTAATTTATGGAATTAGTGTTGATATGAGCATAGGAAGTTGGTAAAAAGGAGGCGGACAACTTAGGTCATCGTAACTAAGTTGTCCTGCAAAATGAAAAATATGTTATAAAGTGAATATATTATAATAGCAAATAATTTCAAAAAGTTAATTAAAATGAAGACGGATCATATTTGTAGTTAGATCCGTCTTCTAAACAAAATTGAAAAATGTTTTATGGGCTCATGAGTTATCTACAAGTTCTCAAGGCAGTCAATTTTGTTTATAAATTTAAATATTTTATACAGTCTAACGCCGCATTACAACCATCACCACATGCCGTAATTACTTGTTTATGTTTGTTTGAACAATCACCTGCATAAAAAATTCCATTAATATTATGAACATTACTAATATCAATTAGATTTTGCTTATGTCCAATTGCATAAAAAAATCCATCAACTTCTAGTGTTGATTCATTTTTGTTGACAAGATTTAATTGAACTTTTTTGTTATTATTCTTATAAAAAGACTCAACAATTGTTTCCATTAAAAATGTTACGTTTTTACATGATTTAACCTTATCAATCATTGCAGCTTCGGCTCTAAATGAATTTCTGCGATGAATTACAAAAACTTTTTTGCAATATATTGATAAAGATGAAGCAAATTCCATTGCAGAATTACCGCCACCAATAACTGCTACAATTTTATTTTTATAGAATGGTGCATCACATGTTGCACAAAATGAAATTTTATCTAAACATTCATTTTCTCCTGGAATATTTAAAACATTAGGTGTAGTGCCAACACAACAAATAATTGATTTGCATGTTAATTTTGATTCATCATTTAATTCTAATGTATAATGACATTCATCAGAATTTTGAGTAATCTTTTTTACAGATTTAAAAAATTCAAATTGTGTTCCAAATTTAGAACATTGTTCAATCATATTATTTGCAAGTTCTTGACCACTTATTGTATTATAAGGATGAATTCCAGGATAATTTTCAAGTAATGCAATCTTGTTTAATGTTCCACCTGGTTCTTCACCAACACAAATTACATTATATCCGCCTCTTGCTAAATACAATGAAGCAGTTAATCCAGCCGGACCTGCTCCAACTACAACACAATCATACATAATTTATTCTTCTTCCTTTTCAAATTTTTCATATATGCCATCATCAATCTGTTTTTTATGACATTTATAAAATTTTTTCCATAATGTTGTTCCTAAAATTATTGTTTGCAATGCTCCATTGTTATACATACATGGATTATCAGCATCAGCTATTGGAACAATAAGCCCATCATTTGTTATTCTAATATCATTATAAATTAAAATATTTCTAAGTGTACTTTTTCTTATGGAATTTAAATTGCTAATCCATGTATTAATATTTTCAGCTTTGGTGTAATTCCAAAATTTATATTGCATTTTATTAAAATACAAAATAACAGAAATAAAATCTTCAGCACTAATTGGATGAACTTTCACAAATTCATGCTTTGTGAAAAAATCAAGATTGATTTTAAAATGAAAACAAAAATTTAATCCTATACCATTTATATAGGGCTTTTTATATTGCTCGTAATCAGCATTACCAGTTTTCCATTCTAATAACGAATAATCAATCATTTTTTAACACTAAAATTAATAAATAGATATGGATTAATTTAAAAGAATTTTACGTTATTTTAACGAAATTCTCTAGATATTTTCTAGTTCTTTAAAGCGCTTTCTCATTTTTAATAAAAATTATTTAGAAAGCAAATCAAAATAGTAATAGTTTTTTAAAAAATAGCAAATTTAAAATTAAAGGTTAACCGTACTTATGAAAATATTATGTGATACAGCTATTCCATCTGATGTCACGTTTAATGATCTTAGCATTATATGCGAGCAAGCAACTCCAGATAAACCTAATAAAATTAAAATTAAAGGTTTATATATTGCGTGTAATTGCAAGAATGTAAATGGACGCAGATACGATTTTGATTATTTCAATGAAGATGTAGTTCCAGATTATATTGAAACTGCAATTAAACCACACCAAGCTTATGCTGAATTAAACCATGCTCAAAGTTATAATGTAAATCCAAAAGATGCCTGCGACATCATCACAGAATTACATGCATCTGGAACAAACTTTGAAGGTGAATCAGAAGTTCTAAATGGTGATACACGTCTTGGTATTCCTGGAACACCAAATGGTGACATCCTTGCCGCAATTCTTATGCACGGTGGAAAAATTGGCAAATCAACCCGCGGTGCAGTCGATAATCCAAAAAATCCTATAATTGATAGAAATAATCAATATAAATTAATTACCGTGGACACGGTCCTCAATCCATCAGGTCCTGGATGTTATATTAATGATGTTATTCTTGAAGAAAAAGATTTTATGATTAATGAACACGGTATTATTGTAGAATGTGCATATAATCAATTTGAAAAAGAACAAGAACAAATTGCTAGACAACATATATTAGATACTAAGAAAAGACAAGAAGCTCTTTTAGATAGCTTTAATAACTTTTTAAAGAACATTAAAAAATAATTTTAATAGTAGTAATAATGAGAAGATTTTAAAATCTTCTCATTATTTTTAAGTTTAACTGTTTGATTGTGAGCATCTTGTTTACATTTTATGAATTTCATCTAGCATAATGAATTTATTTTTATGATGTTTATAAAACATTGCATATCTGAATATATCATTAAAAAATACACTACCAATAGCTATCATCATAAAAATAACATATAAAACATTAAGAAATATTGATAAACTTGCAATTATAATTGTTGTTACAATTACGGAACAATATATGTATTTTTCGCTTGGATAAAGATATTCGTTAAAACAAATATCACACGTATTGCTTAGCTTCTGATACCAGTCTAATTTTATTGGGTGCCAAAATAATTTATATTTAATAAATGAATAAGCTGAAACAGGTATGAAAAATAAAATGCTATAGAATTGACTGATTCTATAGCATAAATATGTCTTTGTTTTAAAGCTTATGAATTTCATTTAGTCGTTCAATGCGATCTTTATTATTAATATAAAACTTTCTGCAATTATAGATTTCTTTACATGCTAAAATAAGACCGGCAATTATGCCTAGCATAAGAAAAACTAATGGAAACGCAATAGCAAACATAATTAACACAGCACACATACACATAAACAAAATTCCACACGCCGCTGATAAAATTACATCAGAAGTATCAATGTCGTTATTCTCACTAGCAGAATTCTTTGTTACACATTTCATTTTAAGAGGATGAAAATACGCATTATATTGAATATGTAACATTACATATGATAATACAGTAATCATAAACGTAAATGGAATAATCAAAAATACACAATATTTTCCAATATAATACTGAAACAATTCTTTATTCATTTTTAAAGTTCTTTCAAAATTTGAATGAAATTATTATAAACTTCAATCTGTTTTTCTTTATCTGAAATGCGATTTAATAGGTTTTCCATATAATCTTTAATAATGATATTCTTAAGATCTTTTGCTGATTTTTTATTAGAAATAATAAATCTATAATATACCGTTGAGCGTACTGTGTCAAATGCGTCTACGTTTATGTTAAAATATTCATTATATTGTCCAATTTTTACAGTAAATTCAATTTGTTTTTGATTATCATACAATTTAGCAAATGAAGTTGGAGTTTGATCTGAAAATTCAAAAATCTTTGGATATTTAAGTTCCGTATAAGTTTCAGCTTGTTCTTCAAGAACTACAATATTAAATGTTTGAGTTTTGTCAAAATCTTTAAATGCTTCTTCAGTTTCTTTTTTCTCTCGCTCAATTTCTTCAAGATGACGCTTTTTCTGCTCTTTTTCAATGAATTCTTTATCAGAAATTTCTGGAGCAATTTCTTTAATAAAGTCTTCATAAGTCATCCAACGATCAACTTTTGACCATGGAATTTTAAAATATCCTTCGTCATTTTCAAGATATGGTTCAAAATTTTCCTCATCATGAAAATTGTCATTTTGATAATAAAGTTCTCCAAAAAATCCGTATGCTTTTGAAACTGCAAAAATTCTATACGAACCTTCATCTGGATATACCTTATTAGATTTCCAATTTAATTCCATTAATAAACTCTCCTTTTTTGTAATAAGATAGCAAAAATAGTTATGAATTTAAAATTGTTCTAATCAATTGAAAGTCTTTTTCTGACAATTTATCTGGAAACCAATCTTTTTGCAAATTATGAATATTATTTCTGATCTGTGTTGCACTAATATTTGTTTTTACATCAACTGTTGCTTCAATAAATTCATTGTTATTTTCTTTATTAAAGCTATTCATAAATGATGGCCATCTTGCACCATCATCACCTTTATTGCTTGTTCCTAATAGAATTTTACAATTTTCACATTCATCATTAATAATTGGAACAGCGGAACTCATTGGACTTGCTTTTTCTCCAATTTCTACAATAACTTTATTCTGCATATTATATGCATTAATAAAAATATCAAAAATTTGCTTTGATTGTTCTGGTGTAATTTCTTTTCCATCCACAGTTGTTCGTATAGATTTTCGTACAGATTGTTTCAATTTTGATATGAACTTTGTAAGATCTTTATACATACTTGAATCTACTTCAAGATATTGTAGTAAATTGTTTATATAATTTTCAAGTATGCTTAATGTAAGAGTATCTGTATGTTCTTTGATGGAATTTACAATTGAAATTGCTTGTTCATTTTCTAATGTATAGTTAGATAAAATTTTACTTAGCGGTAGCAATGATGATTTTGACAAAACACGATTTGAATTTGCTTTTTCTGAAATATTACTAATTAATACAAGAACTTTATCAGATTGATTTGCATATTCCATGACCATTTCCCAATGACCCTTATGTGGTGGCTTAAAACTGCCTGGAACAATTGCAAGAGTTATATTCTGAAATCTCTTTTGATTTTCAGAATATTCCATAATAATTTCATTATATCTTTTATTAAATTTTAACATCAATAAATTCTCTCATTTTAGCAAAATATATAAAACAAATTATTTTAAATTAAAAGTATCTTATTAAAAATAGCAAATATAACTTAAAAATATTATTTTTTGTTTTTATTCTGCTTTTTTAATAAGATAGAAATCAACATTAAAATTGTTAATATCGTACTTCCAAGGTTCTTTGAATACAATTTGAATAGTGTTATTATCTAGAATATAAGTATCATATCGTTCAAATCTTGTATCACGAATATTCGTTTTAACGATTCCATTCATATTATGTGTTATTTTTACAGTTTGAATTTCATAACCATCTGCACCATGAAAACTTGACCATTCTGCATATTGATTATTTTCTTTATATACACAATTTATACTTTTTGATAATAAACTAACATAAAAATAAATTGAATGACATTGATCTTTTGATTCAAAATTTGGAACAAGAACTTTTATTTTATCATTTTTTATATTAAATTGATATGTTGGTTCAATTGCTAAATTAGTATTAATAGTTGTTGTGTCAATAACATCAGAACCTGCAAATTCATGAATTTTTGAATATCCAAGTATGCTAAATCTAAAAGGTAAATCACATGCTAGTGGGTCTTCATTATCATACACAGCCCAATCAACTTCATCTTTAGAAAATTGTTGTAATGTAAAAACATTTCTTTTCCATTTACTTTTTAAATCATCAACTCTCCACACAATCAACTCAAAAAACTGATTTAACGTATCTTCTACATTTGTAGTAGCATAAATTCTATATCTGATATCCTTTTCAAATTTATATGTTTCTGGAAGATTTTCATATGTAAATTCATCAACTAATTTTAAACTCCAATTGTCGGGTGAATCTTCTGTATATTGACAAAAAGATATTTTACTGGTTTTAGCTAAATCAAATAACTGAAATTGAATAATCTCTGGCAATTTTATATCATCCTCATTTGAATCAGAAGTAAAATCAGATAATAAAACCGTTTTTGAACCAGTTAAATAATTTGAAAAGTCGATTTCTAATGTATTTCTATCTACAATTCTATGAGGAATATTAATAAGTTCATTAATTCCTTTATTTCTAATATTAAAATCAATTAAACCATTTAAATTATGTTTAATTGTACATATATTTTTATTCCATGTATACCAAGATGATTCTACATTATTTTTATCAATAAAAATTCTTTCAGATAAAAGAACATATTCTGCAGGAATTTTTGTAAATCTAGAATACTCTGAAAATGTATCATGCAAAGTTAAATAAAAATTTATAACTTCACTTTCAGTCTCAGAATAATCAACTTCTAAACTACCAAACTCATAACATAAAGCTGAATCTAATGATAATCGTACTGGCAATTTACTATACTCATATTCACCAACCTTAGTTTTAATATTAGGAGCACTTAAATTATATGAATATAGATAATAAATTTTATTATCATTTTTGTCTACAAGTTGTTTTAAATTAATTGAATCTTGAATAGAAATAAACTCAAATAAACCATTAATATAAGATGTAGGTTCCGATTCATTTTTTACATTTATATGAAATTTTGTATTAGCTGGAATAACATAATATGAATCATTTAATTTTTCAAAAACTTTATCAGGATTATTTGGATTTGAACCAGAATATATAAATAGAGAATCGTTTACAGATCCATTAAATTTTATTTCAATATCATTTGAATACGGTCCAAATGTTTGTTGTTCAAATATTTTATAAAAATGTGGAGTTTTTCCAGTATATCCAAAAAAATCTTTATTAACGTTTTTAGTCCAACCGCCAAATATATTACAGATTTTATTTTTTATTGTTGCATTTTCTTTATATGGAATTCTTTGTAAATGCTCGTCTTCATCTAAAGTTAATTTAATAAAATTTGTTCCAAATACAAGAACATCTTCTGCATTTTCTTCCACAATAGGAATCAAATCACCAACAACTCTATCTAATAATCCTGGCTTTCCAAAATTTAACACCGCATCTGATAATTGACTATAATTAGCTGCACCAATTGCACCTAAATAATCATAAACACCAAAGCTTTGTATTTTATTTGGATATACCGTTCTCATCTAAATCTCCCTTAGCCATGATACACAGCTAATACAGGAAATCTCTGTAAAAGATCTGTTCTCAAAGCTTCCATTTCAGTTGTCGCCTGATTTAAATAATCATCACCATTAATTGCAGCTCCACCAGGCAATGAAACACCCGTATACGTTTTTCTCAAATTACCAATAAAAAACTTTGCTTTAGCCAACGCCATTCTCTTAATCCATGACTCACCATATGATTGCTCTTCTGGACGCATTCTATATACTTCAGCTATAATATAATTACCATCATCACCATATACACCATGTCCATATGCCGGTTCAGGCGTAATATGCAAATACCTAATAGGATCAGGATATAACGTAAGCAACTTAGTTCTATTATTATACTGCCACTCAAACCCTTTACCAGACATCTGATACGACAAATCTAACCAACTCATAACCAAATGATAATCTAACCAACCAGACCTAGCACTTCTACCATTAAACGGATTAGGAACAAACCCACCATTAGTCATCATAAAATTAAACGAAAACGGATTAATACCATTAGCCATATTACTATGAACACCATAATCATACAAATTAGTTACAGCCAAAACATCAGAAGGCAACATTATACCCTTATCAGCCTCATAATCACGTAAATTTACAGCAAGAAACTCCTGCTCATTTACCGCATATTCACCCCACTCTTCCATAGCCTCATTAATAAAATCATTTATGTGCTCTGAAGTAACCTCCGGGGTGACGAATGGAAATCCGTAACTGACGAAGCACCCAATTTGAGAAATCTGTACGTGTCTGAATACTAAAATTTAAATAGTTGCTCATAGTAATTAATTATGGTTAAATAATTATTACTATTTATTTTCTTTTAATTTAAAATATCCACAATTTTCTACTTGATAATTTCCTCTTTCAATTATTTCTGGAAGTAAAATTTCAATATTTTTATTTTGTACTTGAAATATGCTATACCAGCTTCTATCTAATGGTTTTGAATAATCTATAAACTCTTTATCTTCAAAAATATTTTTCAGTTTTTCTTTAATTGATTCTTTATCTTTATCCCATTCATCTTCCCAAATATGGATTAATCGATAACCAAGTTTTTCACACATTTCAGTTTTCATTAGATGATAGTTTAAAGGTGTACCGTATTGTTATAGAGTGCCAAAAAATGCCATTAAACTCAATAGCTAAATGTAGTTCAGGAATTACAATATCAAGTTCAAATGGTTTAATTAGTTGTCTATTATGTTGAATAATGTTAGTAAAATGTTGTTTACAAAAATCAAAAAGTTCTAGTTCACTTTTTGATACTCCTGAAATTTTTTGACAATCGCATTTTCTTTTTAAATTTCCAGAGGCATATTTTGAATAAAATTCATTTCCACAGAGTGAACATTTCCATTTATATATTTGTGAAATGCCTTTAAAATCATTTTTGGAAAATAATGGAACTATGTTTTTAAGATTTTTTATATTTTCCCATGCATAATAAAGTTCATAATTATCAAACCCATATTTTTCTAAGCATGTATTTTTATAATGTTGAAAAACACTAGCACATTTACTATGATGTTCTACACCATATTTCTCTAAACAAGTCTGCTTAATTTTATTTTTAACTTCTATGGTGAGCATTGGATGTTCTACACCATATTTCTCTAAACAAGTTTGTTTTATTTTATCTTGTATTTCTTTAGATTGTATTGGATTTTCAACGCCATATCTTTTCAAATTAGTGGATTTTATTTTATCTTTTACTTCTGTAGATTGAAATGCATTTTCAACACCATATTTTTCTAAACATGTTTGTTTATATTTTTCTTTTGCTTGAGTAGATTGAGCAGCATATTCTACACCATATTTCTCTAAACAAGTCTGCTTAATTTTATTTTTAATTTCTAAAGATTTTAATGCAGAGCTTACTCCGTATTTTTCTAAACATGTTTGTTTAGATTTTTCTTGTATTTCTTTAGATTGCATTGGATTTTCAACACCATATTTCTCTAAACAAGTTTGTTTAAGTTTTTCTTTTGCTTGAGTAGATTGAGCAGCGTATTCAACACCATATTTGTTTAAACAAGTTTGTTTAAGTTTTTCTTTTACTTGAGTAGATTGAGCAGCGTATTCTACACCAAAATGTTTTAAACAAGTAGCTTTAGATTTTTCTTTTGTTATTTCACATTTACATGAACATGCACTAGAACAAAAATGTCTATTAGCTAAAACGTTTTTAACTTTAAGCTGTTTTTTACATTGATAACAATATAGTGAATGTTCTGTAAATTCATTTGTTTTTAAACCAACACAAAACTTAATAATATCTAAAATATTATCTTCTTCATTAAAATAAAGAGATTTTATTTCTGTAACATCATTTAATATTGTTGAATGTTGTTTTAAAATTTGTTTTATCTTCCATTTGTTTAGATCTTTAATGGAAGAATAATTAAAAAATCTTGTAATTTTATCTATATTGTTTATCATTTTTTAGCTCTTTATCGTGTATAGCAATAAGTAACTGTGCCTGGATTTGGAATAACTAGAATTTTACCTTCTCTCATCTGTTGCATAATAAAGCTATGGCGATTTGGTTCTCTATTTTTAGCTACACCTAATTCCACCCAAAAATTCATGAATGAGGGCGTCATTTTTAGTGTTTCTACTTTACCAGGAAGAGTTGGAGAGTCCATAAGGTGTTTAATAGATCTTCCATCGTAGTATCTTGAATCTGTATAATAGACAATAGAGTTTACTTGGCCTGGATTGTCATTGATATCTTTTTCAGAATAATAATTTAGAATTGCTTTCCATAATTTACTTGCTCCACCTATTACTTGAATACCAAGTCCCGTATTTTTATAATTTGTAACACAGCATCCTCTTGCAATTTCTGCATCGTAAGCTCCTTTTCCAAAGAATGAGTGACCGACGGTGTAGCACATTAGAGGTTCTTCAGTATTTTTATCAACTAGAACAAATGCGGTTTTTGCATTTCTATAGCCCTGAATGTTATTTTTCATGAACATTGGTTTTAGTTCAACTGCTTTTTTAATTTGAACTTTTGTATTTCTAGCAAAAATTCTATGAGAAAGATTGCAGCTGTAGGTAATCATGTTTTTGAAAATATTCCATTTATTTTCATTGAAAATTTCGGTTTCATATGCATGAATAACTCTAATGCCTAATTCATTTGTTTTTTTCCATTCTGTAAATGGTGTATCATCTTCAATTTTTGTTAATCCAAAGAATGCTTTTCCAGAATTTCTAGTTACAATATCATCAATTTTAATAGCAAGGTTGAATTTTTCTAAGAAGAAATCAACAGAAAAGTCGTCGAATAATTTAACATCTTCTTTTGCATATTGCATAAGATCATATGTTTCTAGTACTTCTCTGATCATTGCTTTCATGTATTTGATATTTTCTTTCCATTCCTCTAAAGAATTAGGAAGAAATACAGCGTTTTTTGGTTGCCACAGCATACTTTAATAGTTCCTTCTTAAATTATTATTTTTCATTAAGTTCTTTTGTAGTTGTAGTTTCTTCTTCTGGTTCAATAAATGCGAGAAGATTTGACATTTTAAACCATGCAACATATGGAATTACTAACATACCGAAAAAAATAGTAATAGTAGTTACAATTGTAATAATAATGGCCAATATTGTAGTTGGAATTAACAATAATAAATCTTGAAAGAAAAGCAATTCACAATATAGAAATTTTCTATAAACAAACAAATTAATAAGAATAGATATTAATACAAATAATACAATATACTCAATGATTAACATAGCTTTTCCTTTATTTTAGATATATAAATTTAATTAAACTTATTTTTTTAATATAACTCAAATATGAAAAACGATTTACTTATAGCATGTACTTGTGCTGAAAATAATTATAATTTTTATTTTAACAGAATTCGTATTTGGCATGATCAACTAAATTCTATACAAAATGCTGACTTTAAAGTGTTTGTAGATGGAAAGATTATACCTCCAAAAGATTTAACTGACAAAGGAATAGAATTTATAAACTTAACACCAAAATTAGGAAGAAAAGATATTCATAACTTTCCTCGGATGGAAACGTTCATTTAGAGAAGAATTAAAATATGCTAATACGAATTATAAATTCTTTGCTCATATAGAAAATGATGTAAAAATCTACAATCTACCATTAATTGTATCATATTTTAGAAAACCACGGCTATTATATAAGTTATTGCAATAGACATTGCTTTCTAGAATCCAATCTTATGATATTAAATGACATTAAACAAAATGAAAAAATAATAGAATTTTATTCTAAAGACGAAAATTTAAATGAAAATATTGATTTTGAAAGATCAATGGGAAAACTAATAACTTATACACGCACATTTAAATCAGATAGAATAGATGGAGATAAAACAAGAATAAAAGAACGGCTATGATTTCTTAGCTCAATACTTCTAAATATCCATCATGGCTTTCGATTTCTGGTTTATAAATTTTTACATTTTTAAAATCTAAAGTTGAAAACCATTTTCTATCTAAAATATTTGAATTAATTGGTAAACTATTTCCAACAAATAAAAAATCTCCTATAAAATATAAATTAATTTTATAGGAGATAATAAATATAAATTTTATTAAAAATTAAGAATAAGCTGCTAAAACTTTCGCTTGAGATAATGGATCCATTGTTAAATCAAGATCATTATCAATGTAATAATACTGGATCTTGAACGTAGCTGCAACAGTAAGTGGACTAACATCAGGACCGCTATATTCAAATTGAGTTGCTGCCAAACTTGTAATATATGCACCATCCATTACAATAGATGTTGTAAAATATTGGTGTTCTGAGTCTAATAATTTAATTCTTAATTTACAGGTTGGAATAGTTTTAATACCACCACCTGAAATTTCATAACGTGAAATCATCTTTAACCATGTATCAAGTTTCTTATACATAGTCATATCTTGATCTAACAAAATATTCGTAGAAAAATCATGTTCATATGTTTTACAAGCTGGTACATGAAATTTTGCTCCATAAAAATTAACATCTGTTTTATTAATGTTAAAACCAGGAATACTAGCAGATTGAGCCCAATAAGAAAAATTCTGAGATGGATCATCCGTATTATCATTAAACAATGTAAATGGTTTAAAATCTTGATCAACCCAGAAACCGCCATTACCAACAAAATCAAGAACATACTGATATTTGTAAAGCATTGGTTTCTTCTTAGTTAGATTATTATAATATGAATTAAGATGATATAAGTTATCCATTATTTTACCGTAAAAATTATTCTTGTAAATATTTATGATTTTCTATATTAACTTAAAAGAAAATCCTTAATAAATCAAATCTATTTATTAGTAATTTTAAAATATCCACAATTTTCTACTTGAAATCCATTTCTATTAATTATTGCTGGAGGTAATATTTCAACATCTTTATTAATGTTTATTAAACTGTACCAGCTTCTATCAAGCATTTCTTCATTATGTATAACTTCATTGCCTTCAAATACTTGTATTAATTTTTGTTTAAGTTCTTCATTCCATTCATCTTCCCAAACGTGTATTAATCTATAACCAAGAGTTTCACATAATTCGGTTTTCATTAAGTGATAATTAGTTGGTTTATTTTGAGTATTGTGCCAGAAACTTCCATTGAATTCAATTGCCAATTTTAGTTCTGGAATTACAATATCAAGTTCAAATGGTTTAATTAGTTGTCTATTATGTTGAATAATGTTAGTAAAATGTTGTTTACAAAAATCAAAAAGTTCTAGTTCCGGCGCAGAAGGAATGAATGGATAGCATTTTAAACATCTTGGAATATGCGAATAGATATGATCTTCAAATTCATTTCCGACATTTTAAACACTTCCACTTATACTTTTTATCATAGTACTTACGACCTTCAAACTCTTCTCTGGTAAACAATGGAACTACAAAATCTTTTAACTTATAAATTAAATTATCATAAGAACTATCTAATCTAGATTCGATTATTTTCTTTCGAATATCAGTTGATTGAAGTATATTTTCAACACCATATTTCCTAAGGTTCGTTAATTTAATATTATTTCTTATTTTATCTGATTGTAAAGACCAATACACTCCGAATCTTTCTTTTACTGTTTCTTTTGTTTTTTGCTTAATTTCTTCGTTTTGAATTGGATAATTTACCCCATAGTTTGCTAATAGTGTTTCTTTACTTTTATTTTGAATTTCTTTATTTTGCATTGGCCAATCAATACCATACTTTAGACGGCAAGTTTCTTTTACCTTTTCTTGTACTTCTTTAGCTTGTGCAGGATTATCTACACCATATTTTTCAAGGCTTTTTATCTTTATCTGTTCTTTTATGGTATTACTTTGAATAGGATAATCAGTTCCATATTTCTTATTGCTATTACTTTTTCTTTTATTTTTTACTATCTCACTTTGACTTGGATGATCTGTTCCATATTTTTCCCTGCTTGTTTCTTTAGTTTTAATTTTTACTTCATCAGCTTGAAACGGACTTTCTACTCCATATTTTTTTAACATTGTTTCTTTAAATTTTACCTTAAATTCTGTTGATGACTTAGCACATTTGTTTGAACAAAATATAATTCCATCACGCATTTGACAATATGTTAAATGTTTTTGACAGTTCTTACACTTTTGAAATTTCATATCTTTTGCTAGAAAAATTAGTGCTTCACTCTTATTTCTAAAAACATTAGAATGAATTTCCTGAAATTGACTACAAAAATTACTTAGTTCTTTATTGTGGTTGAAAATTCCTCTAATAACAGAAGAAGAGCTAAGATTTTTATTATTGACAAATTGTTTTAATGTTTCTACATTCATTCTAAATGCTCTCTAATATACTTTATTCTTTCATCAGAATCATCAAATATCATATTGACAAATATGAATAAGTATAGATTTCGTAATTGTTTTGGTTGATTATTTATATTACCTGCTATAACTTCTTGAATAAGATTTTTTAAGATATTTTTATCAAATTCATTTTTATGATCTTCGATAGATGTGCAAAAAGCTTCAAATTCTTTTCCAGAAGTTAAGTAGTAAATATCACTTCCATTCATATTGTACTTAAATGTTAAGGCCATTGTGGCTAGATACTTTTTCATATCTAAATTATTTAAATCACTATCTTTTGAAATAAGATCATTCCATTTACTTTGATGTTGTGTATTCTCAAAATAATGAGTTAATTCATGTTTAATAATACTATTAATGTTGTTTAAGTTTTCTTTTGTTACATCATAGTTAATAATTAAATATCCATTTTTATTTCTTAATGGAACATATATACCGTAATTAGTTGATAATCCATATTTCAAATCTTGCTCTGTTGTATCGATAAATTCCTTAAATTCTGATTTATTGAATGTATCAGCAATATCTTCAGGATTTATCACAAAAACAGTTAAAGTAAAATTATCATTTTTTGAAAATTTATAATAATTTTTATTGAGACGAATTAAATCAGGTTTTCTATAAACTATTTTTGCTTTATAATTAAATTTTTTAATAATATCATTTGCTAAATCATCAGGAATAGGAATATTTTTTGATTCATTAATAATCATATCATAAACATGTTGAAATCTGCTTATACTTATATTTTTACCTATCATATATATCTCCTATATAAATGAATCCACAATTTTCAACTGAAAATCCATCTCTAATAGTTAATTGTGGACATATAATTTTATATTCTGTGTTAAATTGAAGTACACTATACCAACTTCTATCTAATGGTTTTGAATAATCTATAACTTCTTTATCTTGAAATATTTGTTTTAATTTTTCTTTTGTTTTATCATTCCATTCATCTTCCCAAATATGAATTAATCTATAACCAAGCTTTTCACATAATTCGGTTTTCATCAGATGATAACCTAAAGGCGTTCCAGCTTCTATTGAATGATAGTAATTACCATTAAATTCGAGAGCTAAATGCAGTTCAGGAATTACAATATCCAATTCATAAGGTTTAATTAGCTGTCTATCTTTTATGATAAGATTTGGATAAAATTGTTGACAAAATTCAATTAATTCTTGTTCTTTTTTAGATGTTCCGAGCATTTAATTGACATGGACATTTTCTTACAATCATTCCAAATCTCCATGCAGACTTAAATTGTTTTCCACATATTTTACATTTCCAATCTAGTAATTCATCCATTGATTTTCTATTTGCAAATTGTTCTTTAGTAAAAAGAGGAATTGCTTCATCCAAAGTAGAATCAAAAATCTTTTTAAAAGCCCTAAGAGTAGATTCAGATTTTACTCCGATATTTTTCAAAATTGTGTTCGACTTCTTTTAATTTTATTTCAGTTGAACATTTAGGACTATTTCCTCCATAACGATCTTGATTTGTTTTCTTGATCTTTTCTTTAACAATATCTGAACATCCTGGTGTTTTACCACCATATTTTTTAACATTTGTTTGTTCAATTTTTGCTCTTATTTCTTTAGAAGATAATGCATGCTCAACACCGATATTTTTCTAAATTACTTAATTTTAGTTTTTCTTTAACAATATTTGATTGAGTTGGATGTTCTACACCATAACGCTCTAATGAAGTTTTCTTGATTTTATTTTGTGTTTCATTACTTTTAACAGCACAAGAATGCGAACAAAATTTAGTTCTATATGTTATTTGAAATTTTAAAAAACGATTACATACTGGACATCTTCTTAACTCAATATCATTTATCTTTGCAAAAATGATATTTCTTTTTGATAAATAAGCAGGAATTTCTTTTAAAATCAAATCTAATTCTTTATCTATTTCTGGATAAATTTTACAAAAACTATCTACTCTAGACGTTGTAATTGAAGCCTTTGTACATTTACCAAAAAAGCTTCTAGCTATATCTAATTGTTCTTTTGTAATCATAAAATAAAACTCCTATAAAATTAAAATAACTTTATAGGAGTTAAAAAATTAGAGCTTTATTAGATTAAAGCAATATTAAATTGTATATAATTTTGCTAATGAAGCAATATTATCAATTACAGACGGAGAAAGTGGATCAGAAATAGTTGGATTTTCAAGATCGGAAGCTTCATAGAAATATTGGTAAGTAAATGAAGCTGTACATTTAGCAATATCTTGACCACCCGCTTGAGGGGCAAATTCAATTTTTCCTAAGCTTGAAATCCAAATACCTTCAAATACATATGTTTTATTTACTTTTTGCATTGTATTATCAAGTAAGTTCAATTTTGCTTGAACATTTGGAACAATTTTTCTACCACCACCAGATTTTGATGTATCAGAAATAAGATCCATCCAATTTTGTAATTTTTTATATTGTGTAAGTTCTTGATCGAGAAGAAGATTTACATCCCATTTTCCATCGCCATAATCAATAATGCCAGGAACTACAAAATCATTAGCCATAAATGAAACAGTTGCTGTTGAAATTTTAATTTCAGGCAATGATGCGGATGTTCCCCAATAAGTAAAGCATTCTGGATCTTCATGTCCTGATCTACCAAATGCTGTATCATCCCACGCTCTTCCGTGTTTCACCTGCAGGAGCTATAAACTCAATTGTAAATTGCTGCTTATAAAGCAATGGATGTTTTTGTAACAAATTCTGATAAAATGTTGCAATATGAATATTATTTTTTACATTAGACATAGAATAAAGCTCTTTAAATCATTTTACATTTATTTATGTTTTTCTATATTATGAGAGAAAAACCTTGTTAAATTAATTTTTTTTTATTTATATAGAAACAAAAATGGCAAGAATATATAAAAATATTCTTGCCATAAAAATAAGGTTATAAAAAAGAGTTATACAGTGAACGTTGCGAAGTCGCTGGTAACAGTGAAGGTATTATCATTCACTTTGTCGACTTTTGCTAGATTTCTTTTGTACATGCGATAGCCATCAAGAATTGACGCGCCAATGACTGATTTTACAGTTACATAGAAACCATTTTGATCTTCTGCAATGACAGCTTTTGAATAATCTTCATTATTAAAGATGTCGTTTGCGGTAAGTTCGGTTTCTTTGATTACCATTTCTTTCTTTGTAGATGAATATGCCATTCGTGGATCAGCATATTTTACTTCCTGATTTGTCTGTTTAACATTACTTTTGTTTCCTACTTTTGCCATATTAAGACTCCTTTTGTTCTGAAAAATTTTTACACTTATATTTTGATCCTTCTAAATGAATTAGACGAGAATCCGGTGCTTGATAAATTGTTTTTAAATGATCAACTTCTGGAAAAATATATTTTAGAATGTCAAGTTTATCCATTAATATTACGGCATTTTTTAATCCTTTCTTTACTTTACAGATATTTTTAAGTTCTGAATAAATTCGTTCATTTGAAAGAATGTTAATCCTTTCTCCGGCATTTTTCATTGCGTTAAATGTTTTTTCTTCAATATTAAATCCATATTTTACAGAAAACCTGATTCCTCGCAAGATTCTAAGAGGATCTGCTGAAAAAATTTCTTCAGGATTTACATTTGAATTGCATCTAATAATTTTATGTTTAATATCATTAATTCCATTAGCAAGATCTACAATTTTATTAGATGTTAAATCAAACAGTAAGCTGTTTATTGTGAAATCACGTCTTTCAATATCTTTTTCAATTGACGCAAATATAACATCACGCTGTCTAGAAAATTTATCTGGAAACGTTTCAGTCATTGTATCAGCAATTTCAATTGTTTCATTTACATCTGTAAATTGAATCTGTCTAATTGGATAAGCACCTAATTTAATTGGATTAGTTGTAATGTTAGGATATGTATTTTTAATTGCATTTGCAAATGCAATATTTCCTTTAGGAATATCTATTACTAAGTCCAAATCTTTTGGTTCAATGTTCATTACAAAATCACGAACATATCCACCAACAATATATACATGATTTTTAAATTGTTCATGCATATTAATAACGTTAATAATTCTATTTTTAACTTCATCAAGATTTTTCATTTAGTAAATTCTCCTATATAAACATAAGATAGCAAACAGCAGTACTTTAGTTTACTTTTAATTAAAAAAGATTTTTTATATATGCAAACATTAAAATTAAAATTAGAACGTGAATATGATGAAATTTTAGAATATCAAAAGCAATATTCTATACTTTTACATACTGCTGTAAAATTTATGTTAAAGGAAGAAAAATTAAAAAGTTTATATGATTATGAATCTAAAACTAAAGGTGATCTTTTAGAAAAATTGTCTAAGTTAAATCATATTGAATTAATGAATTCATGGTTTATGCAGTGCGCAATATCTGAAGCATATTCTATAGTAAATTCATTTAATGCTAAGCAGGAAATTTATAAAAGTAAAGAACTGTTAAAAAATGAACTTTTATTGAAAAAAGACAAAACACATAAAGAATCATGTTTATTAAAAAAGCTTTTAAAGATTAAAAAACCAAAACTTATATTTGGCGGAAGAAAAAACTTTGAAGATAGATGTAAAGGATTAATATCAAAAGAAGAATTTCAAAAAAGACGACTAAGTCCAATTTATTCTATTGGAACAGCTAAACCATATAAAGGTAATCAAAAATTTAGAATAGGAAAAGATCTTCGTTCTATTATATTTCAGCCCAATAGAAAATCTCATATAAAATTTAATATAATAAGTGTTGCTAAAAATTATGAAAAAATATTAAATAAGCTTTTTATATGTCAAGAGAATAAAGAATTGCCAATAACATATAAGCTTTCAAGTGAATATGTATACATTTCATTTGAAGAAGATAAACTATATAAAAATGATTTTAATTTTAGAAAAATTAAAGATAGATATATGAGTTTAGATTTAAACCCTAATTATATTGGCTATTCTATTATTGATTGGAAAAGCTCATCAGATTTTAAAATCATTCATGCCGGTGTTTATTCCTTTAAAGATTTGAACAACTTATATGTTAATGAAAAACTTCCAAGCGAAGATAAAAAATTAAAATATAAATCAAATAAGAAAAATTATGAAATTATTCAGGTTGCAAAAAATTTAATCAATAAATGTTGCTACTATAGAGTTGAAAATTTTGTTGTTGAAGATCTCAATATAAAACCAGAAGATAAATATAAAGGTAAAAACTTTAACAAACTTATAAACAATCAGTGGCTTAGATGCAGATTTTTAAACAATATTAAAAAAAGATGTAAAATATTTGGTTTTAATTACTTAGAAGTATTACCTCAATATAGTTCTTTTATTGGAAATATTGTATTTAGAAGTTTTAATTATCCTGACCAAGTATTAAGTTCAATTGAAATATCCAGAAGAGGTTATGAGTTTAATCATCAATATATTTTAAAGGATAAGCCACAAATTAAAAATATAATAAAAATAGATATCATTACCGATAATATCTTTAAAAACATGTTTAATAAGTCAATGGAAGAATTTAATATTCATGAAAATTTTAAAGATATTATCGATGTTTACTTTTACTTTAAAAGAAATTCAACATTATTTTATAGAGTTTCTCTAGATAAATTTTCTAGTTCTTTAAGAACGTTCTCAAGCAAACAATCTAAAGTTAAACACTTTGTGTTTAACCCAAATATGAGAAGTTAATAAATAAGTGTTAGTAATAAGGTGAGATGTTAAATGACTCAGGAATTTAGTAAAAAGAAAATTGAAGAGAAGCTTAAGGAAGCGTCTCAGTCTATTGAAAAAACTAGTTTTATTAATCAAGACATTTCTGATAAGCAGCTTAAGAATTTAACAATGAAAGATCAGTTATTTAAGAATTGCAATTTTTATGTTACATCTATGTATGGTTGCAATTTTGATCATTGTGATTTTATAGATTGTAATTTTGATTCAGCTGATTTTTTAAATGTAAAGTTCTTTGGTTGTGTTTTTAATAAATGTAATTTTGATAATGCTAAGATGCAAGACGTTCTTATGGATGATTGTACACGAATTAATTGTAGCATGGTTGATTTGCATATAATTGAAAATGTAACTGGTATTGATATTGCTGAAAGTAAAATTATTACAGAAGACAATGAACCTAAAAAGTTTGGTATTTATTATGAATATCTTAAAGAAGAAAATGGTGCATTTGTTCATGTTTCTTTAGATCCAGATATGGGTACTGGAGTATATAGAGTTATAATTGGTGATGCTAATAATCCAAGTATTGTTTCAGATACTACAACTGAAACTAATCCAATTAAAATTACACAGTTTATAAAAGAACTTTTAGATGTTGCAATCGGAAAAACTGATAATCAACTTACAAAACAAATGTTTAGAAACCTTCAAGAACAAACTTATGATGATATCTTTGAAGGTCAGCTTGAACAAGTAAAACAAGATGTCCAATTATGTATTGATGCAATTAATCAATATCCACAAAACAGTGATATAAACACAATTTACACATACTTATCAACTGCTGTTGAAGGATTAAAACCACTTTTAAATGAAAAGGAAATATAATAAAATGTCAAAAACACTTGATCTTTTTAATAAAATTATTGCAGAAAGCGAAGAAAATAATAAAGATACTGATAAAAAGGTTGTAGATGGCTCAGAAGAAAAGCCAAATGTTATTCAGGAAGAAGATGATGTAAAAAATGAAACTGAAACACCGTCTGATCAAGATTCTTCAGAAACTGATGAAACACAAAATAATGAGCAAGAAGTTGTACAAACAGAAGCAGTTGATCCAACTGAAGAAGAATTTATTAAAAATATTATCAGAGCTGCTGAACTTCAGGCAGCAAATGAAGCAATTAAAGCTTTTATTAAAGATATAAGTTCAAGTTTAGGAACTAATTCTGCAACATATACTGGATATGCAAAAACACGTCTTAATGAAATTAATGATGAGTTTAAAACAGTTGTAAGTTCAATTAAATCTTCTAGAGAAAAGATTCTTGAAGAAGCTGAAAAAGCAAAAAGCAAAGAAAATTTAATTTCCATCTTTGATAAAGCTATTGATAGCGCAGAAGCTTCTGAAAAAGAAGATAAAAATGAAATTGAAACAATAATTTCAGATTCTATTAAGAAATAAACATCTATATAGAAAAAATAAAAAGAAAGCCTGAATTTAAATTCAGGCTTTTTATTTTTAAAAATATTCTTCTTCATCAATACTCATTATATCATCTTTACCCTGACCTATTGATAAATCTGAAATCATATGAAATAGGCGTCTATTTACAAAATTTATAAAATTCATAAAATTTTCATCGGTTCTAGATTCAGATTTCCAACATGGAAGTTTTTCATAAACTGGAGTATATTTTTCAAGATCATATAAAGAAATTTTAGAATATGGAACTACTTCACCATTCAGCAAATATTTTGTACAAATAGGAATATCTTTTCCATTAAACATTTCTCTAACTGTATCAAGTCTAGTTAGCACAACTGAACCTATACCTGAAATATGAATTGAATACTGAAGCATAGGAAGATCAAGAAATCCAATTTTTCTAGGGCGACCAGTAGTTGCTCCGTATTCTTTAGATACTTTTCTCATATGTTCAAGATCATATTCGGTGTTATCTTCTTTTATTTCAGTTGGAAAATAACCAACACCTACAGATGTCATGTAAGCCTTAACAATACCAACTATTTCACAAATATCGTCATCTAATAATTTTTCATAATTTATTCCAGTACCAGCTAATACTCCGCCAACACCTACAGATGAACTTGAAACGTTTGGATAATATGCTGAATCAATGTCAAGCATCACTCCTTGAGCGCCTTCAAACATAACTCCTGAAAGTTCAATAGAATTTAAATATGTTGTATCATCTACTAGCATTCCATCTAAAGCCTTTTTAGCTTCTTCTGAATCATAAATTCTAATTCCACTTCTAAGATATTTGTCGCCATATGCCGGACTAATACCCTGACGAGTAGATCCATTTCCTTTACCAGTTTCTTCTCTTTCAATATCAAGTTGAATATGCTTATCTTGAATTAAATGACATCCATAAGCAACTTTCAGCAATTCTCTAACAGATTTTCCTTTAAGATCTATTAAACCTTCTTTTGACCATTGTTCCACTTCTTCTATTTCTTTTAGTAATTTATTCAAATTGACTAAACAGCCATGAGCAATTAAACATGGAATTCCAGAGATAATTGCTGATGGAATTTGATGTAAAACAAGTTCTTTTCCTTTTCTAACTAGTGTATGTCCTGCATTACAAGAACCATTAAATCTAACAACAAGTTTATTAGAATATTTTGTATAATAATCTACAATTTTGCCCTTTCCTTCATCGCCACGGAAAGCTCCAAGAATCAATGTGTTCATTTAAATTTCCTTTTAATGTTTAACTTATTATAAATAGTAAAAATTAAATTTTATCTTTTATAAAGATAATTTAAATCAAACTGTGATAGAAAACAAAATAAACTTAATGAGATTAATTCCTATTAAACTGAATAATTATGACTTTTACAAAGATTTTATCTGAAGAAATTTTATTTGAAGATCGTGTTGAGTTGTTTATTATGGAAGCAATTCAGCGCAATCATGGTTCGCAATATAAAGGAAAAACTGAAAGACGTTTTTCAAATATTCTTCAGGGTACTTTGAAAAATACTAACGTATATTTTTCAACACATTTTAAAGATCAAATTTCAAATCGAATTGAATTTAATTCAAGCTTGACATATAATGAATATCAAGAATTTTTAAGTTTGTTTAAATCTCGAATTCAATCATGTATTAAAAATATAAATTCAAAATTTCCACTCGATTTATTAGTAGATTCAGAACATTGTTTTCTGTTTTGGTTTCCAAAAACGAAAGATACGTTTGTCGTAATGATAGACAAAGACTATCGTCATGAAAATAAAAATGCTCTTGTTTTTACTACAATTTTACCAAGAAGAACTGATGATTCGCTTCCAGAAAAACGTTCACCAAATGATATTTTTATCACGATAGATGAATAAGCGGAACGTTATCAACATTGTAATTACAACGCTCATGTTTATTAAATTTGAAACGAAATTTACGTTTGCCATTTGGAAGTACAATACAATAAACATCAGAACGTTTGCATTTCCATGTATCAAAATACACAAATTCTTTGTCTACTTTTGCAACAGAATCATGAATAAGATATTTTCCAATTTTTACAAGAACTTCAGTTCTAAACTTAACTTGATGATCACGTTTTGTTTTTAACATATACTGCATGTGCATTTTTGCAAGTTCATCTTGCATAAAATCCAGCATCTGATTTTCATCTTCTTCAAAGAACAACTCAGAAGCACAAACAACGTCTTTATCAATAACTTTACAATTAAAAAGATCAAATGCAGATATAAAATTTTGAATAGGATATTTTTTAAAAGATGTATACAAAAAATCATTGTCATAATGCCTTAACATAACAACATGATATTCATTACCATTCTTAACAACAATTCTGTTATTTTCTTTAGTAATTTTGTATAACATCTTTTATTTCTTTCTTATTTTATCTAAATAAAAATAGCTTTTATGAATTAAAAGTTAAATTCAAGTTGTATCATTTCATTTTTATTTTCATTGACAGTAATTTGTTCTGGATAAAGTTTTTCTAATTCTTCTTTAAGTTCTTCATACCAATAGTAAATTTTATCGCTAATTGATTCTCTAAGCTTTTCTGATGGCATATTTATCCTTTGACCAGGATGAACAAAAACATTTAATTGAACTTCAAGATATTTTGAAAATTTATCGAAATACATAGTAACATATAATTTATCTTCATATGCCATGTAACCAAACATAACTTTTTCTTTAAACTCGTTAAAACTAATCATTACTTATCCTTTCTCTTGTTTATTATTTTATAACAATTTTATCATAAAAGTTATTTCGTGCTAAAAGTAATATTTCTTCAAATTCTGACAAAATTTTATGAGGAGGATAGCATGTTATTTTATCATAGAAGTTTAACATAAACGTTCGATTCCTTTCTCAGTCATTATGCCAAAATGCCATCCTTTTGATTTACAAAATTGTATTGTTGCTTCCCATTTATCGTGATTTCGTTGTACTACTATTTGTTCGGCAAGAGCTTTTTGAGGATTTTTTCTTTTTGAAAACTTTGGAGTAACAGATTGATTATATGGTTTAATTTCTATTAACCACTTTTGCTCAACACCATTTAAATCTATTACTGAAAAAAATAAATCAGGGATATACCAATGAACTTCTCCGTCCTCTTGTTTTATCAGAATATGGAATAGATAATGTCTCTGATCCCCATTTTTTAACTTTTGGATTTTTATCTAAACCTATAAATGCTTTTAGTTCCCATCCAGATCTATAAATGGGTAATGCCCTACCACAATATTTGTCCTTATTGATAGGGCTATATGTTCCATGTTTTGTTCCGGTAAGTTCTCATTTAGCAAGTTCTTTCAAGGCATTAACTGCTTCGCCATTATCATTTGGATATCTTTTATTCCATGCTTTTAATGAATCATTCCACATCATTGAACAATTTCTAACTTTAAGCTTAGAACCGTCTTTTGCAGTATGATTTACTTCATCTTTTACATGTCCCCATTGTTTATTTGTATTTTTAATAAGCTTTTCACCACAAACCGGACATGTAATTTGATCACCAGCATCATATCCATTTATATTTCTAGAAATTTGCTTTGCAATCTTTTCAAATTCGGCATATGTCTTTCCAAATAAAGGATTTTCAACATCTTTCTTGCCAGTATCTAAAACAGATTGTTTTGTAATTTTTCCTTCTTTAGCTAAAGACTCATATCCTTCACTAATAATCTGTAAATATGCATCAGTAAATTTATCAAACATATATTCAACTTAAGTTAAATCTGTAACTATTTATCATAATTATATTCATGTTTATAAATGTTAAAATTATGTGTAAATTGCTGAGTTAACATATAAATTCCAGCATTAACTAAAATATTTAAATTTAACATTTTACATATAGAAAGGAGAAAAAATATAGTACAATTATTACTACTATATTTTTTATAACTATTAAAATAATCTGATTTTAAAAGTGTACTTATATCACTCTGTAATTCAGTTACTAAATTGTTTAAAAAAATAGTAGGATGTATATCATAGTAATTACTGACATACATTTGTATTAATATATTAGAAAATGTATAAAAAATATTATACATATTGCTAATAGATAGCAATTCTATAAGTTTTTCTTTAGATAAATTTAGCTCTATAATATCTTTTATTTTATTATTTTCAGTGTCATTTAATTCTATTAGTTTATCTAAATATGTTGTTATTATATTTTTTAATAAGTTTTTATCGCATATTTTTTTATCAATTAAGCAAATCACTTTACAATTGATAAAAAACATAAGCACATTATATTTTTTAAATTGTATAGTTATTTTTTTTAATGAAGCTTTATCATATATAATTTTAAAATGTTTAAAAGTGTCTTTTATATCAGTTTCATCAGTAATTAATGAAAAAACACATGGAAATTGATAAGTCAGTGTATCTAATATATAAAAATTTTTATACTGATTATCAATATAGTTAAATATTTTTAACATCGACGAATTATATGCTACTTGTTTTTCATTTAATATATCATATAATAATGAATCATAATTGTTAATATTAATATTACTATTACTATCAC
>JAGBBT010000051.1 GCA_017938365.1 Treponema sp.
AATGGTATGGTAAGTCCTTCACAAATGGATGATTTAGCAAATAAAGTAATTAAAGCATATTATGATGGTTCTGAAGATTTAGGAAAGATTTATGAAAATTATCAAAAAGAAGCTTTTTCACAGGTTAAAAATAAAAATAGTGAATTATGGAAAAGAAATACATCAAAAAGACTTGGTAATGCTTCTGCTATGAAACTTACAGGTATGAACTATGAGGCATTTATAGGTAAAAAAGGTCTTGATTTATCTACATTAGGAAATACTATATTTTTAAATAAAAAACACATGAAGGAAATGATGACTACAAGAGATAGATCAGAAAATCCTGAAATTTTAGCAAGAAATATTGAAAATCTTCAATTCATCTATGAAGAAATGTTTAAATCAGAAATTGCTAATCAAACTGTTGACACTTTTGATACATTAAAAAATCAAAAAATGGATAGGAAAGGTAACGTAAAACTTAATGAGTTAGAAGATTTATTAATAAAAAGAATAACTGATGCTGCAGATGTTGATAAAGGTGGAACAAAATCTTTGTCTGGATTATTGTCAAGATATCCTTACACAAGTGGGTTAGATATATCTCATTCAAGAGTTCAATTAACATCAGATGAAAGTGCTGTTGCTTATGGACACGCTGCAATAAACCCAGGACTTGCAAGAATTTTCAATGGTGACTTTGACGGAGATACTTCTTATATTCATTTACCTTGGTTAAGTCAAGAAATTGATATAGATAAAATGAAGAAAGCTTGGAGTTCTTACAATACTATGTTGCAACAAGATGATTTAGTTTCACAAATGGTAGGACAAGAAGTATTGAATGAATATTTATCAGAAAAGGGACAATCAAAAGAAGATCCTCAAGCTGTTGAAGATGCATGGAAATTTATTGCTAAAGAACAAACAACAAATAGATTAAATGATAAAATAGCTGCAATAATTGCAAAGTTTAATTTTGGTAAAGTAGGTGGATTTTCTAATATTGCATCAGGTGTTAGAGAAGCTTTAAGAATAGATAAAAGAGATGAAATGTCAGATGGAATATCTTTAGCAGAAAAACAAGATGCATTGACAGTTAGAGCATTTTTTGAAATGATTGAACAAGATGCTATTAGTGCAAAACATGTAAAAAAACGTTTGACTGATAAACATAAAGGTGATGATGGAGCTGCGACATTATTCCATGAACTCAGTAATTTTTATACTTTATTAACTAAAGGACATATGCTTGGAGAAGAAGATACTGTTGCATTAAAAGGTGATGCTTGGAGAAAAAAAATTGCCAGTTATGGACAAAATATTGGTATTTTTGGTTCTGATGATGACTTTTTAGATGGTAGACAAGGACAAATTGCTATGGCTAGAATGTGGGTATCTGCAAATCCAAATACTAAAGAAGGATTAGCTTTCCGTCAAAAATTGATTAATGATGGAGTAGTTAAATTTGATGATATTACAGATGAGAATAATGTGCATAAAGATAAATTTGATCATGTTGGAAAAATTTCTAAGGAAGCATTTATTGATGCTTTAAGTAGAGTAGATCCAAATAACGACCTTATTTTTAGACATTATAAGGCACGTAATTCTATGGGAAAAATAAGTGAAGATTATGCTTTCGATAATTTTGTAAACAGAGGAATGAAAAATAGGGG
>JAGBBT010000052.1 GCA_017938365.1 Treponema sp.
AGTTTTAATACCAAGGTTTTGAGCAACCATTGCAAACTGAGTTGAACCACCACCTTGAACAAATAAAATTTTATAATTTTCAGGAACATTCATAAGTTTACGAATCATAGCCTCTGCATCCTGAATAATTGGTTCATAAGCTGACGAACGGTGACTCATTTCCATAACAGACTGACCAGTTCCGTTATAATCCATCATTTCTGCAGCACATTCTTTTAAAACTTCTTCTGGTAAACAAGAAGGACCAGCACTAAAATTCCAAACTCTAGCCATTTTTTTCTCCTAGCTTTTAATGTTTTTAATTTATTTATAAAGTCATCAACAACTTGCAAGTAAATTTGTTAAAGCTGTGATTGGGCTTACATTTTCAATTGTGATGTTTTCGTCAGTTGTTAAAATTGATGAAGTATAATTTACAATTCCTTTAATTCCGCAGTTTGCAAGACGCTTTGCTGTTTCAATAGCATTTTTTTCTGGAACTGCCAGAATTGCAAATTCAATTTTTTCTGATTTTATCACCGATTCAAGTAAAGTGGTTGGATGCAATGGAAAAGAGGCTCTTAAAATCTCTGTTCTATTAACATTAGAATCAAACCCAGCTACAATTTTAAAAGGTGAGTTATCAAAAATACTATTTTCTAATAAAGCGGCTCCAAGTCTCCCTAATCCCACAATACAACATTTCTTTTGGTTATTTGGTATTACTTTTATATTAAAAGCTGAAAAAATAGCTTCTTTTAATTCAGCTACCTTGTAACCGTTTGATGCACCTGAACGAAGTTCTAGCAAAGAAATATCCTTGCGAATAAGCGATTGAGACCAGCCTGTTAGTTTTTCTATTGTAACAGAGGTGATTTTTTCGCTTGTTTGTTGTGTAAGCAACTGTGCAATAGCAACTAGTCGTCTACGGGATGGTTCTGGAATAGACTTCATAATAATATTTCTGTGAAAATTATCACAATAATTTACATATATATTATGAAATTTACTGGAGAGTGGTCAATTATTTTTGTGTAAGGGAAAGTTGAATTTTACTGAAAAAATAAAGAAAATAACAACAATTTTTGCAATACTGTGAAATAAATCACAATATCACAGCTTTTTATAATTTAATTGTTCCAACAATCGTTGAATCTTCGTCAGAATATGCACTGTTTTTTTGAGAAGTATTATTCTTAAAACGAGGTGAATTGTTATCAATTTCTTCTAATCTAGCTTTTTTATTTTGTGATGAAATTTTCTTATTTTTTACAGGTTTAGGAGCAAGTAAAAATCCAAATAAAGAACCACAAGCGCCACCTACAAGATGAGCTACAGTAGAAATATTTTTAGTTGAAGATGCTCCATAAATTTCTCTGCCAACATAAATTGCCAAAACAAGAATAAATGAAAGGGGAATTTCATTTTTTTCGATTTTATTTATTGAAGCTAAAATTATTAGCATAAAAGCAATTCCGCTTGCCCCCAAAAGTGGTGTAGGTATAAAACATACATTAATGATTCCAGTAACAAAAGTTGTGACTAAAATCATTAATGATAACATTGCAGAACCATAGCGTTCTTCCATTAGAGGCCCAAGTAATAAAATAAATGCAAAGTTACTTAAATAATGATTCCATCCAGAATGACCAAATACATGGGTAAAAAGTCGAATATAATCAATTAATTTAGTCCAATCAAACGCAAAAGTAGCATTTCTGTTTCCCGGTACAGTAAAAAAAGCCGGAATCAAATGGCCGTTGAGTACATATAAGTTCAGTACAAGAATAAATGCACTGATTAAAGCGAATGTTATTGTTACAGGAGCGTTATAAGTAACATGAAATCTTTTTTTCATATTAAAATTATCGGATTATTTTCTTGCAACTAAAACCATAGTTCTAGATTTTTCATTGTATGGAGAAAAATCAAAGTCACCATAGATTTCAACAGATTTAAATCCAATACCTAACATAATTCTTTTTAGTTCAATTGCAGAATAAAGTCTTTGTACAAAAACATGTTCAATTCTTTCGCCTGTTTTATTGTCTATTAAAATCCACTTAGAGCGAAGACCTTCCCATGCTCCTTCTACAGAAAATTCTGTAAGAACTGTTTTTCCTGCTCGTTCAAACCATTCGCCTTCTGTAAAGTGTAAGATTGCTGTTTCTCTACTTAGACATTCTAAAATAAAAAATCCATTATCATTTAATGCGGAATAAATGTTCTGAAGGATTTTTACATCTTCTTCAATGGTGTCACAGTAGCCAAAAGATGTAAAAATGTTTATGGCTGCATCATATTTTTTTTCAGACTGAAAATTTCTTAAATCTTCCTTGATTAGTTCTAATTTGACACCTTCGCTTTCAGCACTATCTTTAGCTGCATCAAGTTCACTTTGAATAATATCAACTCCTGTAACCTCTAATCCAAGAAGTGCAAGTTCAACACTAATTCTTCCAGGACCACAACCAGCATCCAGAATTGAATTTCCTTTTGAGAGTCCTGCAATTTTACAAATATCATTTGCTACAGTTGGAGCTTCTGCCCAGCGTTGAGCATCAAACATAATTGGTCCATAATTATTCCAAAAAGACTCATTTTCAAACCATTGCTTTTTATTTTGTTTTGACATAATACCCTCTAAAATTTAATTATTGTAATTATAACTCATAATTTGAGATTGGTTAAATTTTAATCTGATTCAGCAACAGCTGTTATATCTAAAGCAGCGGCAGCTAATGATTTTGCATATATTGATTCCTGAGTATTTGTGCTATTTACTTGAGAATTCAATATTAATTTCTTTGTCTCTTTAATTTCGTCTCTATTTTTTAACAGTTTTTTTGCTTCTGAAAGAATATCATCTGCTTGTGACAATGGAATCTTTAATAGATTTGCAATATTTTCTGTAGATGATAAAACAAGGTTATTTAATGTTGTAAATTCTTTAATTAAAGTAAGTTCTCGTTTTTCTCCGATATGAGGAAGTTTGCTGAATATCGAAACTGTGTTTTCTTTAGTTCTAAGTTCTTGATTTCTGCTTGTTGCAAATCGGTGTGTTTCATCTCTTACCCTTTGTAAAAGTCTTAATCCATCACTTCTTTTAGGGAGACAGATTGGTTTACTTGCATGAGGTAACCAAATTTCTTCATCTCTTTTTGCAAGTCCTGCCACAGGAATATCAATATCTAAAGAATTTAACACTCCATAAACTGCATTTACTTGTCCTATACCACCATCAATCAAAATTAAATCGGGAAGGGGTTTGTTTTCGTTTAATAATCTTGTGTATCGTCTTGAAGTAGCTTCTCTCATTGAAGCAAAGTCATCAATAACACCATTAGTAGTCTTTAATCTAAAATAACGATAATTTTTTTTATCAGGGTTTCCGTTATAAAAAGAAATTAAACTTGCAACAGGAAATTTACCGCCAATGTGAGCAATATCAAAACCTTCAATTCTTATAGGCAGAGATTTTAATTCTAATAAATCTTGTAGCTCTTTCATGGCAGGAATATCTCCCCGTTCCCTTATTCTTCTGATTATATCTTCCTTTGCGTTTTCGGCCGCCATATTAAGGGCTGCTAAATGTTTTTTTTCTGTAGAAGCAAATATTATTTTTGTTTGTGTATGAAAAGAATCTTCAATCCATTTTGACAAAAATTCATGATTATCATTTTCAGAAATATAAATGTAAGGCGGAATAGTATCTCTTTCCTTGTAATATGCTTGTACAAATTCTTCTAGTAATTCATCATCATCACTTAAACTTTCAACAGGGAAATTATCCCTTCCCAATAATTTTCCATTTCTGATTTTTAAAACAGTAAAACTAACAAGTTCACCTTCTCTGTAATGAGCTATGTAATCTCTATCTTCGCTATTAAAGTCTTCCACAATATTTTGGTTTTGCAGAATAGTTAATGCTTTAAGTCCGTCTCTTATTCTTGCAGCTTTTTCAAAATTAAGTTCAGATGCAGCTTTTTTCATTAAAGATGTTAATTTTACTATGGTTTCGTCGCCTTTTCCCTCAAGTAAAGACTTAATTTCTTCGATAAATTCTATATAGGACTCTTTGCTTATTTTATTACAGCATGGAGCTTTACATCTTCCGATATGGTAGTACATACAAGGTGTTTTTTTTGTTTTAAAAGTTCGGCAATGACGGACTGGATACAGTTTGTATAAAGTGTCGATAAAAACATCTAAAGCACCAGCATCAGGATATGGTCCAAAATAAATAGAACCATCTTTTCTGACTTGCCGAGTTTTGTAAAACCTAGGAAATTCTTCATTTGTGATTTTTAGTACAGGATAGGATTTTCCATCCTTTAACTGAATATTGTATTTTGGAGAATATTTTTTTATGAGATTGTTTTCTAATAAGAAAGCCTCATATTCATTGGAAGTTGTTATATATTCAATTGATTTTGCATTAGAAATTAAAAGTTGAGTTTTTATATGCTTTTCACCAGAAAAGTAAGACGAAAGCCGATTTTTTAAGTTCTTTGCTTTACCAACATAAATGACGATATTATCAATATTTCGCCATAAGTACACACCACTAGAGGAGGGTGCTTTTAATGCGGTTTTGTGAAGTGTTTCATAAACTGGATTATTAGTAGTGTTCATAATGAAAATTGTTAAAAAAATTGTATCACATTTTATTCTCAGGGGGAAACAGAATAAAAGAGTCCTCTTAGTAAATTTATTAATTCTTTTTATTTTGTTTCAAGGATACTCATATCAAAAGTCAATAATAATTGGCGGAGAAAAAGGTTGGAATGATTTATCAAAGATGGAAGGAGTCACAACAGGTGTTGGACGATTTGGTCTTGAATCAATAGAACTTTCAACAAAAATGCCACAAGTTACAGGTGAAACAGATTTACTTTTAACTTTTGACGAAAAAGATAATTTTGATTTCGTTGGAAATTACAATGTTATTTCTAACAATTTAACTTACACAAAAGACTCTATAAAAGGAAAGGGAGCAGGATTAAGCAGAGGAGTTACTAACGGAATAACACTAAAAGGAAATAAATATTCTTTATTGGGACGACAAGGTTTAATGGGCTCTTTTACAATAGAATTCTGGTTATCACCTTCTATTGCAGAAAATGGAGAAAAGATACTTTCTTGGCGTTCTTCTATAAACACAAAACCTTACCCAGATTATCAAATGATAGTAGCCTCAATTAATAATAATAGACTTGAATGGCGTTTTAATAATGTTTTCCCTTTATATCAAGATACCGATATTTTATTATCAGGATTTAGCACAATAATCCCTGGAGAATGGAGTAGACATACCTTAACATATAATGATGAAACTGGTTGCTTAGAATATTTAGTTGATGGCAGAACAGAAGCAATAAAATACATTACAACAACAAATCACGAAGACGGAACAGTCTGTATGCCATTTGTTGGAGAAGGTGCAAAACTAGAAATTTGTCCAAACTACACAGGAAAAATCGATAATTTTAGAATTCAGAGAACTTCTTATGAAGAAACCTCTGAGGATATATATAACACTGGAAATGAGCCATTCAGAATGAATGGAGGAAGATTTGAGACAAATCCTATTTTAATTTCAAATGCTGCAACATTAAACGAAGTAAATGCAATTATGAATATACCAGAACAAACAGATATAAGATTATTTGTTCGCTCAGGAGAAAACTATTGTAATTGGACAGAAAATTATCCAGAGTGGAAAGAAGTATTGTCTGGAGAAGAAATCTCAGGTGTAACAGGCTTGTATTTTCAGGTTGCCGCAGAACTCTTACCTGACGGAAGTGGTTCAAAAACACCAAGTGTAACACAATTAGAATTAAAATATACAGAAACTCCATCTCCTTTGCCACCATTTACAGTAACTGCAATTCCTGGAGATAGCTGTGTAACATTAACTTGGAGTTATTCTGTTGATGATAATGCAGGTGGATATTATGTTTATTACGGAAACAGACCTGGAGAATATATGGGGCGTGCAGCCGTAGAAGGAATGTCTCCTGTAAAAGTAGGTAATACAACCTCATTAAAGCTAACAGGATTAGAAAACGGAAAAATATATTATTTTGCAATATCATCATATTCAAGAATTGATAACAAAATAAATGGAACTTTATCCAAAGAAGTCTATGCAAGACCATCAGCAAGATTGAGTAAATATTAAGGAAGTAAAATGTCAGAACAATCACTTTTATTATCAAGAGCTAAGTCCGCTGTAATTGCAAGAGATTTTTCCCTTGCAATAAAATTATATAGACAATTATTACGAGAAAATCCAAAAGATGTTTCATTATTAAAACAACTAGGTGATATATATATGAAAAGTGGTAAAGATAATGAAGCTTTACCAATATTTAAAAGAATAATAGAAATAGACCGACGGGATATAAAATCTATTATTGTAATGGGTGGAATTTATAGAAGATTAAAGGATTATGACCAATCAATTGCAGTCTTAGAACAAGCCCTCGTTATAGACGGAAATAATTCAGAGATTTCATATAATTTAGGTTTTACATATAAAGCAATGGGAAACTTAGATGCCGCAATTTCTTGTTTTGAAGATGCAGTAGAAGAAAATCCCAATGATGTACTTGCTTTTAATCATTTAGGTTCAATCTACGCACAAAAAGGAGAAATAGAAAAGTCAATTCAGTCATATTTAAGAGGCTTAAAAGTTGATCCAAATCATCCGATTTTACAATTAAATATTGCAAAAAGTTATGAAGCAAAAGGCGAATATGATAAAGCTGTAACATCATATAATGGCGCATTAAAAGCAAAACCTCTTTGGATAGAAGCAATAGATAACTATTCTCATTTACTTATAAAAATAAATAAAATCAGAGAAGCCTACGAACTAATAAATAGTGCATTAAAAGCAGAACCAAAAGATATAAAAATGCACACAGCATTAGGAAATGTATACTCAAGACAAAGCGTTTATGATGACGCAGAAAAAGAATACAGACTAGCATTAACAGAAGATGAATGTTATTCACCAGCATTAACAGGATTAGCAAATTCTTTAGAAGAACAAGGAAAGAATGAAGAAGCCCTTCAAATAATTTCAAAAGCAGAAGAATTAAATCCAGAAGATAAAGAAACAAAAAAACAGTCCGTACATATTTTATTGTCAGCAAATTACTTAAAACAAGCACAAAAAGAACTATTAAAACTCTACAAAACTGATAAACAAGAACCTGATATTTTAAATCTAATCGGACAATATTATATTTGCAAAGGCGATTGGAAAAGAGCTGATATAGCCTTTAAACGCATAGAAAAAGTATGCCCATCTTATGATGAATACTATTATGATTGCGGAAAAAGATTTAAACAAAAAGGTGATTATGCAAATGCAGAAAAATATTTAAAGAAGGCAATAGAATTAAATGCCTCAGATTCTTCTGCATTAGTTGTTCTTGCATCAATGTACGAAAATAAAGGTTTATTAGATGAAGCATACAAATTGTACAGTTTTGCAGTTAATTCAGATCCAAATAATAAATTTGCAGAAAAATCTTATAATAGATTACATGAACACTTATCAAAGTCAGTTTCTGTTGCAAATAATGAACCATTTACAGAAGAAGAACTATCAAATCTTGTAAGCAATGCTGATTTTGAAGGTGTTGGTTCAGAAATCTCAATGGAACCTACTGACGAAAGTTTTGATGAATTTGACCAAGAATTCTTAACAGAACAGGAAGATAAACAAGAAGAGGAAGATTTTGATTTTGCACAATTTGGAATGAGCGAATTATCAAAAGAAGAACCAATTAATCCCGTCTTGTTAGAAGAATCTGAAATTATTTTATCAGAAAATGAAACAGAACCAGAAGAAATAGCTTTAGATTCTCTTGTCAATAAAGAGCCTCCTTTTGACTTTGAAAATTTTTCAGCAGAACCAGAAACAAATAATGAATCTTCTCAATCTGAAAACAAAGATTTCTTAGATGATTTTGAAGATTTAGAAACTTTAGAAACCTTAGAAGATTTAGATGGATTTGACAATTTACTAGAAGAATCAGAATTAATTCCTGAGGACAAAACAGAAGTTACTGAAAAAGAATCAGATGATTTACAAACAGAAAAGCTAAATCTTGCAATAGAAAAAGCAAATTTAGCAGCTGATAAAGCCCTCTATGCAGCAGAAAAACTTGAAGATTTGGAAGATGCATTTGAAATTAACGAAGAGCTTATTGAATCAAAGGAATCTGATAAGGAAGATGAAGTTGAAAATCTGTTTGAAGAAGATGAAGTACCAGAAGTATCAAAAATTCTTGCACAAGATGAAGACAACGAACCTTTTGAATTAGATGAATTTGAAGAAAATGATGTATATACAAACGAAATTGCAGAAGATTATATAGAATACTTAACTTTATTTAAAACTCTCAGACAACTATTAAACTATTTACCATCAGAAAAATTAAATGAGTTTTTAACAAGTAAAACAAGATTGCTCCTTGATTATATAATCTCAAAATTATCTTATGAGCCAGGACTATACGCATCTGCAAAAGCACTTATTGATTCCGGGGCTGTAAAGAGTAGTAATGTAACAGAAGAACAATTGGAAGGATTTGAGTTATCAAAAAAAGTTTTAAACGATATAAATGAATTAACTAACTCAATTCCAGATGAACATTTACAACAAGCAATGAAAAACTTACTTTCAAAACTTAATTAAAAAAAAGCATTCCAAAAAGCAATATGGCTTTAAGGAATGCTTTTTTTTATAATCGAATTATTTTTGAATTAGAAATAACTTCGTTACCATTTTCTGTAATCAGAATATCATTTTCAAACCTTACACCACCAAGATTTTCATCATATAAACCTGGTTCAAGAGTAACAATCATTCCTGGCTTAAAATACACATCATCTTTTTGGTTTGTGCTAACTCTCGGAAACTCATGAATTTCTAATCCAATTCCATGGCCTAAAGTGTGAGGCATAGTTCTTTTTGCTTTTGCGAATATAGAATTAGCCAAAGCAGCAGCTTGTTTTATTTGAATATCAGGTTTATATAATTCTAAACATTCTGAATAAGCCTTTTCTACTAAAGATACTAATTCTTCTTGTTCCGGAGATGGCTCACAAACTACAGTAACAGTAGTATCACTTGTGTAACCTTGATAAACAACTCCAAAGTCCAAAATCGAAAGACCTTTTCCTGGCCAACATTTATCTGTGTAGCCTGGAAATGCGTGAATTGCATAACTTCTTTCTGGACCAGCTGCTAAAGTATCAAAACCTGTGCATTCACAACCATGTTTTCTACATTCTTTTTCTATAAAGAGAGCAACATCAGATTCTGTTTTTATAGATTTATCTTTTATGCCTTTTTCGATTTCTTCTATAATTATATTGCCAATTCGGGCAGCTTCTTTTGTGCATTCAATTTCATATTCATCTTTACAAGTTCTTTGTTTTACAACAAAGTCATGGACAGATTCTTCTCTACAAAGAATATCCCAACCATCTAATTCAGTTAAATATTTTAAAAACAAAGGATAAGGAGTTTCTGGAGGTAAATCTAATTTTAACTTTCCTTTTAACTTAAAAGATTTTAGAATTTCATAAACAGCTTTTGTTGTAATTCTATCATATTTTGATGAAGGTATAATTTTTACATTAACAGCCATTTGTTTTGCCAAGTTTTCATCCCAAGGACAAAGAACATTTTTTCCGTTACTGGCACAAACCCACAAAGCGTCTGTTGGATGTCCAGTAAAATATCTGATGGCAGGATTTCTTCTTCCTTCTGTATCTTCAAATACTGCTGCTGTAATATTATGTTCTTTCATATAATTAAAGAGCGCAGTTCTTCTGGATTCGTAGATAAGCTCTAATTCAGCTTTAGTGTATTTTTTCATAAAAACCTCTTTTATATAGAAGAAAATTATATTATTTAGATAATCTTCTTTTTACAGTTAATACAATAGATTTAACAATAGAATCTTTTGTAATCAATAAAAGTAAAATGCCAATACTTGCAAAGGTAAAAAAAGTTAACAATAAAGGCATTCCATAGCAGATAATTCTATTATAATTAGAAAAGGCAGAAATACAAAGATTCTTAACAAAAAAGGTAGGAATTAAAGCAATCGCAGAAAAGACAATAATCTTAGATGCATAAAGAATCGAACCTTTTATTACAGAATTAATATTTATAGATTTATTTTTTCTTAAAAAGGCAAAAAGAAAAACAGAATTTGCAAAACTTGCCAAAGATAATGCCAAAGCAATTCCGCCACCTTTTAAAGGAGAAACAAAAAGAATTGCAAAAAGAATGTTAAAAACAAAACCTAATATTCCAGCAAGAGCAGGGGATTTTGTGTTTCCTTGTGCATAAAAGGCAGGAGAAACAACTCTATTCATAGCAATAAAAAAAAGTCCTACAATATGCCAAGTAAAAGCATTGAGAGTTAAACTAACAGATTTATCATCAAAAGACTTTGATTTATAAACAAGAGAAATAATCTCTTTTCCATTGAGCAACGAATAAAAAGTAACAGGAATAGAAATCAACGCAATGATTTTAATAGCCTGAGTTAAAAGATTATTAAATTCCTTCCATTGTTCAGATTTTGCAAGCCCACTTAAATCTGGAAGAATAACAGTTCCTATGGAAACTGCAAAAATACCTAAAATTAATTCTTGTAATCTCAAAGAATACTGCAAAGAAGATACAATACCAGTTCCTGCTTTGCCTGCTAAAGCTGTAGAAACAACATCATTTAATTGATAAGCCGCCATTCCCAAAATAGTAGGAACAATAAGAGAAATAACTTTTTTTGTACCAGGATTAGAAAAAGCCTTTTTTAAAGAAGTAAAATGACACTTCCATCCAGTCTTTATAACAAAAGGAAGTTGAAAAATCGCCTGAACACAGCCACCTAAAATTACTCCCACAGCCATAGCCCTTGCAGCAAAACAGGCTCTTAATTCAGCATCCGTTATAGATTTTGTTAAAATTGGAGTAAGAATATAAGTAACAGAAATAACAATTGTATTAAAAAGAACAGGTGTAAAACCAGAAGGAGAAAAAATTTTAACACCATTAAGAATTCCCTGAAAAAACGCCGCCACAGAAATTACAAAAAGGTAAGGAAACATAATTCTTGTTAAAAAAGCAGTTTCTCTTAAAAGTTCAGAATCCTTAGAATCTAAAAAAATCGGAACAAGAAAAGGCGCTACAACAATTCCAATAATAACTACAATAGTTGTACAAAAGGAAATAAGAGTAAGGGTTGCATTTAAAAAATCTTTTGTAGATTGGTAACCCTCCCTAGAGGAAGAATCTTCCAGATAATGCTTAAAAGTTGGAATAAAAGCTACAGAAATTGAATTTTCTGCAAATAGCCTTCTTAATAAATTCGGAATCATAAAAGCAATACCAAAAGCATCGGCAAATTTAGTAGTTCCTAAAAAAGAAGCTTTAGTCATTTCTCTAACAAGACCCAGAATTCTAGAGCATAAAGTAAAAAAAGAAAGTGCTAATCCAGAAGCTAAAAGAGAAGGATTTTTGTTAGAAGTAGATTTTTTTTCAGAATAATCAGTATTTTTCATATCAAAACAGATTAAACCTTTATTGATTTGTAATCAATTGAATAAAGAATTTAATTTAAAACTAAAAAAAACAAAGATTATTGAATATAAAAATGTCAGTAAAATCCAAATACCCCCCCCCATAATCTACAAAAATCCATTTAACATTGAAATGAACATAATTTAAGGAGGAAAAGAGTTATGTTAAAAAAACTTAGAAATCTAGCATTAATTTTTGCATGTATGTCATTAATTTTTGCAGGAGTGTCATGTTCATCTAGTGACGATGACGATGACAGTAGTGAACCAACAAATACAGAACAAGGAAGTAATCCTGGTGGAAACACTGGTGGTAATACAGGTGGTAATACAGGTGGTAATACTGGCGGTGGAAATACTGGTGGAGCTGATGATTCAGAAGAAACTGTATACACTATTTGGTATAACGGTGCGCAAATAGAAGATGCTGGTACAGTAAAAGAAAGCGAATTAGATGGACTCGCTGCTGAATATGGTCTTGTTACCCCTGCTGATTACAGCATTGATGGAAATAAAATTGTTCTTACAGCTTCTGGATTGGCAAAAGTGATGGCAGGTGGTGGAAACACTGGTGGTAATACAGGTGGTAATACTGGCGGTGGAAATACTGGTGGAGAAGGTGATTCAGTAGAAACTGTATACACTATTTGGTATAACGGTGCGCAAATAGAAGAAGCTGGTGAAGTAAAAGAAAGCGAATTAGAAGAACTAGCTGCTGAATATGGTCTTGTTACTCCTGCTGATTACACTATTGATGGAACTAAAATTGTTCTTACAGATTCTGGATTGGCAAAAGTGATGACAGGCGGTGGAGCCGGTGGCGAAGGCGAAGGCGGAGTAATACCTCCTGCTGTAACTACAGTTACAACATCTTTTACTGCATTAAGTGCTGAAGAACAGGCTCAGATTGATACAGCTAATAAGGCTTTGGTAACTGGTCTTTTTGACGCTTATTTCTATGGAGATTGTGAAGATGAGATTGCTTGTCCATTGGTTGCAGTATCTGTTGGTACTGGAGTTGGCACAACTAAAGGAACTCCTACTTTTAGTTATCAAGATGGAAAAGGTGTTATGGTAAAAAAGGATGGTCTTATGTTACCAACAGGTGAAGCTAATGCAAAATTAAGATTGACACTTTCTTGGTATATGAATAGTAAAAAAGCTGCAAATGACCGTTATTTAGAGGTTACTATTGGAAGTGATGGTACAACAGTTTCTACTCCAACTCCAGATACTACGGAAGGTGGTGGCAAAATGGAAGATTATGTTGTTGATATTCCAGCTGGTAAAGATGTATACATTGGAGCTTCTAACGAACTCTACATCATGGGCTACACACTAGAAGTTATTGAGTAATCATTAATACCAAAAAGAACATCTTAAAAAGAGATGTTCTCATACAAAAAAAGGGCTGTCATAAAGACAGTCCTTTTTTTTATTTTGGTTCTACAATGTTGGTAGAACCAAAACAAAGGTGAGTCAAGGGTTTAAGTGAAGCGTCCCTTGACCACCTGTATTTAGGGTTTATTACAAATCCTAAAAACGGACGAGTCAAGGCCTTGAGCAAAGCGTGCCTTGACCGTACATATTTATAACAATCAATTTATTAAAATAATTGTGACAACATTTCTGTATTATAAAACACCCTAACACACCCTATTAGTGTTATATAACACACTCCTTTACTATAGTAATAGACATATTATTAGTGCAGTAATAAACATGCATTTAGTATAGTAATAATTGGACCATTAATATAGAAAAACACATACATTTAGTATAGTAATAGCCAGACCATTAGTATACTAACACAGACACCATTGGTGCAGTAAATGGACAGTTAAAAACGACAGTTAAAAAAACTTACGCAGTAACATTAACCTTCTTAGCAAGTTTCTCAACTTCCTCTAAAGAAAGACCTGTAGCCTCTGAAATTTGTTTTGGAGTTAATATATTCATCTTTATTAAATTCTCGGCAGACTCAATGGCTTTGAGATGAGCACCTTCTAAACGTCCTTCGACTAAGCCTTCAGCTAGACCTGCCTCAATCCCAGCTTGTCTATCGTAGGCTCTTTGTCGTTCCCATTCCATGTACTTCCTCCTAGATTCTGTTATCTGTTTTGCATTCTCTACATAGTCCAATAAATCTTTTGTGTATTCTGTCTTCGCTGTGTTCGTTAGTATAAAGTTTAAGAATGCTTTTTTCTCTTCATCTTTTA
>JAGBBT010000053.1 GCA_017938365.1 Treponema sp.
GCTAAGGAGTTGATCGGCTTACCCCGATCCAAGGGTTCGAATCCCTTCCTCTCCGATCCACTGGAAAGTTGTCAGAGTGGTCGAATGTGCACGCTTGGAAAGCGTGTATACGTTAGTGCGTATCGGGGGTTCGAATCCCCCACTTTCCGAAGAGCGAGCCAGTAGCTCAGCTGGATAGAGTTTTAGATTGCGGATCTAAAGGTCGGAGGTTCGAATCCTCTCTGGCTCATTTTTATGGGGAAATGCGAGAAAGGTTAATCGGTCGATTTGACATATCTAAAAGATATACGTAGGTTCAATTCCTCATTCCTCAATTGCCTCTTTTAATTCAGGACTCTATACGATAATGATGAAACTAACCCCGCCAGGATCGGAAGATAGCAACGGTACCTTTTAGATTTATGCGTGTAATCGGTTTTGAGTGTAAAGGGGCTTTTTATTATCCGATTAAATATTAACATTAAAATAGGTCGAAAATATGGCACATACAGCAACAGCTACTGAATATAGACCACAAAATTTTTCTTCTCTTGTCGGACAAGATTTTGTCTCGACTGCTATTAAGAATTCTTTAAACTCTCATAAAATTGCAAATGCCTTTTTACTTAGCGGTCCTCGTGGTGTCGGTAAAACTACTACTGCTCGTTTAATTGCCAAAGGTTTAAATTGTATTCACGGGCCTACCGGAGAACCTTGTAATGAATGTCCGCAATGTATCAGTATTAAAGAAGGTACTAATAGTGATGTTATTGAAATAGATGGTGCTTCAAATACAAGTATAAATAACATTAAAACGATTCAAGAAGAGATACAATATTTACCGGCTGCTGCAAAATATAAGATTTATATTATAGATGAAGTTCATATGCTTTCAAAAAGTGCCTTTAATGCACTTCTTAAAACTATTGAAGAACCTCCTGAACATGTTGTTTTTATTTTTGCTACTACAGAATTAAATGAAGTTCCGGCAACTATAAAATCACGCTGTCAGCAGTTTAATCTTCGACTGATTCCTACATCTATTATCGAAAATAATATTAAAAGAATCCTTACTGATAAAAATATTGCATTCGATGATGATGGTGTTAAATGGATTGCAAAGGAAGGAAAAGGTTCACTGCGTGATGCTTATACGCTGTTAGATCAAATTATTTCATTCTGTGGAAATGAGATAACTCTTGAAAAGATTCAGTCTAAACTCGGGCTTGCCGGAAAGGAACAAATTTCTCAATTAGTTTCTTCTATTTTAAATGAACAAATTATGGATATTCATATTAAATTAGAAACTTTGATTAGTTCCGGTTGTCGTATAGAACAAATTCTTGCTGATATTATTTCTTTTTTTAGAGATTTGCTTTTGTTAAAATCCCAAATTTCTTCCGGTGATATAAAAAGTAATTCAAATTATTATTCACCTGAAATATTAGAAAAGTTATCCATTTATGATATTGAAAATATTATGGAACTCTCTTTTCAATTTTATGAAAAGTTAAAATATTCAATTAATCAAGAAATTGAATTGGAATTCTTTCTGGTTAAACTTTCAAAATATAAAGATTTCATCAGACCAGGAACTCTTTTAAAACAGATAAAAATGCTTCAAACTTCATTTTTAGAAAAAAAAAAATTAACTGAAGTTCCAAAAGTTGAAATCAGTAAAACAGAACAAACGACAATCAATAAAGTTCAAGAAAAATCTTCTGATAATAAAGTAAATAATATTACTTCTGAAAATACTGTTCCTGTTATTAAAGAAGAAGTAATACCAAATGAAGATTTATCTCAATCTAAAATTGAAAATGTAATAAAACCTGATAAAAAAAATAATGAAGTTTCTGTTTCTATAAAAAGTGAGATTAAAAAAGAAATTGATTCTACTAATTCTTCCCCTGTTGAAAATGAAATAATCTCAGAAAAAAAAGAAACTGTTTCTGATTACGAAATAAATAAAAAGAACTTAAAAGAAATTTTTTCATGTACTGAATATAGATAAAAAGGAGAATGAAATGTCACCGTTTGATTTGTTAAAAAATTTTAATATTAACTCTTTGAAAGAAAAAGCTGATGAAATGAAAAGTAAAATAGAAACTTATGAAGTTACCGGAGAAGCCGGCGGTGGTTTTGTTAAGGTTAAAATTAATGGGAAATTTAATATACTTGATATCGCTTATGAAAATAATAAATATATAACTGAAGATTTAGAAACTTTTAAAGACTTAATAATTTGTGCTCAAAACGATGCCTGCGAAAAAATGAAGAATAAAATCCAAAATGATTTTGGCAGTTCTTTGGGTGATTTTTCTTCAATTCTTGGAAAGTAATATGTATCAAATAGAAGATTTAATTGCTATTTTAAGTCGATTGCCGGGACTCGGGAAAAAAACAGCTTCTAAACTTGCTTATTTCTTTGTTAATAATAAAGAATATTCCGGTGATTTTATAAAAGTTCTTTCATATATAAAAGATAACATCAAATTTTGTTCTGATTGCGGTTGTTTTATTATCAATTCGGATAAATGCTCTATTTGTTCATCCGACAGTAGAAATAGTAAGATATTATGTATTGTTGAAGAACAAAAAGATATGATAGCTATAGAGGAAACCGGAGTCTTTTCAGGTTTTTATCATATTTTAGGCGGAACAATAAATCCATTAGAAAATCGTACTCCTGAAAAATTAAGAATAAAAGAA
>JAGBBT010000054.1 GCA_017938365.1 Treponema sp.
CTGCAGAAATTTGTAATCTTAATGAATTTGAATTTATGAAATATTCAAGAAGTTTGAAAGACTATAGAGATTGGCATAACACGCTCAACCATGCTATAGAGGAAAAGACTGCCAAAATTTCAAAAAAACTTTTAGCTAAAGGTCGTAAAGAAGGTATAGCTGTAGGCAGAGAAGAAGGTAGAGAAGAAGGTATTACCATAGGTATGGAAACAGGAACAAAAAATACTCAAAAAGAAATAGCAAGAAAAATGCTCGATAAAGGGATGGATATAAATTCAATCTCTGAATTATCCGGATTATCCATCGAAGAGATTAATGATATTTAATTTTCTCCTTCTTAGGGAATATGCCTGTTGAAGTTCAAAATAGAATTTTTAACAGACTATCTTCCTCTGCAGAAGTATATAATCTTAATAGAAGTTGTTTAAATTTTATTTCGAGCATAAGAGAGATTTTTAAATCTATTTTTAGTCTTCTTTTTGCAGAAAATAGTGGACTATTATATTAAAAAAGGAGAATAAAAATAGGTTTAAGGTGAGTTCTATAAATTCACCGTTTAAAATTTAAAAAGTGTAAATCGAAGATTGATAAACTTTTCGGTACTTTTTGAATTTATAGAACCCACCTAAAAGAATCTCAAAGATGCCGAAAATAAGAGAGTGAAACTCTATTTTTTTTTAAATAAAATTTAAACAGCTTCTTAGAACTTAAAAAATAGGAGAATTTTTGTTACGTAGAATATGGATTGTAACTTCTATAGGCAAATTCTATAAATTGGATATAGATAATTTTGAAGAACATATTTCTTATGGTGGGTTCTTTAAACTTAAAAATCACCAAAGAGTTTATCTGCACCCTATTTATACTTTGTTACAAATAGTGAACTTATAGAACTAATAGAAGATAACAAGTTTATTTATGAAAAAAATTATTTTTATATCTATCGGATTTACAACTCTTTTCTTGGGCATTTTGGGAATGTTTCTTCCCATTCTCCCTACTACTCCGTTTCTACTTTTATCTGCATTTTTATTTTCAAAAAGTTCTGACGAACTTTACTACAAATTAATCAACCACCCCAAACTCGGTCCATACATCATTGATTTTCAAGAAAATAAATGCATCCCATTGAGAGTCAAAATTATATCAGTTGCAACTCTTTGGACAACCATTTTATTGAGTATAATCTTCGCCCTGAAGAATCAACCTATATGGCAAATATTACTATTGATTATTGCAATGGGCGTCTCCATACACATTTTGTCTTTCAAGACAAAAAAGTAAAAGAGGAACTAATCCCCACCCCCTTACCACTGAATGGGCTCCTCCCCTACTCGCTTTAAATACTCATTAGCTAAACCAAAATGTCCACAACCAATAAATCCTCTGTAGGCTGATAAAGGAGATGGATGCACCGATTTTAAGATACAATGTTTCTTAGAATCAATCACTGCTCCTTTTTTCTGTGCGTATGAACCCCATAGCATAAATACAATATGCTCTCTTCTTTCTGACAACTCTTTTATTACCCTATCGGTAAATTCTTCCCAGCCTTTGTTTTGATGAGACCCTGCCTTCCCCGCCTCAACTGTCAAGGTGGCATTCAACAAAAATACGCCTTGTTTTGCCCATCTTTCTAAATTCCCGCTTTTAGGGAAAGGCAACGATAAATCTCGCTCCAACTCCTTGAAAATGTTTACCAACGATGGTGGGAAAGCTACATTGTCATTCACCGAAAAACATAATCCATGTGCTTGATGTTCTCCATGATAGGGATCTTGTCCTATTATGACAACTTTTACAGAATTAATAGGGGTTAATTCAAAGGCATTAAAAATTAATTTGGCCGGAGGATAAATCGTCTTGGTTTGATACTCCCTTCGAACAAAATCTGTCAGCAACCCAAAATAGGGTTTGTCAAATTCATCTTGCAGTACTTCTTGCCACGATTTTTCTATTTTCACTTCCA
>JAGBBT010000055.1 GCA_017938365.1 Treponema sp.
TATTGCATCAATTTTAGCAATTACAGAAAATAATCTTGTTCCAGTTTTAGTTGAACCATCTTTAGAAACTTTACAGATTGATGATTCTTTAATTGAATCAAAAATTACAGAAAAAACAAAGGCAATTATGATTGTTCATTTATACGGACAATGTGCTTATACAGAAAAAATTGCTGAACTTTGTAAAAAATATAACTTAAAACTTATTGAAGATAACGCTCAAGCTCATGGCTGTTTGTACAAAGGCAGAAAAACAGGTAGCCTGGGAGATGCTGCAGGACACAGTTTTTATCCTGGAAAAAATCTTGGAGCCTTAGGGGACGCAGGAGCTGTAACAACAAATGATGAAGAATTAGCAAAAGCAATTCGCTCTCTTGCAAACTATGGATCAAGTAAAAAATATGTTTTCAAATACACAGGACGTAATAGCCGTTTAGACGAAATTCAAGCAACGATTCTTGATGTAAAACTAAAACATTTAGATGAAGATGTAAAACTTCGCCAAAATGTTGCTCGTCGTTATATTGAAGGTATAAAAAATCCAAAGATAAAATTACCAAATGTTCCTGATTTTTCAGCCCATGCTTTTCACTTGTTCCCTGTGATGTGCGAGAATAGAGACGAGTTCCAAAAATATCTTGAAGAAAATGGAATTGGAACAAATATTCACTATCCTATTCCACCACACAAACAAGAATGTTATAAGGAATGGAATAGTATCAGTTTGCCAATAACTGAAAAAATACATAAAGAAGAGTTAAGTTTACCAATGAGTCCTTCTCTTACAGAGGAACAGATAGATTGGGTAATAAAATATATAAACGAATGGTAGGAAAAGTTATGAAGTGTTATTTTGCTTTATCTGACGATGTATCAAATAATGATGTGTATTATTGGATGTTTGTTGCAACTCTAAATTCTGCCAAAAAAAACACAAAATTGGATTTGCATTGTCTTTTTGATTTTAGAAAAACAAATGTAGAAAATATTGAAGATGATAGGATTTTTCAGTTATTAAAAAAATACGAAGTAAACATTCATCTTGTAACAATTGATTTTGAAGATTATTTGTTAAAAGTTTATACTGATGAATATTTAAAAAAGTGTAACGTTACAAAAAGTTTTTTATATTCTAGATTTTTACGTTTTATGATTCCAGATGTAGAAAAAGAGGATGAATATGTTTTGTACGCAGACACAGATGTACTGTTTCTAAAAGAAATAACCTTAGAAGATTTTTCTTTCTTGCCTAAAACTGTATCTGTTTGTCCAGAATTTGAAAATTCATATAACTATACTAACTTTAATGCAGGAATAATGTTAATAAACATTGCTTCTTATAAATCTGCAAAGATGGAATTATGTAATCTTCTAAAAAATGAAATACGTGCAAAAATTGAATGTTGTGATCAAGGGTATTTAAATGAGTTGTACCAAGATAATTTTGAAAAACTACCAAATATATATAATTGGAAACCATATTGGGGAATAAACGATGATGCAATAATTGTACACCTTCATGGGCTTAAGCCAAGAGTTGATTTTTCGGATGTAGAGTGTAGATTTATTCCCTTTGTGAGTCAGCTGATGTATGAAAATCCTGATGCAAAATATGGTTGGTTCTATTATTTTAACTTGTTTGCCACTTATACTGGGATAAAGGAGATGAATCCCATTGTTCTTACCAATCTTGCTGTTACAATGGAATGTCAGAATCCTGAATATTTTTCTCTTAAACGTAGGGTTGTTCGAAAACTAAGTAAAATCCTTGGAAAAAGAAAATAATGGCCTTCCGGAAGAAACAAACTATAAAGAATACAACTGTCGCTTTCTTTTCCAATATATTGATTTATGTGTTATCTCTATTTACCAGTAGAATAATTAAGGAAAAATTAGGATTAGATATTCTTGGATTAAATGGTGTTCTTGCCAATGTTATTTCTATATTGAACCTTACAGAACTGGGGGTGGGAGGTGCTATAACCTTTGCTCTGTATGAGCCTTTAGCCCATCAAAACAGGGAATTGATAAAGTCAATTATGGCTTTTTACAAAAAGGCATATTATGTGATAGCATATATTATTCTTGTTTTTTCAATATTAGGAGTTATGTACTTGTATTTGAAGAGTTTATATATCTATCTTGTTGACTTAAATTCAAGGAAAGAAAAATGAAAGATGTACTTATTAGTATTATAGTACCAATATTTAATGGTGAAGCTTATATTGAGAATTGCATAAATTCATTAATAAAACAAACTTATAATAATATTGAGATTATTATTATAGATGATGGTTCAATTGATAATAGTGCTGTTATTATTGATTCTTTTGCAAGGCAAGATGATAGAATTAAAGTAATACATCAAGATAATGAGGGGCAAACTATGGCTCGATTGAGGGGTGTAGAGTGTGCACAAGGAGAGTATGTATTATGTGTTGATATCGATGATTTTATAGATTCAGATATGATTGCTTCAATGTTATTGATTGCTATAAAAGAGGATGCAGATGTTGTAATTTGTGGATATAAAGTATTAGATAATGGTAAAGTTGAATTATGTAGTAATAATTTAAATACTGGTATTTATACCGATAATGATTTGCTTTATTTAAAAAATAATTTATTTTTTTACAAAAAGTTTTATGAATGTGGGATAATTCCTGCAGTTTGGAACAAATTGATTAAGCGGGATTTGTTTATAAAATGTCAAAGAATTGTTCCTAATGAAATACGTAATGGAGAAGATGTGGCTTTAACTTATTCTATTATAAGAAAATCAAAAAAAGTTGTAATAAAAAATGAGATAAAACCTTACAATTATAGAATTGTGCAAAATTCTATCAGTAGAAAAAGAGATGATTTGTTTTTTTATCGAAGCAAAATACTTTTTGATTTTTTAGATAAAGAGTTTGGCTTTGATTATAATGGTATTGCATATTATAAACTTTTTATGATTTTGATAGGTATTAATTCTTTGATTTCTTATAATTTTAAAAAAAAAGGTATTTTTAATTTAAATATTCAGATAAAAAAAAGCATATATTCATTAAATACTGAAAACATAATGCCTTACATAGATTATAAAATATTACCTTTATCTATAAAAGTATTGTTCAAATCGATTAAAAACGATAGATATTATTTATATATTCTTAATTATTTAGTAAACTGTATTGCTGAGAAAATAATAAATTTTTTTAAAGGAGTTCTATAAGATGAGTTTTTTTTCCATCATCATTCCTATTTATGGAACTGAAAAGTTTTTAGAGCGTTGTTTAGATTCTGTGTTAAATCAAAGTTTTAATGATTATGAAATAATTTGCGTGAATGATTGTTCTCCTGGAAATTGCGATGAGATAATTAAAAAATACAAAACTTCAAAAATAACTTATATAAAAAATTCTGAAAATTCAGGTACCCATATTTCTAGAATGAATGGTGTTATGAATAGTAATAGTGTATATACATTATTTTTAGATAGTGATGACTATTATAAATTAGATACTTTATCTATACTTTATGAGAAGTTACTGCAGACTAATGTTGATCAGTTAGAGTTTGGATATGAAACATTTCCGAAACGAACAAAATCAGTATTTCAATATATTTCCAATAAGGATAGTATTCTTGAAAAAGTATTAAGAGGAGAAAAAGATTATACTAATTTCTCTTTATGTAACAAGGTTACAAAGACAATTCTAATAAAAGAAGCTTTTTCAAAAATGAAACAATTTTACTGTGTTTGGTTCGAAGATGGTTATGAACAGTTTTATATATCTTCTTTGTGTAAGACTTTTGATTCTTTGAAAAGATATTTACTTGTTTTGGATGAAACTTCTGGGATAACAGTAAATAAAAGAACTTTAACGGCCGAAAAATATTTGCTACGTTGTTCAAATGTTTATACCGTATTGATGACTCTTTCTGAATACATTGAACAAGTTGGCTTAACTAAGTACAAGGCTGTTATTGAAAATTCTTGGAAGGTTCATCCTGCTTACTTAATAGATTTTTTTCTTCCAACTGTAGAAAAAAAGGATTTTGTTAAGGCAATTCAAGGAATGGGAAATTATTTCCCTGAGCAAGTAATAAATGAACGGTTGTATCACTTATTTCATAAAAATGACATACCTTTGAAGAAAAAAATTTTGAACAAAATTAAAAGAATCGTTATAAAATAAAAGGAGACTTATGAATCATAAGATTATTACTTGTGCTGGTTATGGGAACTCTGGATCGAGTGCTGCAATAGATTTCTTTAAAGAATTTTCTAATGTTTTATGTATTGGAGGAAGTTTGTTTGAATTTACCTTTTTACATGAACCTGACGGAATTATTGATTTGTATTATGCTATTACAGAGGGTCATAGGTTAAAAACAGACTTGTCTATTAAACGATTTTTAAGATTAGTTTATAAACTTAATTTTCAAAATCCATCGGGTCCAAACTATAAAGATTTTTTTAACAATCATTTTTTAGATTATACAAAAGAGTATTTAGACGATTTAGGTATTATAAAATGGGAAGGGTGTTGGTATAGAAATAATGAATTAATTCTTAATGATAATAATGAGTTTATTGCAAAAAAATATATATTTCAGAGAGAAGTAAATAATATAGAGTATAAGTTATACGAACCGGATGGATGGATGCCAACCTTTTTATTACGAAATACAATGTATTATGGTGAGACATCTAAAGAAAATTTTGTTAAAATCACAAAAAGATATTTATCAAAACTTCTTAATGAATTTGATCCAAAAAATGAATTTGAATTTTTATTGTTTGACCAACTGATGCCCGCTAGTTGTGATACTTTATATACATCTTTTTTTGATGATATATATGTAGTTGTTGTTGATAGAGATCCTCGTGATTTATATTTTGCAAATAAAGTCTTTTGGAGTTGTGGTTATTTACCAACTGTAGATGTTTCAGTTTTTACTGAATGGTATAAGAAAACTAGGAGTATGGATTATTCCGATGAAAAAATAATCCATATAAAGTTTGAAAATTTAATTTATGAATATGAAAAAACAACGAAAAAATTAATGGAATTTGTAGGACTTGATAATGAAATGCATAATGGAAGAGGGAAATATTTAAAAACAGAAGAATCAAAGAAAAATACTCGATTATGGTTAAAATATGATTTGTGTGGTATACCTATTAGTGATGAATTAAATATGATAGAATCAGAATTAAGTGATTTTTGCTATAATTATAATGACGAAATTGCTGAAAGAAATGATAAACAACAAGTTTATGCTTTAGAAAAAATCGACGTATATGTTAATAAATTAATTCTCTCTAGAAAGAAAAGAATGTTTTTTTCTGCATTATATAATACCAATGTTTTACTAAGTAAAAAAAAGATTCTGTTGTTGTTATTTCCGACTGTTTTTTTATTTGAGCTTGTAGTTTCTTTTTTAAGACAAATGAAATATACCTTTATATATAAAAAGGAATGTTTATTGGATTATTAATTGGTGTAAATTTTTATGAAACCAACAATTTTAATGCTACCTTCTTGGTATCCTACAAAAGAAAATCCTCATAATGGTTGTTTTTTTAGAGAACAAGCTTTGGCAATGCAAGAAAAATTTAATTTTGTTGTTGTCACATATAAATGTAAAAAAGAAATTGCGTTTTTTTATGTAATAAAAAAACTTTTAAAGTTTACAAAACCTAAAATTACTTTTGTTCAAGATGATGAAGGCCTAAAAGAATATCATTTAATTATTAAAGTGCCACAATTTATTGTTTGGGATTTATTTATAGAAAGATTTAATCAAGTAGTAAAAAGACAACCATTACCACAAGGTATTGGTAAGATTGAACACCAAATGGTGCAGAAAGCTAGAGAAAAATCAATTTTATACTTAAAAATGAATAATCTATTGCCACATTTTGATTGTGTATATTCATTAACTGCACAAGATATGGCTAGTTTAGGCAATGATTTTTCAAAAGTATATTCTGTTCCTCATGTAACTGCTGAACATGCTCCATTTCCGTGGCCTGGTCATGTTTTATCAGACTATACTGTAAAATCAATCGAAAATGCTGATGCTTTTTTAGCAATTAGTAATGATAAAATTAGACAAGTTTTGTTGCAAAATGTAAAAGTAAAACCAATATGGGTTGGTAATTTGTGTGATGAATCTCAATTTAAACTAACAACAGAAAAACATGAAATTCCTACCTTTTTAATAGTCGCTGCAAATAGTTTTTATAAAAATTTTGACCTTTTTATTAAAGCAATGGAAGAGTTAAAACGTATTGCTTTAAAAGATTTTAACATAATTATAGCAGGGTATAATTCAAATAAAGGTTATTCGCAAAATGCAAACGAACTAGAATCGAAAATACAAAAATCATTGATTGCTGAAAATACGCAAATGATAGAAGCAGTGTCAAGAGAAGAAATTCCTACATTATATAATTCTTGCGATGTTTTTGTAATGACTTCTATTCAAGAAGGACTTCCTGTAAGTGCTTTAGAAGCAAGTATGTCAGGACTTCCTGTAATATCCACTCGTTGTGGTGGCGTTGAAGATTATGTTGATGATTCAATGGGTAGAATTTTTTCAATAACTGATTACAAAGGAATTGCAAATGCTTGCAATCAATTTTTAAATGGAGAAATTAAATTCGATAATAAAGCAATTCGCGAGAAAGCTATAAGTTTATTTGGTAAAGAAGCTTTTGTGGAAAGAATTTCAAAAGTTTTTTTTGATGTTATAAATATATAAACTAATAGATTAACATTCATATTTATTTTATAATTTTAATTGTTTATGAACAGTTTAGTGTCAATTTGTGTCATTACTTATAATTCTTCTCAAACAGTCATTACTACGTTAGATAGTATTAAAAATCAAAGTTATAAAAATATTGAATTAATTATTTCAGATGATTACTCAAATGATAACACTATAGAAATTGTGAATCAATGGATAAAGAAGAATACCGAACGTTTTTCAAGAGTTCAATTTATTACTACCAATAAAAATACAGGTGTAACAGGAAATATAAATAGAGCTGTAAAACAATGTAAGGGAGACTTCATAAAAACTTTTGGTGCAGACGATATTTTGTTGCCCGAATATGTTTCTGAATGTGTAAACTATTTCAAAAAAAATACTACAGCACAAGTATTATTTACTAAATTAAAACTTGTCGATAAAAAAGGAAATGAACTTTTGGATAACAAAATCAATTATAATTTTTTTAATTTAAATTCTAAGGAACAATTCAAATATATCATAAAACACCATCTTCCGTTCCTCCCTACCCCAAGTTCAATTTATAAAAAAGAAATTTTTGAAAAACTTGGGTATTTTGATGAAAGGATACCAATGTGGGAGGATGGACCTATGTATTTTAGACTAATAAAGAATGGAATATCTTTTCATTTACTTGATAAAGAATTAGTACTATATTCTATCCTTGAAACATCACTTTCAAATAGTGTTCCTTTTAGACATAGACGATCTATTGCACAATTCTTTTTTCTTTATTTATTTAGATATGAAGTTAAACAAAATTTTATAAAAGCCATATATCATTGTTTTAAATTTTTCTTAATGTATTTTTCAAACAATAAATTATTTAATTACATGCTAAATACGTTTTTTAAGTGAGATTAATTATGAATTTTTGTGCAGTAGTTGTTTGGTACAATCCAGATTATCAATCGGTAAAAAATATTTTACAATATAATTCATTGTGTTCTAAAGTATTTATAATTGATAACAGTTCAAATGATAATTCAAATCTTGCCGAAAAAATTCAAAATGCAATTTATTATCCAAATTTTAAAAATTTAGGAATAGGTACTGCACTAAATCAGGGTTGTGAGCAGGGCTTAATTAATAATTTTGAATGGTGCATGACAATGGATCAAGACTCCTCATGGAATAAAAATGATTTAAATGAATACCTAAAATTAATTGAAAAGAATTCTGACCAGAAAATTGTTAGTTTTGCTCCTATTCATTCTAACGAAATAAAATCTGTTTTCGGAGATGTTAGAAATAAAAATTTAAAAAAAACAAAAGAAGATTCAAAATTTCCAGACAAAGTGATGACAAGTGGAAATATAATAAATCTACAAATATGGCAAAAAATTGGCAAATTTAATTCAGAATTATTTATAGATGAAGTCGATCATGAGTTTTGTTATAGATTAAAAAACAATGGATATAAAATATGTGAATTCCAAAATATTTTAATGATTCATACCCTTGGGTATGTAAAAAGAACTTTTTTACCTAGACCTTGTAAACATTCAGGGGTTAGACTTTATTATATTTTTAGAAATATCTTCTACATTAAAAAATATTATCCTAATTATTTTAAAAAAAATGGTTATAAAAAATATATGATTATTTCATTCATACAGAAATTTGCAGAATTTAAATTCAAAGATTTATTATATATATTACAAGGAATAAAATCTGCAAAAAATGATATTTTGGGTCCATATAATAAATAAAACATAAACTTTTAATTTTATTCCTCACTTATAATTGTTAACACTTTGTTTTTATGTTATAGTATTACTATCTAAATGCAAGTTTCTATAATTATTGTAAATTACAACACAAAACTATTACTTTGTAATTGCCTAAATTCAATTTATTCTCACACAAAAGACATTTCATTTGAGGTCATAGTTTCAGATAATGGTTCAACGGAGGGGTCAATAAATCTTATAAAGTCTCAATTTCCACAAGTAATTCTTATAGAAAACAATGCAAATCTTGGATTTGGTGCTGCAAATAATCGCGCCCTTGATATTGCTAAAGGAAAATATATTTTCTACTTGAACAGTGATACAGTATTATTAAACAATGCTGTAAAATTATTTTTTGATTATTGGGAAAATTCTCCTGAAAAAGAAAAGATTGGAGCATTGGGAGCTAATCTTTTAGATGAAAATATAAATATTACTCATTCCTTTGGAAATTTCGCTAGTTATAAGATTGCACTAAAACAACTCTTTAAAATGTTTTTTCTTAATATTGTTCTATCTATTTTTTATTTATTACATATTAATCCGAAAAAAAAGTATCAAAATAAATATCAAAAAAAATATATTGGACCTGTCGAGTATATTACAGGTGCTGATTTATTTCTGTTAAACAATTCATATGCAAAATTTGACGAAAATTTTTTCTTATATTTTGAGGAAGCAGATTTGCAATTACAATTAAAAAATAGTACAAAAAAACTGTGCTATATCATTGATGGACCTTTAATTCAACACTTTTGTGGGGGGTCTGTAAATACAAATTTTAACATAAAACGTAAAGCATCTTTTTCACGCATACAATTTGAAATTTCTAGAATTAAGTTCTTAAAAAAGAACTATAACTCCCCTTTCCTTTTATTTCTTGCAAAACTATCTGTTACTTTAATTTGGTTAAATCCTTTATTAATAAAACATACCTTTAAATATATTTCATCAATATGGAAGATATAAAATGAAAAAATATAAAAAAATTGTAATAAATGGCCGTTTTTTAACACAAAAAATAACAGGTGTTCAAAGATATGCACTTGAAATAACAAAATCAATTGATAATTTAAGTTCGGAGTTTTCTTTACCAATAGAAATTATTGTTCCCCTTCACTTTGAAACTCAAATTAACTTAAAAAATATTAAATTAATTCATTATGGAACTCATAATGGCATAATCTGGGAACAAATTGACTTTTGTTATTATATAAAAAAGCATAAAGCACTTTCTATAAATTTTTGTAATTCAATTCCTTTATTTGCTCCAAAAGGAATTGTTTGTATTCATGATATTACATACAAAGTAAATCCTCAATTCATTACTACAAAACATTTAAAACTTACACGTTTATGGAATTTGTTACAATATTACGTTGGTTCAAAAAAGTCTGTTCATTTATTTACAGTTTCTGAATTTTCAAAAAAACAAATTATTGAAACTTATAAAATTTCTTCTTCCAAAATTACTGTTGCATACAACGGATGGCAACATTATAATACAAAAATAGATGCACCTGATACCTTAGAAACTTTTCCTATGCTTAAAAACAAAGAATATTATTTTTCCCTTTCAACTATGGCAAAAAATAAAAATTTTTCATGGATAGTTGAATCAGCATTAAAAAATCCTAATTCAACTTATGCTGTTGCAGGAAATATAGATATAAAAAAATTAGGTAATAATGTAGGTTCTCAAATACCAAAAAATATGCACTGCCTTGGATATGTTAATGACAACGAAGCTAAAATTTTAATGAAGTATTGTAAAGCTTTTTTATTTCCGTCACTGTATGAAGGTTTTGGAATTCCACCTTTAGAGGCATTGGCGATGGGGGCAAAAGTTATATGTTCAAATGCATCTTGCTTACCAGAAATATTTGAGGATTGTGTTCATTATATTGATCCCTATAATTCAAATGTAAATCTTGATGATTTGTTGAAACAGAAAATTTCGGAACCTAATAAAATTTTAAATAAATATAGTTGGGAAAAAACAGCTCAAATTTATAAAAATCAAATTTTTAAAATAATAAAATAACTGTAACTAATCAATTATTTTATGATTATTTACAAAAAATACTTAAAGATATATTATTAAATAAAAATTAAACAAGGATTGTTATGTTAGAATTTCTTTATAATATTGTTATTTACCCTTTAATCCAAATTATTGAAGTTGTATACCTTGTAGTTTGGAAATTATTTAAAAATTCAGGCTACGCTGTTCTTGGTGTTAGTGTTGCAGTTACTTTTTTATGTTTACCCTTATACATTGTTGCAGAAAGTTGGCAACAAAAAGAACGAGACATACAAAAAAAATTAAAACCAGGAATAGATAGAATAAAAGCAGTTTTTAAAGGCGATGAACAATATATGATTTTGTCAACATTTTACAAACAAAATCATTATCATCCTATGATGGCATTGCGTTCAAGTTTTGGACTCTTAATTCAAATTCCATTCTTCATGGCTGCTTATACTTATCTTTCCAATTTGGAAGAA
>JAGBBT010000056.1 GCA_017938365.1 Treponema sp.
ATTGATTGATTGATTGATTGATTGAGCATACGCACTAAACTCTCTTCCACTGCTATTTAATTAATTGTAACACACTTATTGTTTTTGTCAAATTCTTCTGTGTAGTCTGTGCATAGGCTTTCCATGCCTCTTATCATTTTTTTCCATTTGTATATTTTTGTTTTTTTTATTAAACTTTGACATTATGGCAACTGATATTTATACACTTACAGCAACTTGTCCTGATAAAAGTGGACTTATTTCTTCTATAACTAATTGTATTGCTTCTAACGGTGGCAATATTTTAAATTTAGCACAACATACTTCTGTTGATTTACAAACTTTTTTTTGTCGTGTTCAGTTTTCAACTCAAGAAGATTCAGATAAGATTTTTTCACCTGCTGTTTTTACCGCTGAATTTGCAGAACTTGCTGGTAAATTTGATATTAAATGGAAGTTATATGATAAATCTGTAAAACAGAGAATGGCTGTTTTGGTAAGCAAAACTTCACATTGTTTATATGAAGTTCTGTTAAAACATGCTGATGGACAGCTTGATTGCGAGATTCCTGTTATTATTTCTAATCATCCTGATTTATGTTCTGTTGCCACTGAATTTCATATTCCGTTTTATCAAATCGACACATTAAAGGGTAAAGAAGCTTGTGAAGCGGATATTCAAGCTCTTTTAGAAGAATACAGAATTGATGTTGTATGTATGGCTCGTTATATGCAAATTCTCACTCCAGAATTTACTCGTCGCTGGGAAAATAAAGTTATAAATATTCACCACGGATTTTTACCAGCCTTTAAGGGAGCAAAACCTTACGACCAAGCCTGGAGAAAGGGCGTAAAAATGATTGGTGCCACAGCTCACTTTGCTAACGAAGATTTAGACCAAGGTCCAATTATTTTCCAAGATGTTGTTCGTGTAAAAGACACAAACTCAATCCGCGAATTTGTTGAAATCGGAAAGGATGTTGAACGCAGAGTTTTGGTTGAAGGATTAAAAAAATACTTTAATCATAATGTCTTTATCTGTAACGGCAGAACTTTTGTAATAGAACAATAGTATTTTATTCTGTTTGGCTAGTTGTTTTTCTCATGTAAAAGAGTAAATTTTTCGGTTTTGTTAAATTCGTTGTTTATATACAATTCTGAATTGAGTTTTTTATATTCTTTTTTACCAATTTCTATTATTTTAGGAATATTTTCTATTGTACTTATATTTATCGAATCGCCTTTGTTATTAATCAAATATTGAGGATAAAATGTTATATTTTTATTACTTATTCTGTAAGAACCGCAAATAGTTTCTTTTCGATTTAATTTTTCTAATTCCTGTAATATTGTTTCATTATTTGTTTTTATCAAATCATATTCTTGTAACCATTTTAATTCTTTAAAATTCTGTACGATTATTTTAGTATAAGTTCCATCTTTGGCAAAATTATATGAAATATTCTGCTCTACATACATTAGACCGATTATTTGTTCTCCATTATTTGTATCATTTAATTCTGTTTCTAAAATTCTAGTTGCAATCCATTTTCCTGAAATATCAATCTCTTGTGTTAAACAAGAAATAAAGAGAATCGGTATCATAACTAAGAATACTTTTTTTATTCTATTCATCTCTACATATAAATTTTTAATTTACTTATTTTTTCTTTATATTCTTTTAAATTTACACTTGAAATTAAAGTTTCGTTATCAAAAATATCCATATAAATATCTGAATCACAATTAAGTAATTCTTCCGTTTCTGTGGGATTTAAAAATGACTCAAATCGAATTTTTATAATATCATCCGAATACAAATCTACATATATTTCTTTTTTCTGAAGTTCAGCTGTTTTTTCATTATATTTAAGAAAATATTTTAATTCTGTAAGTTCTCTTTTTGTTTTATTTTTTATTGCTATTGTATATTTTATTGAAGTATTTTTATAAATTTTTCCTTCACTAATAAAGAAAGTGGAATCTATGGATAAATAGCTTATAGGATTTTTTTTAATATTTATGGGAGTAACATATAGCATTAATCCATGATTATTCTGTGGAAACATCATTGTAGGAGGGAGAGTTTTACAAGAAAAAAATAATAATGATATAAATAAAAAAAATATTTGCTTCATAATTAAAAACTGTTCAAAAACTCATCATTTAAGATAAAATTTGAACAGTTTTGCAATAATATAAATCTATTCGCCTGTTACAATTGTTGTACAACCAGCCCAAATTCCAAGATAGTTGAATTTTTTTAAATCAACTGTTGAAATTTTTGTAATTCCACCTTCTTTTGCAGCAGATTGAATACTATAATCACCACCGCCAATTGGAATAAGTCCCAAAATTGACCCTGCTGTTGATGTACCAACTTTAGAACCTAATTCATTCGATGTTGCTGTAATAGGTCCTGTAGACGAACAACTAAAAAATAACCCCATTAAAAGGGCTAAGCTTGCAATTAAAACTGTTTTTTTCATATCAGTTCACCTCCTAAAAAGATATGTTACTATACCCCCCCCCATCATTTAGTCAAGAGAAAGAAATGTAAAACAGATTTTCTTGTACAGTATTCAGTATTTTTATATAATCAGTTTGTTAAAAATCCACTTAGGAGAAGTATTTATGTCTAAGAATTCTTTCGGCACTGTTTTTAAGGTTTCAACTTTTGGAGAAAGTCACGGTTATGCGTTAGGTTGTATAATCGACGGTGTTCCTGCTGGAATTCCTATAGATATAGAAAAAATTCAATCTGCATTAGATCGTCGTAAACCAGGTCAAAGTATTGGTGGTCAAAATAATCCTTCTGTTACAGCAAGAAAAGAAGATGATATTGTAGAAATATTAAGTGGTGTTTTTGAAGGAAAATCTCAAGGAACTTCTATTGGATTAATTATTAGAAACACAAGTCAACATTCAAAGGATTATTCAAATTTAAAATATACTTTCCGTCCAGGGCATGCGGACTATTCTTATTACGAAAAATACGGTTTTAGAGATTACAGAGGTGGTGGCCGCTCTAGCGGAAGAGAAACGGCGGCAAGAGTTGCTGCAGGAGAAATTGCCCGTCAAGTTTTAGAGTATTTTTGTTCAGATGTAAAAATTGTTGCTTATACTCAAAAAGCGGCTGGTATTTCTATAGAAAAAGTTGATTATTCTCAAATTGAACAAAATCCTTTGCGAGCACCTGATAATTGTGCCGCAGAAAAAATGAATGCTCGTATAGATGAAATTAGAAAAAACGGTGATAGTGCTGGTGGAATTATTGCATGTTCTGTTACAGGAATTCCGGCAGGGCTTGGTCAGCCTGTTTTTGATAAATTAGATGCTGTTTTAGCACATGGAATTATGAGCGTTGGAGCCATAAAAGGAATTGAGTTTGGCAGTGGCTTTGACTGTGTAGATTCTTTAGGTAGTCAAAATAATGATGTTATGAGAAGTTCAGAAAACGGAAATTCAGTTTCATTTGAAACAAATAATGCTGGTGGTATTTTAGGCGGAATTTCCAATGGAAATGAAATATTTTTTAGAGTTGCTGTAAAACCAGTTCCTTCAATATTTAAAACTCAAAAGACAGTTTGCGTTAATGAAGATGGTAAGTTCTACGACACAGATTTAACAATAGAAGGACGCCATGATGTTTGTTTATGTCCAAGAATTGTTCCTGTTATTGAAGCAATGACTTCTATTACATTAGTAGATTTATTTCTTCAAAATCTAACATCAAATGCTAATATTTTATAAAAGTCTTCTTTATTGAATATTAGTTAAAATCAGCAAATCAATAAAATTTATCGTTATATTTCTCGAATCTCTGCTATAATAAAATTGATTTTTGTTGTCAACAGAAATGTACTATTTTGTTATTAAAATTTGTTTTACAAATTATATTTTATAGGAGATTCTATGAAAAAGTTTTTTAGAATTGTAAGTGGACTTCTTGTTCTTGCTGCAACAAGTTCTCTTACTGCACAAGCTAGAAAAACTGATGTATGGGATTTTGGTGGTGTTGCTGATAAATCTGCAAACAATCATATTTCAATCTCAGATATTGATGCTCTAGCAGGTATTGCAGCTGATGGTAAATTCACAGCTGGGGAATATAGTTTTGGGGACTTAATACTCAAAGCTGAAAAAAATGACCGTGCATATTATGACGGAAAAAAGAATTACGGTACACAAGGATATTCTGCTTTTGACTTTGAAGATGGATATTCATCAAATGGTATGTACTATTGTAACGGTAAAGGTGGCGAAAACAGACGCTGTCTTATTCTTAAAAATGTAAAAGCTGGTGATATTGTTACTTTTTATGCAAGAATATCTAATTCAGGTGATGAAAAAATTCACTTTGCAAGTATAAATGACGATGGAACAAAAAATGGTGCTCAAGATGAAGTTGCACCACTCACAGCTGTATCAACAAAATATTCTTATATAGCAACTACAAGTGGAACTTACAAAGTTTACGCTGATAATTCTGTTGGTAAACCTGTTTATTACAGAATTGTAAGAACTCCTGGTGTTGAAGTAAAAGGAAATCTTGCATCTATTCCATCTGGTAAAGCTGCTATTAAATTTGTTGTTAAAGAAACAAAACAAGAAATTCAAGGTAAAATTACTGGAAAATCTTATTCTGTAGGACTTCCAGCAGGTTATACTTTTACTGCTGTTCTTACAGGAATTAAAGGTTACGGAATTAACGCACAAACAAAAACTATCGTTCTTGATAAATCAGCAACTGGTTCTGTAAAAAAAGATTTAACTGTAGCTGAACAAAAAACATACATTGTTTCTGGAAAATTAACTGGCATTGATGCAAGTTACAAATCTCAATCTCCAATTTCTGTTACAATGTCTGTTCCAAAGGATTCAATTTATCTTCCTGTTGAAATCCCTGTAACTGTAGAGAACGGTGTTTACTCTTTCAAAGGTGAACTTGAACCTTCTGTAAATTATACTGCTGTTTTAACTGGTGCTTGTGATTATCAAATTAAAGGTGAAGCATCTTTCGAAGGAACAGAAGCCTTTGAAAAAGATATTCCTGTTGAATTAAAGAAAGTTTACGATATTAATGGTAAATTTATTGGAGAAGTTTCTTCTATTCCTTCTGCAATTTCCTTTAAGAATATTGAAGACGGTTATGTTTACAATGGAACTATTTCTGGAGACAGTTATTCTGCAAAACTAAGAGATGGTTCTTATGAAGTATCTGCTGAAACTGATAAAGCTTCAACTATGAATCATATTGTTGTAATTGGTAAGAAAGTTTCTAAAGACATTAAACTTTCTGCTAAAAACAAAACAATTCAGCAGATTCCTTTAAAGAAGGATATTTATGTTGGTGGTAAAAAAGCTGATTATGCAACTGTAAAAGAAGCTATTGCCGCTGCTGCTGCAATGGGTCCTAAATCAGAAGCTGATCGTATTACAATTCATATTGCTCCTGGAGTGTATAGAGCACAACTTATAATTGATACTCCTTATATCACTCTTAAAAATGATACTCCAGACAAAGAAGTAAAATTAACTTGGTACTATGGTATTGGTTACAATTATTACAGTGCTGATGCTAATGGTTACTACAACGAAGATTTGGCATACGATAAATTTGAAAAAAGAGGCGTTGCTAAATGGGGTGTTGCAACTTATATTAAAAAGAATGCAAAAGCATTTAAAGCCGAAGGAATTACTTTTGAGGCTTCATTTAATAAGTATGTAACAGACGAAGAAATTGCTGATGGTGTTGAACCTGATGGCTCTCTTCCATTTGTAAGAAAACTTAATTCAGATGTTCGTTCAAAAAAAGCTACAGAACGTGCAGCCGCAATTTGTACAGAAGCAGATGAATCAGAATTCTTTAATTGTCGTTTCTTAGGACTTCAAGATACTCTTTACACAGGTACTAACACTCGCCAGTACTACAGAAATTGTTTTATTGAAGGTAATACAGATTTTATCTTTGGTGATGGTGATGTTGTTTTCGAAAACTGTGAAATTCGTTGGTCTGGTTACACAGACTTAAAAGTTTCTGGATATCTTACAGCTGCTCGTACAGCACTTTTAAAAGGTTACTTATTCTATAACTGTGTAATTAGTGCAGATTCAAGTGTAATGCAAAATCCAGGTGTATTTGGTCGTCCTTGGGGACCAAAAGCTTCTGTTGCATGGGTAAATACAATTCTTGGAACAAATAATGTTATCGATCCTATTGGATGGACAGACATGAGTGGTAACCTCCCTAAAAATGCAAACTTCTACGAATACAACACAATGTGGGATGGAAAACAAGTTGATGCTTCTCAGCGCAACGGTGGAAAAGTTCTTACAGATGCACAGGCTTACGCTCCTCTTAATTATTTAACAGGCTGGACACCAGTATATTACACAGAACCTACCGGAAAAGATGTAAAGCTTAAGAAAATAAGTTTTACAACTGATGACGATATAAACACTCCTTATCCAGGTCATACAATTACTGTTCATTACTCTCTTGGAAAATTGGACAAAGAAGATATGTCTTTAATTCAATGGTATAGAGTAAAGGATGGAAAAAAGACTCTTGTAAAACAAAGTGCAGGTTATGCTGATAAAACTTATTTAATTTCAAAAGAAGATTCTGGTTGTACAATTGAATGTGTTGTAACTCCTATGACAAGAGGTGGTAAACCAGGAAAACAAGTTAAAGAAAAACTTGATGAAAAAATTAAAGATGGTTATGCAATTCCTGCTAATGCAAAAGCTGACAGACCTCGTACAGCCGGAAAAGTAAATGTTTTCCTTGCTTCTGATTCTACATGTAAAGACTATAGTGCAGTTGGAATGTGGAATGGTGGACAAACAAGAAATGAAGGTGCATGGGGAGAATTTTTACAGTGCTTCTTTAATGGTGCTGTAGCTGTTCAAAACTACGCAAACGGTGGTCGTTCAAGTCGTAACTTTATAAATGAAGGTTCTTTGGATAAAATTGCAGAAAATATCCAGAAGGGCGACTACTTGTTCATTCAGTTTGGACATAATGACTGTTCAAATGCTGCTGGCTATTTGGAAGATAGATATGTTCCACTTGGAGAACCAAATAAAAAAGGTATCTACCCTATAAATGAAGGTAAAAAGGTTCCAACACCTTCTTCTTATGTTGAAAAATATGGTAGTACTTTCTATTCATTCAATTGTGGGGCAACTTACAAATGGTATTTACTCCAGTATATTAATGTTGCAAGAAAAGTTGGAGCTACTCCAATTCTTGTAACTCCTGTAAGTCGTCAATATTTTAATGGAAAAGGTAAAATCACTCCTCACCATGATTCAAAAGATAAGAATTCAAAAACTCAAGTAACTACAAATAATGCTTATGTAGAAGCAGTTCGTCAGTTAGCAAAAGAAGAAAATGTAATTCTTATTGATGGATTTGAACTTACAAAAAATCTTTACGAAAAATCATGGACAGACACTGGTAATGGCGACGAAGCAAAACTTCTTATGTTCGACGGAGACAGTACACATAATAACAAATTAGGTGGTTTTATTGTTGCAGGTGAATTTGCAAAACAAATAAAGACTACTATCCCAGAACTAGGAAAAAGTATTGTTCAACCAACAAAAGCTATTGGAGAAAATTCTGATGGTTCATTAATGTTTACAGTAAACAGCGAAGGTAAATTTGAATGTGCCGATGCTTATTGGACTAAATATGAACAAGAAGTTTTAAATAGCTTAAAAAAATAGTTCTTATTGTTTAACAGAAGGAGGTGCAAATATTTTGCACCTCCTTTTTTATTTTTTTTCATAAGATTGTTTACTATTATTATTTTTGTTAAAATATTTTTGTTATGAGCAAAATATTTTCCTTTAAAAAATTTATAAAAAAACAACCTGTATTATTCTATTCTGTAATATTCTTTCTTTTTATTTCTATATTAATTTTATCATTCTTTCTATGGTCTTCTACTTATAAGGATTTTTCTAAGGTAAAACCCTTAACTCCAGAGCAAAACAAATCTTTACAAGTATTTTTGGATCAGACATATCCTCTTAACAGAGGTAATTCCCTAAAGCCCCTCCCTTATCCAATAGTAGAAGCGAATCTTGATATTTCTGCTGAATCAGCAATATTAATTGATGCATCAAATGGATGTATTCTCTTTGAAAAAAATGCCAATAAACTTATTCCTCCAGCATCTATTACAAAACTATTTGTAATGTATGTTGTTTTTAAAGAAATTGAAGCTGGTAATATAACTCTTGATGATTTAGTGCAACCTCCTGAGATTAGCTGGGCTATAAATATGCCGTCTGATTCTTCCTTAATGTTTTTAGGACAAGGTCATAATGTAACTTTGAGAGAACTTTTATTAGGACTAGCAATTGCCAGTGGTAATGATGCAGCGATTGCAGTCGCAAATTATATAAGTGGTAATGTAAAAAATTTTGTATCAAGAATGAATTATGAAGTCAAAGCTTTAGGTCTAAAAAATACACATTTTGAAGAACCTAGTGGCTATTCAGAAAAAAATATTACTACAGCAAGAGAATTAGCAGAGTTTTGTAGAATATACATTAATAAGTTTCCAGAAAGTTTAACAGAATTTCATTCAAAAAATGAAATTCGTTATCCGTTAGAAAAGAATCTTCCATTCTGGCAAAAAAGCAAAGGTGATACATTAGCTGTTTATCAAAGAAATACAAATCCATTATTAAATGTTTTAGATGGGTGCGACGGTCTAAAAACAGGTTTTATTTACGAAAGTGGCTACAATCTTTCTTTGACTTGTAAAAGAGGTGATAGCAGATACATATCAGTCACTATGAAAGGTCCTGGAATAGGTTCTAAACAAGGAAACTTTTATAGAAAAAAAGACGGAACTACTCTTATGGAATGGGCATTTTCCTCTTTTTCAACATATGATCCGTCTAAAAAAACAAAGCAAACTTTTACAATTCCGGCTTTAGGTTGTAAAGGTAAATTTATAAATCTTGTTCCTGCTTGGAATTCCACAATAACAGTACCTCATATTAAAGGCGAAACTTCACAGATTGATGCAAATTCTGTTGTTGCAGAAATTTCTATACCCAAATTTGTTTACGGCGGAACAAAATTAGGTAATATTTATGGTCAAATACAGTATAAACTTGACGGAACAATTTTAGAAACTGTTCCCCTTATTGCTGATAGAGAATTACCAAGAGCAAGTATTTGGGGTAGATTCTGGGGAACTTTGGCCTCATTTAGATTTAAATAGTTATAATTCTTCAATAGGAACTATTTTATAATTTTCGTTAAGTAAAGAAGTTATTAATAAATCTAATTTCTCATATAAGTAGTCGCTTCTTGTTCCTTTTGATATTCCTGCACACACAGGAATTACACTTCCTTCTGTAGAATTTTCTATATAGAATGTAATCATTTCAGAAGCACTCAAATATCCAGCTTTGCCTTTTGCAGTGTCCTCTAATGTTATTGAATCTAAATTAAATCGTCCTGCTTCAATATATTTATATCCACAAGCAATACCTGCCTTTTTTATTGCATCATTTGCCTGATAATATGGAGCATGCCACAAAAGCAATAATTCTTTTTCTGTTACTTGAAAAAATTCATCCTCGTTTCGAGCTAATCCCCTTCTAATAAATTCTTCATTTACAACAAAATCCTTTGTTATAAGCGGTGCATTAGCAAAAAACATTGAACCACATTCAAATCCACTTAATGTAATTTGCTTAGTTTCATTTGGATAACGTCGAATAAATTCTCCGTTAACAAAAAAAGTAGCTTTTATATCAAATTTTTTTAACACAGAAAGAATTTGTGCCAATCCAGAATCATCATCAATAACATCAATAATAATAGATACTTTTTTCTTATTTACATCTTTTGTAGCTGTTTTTGGAAACAAAGGATTTGTTACAGCTTTTCCAGAGAGAGTTCTCACATACAAGGTATTTTCAAAATTTTCATTTGATGTATTTCCTGTATATACTCTATATTTTCCATTTTGAACTGTAGGTGTTGGAATATTAAACACTTCATTTTCTGCTAAAACAGCTGTTTTTTGCCAAATATTCTTTGCAAAATCATAATCATAAAATGTATTTTTTCGTGAAAAATCTTCTGCACAGATATTTGTTGGTGTTTTCCAAAAAATATTCTTTACAGAAGATAAAAATAATGTTCTTACATAACTTTCGTTGTTTTTATTTTCTGGGATTTTCCATTCTCGTACAGTAGAAATTCCACCTACATAAATTGTATTGTTATCACCCCATAAATACGAAACAATTTTTTCGCCACTTAATCTTGCTCTTAAACTCCAATCATTTAAATTATAAACATCTAAATTTTCATTATTTGAAAAGCAAATTTTCTTTAAGTCAGGAGACATAAGAGGTTTACTTTCAGAATTGAATTCTATTATTTTTCTTAATTCATTATTTAAATCAAATATTATAGATTGTTCGATACCATTATTTAAACCGAATATTTTTGTCCATAAAAGAGGATTATTAGATTCATTCCAATATATTTCAGTGTCTAATACAGAACCACCTAAATTTGACAATGAGTAAGTATTCTTAATTGGTAAGTAATTAAAATCAGATGTAAAGAAATCAAATACTGTTACAGTTTTATTATTATTTACAACAATTATTTTATCCACTGTTGAATTAACATAAAACTTATCTTTCTTTATATTAAATGTTGAAGGAAGTCTTCCCGATACAATTCCGACTCCTACCATAGAAGAATAAAGACTTCTTGTATAAAGTTCATTTGCTGAAATTCTATAAACAATATCACGATTTATATATATCAATGTTTTTTGATTTGCCCATTTTACACAATTAATTGAACCATTCCCTATTTTTCTAAATTCTTCTGTTAATTGAACTTTCTGAAAAGCAGCTTTTGGTTCACAAAAAAATAACTGATTATCCTTTTCATATATAAATGTTGTACTATCAGGATTCCACAAAACAGGAACATTTTCAAAACTATAATTTGCTTTTAAATCCAATACTGTTTCTTGTAGTGTAGAGGCATTTTTTAATATTAATTCTCCAAATGCAGAATCAGTTCGCTTTATATAACAAATCCATTTTCCATCTGGGCTTACACTTTGATTCGCTTGGATATTTTTGTCATAAGGAATTGTATCTGTTTTTGATAACCAATCTAAACTTGAATCTGATTTAGAATATCTTGCAACTCCATATCTATTTCTTATCTGAAGAACAGCACCATTTGAAAGTAACTCCATTTTTTCTGGATAACAAGTTAAAACTTTTTTGTTTGTCATTGTCGAAACATCAGCCATAAAAGCAGATTTATATTTTGGTACTCCGGAAATATTATGTTCAACAGTAAAAACAACTTTATTTGACGAGTTTAAATCTAAATTATCAAATTTTACTTGAGAATAAACAGAAAAAGCGACTGTAAAATAAATAACAGTCGCTAAAATATTTTTTTTATTAATCAATTTACTCTTTATCATTTAGCCATCTCCGCACTAAGGACAAGAACTGACAAATCTTTTTCTAAAGCATCTAATTTCATTTCCATGTTTTTTAGTTGCTCTATTTTTTCAGCAGCTTGTTTCTTCTCAAGTCTCTTAAAGACTTCATCAAAGTTATGGTTGCTATTAGATTTGCTTTTTGTCTGGCCACACCAAGGACAATAAATATAATCATTATCAATAGTTCTTCCGCAACCACCACATACACAAACACACATCATAAACTTACCTATTTTAATAAAGATAAAGGATCAACAAGTTTTCCATTCTTATATACGGTAAAATGCAAATGAGGTCCTGTAGAATATCCTGTTGACCCCACAAGTCCAATTCTTGTTCCTTGGCTTACAACCTGCCCTGTACTACATAAACTCTTTGACATATGCCCATACAAAGTCTGATAACCATTTCCATGATTAATTATAGCATAAATACCAAATATATTACTCCAACCAACATATACAACTTTTCCGCTCATAACTGCTTTTATAGGAGTTCCTGTTGAACATGCCATATCTATTCCTGTGTGACTAGATGCTACTCCAGTAAAAGGATCAGCTCTTTTACCAAATTTTGAAGTTAATCTCCATTTTGCAGTAATTGGATAAATAAACAATTCTCCCATTGCTTTTTTTAGTGCTGAATTATCCATCCTTGCTCCAGGAATAAATAACTCCTGACCTATTATTAAATCTCTAGAAGACAAATCGTTTGCATCTAATATTTTTTCAATAGAACAATTATGTTTTTTTGATATTGAACTTAAAGAATCACCTTTTAATACAGAATATGTTATTCCGTCTTGATTCGGAATTCGAAGTTTCTGACCAGAACGCAAAGTTCTCACATTATCAATTCCATTTACTGAAATCAAAGTCGAAATATTAGTAAGACCAAATTTTTTTGCAATCGTACTAATTGTTTCTCCACTTAAAACTTTATATGAAGAATATGATATAGACTTATTAAGCCCTACACTAGAAGCCGTTAAAACAGTTCCATCTTCAGAAAGCACATTACCATCTTCATCTACTAGATTTTCATTGTTATCCATAGCAAATTTAGACATGGCTGCATTTAAAAAGTCAATTTCATTTTCTGGCAAAGAAGAAATCTTTATTGGACCAGTATAGTTTTGACTATATGTAATAATGTTAGAAATTATAATTGATAACAAAAAAGCAGAACTTATAATTCCTATTATGAATATAAAAGAATACTTAGTATTAATTTTTGAGAAAACATTTGGTAAAGACAATTTTGGTAATTTTAATCCAAACTGACGACCACTAAATCTATGTTTTGAAAATCCACTTCTAGAAGAAGCAGTTGCACCTACATAACTTATTATTTCCATACATCTATTATCGGAATGAAAAAAATTGTATATTAGTAAAATATGATTTTATCTGAAAAAAAAATCTCAACTTCAAATAAATCTCTTATTTTCATAATATGTCTGGGCCTTTTTATCGGTTTGTTCTTAAAATTGTTTGTAGTTGACATTCTCTATGTTTCTGGAACATCAATGGAGCCAACAATAAAAAATAATTCCACAATTATAGCAAATAAACTTCAATACGGAATATCACTGCCTTATACCGAAAAACTTTTTGTTCAATGGGCAAGTCCTAAAAAAAACGACATTGTTATTTATTTATATAATGACAAAATAGTAGTAAAAAGATGTGTTGCTGTAAGTGGTGAATTGCTAGAATATTCATCAAATCCATTATATACTTTAAGAGTAGGAGAAAAAGAAATTCCTCTAACAGAAAATCAATATAAAAAAATAAGTTCATTTTCTTCTGTTCCAAAAGGATATATTTTGGCTATTGGAGATAATTATCAGGACTCTGTTGATTCAAGAACTTACGGATTTGTATCTGTTAAAAATATTTTAGGCAAAGTTATATGCAAATAAACGGTTATCTAAAAAAAGGACGAATAATATTTCTCTGTTTTTTAGCAGTACTTTTCGCTTGCTGCATTTTATATCAATATGGTAAGCTCGCGTTTACAAAAAAAGCAACTCCAAAACAAACTTCTCCTTTGGTGCAAAGGGGATCAATTCTGGATAAAAATGGCAAACCCTTAGCCGTATCTACAAATTTTTATCATGTTGGAGTTACACCTTCTGCAATTAAAGATATAAATAAATTTGCTAAACTTTATTCACCATTACTGAAAGAGACAGAATCAGATATAATTTCTAAAATCTTAAAATCCCAATCAAGTTCTTTTGTATATCTAAAAAAAAGAGTTGACCAAACAACCTTTGAAGAATTAAAAAAAATAACAGATGATAATGGTTATATTTCGGCGGTTAGATTCGATAGAATTCCAGGAAGAGTATACCCAGAAAATAATTTAGCAAGTCAGTTAATTGGCTTTATGGGAGATGACGGTATTGGACTTGCAGGAATTGAATATTCACTACAAGACACATTATCTCCGCCAATAAATCCAGAAGCTCCATTCGAAACTCAAGGAAAGAATGTTCATCTCACAATTGATGCAAATCTTCAGTTTAAGTTAGAAAAAATTGCAAAAGAAGCCTACTCTTCAACTAGAGCAGAAAGTTTAATGCTAGTTGCAGCAAATTCAAAAACCGGAAAAATACTCTCTTATATCAGTTTACCTTCTGCAAATCTAAATGAATATGGTTCAGCTTCTCCACAAGAAATGAAGGATAGACCTGCTGCAGAAAACTATGAACCTGGTTCAGTTTTTAAAATATTTTCTATAGCCTCATTTTTAGATAGTGAAGCAATAACAGAAAAAGATATTTTTTTATGCGATGGTGTTTTTGAAAGAAAAACAAATTATGGCGAAAGAATAAGAATTACTTGTCTTGATCACCATGGATGGATAACTGCAAGAGAAGCACTAAAATATTCTTGTAACGATGCATTAGCTCAAATGAGTGAAAAAATTGAAAGTGAACATTTTTTAGCACAATTAAGAAAACAAGGATTCGGTTCTAAAACAGGTGTTGAATTACCAGGAGAAACAGCAGGTGCTGTTCGTAATACTAGTGATAAATATTGGTCTGCCCGCTCAAAACCTACTATTGCAATTGGACAGGAAATAAGCGTTAGTGCATTACAAATGGTGCAAGCAGCAACTGCAATTGCAAACAAAGGATACCCTATACAATTAACTTTTATTGATAAAATTACAACTCACGAAGGTGTTGAAGAATATGTTCATATTCCTACATTAAAAGAACGAGTTTTTAAAGAATCAACAGCTAAATACATTCTAAGCTGTATGGAAACCGTTGCTAAAAGTGGAACAGGTTCAAAAGCTAATTTAAATGACATTTCTATTGGTGTAAAAACAGGAACAGCCCAAATGGCTGATTCCAAAACAGGTGGATATAGTTCCACAGACTTTTTATCAAATTGTATTTCAATATTCCCGATAGAAGATCCAGAAATAGTTCTTTATATTGTTATAGAAAAAGCAAAAGGCGAAACTTATGCAGGGCGTATTGTTGCTCCTGTTATTGCTGAAGCTGCTAGTACAATAATTGATTATCTTGGATTAAGCCGTGGTGGAGCTGCCAGCCTTGCTCATTCTGGATTAATTTCGATTCCTAAGACAGAACAAATTGATATAATCGATAAAGTTCCAGATTTTACAGGTTATCCTAAAAGAAGTCTTTTAAAACTATTAAACAGAAAAGATATTATTATAAAAATTAACGGAGAAGGTTGGGTTACATCTCAAAATCCACCACCTAACACCCCTGTTTCGGAGAAAATGGAAATTGAACTCTTTTTGGAATAAAAATTTAAACCTCTTTGTTGATAGATTTCCAGAATTATGCAAAAACCTTTCTATTACAAGGGATACAAAAGAACCACTAACTTCTTGCTACGAAGTATTACCCTCGAAATCAGGCAGTTTAACAGCTAAAGAAAATAATATTTTTATTCATTCAGCATATAATCCAGAAAAAGAAGCTGAATCTCTCATAAAAAACTGCAAACAAGAAAATCAAATTGGTGCGATTTTTTTATCTTGCGGTTTAGGCTATGCACCAGTCGAATACTCAAAAGCATTTCCAACTGATACAATTTTTATTATTGAACCAGATATTGAATATTTTTTTGCTTTTTTAAAATATATTGATTTAGAAGAATTATTTTCTCACAAGAAATTAGTTATTGCATTAAAAATAGATTTCCAAGTGATTTTAAATATTATAGAAACTTGTGGTGGAATTAAAAAATTTGCAATTTTAGAAAATAAAGCCCAAACAAACCATAATCAAGAATTTTTTTCTGAATTAAAACTTTCATTCAAAAAAAACAAGGATAAAGATAGAATAAACAATTCTACATTAGAAAAATTTTCTAAATTATGGCAAAAAAATTGTTGTAAAAATATAACACAGATTTCTACACACTATGGAATTAATATCTTTCAAAACAAATGTCCACAAAATTTACCTGTAGTTATTTTAGCAGCAGGACCTACACTTTCAGCTGTTCTTCCATATCTTCAAGAAATAAAAAAAAGAGCTTTATTAATTGCAACAGATACTGTATTAAGAATATGTTTAAAACATAATATTGAACCAGATTTTATAATTCTTGTTGATCCTCAATATTACGCATATAGACATATTGCTGGATTAAAATCAAATTCTAGCATATTAATTACAGACCCATCTTCTTATCCATCCGTATTTAATTTTTGTTGTAAAAAAATTGTATTATGTTCATCAATTTTTCCTTTATGTCGATATTTTGAATCAAAATTAGAAATAAAAGGAGAATTAAGTGCTGGAGGGTCTGTTGCAACAACCGCTTGGGATTTTGCAAGATTTATTGGAGCAAAACAAATTTTTTGTGCAGGATTAGATTTAGGTTATCCAAAATCAGAAACTCATATAAAAGGTTCTTTATTTGAAGAAAAATCACATACGATTTCAAACAAATTATCGTCAGCGGAAAAACTTTTGACACAATCACTTTTTCATGCAAATACAATAATCGATAAGGACTATTCAGGTAATCAAATAAAAACCGATGATAAGATGAAAATGTTTGCATGGTGGTTTGAAAATAAGGCTATACAATATCCTGATATAAAAACATTTTCTTTTTCTGATAAATCTCTATATATTCCAGGAATAAATGTTACAACAATAGAAAATTTTTTAGCGAAAGATACAATAGAGCATTCAAAAAATGTTTTTTTTGAAAATGCAGAAAAAAATAAACCTATATATGATAGCGAACTATTTTCTCAAGTATTAAAAAATTTATTAGATGGAATCGAACAAATTAGTATTCTTGCAAAAAAAGGTATATCTCTGGCAGATAAGGGACTAACTTCTTCTAATATAAACATTAATAAAATTCTAGAAGAACTAAACTTTATTGACGAAAAAATATTAAAATCAGATTTTAAAGATATAGCCGCAATCGTTTTTCCTACAGAAAACCAGTTAAACAAAATTTTCAGTAACACTATCTTTCCAGATGACAAAACAAAAGAATTACTATTAAAAACAAAAATTATTTATAAAGAATTACTAAATAGCATTAAACTTTATAAAAAATATTTATCCAAAAACTAAAGTTTTTTTTACCACTTCCGATAATATAAATGTCCTTTGAATTAATTCAGGGTGGTAAAAACATCCAGACACCTTGGAATAGATTAATAAGTGACTTTTGTCGTTTTCTTACGACACTCTCCATGTAAAAAAGTGAAAAGCGTGTAAGGTTTTTCACTTTTTTTTTGTTTTAAATTAAATATTTTCATAATAATTCCGATAATAGATATGAGGACATCTATGAATTCATTTCCTGTTATTACATTAAAAGAAAATACTTTTTTTACGCAAGAACTTGTTTTAGATAAGAACTTTATTTTACTTAATCCATCATTGCCATTTACCACTGCATTACAAAGAGCTTTGCTGGAATGGGATTTTAAAGTTGTATATTCTGACGGCTCAACAGGAATTTCCTCAGAACCTATAAAAATTCCAACACAATTTGAAAATGTTACAATCGATGATGTTGTAAATCAAAACGAAAAAAAAGAAGAACATCTAAATCCAACAGTTAAAAAAGTTTTAGAAGAAGCTCATAAAGATATCGCAAACAATGATTCATCAAGGATAAATGTAGTTCAGAAAGTTTATAATGAATATATGAATTATATAACAGCTGTTTATACGCATTATGCAACTCATAAAGAATTGAATTATGTAGAATTATCAGAAACTGTAAAAGATTTATGTATATTTATAAAAGAAAACAGAAGATATGTTTTACGCATTACTCCGATTCTAGATGCTGAAAGTAAGAATTTTATTATAAGTCATAGCATGCGTTCAACAGTTATAGCTATTGTTATAGGACTTCAATTAAGAATGCCTTTAACAAAATTAATTGAATTAGGAATTACTTCTATTCTTCATGAAATTGGACAAATTCGACTTCCTCCACAATTATATATGACAGACAGACGACTTTCTGTTGCTGAAAAAGCAAAACTCGCAACTCATCCTGTTATAGGATTTAATATTGTAAAGGAAAGTAATTTTCCTCTATCTGTTCAATTAGGAGTACTAGAGCATCACGAAAGAGAAAACGGCTCTGGTTACCCAAGAAAATTAAACGGAAATAAAATTTCTCTGTATGCAAAAATTATTTCTGTAGCTTGTTCTTTTGAAGCAATAACTGCTCCTAGACACTACAAAGAAGCTCGTTCTTCTTATGATGCAATGATTGAAATTTTAAGAAATGAGAACAAACATTATGATGGAACAGTAATAAAAGCTTTGTTATACAGTATTTCCCTTTTTCCAATTGGAGCTTATGTTTATATGTCTAATGGTAAGATTGCTCAAGTAACAGATGTAAACCCTACAGACCCAAGAAATCCAATTGTTCAAATTTTAGGTGAGACAGAACCTGACGGAAGCCCTAAAACAGTTCAATCAAATATGCAAGATAACAAAATTGTAAGAGTGCTATCAAAAGCAGAAGCTCAAGATATTTTAAAATTCTTTAAGAAAAGTAGTTAATTAAAGAATACTCGTAATTTTTCAACTTCTCGTTCAAATTGTTCGTCAATTATTGGTGGATTTTCAGAAAAATAAATAATTTGCTGAAGTTCGTCTTCTGTATGAGCACCCCAAAGAGGAACAGTGGATTCAAATTGATTAAAAAAGCCAACTGCAAGTGGAATATTCTGAATAATTCCACCACACAGAGGTTGCATTGCTACAAAACCTATATCCTTCTTCTTACACTCGTCTACAAGAGACGCAACATAATCACTACACAAAATATTAAACGGAACTTGTAATGTTTCCCATTCTACAGAAGACACAAGAACTTTTTTTGCCATTTCATAATTTTCCGTAGCAATACCAAAATGATGAATGATACCGTCTCTTTTTAGTGTGAGAAGTTTTTCGACAATTCTATCATCACCACCAAGTTCAGGAAGTATTGAAGGATTATCTAATTGATATAAATCAATATAATCTGTTTTTAAGGCTGTTAAACTTTTATCAATATCTTCTGCAATTTCATCTGAGGAATGAGCTTTTGTTTTAGTAGCTACAAAAATATCCTTCCGAATTGCTCCATGAAGAGTATTTCCTAATCTACGTTCACTTTCCTCAGACTCTCTAGCTGTATCAAAAAAATTAATACCAGATTCGTAGGCTTTATTTATAATCCTTGTTGCTTTGTCTTCATCAGAAACATTAGCAAGTGCCATTGCACCTAGAGCAGTACGACTCACGAGAAGATTAGTTTTTCCAAGTGCAATGTAATCCATTTATTAATCTTTCTTTTCTACAGGTTTATAATCACGAATCGCTTTCTGGATAAATGGAACTAATTCAGAAACTTTTACACGCTCCTGCTCCATACTATCTCGGAAACGAACAGTTACTGTATCAAAATTAGGATTAACGCTTCCGTCATCATTCTTTTCGTTAATAGTTTCATAATCAACTGTTATACAGAATGGAGTTCCAACTTCATCTTGACGACGATAACGTTTTCCTACAGTTCCAGAAACATCAAAATCTGTTACAAAATCTTCTTTTAACAAATGCTGAATTTCCTTAGCTTTTTCAGAAAGTCCATCTTTCTTCATTAAAGGAAGAACTGCAACTGTAATTGGTGCTAATTTTGGATGCAAGTGTAAAACAGTTCTGTAATCCTCAGGTTCACCTTCTTTAGCAACATTCTGTTCTTCATATGCTTCACAAAGGAACATTAAGAAGTTGCGGTTAAGACCAGCAGAAGCTTCAATTACATAAGGAATATAACGTTTGTTACCATCTTCTTGATCAATGTAACTCATATCCTTTCCAGAATATTCCATGTGCTGAGAAAGATCAAAATCTGTACGGCTATGAATACCTTCAATTTCTTCAAAACCAATTGGGAAGTTGTAAGTAACATCATAAGCATCTTTTGCATAGTGAGCCAATTTATCGTGATGATGCCATTTAAGATTTTTTTCTGAAATACCATATTTTAAATAGAAGTTCCAACGATCTTGACGCCAACGTTCAAAAGTTTCATCTTCTGTACCTGGTTTACAGAAATATTCCATTTCCATTTGTTCAAATTCACAAGTTCTAAAAATGAAGTTTTTAAAAATAATTTCATTACGGAACGACTTTCCTACTTGAGCAACTCCAAATGGAACTTTCATTCTATTTGACTGAACAATATTCTTAAAATCAACAAAAATAGACTGACATGTTTCTGGACGAAGATAAATTAAATGACTATCATCAGCAACAGGACCTTGATAAGTCTTAAACATTAAATTAAATTCGCGTACCGCAGTATATTTTTTTTCTTTATTTCCACAAGTAGGACAGATAATATTCTGATCAATGAAATCTTTCATTTCTTCATGACTCATTGTATCTACAGGTTTATCTGTTTTTATATTATTTTCAGCACAATAATCTTCGATTAGTTTGTCTGCACGATGACGAGCATTGCATAAAAGACAATCAATCATTGGGTCAGAAAAATGTCCAACATGCCCCGAAGCTTCCCATGTTCTATGATGCATAAAAATCGAACCATCAAGACCAACAACATCATCATGGAGTTGTGTCATTTCTCTCCACCATGCATTCTGAATATTTCTTTTAAAATCAACTCCTAAAGGTCCATAGTCCCAAGCACCTGCTTGTCCACCATAAATCTCTGAAGATTGATATACAAAACCTCTTCTTTTACAAAGTGAAATAATTTTGTCCAACGTACATTTATGAGAATCTTTTTCGTTTGCCATTTTTGCAAATCTCCTTACCACTACTGGTTCGCAGTAGAATTTAATTTTATTAGGTGGATTGTATCATAAATTTTAGGATATGAAAATAGAGTGAGTTTTTTGTGTGTTTTCTGACAATTTAACTATTAACACCTAAGCCAAAAAGTGCAAAATCGCCTCTTACAGGATCATCACCAAATATTTCTTTCATTTTCTCAGTTAATTCTATAGCAGTTTTCAGATTTGCGGATTTCACTTTATTAGAAGATGATTTATTTATCAAATTAAATTTTGTTGCTTGTTGCATAACATGAGTATCTAAAGGAAGTAAAAGTTCTGATTTGTTATACCATTTCCATATCCCTAAATCTACAGGTGAATTATCCCTAACCATCCACCTCAAAAACATATTTAATTTTTTTGCAGCAGAATTTTTAGAATGAGCAATTAAATTACAGTCGTGAGAAAATTCTTTTGACATAACTTGAAATAAAAATAAATCATTATAAGATCTCTTTTCCCATTTTAATTTAAAATGATTACCTAATGTATCTGATTCCATTAATATTTTTCTCATATCGTCAAAAAAAATCCTCATTGCTCGATATGAGTACATTCTATAAAAGGAAGTATTTTCGTAAAAGAATACATCCTTATATGATTCATTTAAAATCCATTCAGAAGGTTTTGTATTGATTTTTTCCAAAATCCATTCAATATGCTTTAAAATTTGCTCCCGTCTTCCAAAAGCAAGATTTGCCGCTAAAAAAGCAACAATTTCTTGTTCCTTTTGTTCTTGAAACTCATGCATATATCTTGAAGGATCATCTTTTAAAAAATCTTTATTTTCGTATTTATCGGCTAAAAATAATAAATGACTTTTTATATCCACTTGCTAATTCTCATAAAAAAAGGATTTTTAGCAAAGTATCAACTTACTAAAAATCCTTTTATTTTTTTATTTATTTAGAATAAATTCTACACGGCGGTTTTTCCACCAATTGTCCTTATCATTTCTAGAAACAACAGGCTGACGACCTCCTCGACCAACTGCATTTAATCGTTCTCCATCAACACCATTCTTCTTTAGATATGATTTAACAAATTCTGCACGTTCTTGAGAAAGAGGTTCCAAAGCTTTTCCGTACATAGTTGTATCTTTAGTTTCTTCATCCTCTGTGCCACTTATATTATTTGCATGACCTTCAATAGTTACTGTGTAATTTTTGAACTTATTTAAGATATCTGCAATACGTTTAAGAACTCTTTGATTGTTAGCAATTTGAGCAGCTGTTAATCCACCTTTTACTTCAGTTTCGCTCATAAAGTCAGCAGCATCTGAACGGAAAATAATAGAAGGAACAGCCATTTTTAAGACATCTCCTACCCTAATAACAAGAACGTCGACACTTATCTTTCCTTCAATAGTGTTAGTCATTCCTAAGGTATCAGTTACTGTAAACACATATGGATAATCCATTGCCGACTGAACAAGTTCTCCATTATTTCCGCGTCCATCCCAAATTAAGCGTTCTGTAATTGTTGATTTTCCAGAAACAGACCAAAATTTCTTTCCATTTTCAGGATCATTTATTGTAAATGACCAATTTTTTAATGGAACTGCACTAGAACCTTTTAATAAAATAAACAAATCATCATCTTCTCCATCATTGTCAGGACTGAAATACTTAGGAGCAGTTTTTATAGACAATTGTGGAGGTGTTACAGTTGAAATAAAAGCAGATGATATTGCTGAAACTTTATTACCCTTTTCGTATGTTAAAGTAAGATTTCCAGTAAACACACCTTCTATAACTTTTCCGTCTGAATCAGTTCCATCCCAATTAATAACAGCTGGAAGATTTGCCTGATTTTCGTGAGTCCACTGACGAACAAGTTTTCCTTCTGCACTTACAATATCAAAAGACCAATTTGAGATTCCCTCTGATAAAGAAGTTCTAAGCATGAATTTCTGAATATCCAATACTCCATCATTATTTGGACTCATTGCATCATATTCAGCTGTAATATAAGCCTTTGTTTCTCTATTATCAACTTTTACATTTAATACTTCCGCAGTTGCACTGTTTCCAGCAATATCAACTGTATCAAATAAAATCTTATACATTCCATCAGAAACAATATTACCAGAATCATCAGTTCCGTCCCATTCAAAATTTGGAATAGTTCCTTTCCATGAGAATGTTTTTACAGTAGTTCCCTTTGTATTAAGAACTTTTCCATTCCACTTATCCTCATTAGAAGATTTTACATTCATTAATACAGAATCTTTATTTCCATCTCCATCAGGTGAGAATACAAGATATGGAAGAGATACTTCTATTGAAGGAACAACAGAATCAATTACAAATACTTGTGTGGAAGTTTTCGCTTGAGATCCATTTGTAGAAACTGTAGAAAGTGTCGCAGTATATTCACCATCTACACATCTATTTCCAGAATTAGAAAGTCCATTCCAAGAGAATGAAACTGGTAATGATTTGTTTTCTTTTTGAGACCAAACAACATCTCCTGTTTTATTTTTAATTTTCAAATCATAAGTTGTAACAGAACTTCCTGTCTGACTATTAGTATTTACAATAGGTGTCAGTTTAATCGCTGATTTTGCAGGATTAAATGCAGACGCAGAAACAGTAAGTATTAATTCAGTTTTACTTGTATCTAAAGCAAACAATGGTGCAGAAATATTTGCAGCATTTCCTGCAGCATCAGTTGCCTTTAATGTATAATTGTATTTTCCATCTTTTGCTAAAGTATTTAGAGAATTGACTCCATTCCAAGTAACATTTTCAGGAGGGAATGCTCCGAAATCAAATGATTTAATAACAAGGCCAGTTGAATCAGTAATAATTCCTTCCCATTTTTCTATTGGAGAACCAGAATCAACAATGGTCTGTTGATTAATTAAAAGAATATCAAGATTTCCATCTCCATCAGGAGAGAATGTTGTATCTTTTATAGTCACCTTAGCTGTTGGAACAGAAGTATCCAACATAAATACAGGAGAATATATAGGTACAGTTTCAAATCCATTCAAATATTTTGCAACAACTCTAGCTTGATAAGAGCCTTCCTTTGCAATACTTTCATTATTAGTTAATCCATCATAAATTATTGAAGTTGGAGGATTTTCTGTTCCGTTGAATGATTTTACAATATTATTGTCAGAATCAACAATATCAACATTCCAAGAAATAAGTTTATTACCAGTTTTTTGTTGATCTGGAACAGGAATTTTTACATCAAAAGAAACTGTATCATTTTTTTTGTCTCCATTAGGAGAAAAATATCTACTGCTTGTGATAATAATATTAGTTGCAGGTTTTTCTGCTGAATAAATAATATTTGTAATAGCTGTTGAGTTAGAAACATTTCCTGCTCTATCTTTTGATGTAATTCTATAAGAATATACACCATCTTTCACAGGAATACCATTGTCATCAGTTCCTGCCCATTCAAATTTTAATGGAGCACTTTCAGTCCATTTATAAGTTTTTACAACAGAACCAACTGAATCAGAAAAAGTTCCAATCCACAAATCCTCTTCAGAACCGTCTTGTTTTACAACTAGAGTTGATTTAGCACCTTCGCCAAAAATTTTTGCATCTGATGAAGGTTGTGTAAGAACAATCGATGGAGGTGTATTATCAACAATAACAACAAGCTGACTTGTTGAAGCAGTATTTCCGTTATCATCCGCAGCTGAGAATGAATAATAATATGTTCCATCAGGAGCAATTTCACCATTATCCATTACACCATTCCATATAACAGAAGAAGGAATAACAACTCCTGACTTTGGTGTTATTAATTGTTTAAAAAAGTTTTTGAATCCTATTCTATCAGGTCTCTTTTCCTTATTCCCAATAACACGAACAGGCTCTCCCTTATCATTTGAAATTGTAAAAGTCCATTCACTTACATATCTCTTTTCTTTTATTTGTAAAGGAACCTCAAGAACATCTTGAATTCCATCATTATTAGGAGAAATATAAACAGGTGACTTTTCTGAATAAATTGAAAAAATCGAACATACTAAAGTAAAAAAACAAAATACTATCTTTCTCATAATTAGTTATTTTCCCATAAAATAATTTCTGGAGCTTGAGTATCTTCAAGTCCAAGATTTAATGTTGCACCAACGCTAACAGCATTTATATTTTTATATAATTGTTTCCATGCTCCACTAACAGTCATTTCACTCTGCGCCCAACCTTTTTTTGCAAGCATGGATCCATCTTTTGAATTAAACATGAATTTACAGCTTACTCCAATAGAAGGTATGATATTTTTATCGCCTTCAGCATATTCCCTTGCATCATATTCCCAAGAAGAATTTACTGTAATAAAATCAAGAATAAAAACTTGAACACCTGCATCTAACACAAAATTCTGAAAAGCTGGAATAGAAATATCTAACGATGCTCCAATATCTACTTGATTAGAACTATACATTGTTGCTGCAACTCCAAATTTAGGAGTTATACCTGGCCACTTTTCTGCCTCAGTATCTTCAATACCTCTTAATTCCGTATTTTCAAAAGGTTTTCCCAAATTAAGTAAGGCACCTCCAAAACGAAGATCTTTCATAAACAATAAATCTCCAAAATTATAGAGAGCACCCATGTTTACGCCACCATTCCAGTCAGAATCATAACCATAGAAAATTCCAACATTAAGACTCATTCCAATTGCAAGTTTATCATTTATGTCTTTTGCAAAATCAGCCGTAAAATTCAAACTATTTCCCAAATGCATATCATAAAATGGAACCCAAACACCTTGAAATAAAAATGTCGAAACACACCAACGAGAAGGTATTAATATTCCAGTCTGAAAAGCTCCACCAACACTTTTATCAGATTCGTCTTTGTCATCAAATAACATTGTTCCTGCCAAATCCAAAATCACTCGTTGTTCAAAAGCAGATAATGCAGGATTATTAACAACAGAAGAAGGAGTTATATTAAAGAACCCTCCACCTGCAGAAGAACTACCATCTGTTAAAAGCGTTGGAGAAGAAATCCTTAATACATTCTGCCCTCCCGCAGGCGGATTGTATGCAAACAAGAAAGAAAACAAATTCCCCAAAACTACTATAAGAAAAACTTTTTTTAACATTATTTCTCCTCAATCAATTATAGAATGTTTATTTATAAAAAATGAATGTTATATAATATATAACAAATTTTTGCCAAATAAAAAAGCCTTCAGAAAATTCCGAAGGCCTTTTTACAGAAACTATTAATTCACACATCAAGAGTTTCTAATATTTTTAAATAATAAACTATCTCTCATGTCATAACTTGCCGTATATGAAAGGAACATAAGACAAAATATAACGATAAGTCATTTTCTTATTTTTTTTCTCGACTTTCAACATAATTTTAACACAATTAATTCAATTTATCCAAAGTTCGCAAAAAAATATCCAAAGTTATTGGTTTTTATTGTATTGAATTATGAAATTATAAGTTTTAGAATGAAATAATGAAGCAATCAACAAATAAAAAAACAAAATTATTCAGAATATTGGCATTTTTTGGACTTGGATTTTTACTTACAGGAACCATAAATAATTTTATAATTGGAGTTAATCATTTACCTTTTACTAAATCAATACTTTATCCTCACACAAATTATCTAGTCCCAATAATTAATGTTTCTTGTACTTTTTTTACAATTATATTTATCCTTTGTCCAACTAAAATTTGGCTAATACTTTTTGTCTTATTGGTAGAAGCTACACATCTTATATTAACAGGATATCATTACATAGGTGTATTCCTATATATTAATAGTTTAATTTTATTTTTTTGTTTTGGATATGCACAAAAAAAATTCAAACTAAAATCAATTGTTTCCATATCAATATTATTTTTTCTTCTATTCACGCTAATTCCTAGTTATGGTTTGGGAGAATTTTTCTTTTCTATTGGACTCACTTTTTTTTCTTTAGCGTGCTATGTAATTATTTACAAACTACTGTCTGATAAACTTTCCTTTTTATTGGGAGACTATTACATTCCAGATTATGCACCTTTATTAGACTTACCAGAAAAAGGTTCTACATTAGATTTGCATAAATTAAATTTAACAGAAAGGCAAATTGCTTGTATACATTACACAATAGACAGTACTTACAACTACAAAAAAATTGCAGAAGAACTAATTACAAGTGAATCAACTGTAAAAAAGAATATGCAAGATTTATATAAACTTTTTGGTGTAAAAAACAGAGAAATGCTAAGGCTTTTGCTCATACAGTACACAATTATTTAATAAAAACTTTACTATTATCTGTCATTTCTTTTTACCATATTATCCTTGAATCTTGACAACTATGTTTTATTTCTTCATATTTAAATCATGTCAGAAAATAAATTTGAGTCATCTTTTTTTCAAAAATTCTTTAATTCATTATTTAGAAGCAATGATCCTGAAGCAGAGAAAAAAAGACAATTAAAATCCATCGCAAAGAACTTATCTCATATGGGATATAAATTTTACAAATCAGGTTCTGATCAAATTCAGCCTCAGTTTGGAAAATTTTTCTTTGATATGTACAAAATAGTTTCACAAGCACAATTATTCTTCCAAACTCAGCAAAATCCTAATTTTTATAAAAATATGGTAGTGGAATATTCATTATCAGAAAAACAAAAACAGTTAATAGAAAACCTAACAGAAGAAACAATTCAAAATGTTTCACGAAATGTTCCTTTTAATGAATTAAAAACAAAAATAAAAAACGATTTAGAAAATTTTATTGCAGAATTTGACATGGATAAAGTTAATAAAATTGATGGACTTTATACTAAATTACTATGCTTTAAATCATTCTGTTTATACGATTTTTATTTTATGTTAAAAAAATTTGATTCTTCTATAAGAGAAGGAGAATTCAACAGATCTCCAAAATTTGAACCAATAGATGCGGCATATATTGCTGATGATTTAAAAGATTTCCTTTCTATTGTGTATTCAATGCCATTAGAAGAATCATGGGATGATTTAATGTTAATGTTCAAAACTGTAAAAGGTGTTGAACCTGTAAAACCTAATCAATGGAATAAAATAGTTTCAAAACTAAAACAGTTATGTAATCACAGAATTTTTGACATGATAATTCAAATAATAACAAAAGACCCATCTTATGTAACAGATGTTTCAGAAAAAAAAGAGCGTGTTGTAGAAGCTTATATCGAATCAATCAGAAGTCAAGCTAGTTCTACGTTAAAAAAATTAGAGTCAGAACAAAAAAATTCTAAAATTGATAGTCTTCTTGTTCAAATATTTAATACAAGTTCTGTTTCAATATTAAAAAATTATACAGAACAAGGTAGTGCTGCATTTGAAAAGAAGGAATTAGGCGGTTATGAATATGCTCGTCCACTAAACTACCTAAAAGCCTTTTTAGTTGAATTTGTAAAACGAGATATTAGAGAATACGCAGATTTGGTTATTATTCGTGGAAAATGGACAACAGCTCCACTTTCAAGCCAAATGAGTGAAGATTACCATGTAATGCTAGAAATGTCAGATGCAATAACAGCATTTGATGACAAACATGCAGAAGAAGCAGAAATTGGAATTAAATTAAAAACTTTACTCCCTCGAGCAGAACGTGATAAAGACTCTGGAAACATAATAAGAACTTTACTAAAAGATTCGAATGAACAAGCACGCGAATATTTAATCGAGTGTACAAGAGTTATGATTTCTTTTGCAAAAACATTAAAGATGTTGATAGAAGATTACCAAAAACCTCGCGGTGAAATTGTTATGAATTGGAAAGAACTAGATCATTTTGCAGAACATCCTATTCAGCAACTTAGTGTAGAAGTATATAAGAAGATTTATTTGTTTGTAAATTTGATGCAGGGATTTTTACAAAACTAAAAAAAATGCACAGTAGAAGATCTTACTATCTACTGTGCAACAAAATAATTATCGCTTTTTTAACATTCCTTCACTTAACTTTGTTCCACAGAATTGAATCAAAGCAACCATTACAATTATAACAATAACAGAAGCTATCATAACATCCGTTCTGAATCGTTGATATCCATAACGTATTGCTAAATCTCCTAATCCACCGCCACCTAAAGTTCCAGCCATGGCAGAATAGCTTATAAGATTAATTATTGTTAATGTAATTCCAGAAATAACAGAAGGTAACACTTCAGGAATTAAAACTTTGTAAATAATCTGCCAATTTGAAGACCCCATAGCTCTTGCAGCTGTAATAACACCGGGATCAATCTCAATCAGAGCAGTTTCAATTACTCTAGCAACAAAAGGAGCCGCAGCTATAGACAACGGTATTATTGTTGCACCTGTTCCAACAGCCTTTCCTAAAACAAATCTCGTAAAAGGTAACAAAACAATCATTAGAATTACAAATGGAAAAGACCTCAAAATATCTATAATTCTACTCAAAATAGTATTAAATAACTTCTTTGGCATAATTCCTGTTGGACTAGTTACAAACAACAAAACCCCTAAAGGAAATCCAATTAATACAGAAAAAAATGTCGAAAATAAAACCATTAATAATGTTTGAAGAGTAGAAACTCCCACCAACTCAATAATCTGACTCATTATATTCCTCCACATCAACACCATAATCTGCTAAATATTTTAATACTTTTTCTATTTCAGTTTTTTCTCCTAAAAAATCAACATATAATGCACCTGCTTTTGAGCCATTAAAATTTATCGTTCCGCCTGCGCATATGTTAAACTCTAAATCAAACAATTTTGATATACGGCTCAAAATCGGCTCATCAGTTTTTTTACCAATAAATCTCAAAATATATTTTCCAGAACAGTTTGACCACTGAACTACATTAGCTTCATTTTTATCTAAACTTTCAGAAGGTAAATGTTTTATGAAATCTTTTGTAACATAATGTTTAGGCTTAAAAAATATATCTTCAATTAAACCTTGTTCTACAATTTCTCCATCATTAACAACAGCAACATGTGTACAAGCTTCTTTCACAACTTCCATCTGATGAGTAATCATAACAACTGTTAAATTCATTTTTTTTTGAATTTCTTTTAATAGTTTTAATATTGAAATCGTTGTTTGAGGATCTAAAGCACTTGTTGCCTCATCGCAAAACAGAATATCAGGATTATTAGCTAACGCTCTTGCAATTGCAACTCTTTGTTTTTGACCACCTGACAATTTACTAATAGGAGATTTAGCTCTATCACCAAGTCCAACAAGTTCTAATAGTTCTTTTGTTCGTTTTTCAATCTCTTTTTTAGGCATACCTATTATTTCCAAAGGGTACGCAACATTCTGTTCTGCATTACGAGAAGAAAACAAATTAAAATTCTGAAAAATCATCCCAATTCTGCGACGACGAGCAATTAAATCTTTACCATTTAAAGAGTCAACTCTTTCTCCATTATATAAAATCTCTCCAGAATCAGGCTTTTCTAATAAACTTATAAGCCGAACTAGAGTTGACTTACCTGCTCCACTCTTCCCAATAATTCCAAAGATTGTATTTGAAGGAATTTTCAATGATGCCTTTTTTACAGCATGAACAACACCTGATATTGTTCCACCTGTGTAGGCTTTTTCTAAATTTCTTATTTCTATATCCATATTATAACCTTAAATAATTCCTAAGTTATGAATATCATTATATTGAGGAACAAGAAAACTAACAAGCAAGTTATTTTAGTACAGAATCAACTAGTTTTTTAAAATCAGCATCTATCTCAATTTCAGTTTCAGAAGGCATTCCATCAATATGATAAGTTCCATCTGTATCTAATATTATTGCATCAGGGACACTTGATTCTAAATCTGTTATATTATTGTTATTTGCTGCAAAACTTGTAAACAAGAATGGCAAACTATCATTTGAATTATTTAACATTTCAACATTTTTTATATTACTTTCATTTTCTTTTTCAGAGTTAATACTGTTTTCTTCAATAGCAATATTTTCGGAAGAATCAACGACAGCATTAAGATATTGCTCCTTATTCTCTGAGAACTCTTTCTTAATTTCTAAAGATTCATATTGAGTATCATTATCTTGTAAAGAATCTAAATTTTCGTCCATCTGAATTTCATCATCCTCATTGAAGATTTTTTCAACATTTGAAGGTGCTGATATGATTTCTGTGTTTTCATTATCAATAATCTCTGAATTATCACTCTCAATACCTGTTAAATCATCTCTATTTAATTCAATTTCGTCTAGTGCAGAAAAATCCATAGAACTGATACTAAAATTCTCAACGATTTCATTAACCTCATTATTAGCCTTAAAGTTATTAACAGAACTAAACTCCATAGGTTCTGAATCTATATCATCATATTCAATATCATTTTCTGGAGTTTCAAAATCATCTATAAATTCAGAAACATCTGTATTCTCTATTTCATCCAGAATAGAAACCACTTTTTCATTATTCGCTTCCGAAACTTCTTCTAATTCCTCAACAGATTCTGCTTCTGGAATTTCTTCCAATTCTTCAACAGATTCTGCTTCTGGAATTTCTTCCACTTCTTCAACAGGTTCTGCTTCTGGAATTTCTTCTAATTCTTCAACAGATTCTACTTCTGAAACTTCTTCTAATTCTTCAACAGATTCTGCTTCTGAAACTTCTTCTAATTCCTCAACAGATTCTACTTCTGGAATTTCTTCTAATTCTTCAACAACTTCTGCTTCCGAAACTTCTTCTAATTCTTCAACAACTTCTGATTCCGAAACTTCTTCTAATTCCTCAACAGATTCTGCTTCTGAAACTTCTTCCACTTCTTCAACAACTTCTGCTTCCGAAACTTCTTCTAATTCTTCAACAGATTCTACTTCTGAAACTTCTTCTAATTCTTCAACAACTTCTGATTCCGAAACTTCTTCTAATTCCTCAACAGATTCTACTTCTGGAATTTCTTCCAATTCTTCAACAACTTCTGCTTCTGAAACTTCTTCCAATTCTTCAACAGATTCTGAAGCTATATGAATATTCTCAGCAAATTTTTTCGTTTCAGAAACACTTTGAGTTGCATCACTTTTGTCTTCTATATATGTTGATTGAATTTTTATGTTACCATTTTTAAGTATTTCTTCTAAAATACTTTTTAACTGTGAATTATCTATTGATAATTTTGGATTTGCTAAAACATTCTTTTGAGATACTCCTAGCACAGAAAGTATTTCTGACCAATTTTTCTCTAACAAGTTGTTTACTTTTTGAGAATGTTTTTTTCCTCTTCTACCAAGGCTTTTTCTTATTTCTTCATTTAATTGTTTTTTTCTTTCAATAATATTATCTGATAACAAGTTAGTATTTTCGTCAGATATTTCTTTTGCATTTACATACTCTGTAATAAAGGCCAATTGGAATCTTTTTATTCGATCTTCTATAACAACCATGTCATCATGTTTAAAGTTAAAGAACAAAAACATTATTAAAAAAATTGTCACAAAAATCAAAACTAAAACTAAAACTCTTAAACTTGTATTAACTTCAAATATTCTTGCATCATTAATTAAGCTAATATAGAAATTTGAATCCACCTTTTTTGTAAAAAGGCTCCATTCATAGGATTTAGAAAGAGTTTTTTCTGAAACTTTACCATTCTCATTAAAGTCTGAAACATAAACATTATCATCAATAGGATTTTTTACATTATCAATAACAGTATCTTCTTCTGTAATTTTATAATTTCCTGATAAAGTAAAATTTTCCTCTGAAATATCATCTGATTCTGCAATATTTATATTATTTATTTTTTCCAAAATACTTTGTTTTAATACATTTAAACTTGCATTTGAAAAATCTAACGAACCATATGGTAATCCAAAAATGTAACATCCTTTATTAGTTTTAGAATCAACTAAATATTCCGCAGAATTTTTTTCAGCTAATGTAATTAAATTTTTTGAAAATAAATATCTTATAAAATCATTAGATTCACAATAAAAAATCGCCGTACACTTTACATTCTTTGCACCAAAATCATCTAAACCTATCAACGGAAATGAATATAAAATCTGATTTTTTATTGGATCACTATAAATTTTATATTTTGTTTCTGTTAGACATTTTATATTTTCAAAACTTGATACATTTCCTTGTTCAAACAATTTATTGTAATCTTCATAAAGAATTTTTTTGTTATCTTGCTTTTTCTTATCAAGTTCAAAAGTACTAAAATGAATTCTCTTTCCGTCATTTTCAACTATTCGAACACCAATTAAATAAGGAGAAACTGCCAAAAATTGTGCAAAAACAGACGTTCTTTCCAACACCTGCTCATCAGAAGGTTTTGATTGTGTGAAAGAATCAATACTTTTTTCTTTTAAAAAAGTTTCAAATCTTCCTATTAAAATACTATCATATTGTTTTTTTTGAACATATAAATTTTCTAATTTCTTTTCTATTGGTCTTTTTACAGTTGGCTGATAAAATTTTGCTTCTATAAAATCAAACTGTCCAGATAAAGTCAAAACAGAAAAGACTGAAAAAAAGAGAACCGCTATTAATAAACTTAAAGAAATTTTCTGACTAGAAGTCAAATTTTTCCCCTTCTATGACAATTTTCCAATTTTAATTCTATGTTTATAAGAATCACCGTTAAATTATCGGCATTTCCAATTTCAAAATTCACTCTTTTTACTTAAAAGTATATAATTTTTTTATGATTGAAATAGATAATAATCCGGAAATAACAGCTTTAATTATAGGATTCCAAAACAATGATTTGTCAGAATTAGAAGATCTTTGTTTCACTTTAGGAATAAAATCCTGAATAAAGTTTCTTTATCAAAAATAGACCAATCTCCAGTTTACGGCGTTGGTTCTGGCAAAGCAAAAGAAATTGCTGCATTTTCAAATGAATTAGATGTTGACCTTCTTGTATTTGATTTTGAAATTTCTCCTAGAAAACAAAGAAACTGGGAAAAACTTGTTCAGTTACCTGTTATTGATAGACACGAAATAATATTAAGAATTTTTGCAAAAAGAGCCAAAACAAAAGAAGCTGTGTTGCAAATACAATTAGCTAAATTAGAATATTCCTTACCAAGATTAGCTCACTCTTATGGAGATCTTGCAAGACAACGAGGAGGAAATTATGGTTCAAAAGGTGCAGGCGAAACACAATTAGAACTTGATCAAAGACAGGTTAGACAAAAAATTCAACAATTAAAAAAAGAATTAATTCAAGTTGAAAAAGAACGACAAACTCAAAGAAAACGCAGAGGTAAATTACCTTGTCCGTCAGTGGCAATTGTAGGATATACAAACGCTGGAAAATCAACATTGTTAAATGCATTAACAGGAGCGGAGGTTCTCGCTGAAGATAAATTATTTGCTACATTAGATCCAACTACAAGACGATTAAATATTAAAGACTGTGGTACAGTTTTATTAACAGATACAGTTGGATTTATTTCAAATTTACCTCATTCCTTAATAAATGCTTTTAAATCAACCCTTGAAGAATCAAAAAATGCACAATTACAATTAATAGTTTTAGATGTAAGTGATCCTAATGTTTTTAAGCAATATGAAACTGTAATTTCTGTATTACAAGAAATTGACGCAAATTCTATTCCTAAAATTATTGTACTAAATAAAATTGATACTATAGATAAAAACAATGCGGTTTATCTACAATTGATTAAGCAATTTCCAAAAGCAATTACAATTAGTGCAAAAGAAAAAAAAGGATTTGACAGTTTAATTTCTGAAATTTGTAATGAATTATTAGGCAAAAAGCGTTTATTAAAGATTCCAATAGAAAAAAACTTTTTATTAAATGACTTAAGAAAAAACGGAATAATTATAAATGAAAGTTGGCAAGAACAACATATTTATGTAGAAGCAAGAATTGGTCCAGATACAGACAATCAAACTGAAAAACCAAGGCTTCTTGCAATATTTGAACCATATTTGATAGACTAATTATATGAACTTAAACAAAGTACTTTTTTCGATTCTTATTTTTATTTTCGTTACAATTATAATTGGAACAATTTACTGTTTTATTCAAAAAAAAGAATCTATTAAAGTTCCAGAAACTATATCTCCAGAAATTAATCAAAATCAAAAATCATATTTCACTGAACTGGGACAACTCAGATTATCCACAAAACCAGATAAAAATGATAAATCTACGATTATAATTTTAACACCATTAATCGAATACGATTCTAATAATAGAATTTTTTATGAAGAACTAGATACAAAAAAACTTCAAATTTCACAAATAATATCTAATTACTTTACAAGTAAATCAATAAATGAAATAAAACAAAAAAATGAACATGCAATAAAAAGCGACCTTTTAGCAAGTATAAATTCTATATTGGCTTTAGGTAAAATTGAAAAAATTTTCTTTGCTGATTTTCAGTTTTTATAAATTATCCCCACAAATTTGCAGGATTAACCTGCTTACCATTTTTAAACACAGTAAAATGTAAATGTGGACCAGTACTTAATCCAGTACTTCCAACTTTACCAATTCTGCTATCTTGAGTAACTCTTTGACCTTTAACAGCTAGAATTACACTCATATGGGCATATAAAGTTTTATAACCAGAGTGATGTTTTACAATTACATAGTTTCCGTATACTTCACTAAAACCTGTAGAAGTTACAGTTCCTGGCATTGCTGAATATATATAAGTTCCTGTAGGACATGCCATATCTACGCCACTATGATAAGAACGTTTTCCTGTAAATGGACTTGAGCGCCATCCAAACGAAGAAGAAAGATACCATCTTGCACGAATAGGTTTTTTAAACAAATCACCATTAATTTCTTGTCTTGTAACCCAATCCAATTCTGCATCTGGAACAAAAATCATTGTTCCAGCCTTAAGAGCTACGGTTTTGTCAATATTATTAACAAGAGAACATTTTTCTAAATTAACAGAATATTTTTCAGCTACTGAAGATAAATTTTCACCATCTTCTTTTACTGTATATAAAATACCAGGCATTGAAGGAATCTTTAAATAAGTTCCAATTTGGAGAAGTCTTGATGACCTAATATTATTTACACTAATAATTGTATCTTGTGTTACACCAAATTGATCTGCAATAATTCCTATCATATCACCTTTTCTAACGCGATATGAAAAATAAGTTAATTCAGTATCTAAAAAAGTTTCAGCGTTTAAAGTCTCTATACTTTCAGACTTTGCTAGCACGTCTTCGGTAACTATAGGTATACCAGAAGTTTCAAATCCACCTTGTCCATTTTCTAAATCAGTTTTTGAATTAACAATCAGTGCTATAACAATTACTACGGAAAAACTTGCCATTGAAATAGAAAAATATTCCAACAATTTAAGAGGATTTGTATTTTTAAATAATTTTTCTTTTATAAATTGAAACTTCATAGATTTTCCCATTATACCTTTATTTTTTATTAATTCCAATAAGATAAGTTTCAAATGATTCTGATCTACAGGCAACAGGTTTAAACCCTTTCGCTGTCTGAAAAATTTCTCTCATCATTTTTAACAAATTCTGTTGATCACCATTTTGAAAAATTTTCACAGCAAAATTTCCACCAGGTTTTAACATTGTTTGCGCATAATAAATAGCCATTTTTACTAATCCTTGAGATCTTGCTGTATCTACAACTCTATTTCCTGTAGTAAGAGGTGCAGCATCACAAACAACTAAATCAAAAGGACCTTCTTTTTTTATACTTTCTCTTATTTCATTTTCATTCAAATCACCTTGAATAAAAATTAAATTATCTGCTTTCACATCTTTAGCTAAAGGATTTAAATCACAGGAAACAACTTTTCCTTTACCATCTAAAGAGCGTAACAAAAATGTTGTCCAACTCCCAGGAGACGCACCTAAATCAAGAACAGTAGAGTTCTTTTTTATCATCCCAAATTTTTCATCAATTTCTTTTAATTTATAAACTGATCTTGCAGGATATCCTTCAGAAAAAGCTTTTCGAGACCAATAATCTGGTTTTTCATAACTATTTGCAGCCATGAATTTATTTTCGGCTAATTTACATAGTTTTTTTATATAAAGTTTTACATTAATAGTACTTTTGTTTATAATTACACCGATGAATAATGAATTTAATTTAAGATTAAACAAAATTGAAGAAATTTTAAAAGCTTATCTCCCACAGACCACAAATTCTGATTGGCAAAATTTGACTTTTGGTGATTTAGACTCATGTATAAATGATAGTCACATATCAATGTTATCAAATCCATGTAATCACATAATCTCTTTAGGTGGAAAACGATGGAGACCTTTACTTCTTGTACTAACAGCAGAAATGACTTCTCAGTCAAAAAAGAACAATATCAATATTGATAATGCATATAATTTAACTCCACTAGTTGAATTTGCACACACAGCAAGTCTTATCCATGATGACATAGAAGACTGTGCTGATACACGAAGAGGTGAACCTTGTATTCACATTACATACGGAACAGATGTTGCAATTAATGCAGCTACTTGGCTTTATTTTCAAGGAACAACTTGTATTGAAAAGTTAAATATTACTGCTGAAGAAAAAATTCAGTTGTATAAGTTATTTTTAACAGAATTAAGACTTTTACACTTAGGTCAAGCGATGGATATTAAATGGCATAGAAATCCAAGTTTAATTCCATCAACAGAAGAGTATATGGCAATGGTTCGAAATAAAACAGGAACTCTAGCAAGACTCGCTGTTAAACTTGGAATTTTAGCTGGAGGAGGAACTAATCAAGAATCCTTAGAAGCAGGTCTAATTGCCCAAGACATAGGTGTTGGATTTCAAATTATTGATGATGTAATTAATCTTACTTCTGGTAATCCAGGAAAAAAAAGAGGCGATGATATCGTAGAAGGAAAAAAATCTTTACCAGTTTTACTTCATCTTAAAAAAAATCCTAATGATATCAGTATTCTTTCAGATTTGTTTAATCAAGCTAAAAACGAAGGAATCGAATCATCTGCCGTAGAAAAAGCAATTGATTTACTTACAAACAGTGGTTCAATTGAAGATGCTCGCCTATTAGGAAATCAATTAATTGCTTCTAAAACAAAGGAACTAATTAATATTTTTAATACAAAAACTGAAGCACAAATTTTAATTGAAAATCTTTTTAACAAATTACAGAAATAAATTATAGGATATACAATGACAGAATCAGCATCATTATTAAATAGACAAGCAATTGAATTAGCCTCAAAAGGTGAATATAAGGAAGCTATTGCATGTTTTAAAAGAGCCTTATGTATGGAAAAATTCAATTATCTTTTGTGGTTTAATTTAGGAGTTACATATAGAGACGCTGGAGATTTAATACAGGCAAAAGAAGCTTTAGAAAAAGCCTATTCAATAGAACAAGAAGATGATGAAGTTATAGAAACCCTTGCATTAATCAGTTTCAATCTAGGAGATAAAGAAGAAGCTCTTGAATACTGTGCAGAAGGATTATCATTAAATGAAAGAAATGCCCATCTCTGGAATACATTAGGTGTCATTTACTTTAATGATGAAAAATATGATAAGGCGTGCGAAGCATTTGAAAATGCAATAACAATAAATCCGTATTATTATGATGCACTTTTTAACCTTAGAGATACTTACGAAGAAACTGGGAACCAAATTGGTTATTACGAATGTGCAAAACAAATGAAATATATAAAAGAGCAGAATAATCAAAATGCATAATATAGCAAAAGTTCAAAAGATTGAAGGTAAAAAAATAAAAGTAGTAACTCTACTTTCTCTCTCATGTATTAGTTGTCAAGCAAAATGCAACAAACACGGTAAAATTTTTTATGTTTTAAATAATAAAAATTTCCCCATAACAGAAGGAACCTTAATAAAAATCGATTATCCCAAAGGTATGAAAATCTTACAAGGATTATTAGCATTTCTAATTCCAATAATCTTAACACTATTTGCTGTAATATTTTCACAAAACTTCCTTACCAGAACTAATACACCCATTACAGATTCAATAAAATTCACAATAGCTCTATCAGTTTTGTTAATATCACAAATAACAATTTTCATTCTTAGCAGAACAGATTTTCATCTTAGTAAACCCGAAATTATTGGTTTACTTTAAGACAAATGTTCCCTTGCCAAAGCACTTATTTCATCCGCCATATCATCTAAAGAAACTTGCTTTTGAACAGCACCTAACTCATAAGCAACCTTAGGCATTCCATAAACAATAGAAGACTTTTCATCCTGACCTAATGTCCATGCACCTTGTTTTCGCATTTCAGCTAATTCAACAGCACCGTCCTTTCCCATACCTGTCATAATAACTCCCAAGGCACAGTTACCGTATATTTTAGCAACAGATTCAAAAAGAACATCAGCAGAAGGCCTATGTCCATTACGCTGTGGCTCTTGAGATAATCTAATTACACTTCCAAAATTTTGTCGTTCAACAACAATATGATAATTTCCTGGAGCAATATAAACATGACCATTTTCAATTCTGTCACCATCTTCTGCTTCTTTTACTTCTAAAGCACAAATTTTATTAAGAGAATTTGCAAATTCCTTTGTAAAACCAGCAGGCATATGCTGAACAACTAATATAGGTTGTTTTAAATGTGGATCAATCTTTTTAAAAACATCTCTTAAGGCATTAGGACCACCAGTAGAAATCCCAATAGCAATAACTTCAATTTTTCCACCAGCTCTTATAGGAGTTATTACAGCAGGCTCTTTATATTTAGGAGTAAAATCATAATGAATAGCAGAAATATCTGTCTTTACAGGAACTTCCGTAACATTTTCTTTAGAAACTGCAGAAGCTGCTTTTGTATCATCAAATGCTTTATGAAGTTTTCGTTCTACAGCCTTTTCAGAAGCTAATCGTGTATAAAAATCATCTCTATACACAAGTTTGTTCTTTTTACGAGCATATGCTCCACCATATGAAGCAACTAACTCAACTAACTTATCAGCCACAGAATTAATATCTGTAGAAATTGAACCGTTTGGCTTTGTTATAAAATCACTTGCACCTAATTCAAGAGCTTCAATAGTAACAGCAGCACCTTTTTCTGCAATAGAAGAAAGAATAATAACAGGAATCGGTATCTTATTCTGTTTCTTATATCTTAAAAACTCAATACCAGTCATAACAGGCATTTCTATATCTAACACAATAACATCTGGTTCTACAACTGAAAGCTTATCAATTAAAATCTTTCCATTCATAGCTTTGTCGATAACTTTCATTCCTGGTGCATTGTCAATTACTTTAGAAATTACATTACGCATCAATGCGGAATCATCACATACTAAAACCGATATATCATCCATAAAAACAAAATACTCCAAACACTACTAAATATTTTTTTGATACAAACAAGCCCATTCTGTTTTTAAAAATTCGAACTTTGTATCCATACCAAAAAGTGACTCAGAATGACCAATAAACAAATAAGACTTCTGTCCCATCGAATCCCAGAATCTATCTATACAAGCTTTTTGTGCAACTTCATCAAAATAAATCAAAACATTACGACAAAAAACGATATCAAGATTTCGAATTCCAGAATCATTACTAAGATTGTGATAGTCAAATTTTATAGTTGACATTAATTCAGAATTAACTTGATATCCTTTTTCATTTTTTGTAAAAAATCTATCAAGATATTTTTGAGGTATTCCCTGAATTCTTGATTCTGGATAAAAACCTTGCTGTCCAACCATTAAAGATTTTAATGAAATATCTGAAGCGACAATCTGAAATTTATACTGTGGTGGTAAAATATCTTTTAGAATCATCGCTATTGTATAAGGTTCTTCTCCGGTAGAACATCCAGCACTCCAAATTTTGATAGTAGTATCACCTTTTTTCTTTTTTTCTTCGATTACCTTAGGAATAACATAATTTACCAAAGCGTCAAAATGAGGTTGATTACGGAAAAATCTTGTTAAATTCGTTGTAACAGAATCTAACATAATTCGCATCTCACCTTCATCTCTCATAACTAAATCATAATAATCCTTAACAGTCGCTAAGTTTTTTTCACGAAGTTTCTCTTTTAATCTACTATCAAGAATAGAACGATTAGTAGCCGAAAAAGTTATTCCACTTTTATCATAAATAACCTTTCTAAACATATCAAATTCTGCATCTGTAAGTAATTCAACCATACTTACTATTATATAACCAAATATTGGAAATGTAAATTTAAATTAAAAATTAGCTATAACAAAGAAAAAAGGTTCGTTGACAAAACAAATATATAATGGGAAAATTGCGTAGATGTTAACAAACCTACTTAAAAGTTTAATAATTTTATTATTTGCATATAATTTTTTTAGTTGTTCGCTAAATTACGGAACTGAAAAAACATCAGAAGAAACAGTTCCTGAGTTTAGTTTTTTAAATTCGAATTACAACAAATATGAAGAAAATAAATTATCTATCGAAATGAAAGCAAAAAAAATGGAACAATATAAAACAAATGGTGATACATATGCTGAAAGTGTAGTTTTTAAAACATATAACGACGATGGCACCGTTGATACAGAAGGTTCTTGTAATTTGCTTTCTTCTAATACTAAAACAAAAAAATACAGCCTTTTTGATAACATCGAAATTAATATTTATGATCAAGAAATGATACTTTTTGCCACTTCACTGTATTTTAATGGAACCACAGAACAATTAACAAGTTCTCAAACAGAAAATGTTTTAATAAAAAAGAAAGACACTGAAATAGAAGGAATTGGTTTTTCTGCAAGTGGTGTTAGTAAAAAATATGCTTATGCTTCTAATATAAAAGGAAAAATTATTTCCGAAGAAACAGACGAAAATAAAACCCCTCAAACTATGGATGTAAATTAATGAAAAAACAAAATTTGCTAAAAATAATATTTTTTTCATCCCTGATTTATATTAATTCCGAAGAAATTGAATTTAGTTCTGATTATATGACAGGCACTTCAAAAGAAAGTAATAGTACTACAACTTTAATAGGAAATGCATTTGTAAAAACAGAAACAATGGAAATAAAAGCAGATTCAATTGAACTTTCAGGAGATAACTTTAGATACATAACAGCCACAGGTAATGTATCTGGAAAAAATACTGAAAACCAAATGGATTTTACTTGTGGAAAAATGAAATATGATAGAACTTCAAAAATTGCAAATTTAGAAGATTCTGTTCATTTAATTGATTTAGAAAATGATGTAGATGCTAAAGCACAACTGATAGAATACAATCAAAATACCGACATTGCAATCATGCAAATTGAAGTATCATTGCAACAAAAAGATAATAATTGTACAGCAGCCTACGCCATATACAGAAAAAAAACACAACTATTAGAAATGAACGGTAATCCCAAAATTATTCAAGGGAAAGACACTTTTAGAGCACAGGAAATTTCATTAAATTTAGATACTCAAGAAATAACTTTAGACGGAAGAGTTAGAGGAACTGTTACTGATTCAAAAGAAACAAAAAAAGAACCAGAAATTCCTGATACAAATAATCAAAATAATCTCCAAAATACAGAGCCTAATGATAAAACTACAATAACCAACACAGTAGGAAATAAAGATGAATAATGAAATAACTATCTCCACAGATTCAACAGAAAATATCAATATACATAAACTCAGGGCAAATTCCCTTTATAAATCCTTTGGCAAAAAAAAAGTTGTACAAGGTGTAGATTTTGAAATGACCACAGGAGAAGTACTAGGGTTATTAGGTCCAAATGGAGCCGGAAAAACAACTACATTTTATATGATTGTTGGATTTCATAAACCAACAGCAGGAGAAATTTTTTTAGACAATCAGAGAATTACTGGACTTCCAATGTATAAAAGAGCAAGACTAGGAATTTCATATTTGCCACAAGAACCTAGTGTATTTAGAAAACTAACTGTAGAAGAAAATATATGGTCTATATTAGAAACTAGAACAGATTTAACACATAATGAGAAAAAAAATAGACTTGAAGAACTTATTGACGAATTTTCAATAGGAAGAATTAGAAAACAACAAGCATTTACCCTAAGTGGAGGAGAACGAAGAAGAACAGAAATTGCACGTTCTTTAGCTATTGAACCTAAATTTCTATTATTAGATGAACCATTTGCAGGTATAGATCCTATTGCTGTTGCAGATATTAAATCAATGATAAAATTGCTAGCAAAACGCGGAATTGGTGTACTCATAACAGATCATAATGTCCGAGATACATTAGAAATTACTGACAGGGCAATTATTATTAGTACAGGACAAATACTTGTTCAAGGACAGAAAAAAGATATTATTGACAGCCCGTTAGCTAGAGAAATATATCTTGGTGAACATTTTCATATGTAATAAAAAAATATTTTTTCACAAAAAAAGAGTATTTCTTACGAAATACTCTTTTTATAACTATTTATCTAGCATATTCAATGATTCTTGTTTCACGGATCATTGTTAACTTAATTCTTCCTGGATAACGAAGATCTGTTTCAATCTGTTTTGCTATCTTCTGTGCAAGTTCCTTTACTTCTCCGTCAGGAATTTTTTCATTATTTACAAGTATTCTTAATTCTCGACCAGCTTGAATAGCATAAGCTTTTTCAACACCTGCAAACTTTTCTGCAATTTCCTCAAGATTTTCAAGACGTTTTATATAATTATCAACAGTCTCTTTTCTAGCACCAGGTCTTGCTGCCGAAATCGCATCTGCAATCTGAACAATAATAGCTTCTAATGTTATTGCCTCAACATCTCCATGATGGGCCGCAATAGCATTAATTACTTTTGGATCTTCTCCCATTTTTCGTGCCATATCAGCACCAACTTCAGCATGGTTCTGATCACTATCATTCTCAGCACCTTTTCCAATGTCATGTAAAAGGGCAGCTCGCTTTGCAAGCTCCTTATTAACTCCTATTTCAGAAGCAAGAAGACTCGCTATTTCTGCAACTTCTCTTGAATGAGTAAGAACATTCTGACCATAACTAGTTCTATAATATAATCGACCTAAGGCTCTTACACCATCTTGTCCCATATTATGGATTCCTAAGTCAAATAAAACCTTCTCACCTTCTTCATAAATTTTCTGTTGTATTTCTCTTGTAACTTTTTGAACAACTTCTTCAATTCTTGCAGGATGAATTCTACCGTCAGTTACAAGTCTTTCCAAAGACTGTTTTGCAATTTCCTTTCTAACAGGATCAAAACAACTTATTACAACAGCTTCAGGAGTATCATCAATAATTATATCAACCCCAGTCAATGTTTCTAAGGTTCTGATATTTCTTCCTTCACGACCAATAATACGACCTTTCATCTCATCACTAGGCAAAGATACAGTTGCAACAGTAATATCACTTGTTGTTTCCGTAGCTAATCTTTGGATAGTTTCAACAAGAATTTCCTGTGCTTTTTTTTCTGCTGAAAGCTGTGCTTCTTGTTCAATTTTGTTTAATAAAGCTTGAGCATCATGCTTTGCATCATTTTCAAGATTCTTTATGATGAGTTCCTTTGCCTCTTGAGCAGATAAACCAGAAATTCTCTCAAGTTCTTTACGATAAGTTTCTTCCTGAATCGAAATTTGCTCTTCTCGCTTAGACATAGCTAAATCACGTTCTGCAAATTCCTGCTCTTTTTTCTCAATTTCAGCACTTTTCTTATCAATTAACTCTTCTTTTTTAGTTACACGAGCTTCGTAAACTTGAATTTCTCTACGACGATCTCGATTCTCTCGCTCCTGTTGATTGCGTTCGCGAATGAGTTGATCTTTTGCTTCTAACAAATATTCTTTTTTCTGAGCTTCAGCTTCCTTTACTGCATCCTGTTTTACACGTTCTGCTTTTTGCTCTGCTGAAGATAGTTGAAATTTGGCATATAACCAACGAATAATCCATCCTAGAACAATACCAGCAAGAGGGAGTAATATGAATTTTATATCCATAAAAACATCTCCTTGCATATATTTAGTAAAGAACATAAGTTTCCAAAATCTATATTGAAACTTACGATAACATTCCTAATATTACACCCTTTATAATATATTATCAGTTTTGTATTGTCAAACAGAAACTATATATCTAAATCAAATACAAGGAAATATAAATCTTTATCACTAAAAATCAATTGAATTTAAATATCGTTGTTGAAAATCTGGAACAGCTGCTAAATTTATTTGATACGCATTCTTTGCAATTTCTATTGATTTTCTTCTTAAAACTTTTGAAAATAACAACGCAGAAGCTCCAGCTAATGCAGCATTACCTAACGAAACACATCTTCTTTCTAATTCTGAAGGAATTAATCCAATTTCACAAGCTTCCGTTATATTTATATTGGAACCAAAGCCCCCTGCTAAACAAAATATTGGTAACGCAGGAGCTCTTTCAACCATATACGCTAAACCTGTTTTTACAGCTGATTTAGCTAATTGCATATTACGAATATCCTGTTGAGACAAATACACTGCCGGAGTTAATTGGATACAAATAGAACCATCACCTAATTTTGAAACAGATTTTTGAATTACACCATTTCTGTCAATATACTTATGTTTCAACAAAGTTGCACCAGCACTTATAAGCCCAGAACCACAAATACCTTTCGCGTTCGTGTCACCAATTACATGACATACAAGATCACCATTATAAGAAATACTATCAATTGCCCCTTCAATCGAACTCATTCCGCAACTTATATTTGAAGCCTCAAAAGCCGGTCCTGCAGCAGCAGAAGTACACAATATTTTTGCAGCACTTTTTTCAGTTGCAGGAATAAACAAAGCAATTTCTGTATTAGTTCCTATATCAGCCAGCAATAAAGGAGATTTTACCGAAGTTTCCAAATTTTCTATATTATCAGAAATTCGTATAGGAGAAGGAAACCCCGCCGACAGCATTGCACAAACTGTATCAGCTCCAATGAAAGCTCCAATACAAGGCGGAAAGAAAATAGGTGTTTCAGGCGGAATAACGCTAGTTTCATATAACTTTAATGTATCTGGAGTTGGAGCATCTAAAACAACAGAATTTTCAATTACATTACCACTTCGTACATTTTCCCAATATGCAGAAAATCCAAATAATGTAGAAGGAGAAAATGGTGCAACAGATAATCCATCAACAGGAACAGCACAAACAAAACTGAGCATTGTCGTATTACCTGTAATTACAATTCTTTTTACTTCAGGTCTGATTCCACGAGCAAATTTAGTTGCAACCAAATTTACTACCTTTACAAACATTTTTTCTAATTGATTAATAATTGAATAATGTAATGCAGAAGAGCCACTTTCTATAACTTGTGCAGAACCTAATAAAGGAGCCCTAGTAGCAAATGAAATTCTTCTAATAACATCATAACCATAACGAATCTGGGCATTTTTTTCAGCTACCGTTGCAAGACACTTTCTTGATTTTAACGACCAAGCACTAACAGCCACCGTAGAAGTACCAACATCTACAGCCAAACCAATTTCATTTGCAAAATCATGAGAATCTTCTTCTGGAATATTTGGTACTACACCTTCAGTTTCAATCTGCACAAAAACTCCAATATTATCAGTCTTTATACAGAATACACTCAGATTCCTCAAATCGCAAGTGAGTTTTAGAAAGAACTCCCAAAGATAGCGTTTTTTTATATAAAATTAGCAATTTTTCTCTATTATTTGACCATACAGGGCGACTTTCTAATGGATTTATATAAAATTCTTCATACGCAGAATATGTAAAAGATTCTCTTGTAGAACGAATATTTGTAAATTTTTCAAGAGCATTTCTATGTGAATCTTTATCGTAATACCGAATGTACCAACTAGGATATGTTCCAGGTTTCTCTCGCCTAATAAAATCAAATCTCAATAATTCTTTAATAACTAAATATTCTTCAGGAAGTAAAGATCCAAGGCCACTTTTATAATGCATAGTATCTACTTCAGCATTATTTATAAAATCATAAAAATATTCAAACAAACTTGAAACTTTATGAGGCAAGCCACTGTATTTTTTCGTTTTATAATACAATGCAAAATCTTCAAAAAAACTGAACATATCAATCTTATTATCATCAGCTAAGTTTAATAAATAATTCATTGTTACAGAAAAATTTTGACTGTTATAAAAAGAATCAATTACTTCATCTAAATCCTTAAAATGCTGCATTTGAGAATAAGTAACCCACGGAGATTGCAAAACTTCATAAGGAGGAACTGATAACCATTTATAATCTTCATATTGATTTGCAAATTGCTCCATTAAAGTACCATGTAAAATTTTTAAAAAACCAAATTGCAACATTTGAGGTCGTTGTAAAATTGTATAATTAAATGAATCCTTAAATTCTTTTGGACTTTCAAATGGAAGTCCTGCTATTAAATCTAAATGTACATGTATAGTTTTGGGAATTTTTGCAAGAATTTTTGATATTTTTGAGAAATCAGAATTCCGCCCAATCGCTTTTAATGTTTCCTTATTTGTTGTTTGAATTCCTATTTCAAATTGCATCATTCCATAAGGAATATTTTTTATTAAATCCAAGGCTTTTTCTGACAAATATTCTACAGCAATTTCAAAATGAAAAGTTGTTTTTCCATTCCAATGATTTTTTATAAAATTCCAAATTGATGTATATCTTTCTTCATTTAAATTAAAAGTTCTATCAACAAATTTTACCAATTTTACATTATTTTTCATAAAAAAAGTTAAATGCTTATAAACTTTTTCTAAAGACATAAATCTTACAGTTTTATCAACACTGGAAAGACAATATGAACACTTAAAAGGACATCCGCGAGAAGATTCATAATATATTATTGAATAATCAGGACTAATATCCAATAAAAGATTTCCATCTTGATCAGAATAAGGAAAGATTAATTTATCTAAACTGTCAAAAATGTCTCTTATTCCACCAAATGCTATGGAAGAATTATACTGTCGACTCCACACGCCTTTTATTTCTGATAATTTTTCAGATGCAATTCTTTTAAATTCGCTTCCATCTTCCTTTATTTGAGAAATAGAATCACAGACTTCCATATCTGTAAGTTCCCCTTCTCCAGTAACAATAAAATCTAAAGATTGCCTTTGCTTCAAAATTGTTTCACAATCAAATGAAACTTCTGGTCCACCGACACCAACTAAACAATTTGGTAAAATTTTCTTTATTTCATCAATAACTTCAAAAACTAACAAACTATTCCATATGTATGTGGAAAAAATAATTAAATCAGGTTTTTCTAAAATTATTCCCCGTAGAATTTTTATTAGTGGTTCGCTTATAGTGAAATTTTTTAGTATAAGCTGATAATCATTTGAATAGAATTTTGAATTACTTTTTATATAGGCATCTATTGAGCGAATAGCCAAATTTACATGATTAAACCTAGAATTAATACCGACAAAAACTATATTTTTCATTTTTATTTTGAAGAAACTTTTACACTTACTGAAATAATATTATCCGACGAACCACCTCTAGGCATTCTTCTCCAACCCGCATTTATTAAGGGAGCCCATCCTTTCCTTTCAAATCCAAAATCATATCCTAAATTAAAAGAAAATCCATTACCGAATTTTGTACTATTTACATCTTCTTCTGCATTTTTAAAATTGTAGAAATCTGTTCTGCGTCCTAAACAATAATTAACTCCACATATTAAACCAGCAAAACCGGGATAAACACGAACACCTAAAAATCCACAATAATCCCATAAATAAATGTAATTACCACCATGCCAATGGGCATCAAAGAGAGAATCTACCCCCAAAGCAAACTTAACAGAAGGTGCAACTGAAAACAAAAAACTACCACTTCCACTTAAGATAATCTGATTTGTATCATCAACTAAACTTATCAAATCTTTTGTTTTCTCATCTCCATAAAAAACAAATCCCGAACCAATTCCAAATTCAAAACTTGTTGCAGAAAAAGATTTAGAAACCATTATTAAAAGAAAACATAGTATTATCGTTATTTTTTTCATAATTGACTCCATAATTCATAGAAATCACAAACAAACATTTTCAAAAGCCAATTATATCTTTTTTTATCAGCAAAATGGAAGTAGATTTTTCTATATACAATTAATATCTATATAACCTTTTTTTTATTTGAATGTTATATTATTAACATTAATTTTAAAATTAAAGGATTTCATATGATCGAAGTTTCTAATCTTTCTAAAAATTTTGGAACATTCAAAGCAGTAGATAACATAAGCTTTTCAATTCCTACAGGACAAATTATAGGATTACTAGGACCAAATGGTGCTGGCAAAAGTACAACAATGAGAATGGTGACGGGTTATTTAACCCCATCTTCAGGTTCCATAAAAATTGATGGTATAAACATCGAAGATGATTCTGTAAAATCAAAACAAAAAATCGGTTACATGCCAGAAAGTGCCCCTCTCTACGGAGAAATGATTGTCGAAGATTATTTAAATTACATTGCACAAATGCAAGGAGTAACATCAGAAACAAAAATTTATGATTTATGCAAAGAATGTGGCTTAAAAGAAGTTATGCATAAAAATATTTCTGAATTAAGTCGCGGATACAAACAACGTGTAGGTTTAGCACATGCATTAATGAACGATCCTGAAATATTAATATTAGATGAACCAACTAGTGGCTTAGACCCTAATCAAATTGGTGATGTAAGAAATTTAATTAAAGAAATAGGAAAAACAAGAACAGTTATCATTTCTACACATATTTTAGGAGAAGTAGAAATGCTCTGTGATAGGGTAATAATTATCTCTGGAGGAAAAATTGTCGCCGACAATCCTACAAAAGAACTAAGAGAATTATATGGTAAAACAGCAAATTTAAATATTCAAGTTTCTGGATGTTCAAAAGCTGAATTTGAAAATACAATTTCAAAATTCGGATGTTCAATTTCATACGACACAGAAGAAACTATCAACAATCCTAAATTTTTAAAAGCGATAATTAATATAAATAACAAGGAAGAACTATGCCCTGAAATTGCAAAGGCAATTATAAATTCAAATTGGAACTTATATGAATTATCAATTCAAAAAAATAGTTTAGAAGATATTTTTCATATTCTTACAGAAGAAAATTAATACAAATCAACCACTTACATATAGGAGTTTTTATGAAAAAAAACAGCACAGTAATTACAATAATGAAAAGAGAGCTTTCAGCTTACTTCACAAGTCCGATTGCATATATTGTTACAGGACTTTTTGTTATAGCATCTGGAATTCTTTTTTTTAATACATTCTTTTTAATCAACAGAGCTGAATTAAGAAATTTCTTTGGAATGTTACCTATTACACTTTCTTTTTTTATTCCAGCATTAACGATGAGATTATTTGCAGATGAAAAGAAATCAGGTTCCTTAGAAACCTTATTAACACTACCTGTAACAGCATTTAATGTTGTCTTAGGAAAATTTCTAGCATCCTTTATAACTGGACTTACATTATTAATTCCTTCAATATTCTATGTAATAACTTGCTATATATTTGGAAGTCCCGATATTGGACCAATTGTCGGTGGATATCTAGGAGCATTTTTCTTAATCGCAGCATTCAATTCAATTGGATTATTTGCAACAAGTGTAACAAAAAATCAAATAATCGCTTTTTTTATTGCATTCTCAATTTGTATTCTTTTAACATTATTGAATCAATTAGCAATTTTTTTACCTTCATTTACAGTAAAAGTAGTAACCTACCTTTCTGCAATGACTCACTTTGAATCGATTTCACGGGGAATAATCGACTCAAGAGATTTAACATATTTTCTTTCAATTACAGCTTTATTTTTTGGATTAACAGTACAAAGCATAAAACAAAACGGAAGTGGGAGATAAAACATGAAAAAACTAATTAACTTTTTTAAAAGCTCAAAAAGCGACTTTTTTTTATTTATTATATTTTTGATTCTTCTAAATTTAGTTTTATCAAATTCATACTTTAGAATAGATTTAACTTCTCCTAAATCTTATTCTTTATCACAATCAAGTATTGAAACTGTTAAAACCTTAGAACAGCCATTATCAATTAAAGTTTTTTTTACAAAAAATCTTCCTTCACCATATTCTTCAATTGAGCAATATATCAAAGATATTTTAGTTGAATACAAAAACAAAGGAAATGAATATTTCAGTTGTGAATTTTTTGATATGAACAAAGAAGAAAATCAACAAATTGCAAGAAATTTTGGTTTAAGCCAAGTACAAATTCAAGAGATAAAAAACAATGAAATTGGATTTAAACAAGTATGGATGGGTCTTGCTGTTTCATATGCTGACAGAACAGAACTTATCGACGGTTTAGATTCAGCAGATGGCTTAGAGTATAGACTTACAACTACAATGAAAAAACTAATTTCAACAACTTCTTCTTTAGCAGGTTTAAAAGGAAAAGTTAACTTAAAGTTATATGTAACAGAAAAACTTTCATCTTTTAAAATTGCAGGATTCGATATCTTAGAAAAAACAGTAAAAGAGGCCTATAAAACTGTAAACAAAGAGAATATGAATCGTATCCATTTTGAAAAAATCGATCCTTCACAAGAAGACATTGCTGAAATTTCAGAAAAATATGGACTACAAACACTAAGTTGGAATTCAAAAGAACTGGGAAAGGGTGTTGGTATACTTGGTTTAGTATTAGAACATGAAGACAATTTCAGAATTATTCCTTTACAAATAAATCGCTCATTTTTTGGGCAAAATATGATTTCAGGTCTTGATACATTACAAACAGAAATAACGGAAAATCTGAAAAGCCTTATTTCAAAATCTGAAATACTTGGATACATAACAGGTCATGAAGAATTAGATTTAAATGATACAAACTATGGAGCAGGTTTATTTAATAATTTAGTTTCTGACCATTATAAATTTCAATCTTTAAATCTAAAAGATGAACATATACCTTCAAGCATAAAAACGATTGTTATAAACGGACCAAAATCAAAATTTGAAGATTCTGAATTATACAAAATTGATCAATTTCTAATGAAAGGTGGAAATATAGTCATTTTAGCCGATTCATTTAAAGAAAACATTCCACAAGGAGAAGCTGCATATTACCAAATGCCTACATACACACCTATTGAATCTGGATTAGATAAACTATTATCGAAATACGGCATTTCAATTGAAAAGAACTATGTTTTAGATGAAAATTGCTATGTTAACAAAGATAACAGAACTGGTTCTACTCCTTATTATTTTGCACCTCTTCTACAAAAAAGTAATTTTGACAAGAAAAATGTAATTGTAAAAAATTTAGGATATGTTTGCATGTTTCTAAATAGTTCTATTGATGTTTCAGAAGCTGAAACATCAGACTCTTGCAATGTAACAATTCTTGCAAAATCATCTCCAAAATCTTGGTTAATGAAAGATAGAATCATGCCATTCCCTCAATTCATTTCTGTTCCAACAGATAAATCAGTTCAAAAAAGTGAAAATTTGGCCATTCTGGTTGAAGGAAAATTCGAAAGTGCTTATGACAAAAATATTGAAGAATCATCTTCAGAAAAATCCCCAATTTCTATTTCTTCTCATTTGGAAAAAAGTATTCAAAATGGAAAAATATTTGTAACAGGAAGCTCTCGTCTTACAACAGCACAATTAATTGATAATACAGGACGACAACCAGTTGCTATTTTTTTAAGAAATACAATCGATTATATGAATGGAGAAACGGATTTATGTTTAATGAGAACAAAGGGACTTTCATTAAATACATTAAAACTTAACTCAGGAATTTCTGTAACAATTGCGAAATATTTTAATCAAATCGGTTTAGTTGTCTTTATTATTTTAGGAGGAATTATTTCTTACATAAACATAAAAACTAAAAAAAATAAGATTAAACAAAAATATAATCCAAATGACGAAAGAGAAATCCAATAAATATGGTGTTTGCGTTGCAAAACTCTTTATTAAAACATTTGTAAAATTATCTACAAGATTATAGGAAACAATATGAAAACAAGAAAAATTATTTTATTAAGTTCTATCGCAGTTTTAATATTTATTTACGGAATTCAATTAATACTTAACAATAAATCTCCAATAAAGATTTATAAGCTAAAGGAAACCCCAAATAAAATTACAATTACAAATCAAAATAACGAAATAACATTAGAAAAAATGGAAGATATTTGGTACATAAAGAATACAGACTTTTTAGCTGATGAAGATATTATTGAAGAATTTATCGACTCAATCTGTAATATAAAAACTCTCGGAATTGTTTCTAATTCAAATGCTGAATCTGAATTAGAACGATACGGATTAAATGAAATTAAAACCATCAAAGTAAATGCTTTTAATTCGGATAAAACAATTAGAAGCATAATAATAGGAAAGGACTCAGTCAGTCCTGATCACAATTACATAAGAATAGATTCTTCTCAAAATACTTTATTAGCCGCAGGAAATCTTAGAAATATATTTGACAAAACTATTGACGACATAAAAAAAGAGACTGATTCAGAGGATAATACAACTTTAGATAAATAAATTAAATTAAGACTTTTAATTTGGATGGAAGACACTCGTAATGCAATTTTACTTCATTACCAAAAAGCTCTCCGTCTGTATGGCAAACACTTGGTGTCTTTGAATAAACATCAAGTGTTTTGCAATTTTTCAATGTAAAACCTTTTTTATTTCCATGTTTTCCAGCAACTAAAAATGGAAAAACAAAAAAAGTTCGCCATCTAGGAATCCCAGAGGCAACACATATAGACAATAATCCGTCATTTTCAGATGCACTAGGTGCCATTGGAACACCTCCGCCTTCTGCCTTAAAATTCATTACAGCAATAAAAATTAAATCAGAAAATGCTATTAAAGGCTCACCATCAAAACTTAAATCTACATTCTGAGTTTTCATTGTAAAAAGATACTTAAGGGTTAACAGTCCATAACTCATTTTACTTAAATGAAGTTTATTCATTACAATTTTGATTTTTGATGTATTTACAGAAGTGCCAACCAATGCATTTAATCCAAATCCAGAACTAATACCAAAGTATTTTCGTTTACCATTATTTTCGACCATACCTAAATCAATAGATTTATCACCTGTAGAATCTAAAATTATGTTTAAAGCCTTCAAGGGATTGTGTCGAGGAAGTCTTAACCCTCTACCAAAATCATTTCCAGACCCAGTAGGTATGAAACCAAATTTCACTCTTTCGAAATCTGAAATTCCATTTAAAACTTCATTTACAGTTCCATCACCGCCTACAACTACAAGTCTAATATCATCATCTTCAAATTCAGAAATTCTCTTGGCTAATTCCGTTGCATGAGAAACAGCTTCTGGAACATAATATTTATAATCTATATTTTTTTTATCTAATGCATTCTTAATAATATTCCAGCATTTCGCAGCCTTACCGCTACCACCATGTTCATTAACAATAAAATAATACATATTCAGATTATAAAATCACATATAAATCATTTCAATACAAAAATACTTATATAAAAAAAAGAGGCTATCAAAATGACAGCCTCTTACAACAAACTAATATTTTTACTTCATTAAGTTGCGATATTTTTTTGCTAATCTCTCTGATTTTTTAGCAGCTAAACCACAATAATTAGAAGGATGTTCGAAGAAGTTAGCAGGATCTTCAACACCAAGTTTTTCTAATTGAGTAGTAATATCCTTAAATTCTTTATCATGAGTTTTTAGAACTTCAAAGAAAGTTTTTCCAGACTTTTCAGCTTCTAATGTTATATTACGAATAATCTCATGACCATCATTATAACCAGCTTCGCCAAGAAGAATATAAGCAGGTTCGGCAAGAACTCCACCTTTTACTTTTCCACCTGCATTCTCAAGGTTTCGTGCCATACCTTCTTTATCTGCTTGAAGTCCTTTTACAACACTGTTCATACGAGCAACAGCCATAGTAAAGCCAGATACATAATCAGAAATAAAACGCTGTGACGCAGAATTAGTTAAATCCCTCTGATGTTCAGAAATTTGGTCCATATAAAAAGTCATAACACGAGGACACATAGCTTTCCATAATGATTTAACATGTTCTGAATTCCAAGGATTGCGTTTTTGAGGCATTGTAGAAGAACCAACTTGTGTTGAAGCAAAATATTCAAACACTTCTCCAATTTCAGAACGCTGCAAATTGCGTAAATCATCAGCGAGGTTTGCAATAATACCAAATGCAACATTCATCTCTAATAAAAGACGAAGAACATATTCTGGTTCAACAAGTTGATTTGAATATTCAGAAGGCTGTAAACCTAAAAATTCAACATACATTCTTTCTAATTCTTCTGGTTCTTTTACAATCATTGATGGTCCATTATAAGAACCAACAGGACCTGCAAGTTTACCAACTAATTGATTAGAAAGTTCTTCAATACGAAGAATTGATTTACCAAGACGACTTACAAATTCCGCAATAGACCAACCAAATGTAATTGGTACAGCATGCTGACCATGTGTACGTCCTACTTGAGGTGTTGCACATTCTCTTTCTGCTATATCACACAAATAATTTTCAAGCTTTTTCAATTCTGGAAGAACAACATTTTGTGTTACATCTCGCATACGACATGACAAAGCAGTATCAAGAATGTCTACAGATGTTGCCCCTAAATGAATTAAAGGTCCTATTTCTGAATCAACTTTTGTTTTCATAACATTAACAAGAGCACGAATATTGTGCTTTGTTTTTTCTTCTTCTGTATAAACTTCTTCTGGATCAATATTAGAAGCAACATCATCTAATTTTTTTGAAATTTCATCATTCAATTTACCACGAATTTTTAGATGAGCTTTTACAAGTGCTGCTTCACATCTTGCACAACTTCTGATACTTGCTTCTTCAGAAATATACTTAGAAAGACCAACAAATGCGTCAGCCTCCGACAATGAATATCGATGATCGATACATGAAAGATTTTCAAAAATATTGCGTGTTTCCATAGTGTATTTAGTATACATAAAATAATATTTTAGTTCTACCAAATTTAAAAAAAGTATAGACCCAATCCTTATTTTTCTATATATTCAATTTTTGCTTAAGAAATTTAGTTTTACTAAAAAGGAGATAAATATGTTTAATAGAGCAGATTTTGTTTCAGATTATGATTGGAAACGTTTTTTAAAGTTTTCTGAAAATTTAGAAACTCCAAATATTGTGATAAATTTGCATCAAATTAAACAGAATTTTATAAAACTTCAAGACTCATTTCCGTTTGCATATATTTATTATGCAATAAAATCAAATCCTGGTGACCCTGTTTTAAAATTATTAGCAGAATTAGGATCAAATTTTGATGTAGCATCCATTTATGAACTTGATAAAATCCTCTCTTTTAACGTTCATCCTGACAAATTATCCTACGGAAATACAATAAAAAAAGCAAAAGATATAAAATATTTTTATGACAAAGGCGTACGAATGTTTGCAACTGATAGCAAAGATGATTTAAAAAATATAGCTAAATATGCGCCAGGAAGCAGAATTTATGTTCGTATGCTAGTTGAAAATTCTCAGACAGCAGATTGGCCTTTAAGCAGAAAATTTGGTTGTCATCCCGACATGGCTTATGACTTACTTGTTCAAGCAAAAAATCTTGGATTAACACCCTATGGAGTTTCATTCCATGTTGGCTCACAACAGAGAGATATTGGTGCTTGGGATGATGCAATTGCAAAAGCAAAATATTTATTCTCTTCATTAGAGGAGGAAGAAGGTATCAGACTTTCAATGATTAATATGGGAGGAGGATTTCCTGCTCACTATATACAACCAACTAATGAATTAAAAGATTATGCATCTGAAATTACTCGATATTTACATGACGATTTTGGAGATGAACTTCCTATGATTATTCTTGAACCTGGACGTTCATTAGTTGGAGACTGCGGAATATTAACAAGTGAAATAATTCTAATAAGCAGAAAAAATAATACAGCTTTACAAAGATGGGTTTATCAAGATGCTGGTAAATTTAATGGCTTAATCGAAACTATGGATGAAGCAATGAAATACCCAATTGTTAGCGAAAAAGATGAAGATAACGCAAAAGAAGGCGAAGTTATCATTGCCGGTCCAACTTGTGATAGTGCAGATATCATGTATGAAGACTTTAAATATAAACTACCACTAACATTAAAAGCTGGAGATAAACTATATTGGCTAAGTACAGGTGCATATACAAGTTCTTATGCAAGCGTAGAATTTAACGGTTTTCCTCCATTAAAAACATATTTTATGGAATAATAAAAAAAAGCTTAGTTATGAACAAAATCAAAACTAAGCTTTTCTGAAATTAATTATCAGGAATAACAACTTCCACTTTCAACGAACCTTTTGATTATTTCGGCAGCAGTTCCACTTCTTGAGGAATAACAATTTCCACTTTCAACGAACCTTTTGATATTTTATTTTCTATATCGGTTCTAATATTTTTTATACTCGAAGAATTTTTATGAGCATTATTTTTAGGAGCAATAGAACCACGCTTTTTTATCTCAGAACTTTGCCCTTTTGTAACAAAACACATTCCTGGCTGAGGTTTATCAAAAGAACTTTCTGAAGAATCTTCAACATCTTCTGAAATATTTGCTTTTACATTTTTGGATTTCCAAACAGCAACTTTACCTTCTGAACATGTTACCTGAGTTGATTTATACAAATTTTTTACATTTAAAACCGTACCACGAACAGACGCTGTAGCTACAGGAGAACGAACTGTAAATCCGACTCGTCTATCTTCCGTTCTTTTTACATTTGACTTTAACGAACCTGCATCTAAAAATATCTTAGTATCATCAGATGATGATTTTGAAACTAACTGTTCAAGTGTAATTCTAGATAAAGGAGACACTGTAACTGTTGTATTTTTTATTTTAAGTATAAGTTCAGATTTAAAACCAGTTTGAATAACAGATCCTTGTTGAAGTTTATTTCCGATTGCAAGAGGAACCCATTTTCCTAATGTTTGAACTTCTGCTTTACCCTTAACAGACAAAACCGTAGCATCCATCGCAATTACAGAACTTAAACAAAATGCAAATACACAAACTAAAATAAAATATTTCTTCATATGTTCCTCCAAAAAATTAGAATGTTATTAAAACGTCTATCCTAACAGAAGTTTTATCATTATCAGAAACATCTTTATCAAAATATTGAGTAATAGATGCTCCTAAATAAACATCACTTTTTATTTGCCACCCAAATTCTGCATCATATTGAATCCCCGAATATTCAATTTCTTCTTGTGCATCAAAAATAACATCTCCATTTGCTTGAAGAACTAAACTTTTATAAGGATTAACAGAAATTCCCATTCCTGTTTTTATAAGACCAGAGTATTCTGGTTCTTCCATAGAATTTACAGCAGTAAAACTTGTAAAACCTTGAAATGCATCAAAAGGACCTTGATCTCCAGAGGCGTAAGTTCCATTTAAGATAAGTTCTGAATTAAGAGAATCTAAACCTAAAGAAATTTTTATCTTTGTCAAATTCCCCATTTTATAATCTTCTTCATCAAAACTTACAAAACTTAAATAACTTGATAAATCATAGTATATAAAACTAGAAATGCTACCATTCGAAGACAAACCTACATACATACGATTATAAGAAGTATCTTCTAATTTTACAGTTCCTAAAAATTGGGCAGAAATCACTTGTCCACCCAAAATATTTAGAGCAGAAATACTTGCTCCTCCTACAATATATTTTGCTGCTGTATCATAGAAAGCCTCTTCATCAACTTCAGCTTCATCATCAATAATAGACACAAATTGATTATTCAACAAACCTGTATAACATCCAAATAATGAAGTTGAAACAGCAGAACCTTCATACCCAAAAGAAATTCCATCTCCAACTTGATTATAAATCAGCCCCGAAAAATCAGAACTATCAAAGCGCCCAATAGAAAGATTTAGAACATCATTTCCAAAAACAAATTTCATCGAATCCAAATTTACAGAATTAACAGTAAGTTCTGCATCGCAATCTTTCTTGAACATATAAGTTCCCTGAGTGCTAAAATAACTCGTTCCATCCTGATTAAAAGGAACTCTAAACCATAAAGATCCTAAATTTTGCTGATGAAGTTTTAAATCGCTAGATTTCCCTGAAAATTCAGTATTGTTATACACACTTCCACCAAATTCAACTGCACTCACATAAAAAGCTGATATTATTAAAATAATTGATAATACATATTTTTTCATTCTTTACTCTCCATCATTCTCATATACAACACTACTGAAAATTGCTAATACATCTCTTCCAGAAACAAGCATAGATGGATCAGCTTCTTCAGGTAAAATTCCTAAGGCTTTTAATTCCTTAAAAGCATATCGAGAATTCTTAAAAATTGAATAAAATAATCCACCTTTCATGTTTCCAACTTTCGCAACAATTAAGGATAAATCACCTAGCAAAACTTTATCATCAACATTTACTTTTCGTAAAATATATTCAGATTTATTAAAATTTTCGATTGCAATATTATAATCAGCATTTTCGTCAATTTGATTAGAATAAACACCAACTAAATACGCAACTTGCCCAAAAGATGCACATTCAGAATCAATTAATTCTGCAAGTTTTTCAGAACTTTGAGCATTTACACATATGCAAAGAAAGAAAAATAGTACAGCTACAAAACCAGTTTTTTTCATCTTACATGACTCTCCTCATTAAAATACTAAATTTTAAGTTAAATTTACATTTAAAGTATAACATGTGTTATAATACTTGTCATATGAAAAAGAAGCCATCAAAGAAAGTCTTTAGCAAAATTTCAGACATAGTATCTGTTATCGTAATAATTTCGCTATTCAGTTTACTTTACGCATTAGGATTATTTCAAAGATTTGATTATAGTTTATACGATTTACTTTTAGGATTAAAACAGGATTCTAAAGTTCGTAATGAAATTTTATTTGTAGAAATTGACAATAAATCATTAGAATCTTTAGGTCCATGGCCTTGGAACCGAGACATTCTCGCCAATTCTTTATTACGAATGAAAGAATTAGGAGCCGAAACTGCCGTATTCGATATTGAATATTTGTCACCTTCAAACCTATCTGTAAATCCAAAAGTGACTGATGACATTACAAACGCTATCGATATACAAAAGAAAGATATTTCAGACATAGTATTTGAATTAGCCGCAGCCGCAGAATCTAATATGTATACAAGCTCAGAATTTGCAAATCTTACAAACGAGGCTGTTCAAGATTATATATATCCTGGTCTAGATTCTTTAAGACAAACAATAACAGAATCTGCCTATATTGATAATGATGATTTCTTTTCAAAAACAATACAATTTTTTGGAAATACTTGGTTAACAATCAATGTAATGGATTTAGAGATAAAATATGAAAATGCTTTTATAGACTACACAAAAAAAAGATGTCTATTCACTAACATTGAAGACATAAACTTATATACAAAAAGAGGAAACTTATATTACCTTGTGGATCAAGGTGGACAAAACAAACTTGGATTCTCTCCTGCACGAGAACAATTTATGAAATGTGCAAAAGGTGCAGGATTTACAAATGTAGTTTTAGATAAAGATGGTACACGACGAAGAGTTGAATTATTAAGCGATCAAAATTCTTATTTTGCTGCACAACTTGTTTTTGCACCTATATTGAAAAAAATAAATCCTGAGAAAATTATTAGAACAAAGCACTATTTAAAATTAATAAATGCAACAGATATTGATACAGGTAAAAAAAATAATATAAAAATTCCGTTAGATTCTAATGGACGCATGTTAATTAATTGGTTGAATAAGGAATTTATAGACTCTTTTAGACACGAAAGTGTTGTTATGCTCTATCAATTAGATGAAATCGAAAATAAAATAAATTATTATCTAGAAACATTAAATGGCTTTAACCTATGGGATAAAAATGGAAATCCATTATCGTACAAAGCTGAAGTCTCTACCTTATGCAATGATTATAAAAATATAACAACCTATAAAAAATATTTACTCAGCAAATGTAAAGGTTACGATATAAACAATAATCCGATAGAAGGTGGAATAGAAGATTCCGAATACGAATACTATTTTAATGCAAGACAAACATTTTTTGATAATGTAAGTAGTTTTATTGATGGCTCATATTTCGATGAAATTATATATCGCCTTGATGAAATGAAATTATCAATGGATGCAATCAATTATGAAGAAACAAAAAACGGAATTCTTCAATTGTACGAAAATCTAAAACACGAAGATGAACTATACAGAAGCACATTTAATCAAAGAAAAGCTGCTTATAAAAACTCCTTCTGTATTATAGGAAATACAGCAAGTTCAACAACAGACTTAGGTTCAACTCCTTTTAACAGAGCCTATCCAAATGTAGGAACACATGCAAATGTCTACAATACAATAATAAATAATGATTTTATTACTCCCATTGATGGAATTTATGGAATCATATTTGCAGTAATATTGTCTTTTTCTTTTATTATCCTATTAAAAAATAAAAAACTTTGGATACAAAACACTCTCGGTAGTTTTGCTGTAATTATTTCAGTAGCAACTCCAGTTTTATTAATGATTTTCTTTGGAATTTATGTTCCAACAGTATGTTTAGTATTAATTACATTTACATCATTTTTGGCTTCGGTAATTATTCATTTTAGATCAAGTGAAAAAGACAAAAGTGTTCTTAGAAATGCATTCTCTACTTATCTAAACCCCGTTGTAGTAGAACAAATTGTAAAAGACCCTTCAATCCTCAAACTTGGAGGAGAAGAAAAAAGAATTACTGCATTATTTTCAGACATAAAGAATTTTTCTTCGTTCTCAGAATTAGTTACACCTTCAAAACTTGTAAGTATACTAAACGATTATTTAGGAAGTATGAGTGATTGTATTTTAAAAGAAGGTGGAACTTTAGATAAATATATTGGAGACTCGATAGTATCATTCTTTGGAGCACCTTTGGATTTAAAAAATACAGCCTTAAGTGCATGTACAGCTGCCATCAGAATGAAACAAGTCGAAGAAGTTTTTAACAAAAAGAATGAAGAATTAGGAACTGTGGACCATAAACTTTATACAAGAATCGGAATAAACACAGGAAACATGGTTGTCGGTAACATGGGAACAAAAGGAAAAATGAATTACACAATAATGGGAGATGCTGTAAACCTTGCAAGTCGTCTCGAAGGTGTAAATAAAGTTTATAAATCATGGATATTATGTAGCGATACAACATGGAACGAAATAAACTACGGAGAATATAGAGATAGCATAATTGCTAGAAAATTAGACAAAGTCAGAGTTGTGGGACGAGATGAACCAGTTCAACTTTATAATATTCTCGGATTTGCAAATGAACTTTCTGAAATTCAATTTGAAGCCACAGAATTATATAAACAAGCAATGGATAAATATATAGAAAAAGATTTTGCAACTGCAGGAAAACTCTTTATCAAAGCAAACAATTTGATTCCAGAAGATGAAACACCTTTGATTTTTGCTCAACGTTGTAAAGACTACATTCAAAATGGATTACCAAAAAATTGGGACGGAATAATGAATCTCACAACAAAATAAAAAGAGGAGGACAGTCCCTCGACCCTGTAAAATTTTCTGTGTAAATGGCTGACAGAATATGATACTCTTAAGGAGGAGTACGATGTTGACCAAGAAAAAAAACAGAAAATGAATTTCAACTGTAAACCCAGGAGGTTTACCTCCTTCAATTTTCAGGGGGGGGGAAACAATCAATAGGTACAAAAGCTGTTGATTAAAAAATAGGGTGTTTTCTGACTGTACTAAAGTTGACTTTTTCAACATTCTTGCTATTACCAGCTTTATCGGTACTTTGCGCACTTATTCCAAAGATTGTTATTTCCCAGTCTTTCAGTTGTTCACTTATCAAACTTAATATTGCAGAAAATTCTCCACTATCCATATTTTTATTGCTTTAGACGGACAAGATAAATTTAATGAAGAGTCAAAATGCATGATTGAAAATGCAAAAGTAATTCAGCTTGGAAAAGGAAAAGAAGCTTTATTCTCCGAGAAAAAAGAGTAGTTACCTGTGGTAAATAATCTATTTGCCTTGAGTTAATAGACTATTTACTACGAAGTGATTATAAACATGTCTTGCACTAAACTGCCTCTCTCCCGACTTTTTATAAAACTATATCAACTAAAGTTGCTTCTACTGTTTTTACTAAATCAGAAGGTTTTAATTTTAACTGACATCCTCTAACGCCAGCACTAATATAAATATCTTCATGTTCTAAAATTGAACTATCAATAAATGTTTTAAACTTTTTTTTCATACCAATAGGAGAACAACCTCCTCTAACATACCCTGTTAATGCCAATAATTCCTCGGGTTTTACAGAAGAAATTTCTTTTGAATTACTAGCAATTCTAGCCTTTTTTAAATTAATTTGAGCATTTGCACTTTGACAGAATACAAAAATCTGTTTTGATTCATTTCTCATTACAATTGTTTTAAAACACGCAGCAGGATTTATCTTTAGTTTAGAGGCAATCATTTCTGCCGCCCCTAATTCAAGTTTATGTTCTCCATCATCGTCATATGTTAGTATTTCATAGGGAATTTTTAATCCATCAAGGATTCTCATTGCATTCGTCTTTTTCATATAAAGAAATGTACCATAAAAACAAGTAGTCAATAAAGTTTATTTTAGATATATTTGTATCTGTTAAATTGTTTTTTTACAGAGGTAATATATGAAGAATAAAACACCAATGACTCTTTTATGTGGTTATTTAGGAGCAGGAAAAACAACTCTCTTAAACCAAGTCCTTTCTAATCAAAAAGGATATAAAGTTGCTGTTATCGTAAATGATATTGGAGAAGTAAATGTTGATGCTAAACTAATTGCAGACGGTGCAAAAATAACCGATACAAGTTCAATTGTTCCACTCACAAATGGTTGTATTTGTTGTACATTAAAAACCCAATTAGCACAAAATATTGAAAATTTAATTAAAACAAAAAAATACGATTACATCTTGATAGAAGCTAGTGGTGTATGCGAACCAATGCCTATAGCCCAAGAATTAGAGACAATAAAAAATGGAAAATTAGACAATGTTGTAGGAGTTGTTGATGCAGCTCGTCTTGTTGATGAATTCGCAGGAGGAAACAAACTATTAGATAAAAAAGCAATTGGAGAAGAAGATATAGAATCATTACTTGTTCAGCAAATAGAATTTTGTTCTACTCTAATTATTAACAAGAAAGACTTAGTAACAGAGGATGAATTTAAAAAAGTAAGAAAAGTTATTGAAGTTCTTCATCCTGATGTAAAAATAATCGAAACAGACCACGGAAAAGTTGAAGTTGAAGAAATTCTAGCAACAGGTAGTTTTGATTTCGAAGATGTATATGCAAGTGCAGGTTGGTGCAAATCATTAGAGGCTGATAATTCAGAAAATCCAGAACACGGAGAAGCAGGACATGTTTGTAGCGAAGACTGTGAGCATCACGAGCATGACGAACATCACGAACATGATGAACACTGTTCTTGTCATCATCATCACAAACATAAACATGAAGGCGAAAGTGAAGATGAATACGGAATAGGAACATTTATATACAATAGAAGAAAACCGTTCAACCGACAGAAACTTGATGAATACGCAAGTAAATGGCCTAAAAATATTATTCGTTGCAAAGGCTTAATGTGGTTTGATGATGAACCAGAAATGGCATGGGTTTTTGAAACTAGTGGACGACAAATCCAAGCAGGCTATAGTGGACAGTGGATTGCATCTGCTCCTGAAAAAGAACAAAAAGCCATTCTCGCAGAAAATCCTGAAATTGCAAAAGAATGGGATGAAATTGTTGGAGACAGAATGATAAAACTCTGTATAATTGGACAAAACTTAGACAAAGAAAAAATTTCAGCAGAACTTGATGCTTGCTTAGCATAAAACATTAGATAGTTCCATTATTTTATTAATGGAACTATCTACAATTAATATGTAATCGTAGCAATAGAAGATTTTGTTTGTTCCATAATATAAACCATATTCTTTATTGATTTAGAAATATCAATGTACATTTGACCTAAGTCATTTATTATTTTTCCAATTTTGTCTGTATTATCAGAAATCTCAAAACTATCATCTAATATAAATTCTAAAGCTGATTTTACCTTTTCAGTTCTATCCTTTATTAAATCAAATTTTTCAAATAAATCAGAAAATTGATTATAAACTTCTTTTATATCCATTGAATTTTTGGTGATAATTTCTTTTATCTGATTTGAATTATCATTTGTTTTTTCAGAAAGTTTTCTTACTTCTTCTGCAATTACAGCAAATCCCATACCTGCATCACCTGCATGAGAAGCCTCAATAGCAGCATTGATAGCTAATAAATTAGTTTGAGAAGAAATATCTTCAATTATTGATATTACATCATACACTTCCTGAGAAGTTTCATTTAGAACATTTATTAATTGTAAATTATTCTCAAGAAAACCTCTCATACTTTCTACTTCATTAACTAGCAAAGGAATAGACTTAGAATGTTCTTTTACAGATGCAACAATTTCATGTACAGAACTACTCATTTTTGCTGCAATTCCAGAAGCTGAATAAATACCATCAGTTTGTTGCATTAAATTTTTTGAAACATCTTCACTAGAATTCAATGTTTTTTGAGTTGCTAAAATTATACTATTTATAGTTTCTAATCGACTTTTTGTTTTTTGGCTATCTTTCTCCAAAACCTTAATAATTTTTTGTTCAACACGAATACTTATTATAAGAGAAATTAAACCAATAAGTCCCATTACAATACAAAGAATTAAACTTCTGTTGACACCATCCATATCAACAGAAGGAATTTTTGATACTACAGAAACTGTATAAACAACACTTAATATAACTTGTATTGTATATACCATTATAACCTGATATTTTGCATAACAAACCGTACAGGAAAGAATCAAAAACGGCATACAATAATAAAAATATAAATAAATGTCACGGTGAGACATTCTCGTCTGACTTAATGCAATAAAAAATGGTATTACAGATAAAAAAATAAAGCAAAGGTTTGTTGAAAATTTGTAAAATCCTTTTTTCAACAACAAAAAACATATAAGCGAAAAACAAGAAATCGCGAATATGATAGGCAATACAGACATAAGTCTAAATAAAAAACAAGCAATTAAACAGATTAATGTAAACAAAAAAAGAACTATTAAAACTTTTGCAAAACTTGTACTCTTTATTGAGATATTTATTGGACTATTTTTATATTTTTCTTTAACTTTTTCCAAAAGACTTTTTAAAAATTTCATAACAAATCCTATATTTTAGATATATACATTAATTTTAAGCCTTGAATGAATTTTTAACAACTATTTTTTTTATTTTTACAGAATTAAGACAATCTTTTCACATATAATTAATTTTGTTATTATTTGCATATGATAAAAAAAATTCAATTTATTACAGTTCTGCTTTCTATTTTGTCTATTTTCTCTTGTAATAACAATAAAAAAAATCAATCTGAAAATCTTACTCCGCCACAAAAAACCGTGAAATCGGCTATAAAGTTAAAGCATATTAATGCAGAAACAAAGGAATACTTATCCGGGAAAAATATAGTTATCATTTTAGGTCATAGTTATAATTCCGAAGAAAACATAAAAAGCATAACCCAACTTCTTGATTACAACTATGGTGTAGAAACTGAAGATAAATCAGGATTAATTTCCGTTTTTGTATATCCAGAAGATTTTATGTTTGCCGGAAAAATAAGAATAAGCTCTATAATAGATAAAATTGAATCAAAATCCTTAGCAGGAATCATAACCCTTGGAGCTCCAGAAGGCTTATGTAATGTAATTGCAAAAATACAAGATAAATCTGAAAATGGTATTCTTCCGTATCCTGTATTTTCATTGTTACCACAAGACAATGTACTAGGTTCTGAAGCAACTTCAGATTTTGTTCTTGATTATGTACAACAAACAGAATCATTAAATGAAGAACAAACAGATTTTATCCCAAATTTTGATGTTTCAGTTTTATTATTATCATCTATTCAACAAATGATAAATCTTAGAGGACCACTTGTTGCAAACAAAGATTTACTTTCTTTTGTTCAAAAACTTGTAGGTCAAAAGAAAACTGTTCATTATTATTACGATAACGAAACAGGTCTTCAGTCAATTAATCACTTTATATTTGAATAAATGCTAAATTCATTCCAACAAAATGCAGATTATCTTATTGGAGATAAAACAGATATAGAGTCGTTAAAAACCAAAACATCTGCATCTATCCTTGTTATATCAGATTCTCATGGAAATCCCAATGTACTAAAAGAAATTCTTACTAAGCATAAAAATTGTGATTTACTATGTTTTTGTGGCGATGGAATTAATGACTTAGCGACATCCATAGAAGAAAACGAACTTTTACCAGAAAAAGATAAATTTCTTCCCTCTGTTATTGCCTGTGTCCAAGGAAATGGAGATTATAACTCAGTCCAATTATATACAGACGAAGTAAAATATTTAAGATTACCTAAATCTCAAATTATTGATATTGCAAATAAAAGAATTTTCTTAACTCACGGTCACGAATATGAAGTCTATTACACAAAAGACTTTCTATTAAGCAAATCTATTGAAATAAATGCTGATATAGTTATATTTGGACATACTCATATCCCTTATTCTTCTATTAAGCAAAATAAATATTTCTTTAATCCTGGAAGTTGTGAAAGACCTAGAGGAGAATCGGAAAAATCCTATGGAATTATAACCATAGAAAATCAATCCATAAATTCTTCATTTTTTAGAATAACAGAATAACCTAAAAATTTTCCTTTAATTCAAAATCAAATCTTTCATGCCCCGGAAAGACTTTTGTACAAAAATCAATTTCTTTTGATAATCTATAAAGACTCTTTTTCATTTTATTATCACTTCCACCAAATAAATCAGTTCTGCCATAGGATAAATAAAAAAGAGTATCACCAGAAATCAATATTTTTTTTGATTTATTATATAAACAAACAGAACCTTCTGTATGACCTGGAGTGTGTAAAATCAACCATTCCTTTAATTCAGAAGGAATCTCTGAACCAATCCCTGAATCAAAACACTGAAATAATGTTTTATTTTCTTCTAAAAAAGATGTAGCTTCTGGCAAATCAGAAACTTCTGATAAAAAATCTTCGAACCCCATATAAGAAAGAAATAACCCTTGTAATTCTTGAGAATTTTTACCAATCATATTTTTATCTTTTTCATGAATTAAAATTGGAATATTAGGATATATTTTTCGTAGATAAGACAATCCAGACACATGATCAAAATGACCATGTGTAAGAACTATTGCAATAGGATCTAAATTATTCTGCAAAAGATAAGAACTAATAATATTCTCATCTTTGCAGAAAGCACACGAGGCCGGATCAACAATAAAAACCTTGTTTTCATTTAAAGAAACTATCAATGTATTTACCGAAAATGGTCCTGTGTGCAAAACTTTTATCATAATTACATTACTGAATATCATCTGATGAACTAGATCTTGGAGCTCTAAGAGCCATAATTTCTTCATCAGACATTTCTTCAATAGGAGAATTTTCCATTGCTCTAGCAAAAGCTGCCTGCTGTGCAACAGTATCTGTATTTGTAGCTGTAAAACTATCAATAACAGGAGCTGATGTATTTTCAACATCAGGTACTAATTCATCATTATCTTCAATATCAATTGCATCTTCACTATCTTTTTTTGAAGAATAACTTACAGCAAGTTTGCGTCCTCTGTAATCATAACCATTCAATGAGTTAATAACTTTATCAGCATCATCTTTAAATAATTCTACAAAAGAATAATTTGCAAGAACCTTTATAGCTCCGATACGCTCTCTTTCGATTCCCGCAACATTTGTAAATAAACCAACAATATCACGAGGGAATACACGTCTATTTCTACCAATTCCAACAAAAATAGTTGATGCTAATTCTGGATCAATTTGAATTCTCTGAAATCTTTCACGAACTTCAGAAGAATCATTATTTTCATTTTTACGATTTTCAAATCTACTTCTGCGAGCATCATCTCTACGACTTCTATAATCTTCTCTACTTTTTTGAGAACTAAAACGGTAAATAGAACCTGATGCGCACTTTAACAAATAAGCCGCTACATAAGAACGACGAGTTAGAGGAACAGATTTTTTAAATACTTTTTTTAATTCCTCATAAAGTTCTGGATTTGATTCAACTTTTTCTACAGCATCTTTTAAGAAAGCCGAAATTTGATCAAAATTTAATTCATTATCACGTTTAAAAGCCATAATACAACTCCTATAAAAAAAGGCCTAATTTAATTCTGTTACAAATGCAAACCCTTTCTTTTCAAATCCAAACTGGACTAATAATGGTTCAAGTGCATTTGATACAAATGAATTCGAAATAATAAAAAAATGAATTCCTTTATCGCGAAGGAAAGATAAGCTTCTATCTAACAACTCTTTTGCAATTCCTAATCCACGATAATTTTGATTTACAAAAAGTGCAGCAAAAGCCACAATTTTTTTTTCTTTAGTATTTGAAGAATACAAAATACAGCCAGCAAATTCATCTAATAAAGTGTGACAAACAAAACCTTCAACACTTTTATTACTTGTAATATTTTTTATTTCACTTTGCATTTTCCAATAATCTGACAACACAAAGCCCAATTCACCAGGAAACTGATTCTTTATTTCTTCCAAAAAATTATTAAATTCGAGAGCCAAACATTTTCGATCTAATTTATAATCATAAGGTCTGAATATAAAATCTTCCTGAATAAGATTGTTACAATCATCATATTCTTGATTAAGTTTTTCTAAACCCCAAGACTCTCTTAACGAATTGTACCATTCAATTATACGAAAATTCATTTCATTTTTCTTATACAAATTGAATTTCCGTTCAACTTCTGGGTACTTTTTTAAAACTTTTTTAAAATTCTTAAATACCCCCCTTCCTTCTGCAAGAACATTTTTTAATTCTTTATAAGGTTTAACCCCACTGAATTTTGTAATAAATGTCTCAAGCAAGTTATAACCATCAGAAGAATCCCACGATGGTAACAAATAAATGACTTCGTTATCCACAAGACTTTCATCAAAAGAAATTAAATTCATTTTTTTTGCATCAAACAAAAATTGCTTTTGCTGATTTTCCATTGCAAAAAGAATTTCTGCAATAAGCTTGTCTGTTAATTCGAAAGTCATGTTACTTTAACACAAATAAAATGCTAGTTCAATTCAGAACGATTTGTAATAATCTTACCTACAATGCCGTAATCAACAGCTTCTTGTGCAGTAAGCCAATAATCCCTTTCTGTGTCCTTCTTTACAGTCTCAAAATCCTTTCCTGTTGCCTCGGCAATAAGATTTGTCAAATATTCTCTAGTTTTAGAAATCTCATTCGCTGTTATTTCTATATCTGTTGCAACACCTTTAGAACCTCCGAGAGGTTGATGAATCAAAAAATGACTGTTTGGCAAACTAAATCTTCTTTCTTTTGGAACTGAAAGAAAAAGAGTAACACCCATACTTGCAATAAGTCCCATACCTATCGTATAAACAGGAGCTTTTATAAATCGTATTACATCATACAAACCAAATCCATCATCTACTGAACCACCAGGAGAATCGATATACAAATAAATCGGCTTATCCGATTCAGCTTCTAAAATAAGAAGTTGTTTTACAATTCTTTCTACAAGTTCTGCATTTACTTCGCCACTAACAATAATCTGTCGAGTCTTTAAAAACTTTTCCATTAGAGGATCTGTGTTTGGCTTTTTATTTTCTGTTTCTTCTTCAGCAAAAATTTTACTTATCATAAGACTAATATAATAAAAATTTGATGTATTGTCTAATACATTTAAAATGAATAAACAATATATCGTTTTTTGTATAACTTATTTTTTTTACAAAATATTTCTCTTTATAAAATACGGTTATTAATTAGTATCAGCAATAAGTTTCTTTTTTCCCCAATTCTGAATCAATCGCTGAGGTTCTTTAGAAAGAATTAATTTTTCAAATAGTTCATTTGTCTGAGAGAAAATTTGTGATAATACAATCTGTTCATCCTCAGTAAAATTACTTAAAACATAATCTGCAATATTTGCGTTTATTGGTTTTGAAATACCAAACCTTAATCTCCAAAAATCGGCTGTACCAAAAACTCCTTTTGTAGAACGCAATCCATTATGGCCACCTAAGCCACCCGACCATTTTAAACTTATAGTTCCCAAAGGAAGTTCTAATTCATCATGAATAACAAGAACTTCATCAGGTTTTATTTTATAAAAATTAGCGATGGCAATAATCGATTCTCCACTTAAATTCATGTAGGTTAAAGGTTTTAGAAAAAATATTTTTTCTGGTGCTTCTTTTGGCACTTCTGGATTTTCTCCATTTTTTTTTGTTAACATTCCTGTTGTACCAAACCATTCTGCCAAAATACTAATATCAACAACGGCATATTCGCCTTTAAATTTCTGTTGCCAATTTAATTTATTGTAAAAAGGCAATTGTTCTGCATACAACCATGCAACATTATGCCTTGTTTTTTTATATTCAGCTCCGTAATTTCCCAAAAAAGCTATAAGTTTAATCATAAAAATAATCTATCATAAATCAAAAATTTTGTTTTTAAATTTCGTTATTATTTTTGTCTCCTACACTGAATTTTTTTACCATATATGCTAATATCATTTAGAGGTTTTATTTATGGCAGATATGCGTGTTTTTGATCCAGCTCCAGAAGGAACTCCTATTTCTAATTTTGTACACCTTCATGTTCATTCCGATTATTCACTTTTAGATAGTTGTGCAAAAATTGATAAATTAGTGGAAAAAGCAAAAAAACTTAATATGCCCGCACTTGCATTAACAGATCACGGAAATATGTTCGGTGCATTAAATTTTGAACATCTCTGCCATGTAAACGGAATTAACCCTATCGTAGGATGTGAATTTTATTCCACCGAAGACCATTCAATTCAAAAACCAACAAAATATGGCTCTAAATATTATCATCTTATTCTTTTATGCGAAAATGAAACTGGCTATAAAAATATGTGTTGGTTAAACAGTAACGCATACACCGATGAAAACAGTTTATACTATGGCAAACCTAGAATAGATTTTGAAATGCTAAAAGAAAGACATGAAGGATTAATATGTCTTACAGCATGTATTGCCGGCGAACTTCCTCAAATCTTAATGCATGACAAAGAAGAAGTTGCTGAAGAGTTTGTAAAAAGATATTCGGAGCTTTTTGGTCCAGACCATTTCTATATAGAACTTCAAGATCATGGATTGCAAGAACAAAAAGAATTAAATCCTAAACTAATTGCTTTAGCAAAAAAAATGAATATTCCTCTTGTTGTAACAAATGATATTCATTACATAGAAAAAGAAGATGCAGAAGCTCAAGATGTTCTTAGATGTATCGGTTTCAAAAAATTATTAAACGAACCACATCAGACTATGGGAGACGGAAGAACAGAATGGTACTTTAAAACAGAAGAAGAAATGAGAGCTCTTTTCCCAAATGTACCAGAAGCTTTTGAAAACACAGTTAAAATTGCAAATATGTGTAATTTGACTATTCATCAATATAAAACACAAGAATTAAAAGAATGTCTTCCACGCTTTGAACTTCCAAAAGAATTTCAAACCCATGGAGATGATTATTCCAAAAATCAAGATGATTATGTTCGCCATATCGTAGAAAAAGGTTTATTAATGCGATACGGAAAAATTACTCCAGAAATTCGTCAGCGTGCAGAATATGAATTAGGAATTATCTTCAAGATGGGATTTTCTGGATATTTTCTAGTTGTATGGGAATTTATAAATTGGGCAAAAGAACATGGGATTCCTATTGGCCCAGGACGAGGCTCTGGAGCAGGTTCGTTAGTTGCTTACACAATGACAATTACTGATATTGATCCTTTTAAATATAAGTTAATTTTTGAACGATTTCTTAATCCAGAACGAGTTTCAATGCCCGACTTTGATATCGATATGGATTTCGACTTTAGACAAGATATTATACAACACACAAGAGAGTTATACGGAGAACCACAAGTTGGTCACATTGTTACTTTTGGTACCTTAAAACCAAAACAATGTATTGCCGATGTAGGACGAGTTTTAGGAGTTCCCCTTGCAGAAGTTACAATGTTAAAAGGGCTTGTTCCAAATGATCCAAAAGCAAAACTAAAAGATGGATTTGAAACTTCTTCAAAATTTCCTGAAGGCGTAGGAGGTCTCTTAGCGCCATATAGAGAAGATCCACGATACAAAAAACTCTTTGACTTAGCATTTAAACTTGAGAATGTAAACAGAAATACAGGTCTTCATGCTTCTGGAATGGTTATCGGACTAACAGAACTACCAAATTGGGCCCCTGTATTTAAAGACGCAAAAACACACGAAGTTGCAGTCCAATATACAATGGATATTATTGAACCATGTGGTCTTGTAAAATTTGACTATCTCGGATTAAAAACACTTTCACTAATTCGATATGCAGAAACAATTATAAACAAACACAAAACCCCAGACATGCCTCTTCTTGATACAAACAAAATTAGCGAAACAGATGAAAAAACATTTGATTTATTTTCTCGTGGTGACTCTGTAGCAATCTTCCAGTTTGAATCAGCAGGAATGCAGAAGATTCTAAGACAGGCAAAACCTCGTTGTATAGAGGAATTAGTAGCCTTAAACGCACTATATAGACCAGGTCCAATGGATTACATTCCAAATTACATAGACGGAAAATGGAAACCTGAAACCATAAAATATCCAGACCCTTGTCTTGAAGATATTCTAAAAGAAACTTACGGAGTTATGGTTTATCAGGAACAAGTTATGCAAGTTTCTCAAAGAATTGCAGGATTTTCTCTTGGTGGTGCGGACATGCTTAGACGTGCCATGGGAAAGAAAAAACCAGAAGTCTTAATGAGTAAACAAGTAGAATTTGAAGAAGGTGCTATAAAAATGGGCTTTACAAAAGAACATGCAGCCGAAATCTTCAATATCATGATTCCTTTTGCGGGATATGGTTTTAACAAATCCCACGCCGCAGCGTATTCAGTTCTGGCCTATAGAACAGGTTGGTTAAAAGCAAACTATCCTGCTGAATTCATGGCAGCAAACCTTACAAACGAAATCACTTCTACCGATAAACTACCAGATTATATTGCAGAAGCAAAAAAAATGAACATTCCTGTTGATCCACCTGATGTAAACAGATCAGATTCAATTTTTGATGTTGTAAATGGACACATTGTCTTTGGTTTAAAAGGTATAAAGGGCATGGGAGATACAGCAGCAAAAGCAATAGTAAAAGAACGAGAACAAAATGGTCCTTACAAAAGTTTTATTGATTTTCTAGAAAGAATACTTCTTATAAAAGAAGATTTAACAGAAGAAGAAAAAAAAGAAAACAAAACGCCAAAACTAGCCATTAACAAAAAAGCAATTGAAGTTCTTATAAAAACAGGAGGTTTTGATAACCTTGATAAAAATAGACCAACACTACTCGCAAATCTCGATAGAGCATTTGAGTATACAGAAAAAAAACTATCTGTAAACAATTATGGTCAAGTCAGTCTTTTTGAAGATACAGATGAAAAAGAATTTTCTGATTTTATTTTTGAAGAACAAAATGATTGTTCTAAATTAGAAAAACTAAATATGGAAAAAGAATTAATTGGTTGTTACATTTCTGGTCATCCACTTGATGATTTTAAAAAGGCTTTTGAACATGCAACATTAAATTCTTCCACACTTCAAAGAGAATCAAAAATAGCAAAAGAAGAAAATCTTGTAGCCCCAAATTCATGGCATCAAAAAAACACAGGAAAAGAATATGTCATTATTGGAATGATTACTAATTTGAGATCCATTATAACAAAAAAGAATACAAATATGGCCTTCGCCAAAATCCAAGATTTCTCAGGAGAAATCGATATTACATTCTTTCCAAAAACATGGGAACAATTAAAGGATAAAATCGAAAACGAAATGATTGTTGCACTAAAAGGAAAAATCGATGTTTCTCGCGACGAACCATCTTTTATTGTTAATTCTATGGAAGATCCTCAAATATTAGAGGAAAGAACATCTCAAGAAATACATATCCGCCTAAATGATTTATATGAAGTAGAAAATTATTTCTTCAATTTAAAAGAATTTTTATTTGGCACAAGGGGAAATTGTTCAGTATACTTCCATATAGAAGCAAATAATAAAGTTTATACAATAAAAGCTAATACACAATTATCCGTACCTGCAACAGATGAGTTTATAAAACAACTGTCAGATTTTCCTTGTGTTAACGAAGTTTGGACAGCGTAATTTTTTTTATAGGAGATTCAAATGGTATCAATTTTAAATCTTATTGCAAATATAATTTCTTTATACTCTTTCATTTGTTTAATCAGAATTGTTTTAACTTGGTTTCCAAGAACAATTTATTCTCCCTTTGGTCAGATTATTTCAAAAATCACCGACCCATTTTTAAATTTCTTTAAGCAATTCAAAATCTTTAGATTCAGAAATATTGATTTTTCTGCTACCATTGCCATATGTTTTCTTCTGTTCTTAGCTAATATCATCAGAAGCCTTGCCTATACAAGAAGAATTTCATTAGGCTATCTATTAGCGAATATAGTTTCTCTTTGTTGGTCTCTTATAAACTCTTTCGCTATTTTTATTCTTGTTTTATTACTCATAAGATTAATCGCCTTTTTATTAATGAGATTTTTTCATAAAAATGTAACTCATAGTTATAATTCATACGGAAGTTTTTGGGATCACATTGATAGAATAATTCATCCTTTCGTATTTAAAATTTCTAGTTTTTTTTCAAAAAAAATAATTTCTTATACATGGGCATTAACAATCAGTTTTTTTGTTTTTTCTATAGGTTTATTTATTTCGAATATATTAATTAGATTTTTTATTGCATTCCTTATAAGATTGCCATTCTAATTTTTTATGAAAGTTTCTGAAATAAAAAATTCAATAGTAAATATACCAGGTATAGGCCCCTCAATTGCAAAACAACTTGCAAAGTTAAATATTTTTACTGTTGGAGATTTATTACAATATTATCCACGAAATTGGGAAGACAGAACAAAAAAATATTCTCTTGCACAATTTAATTTTGTTTCCAAAGTGAATACAATAGCAAAAGTTATTGGTCATGAATGGTTTGGTTATGGCCGAATGAAAACCCTCAAAATTATTATTAATGATGGAACTCTAAGTGCAGAATTAATTGCATTTAATCGACCTTTTTTAGAAAAATCACTTCCCATCGACAGTATAATATCTGTAACTGGAAAATTTGATGTAAAATTCAACAAATTACAATCTACATTATTTGAAGCAAATTTAATTTCACCTACAGGAAATTTAGAAGATTTTGATTTCACTGCAATTTCAAATAACAAAGTTTACCCAATTTATAAATTATCAGAAAATTTAACTCAAAAAATATTCAGAAAAGCAATATCAAATGCTATAACTCAATATTCATACGGAATAGAAAACGAAGTTCCTGATTGGATAATAAAACACAGAAAATTACTATCAAAATCCGAGGCAATAAAATCTATACACAATCCAGAAAATATGGAACAAGTTCTGAACGCAAAAAAAACACTTATATATGAAGAATTTTATAAGTTTCAAACAAATATTATTAAGATGGCAATAAACCATCGAGGAACAATTCCAACTTTAGAATATAAGAATTATGATAATTCAGTTATTACAGAACAAGATTTTACTCAATCTTTATCACCACTACAAAAAGAATATCTAAATCGCTTACCCTATAAACTTACTGAAGATCAAAAAAAAGTAATCTTTCAAGCAAATACTGACATTGACAAAAGTTACAATAACATAGGTCAACAGAAAAAAACATCAATGAGAGCACTTTTACAAGGTGATGTCGGAAGTGGAAAAACTTTAGTTTCTTTTTTTATTTGCTTAAGAATTAAAGATTACGGAAGTCAATGTGCATTTATGGCTCCTACAGAAATACTTGCTAAACAGCATGCAGAAAATGCCGCGCTCCAATTAGAAAACTTAGGAGTAAGAGTTGCATTTTTAACAGGAAATATTAATGCACAAGGTCGTACAAACCTATTACAAGCCTTAAAAGAAGGTAAAATTGATTTATTAATTGGAACACACGCTCTTTTTTCAAAAAATGTACAATATTGTGATTTAGCATTTGTAATAATAGATGAGCAACATAGATTTGGAGTAATGCAAAGATCAGCAATTATCGATAAAGGCAGAAATAGCTTAAATCCCAAAATTTCAGAACCAAATTTATTAATGATGAGTGCAACTCCAATTCCACAATCACTAGCATTAACACTTTTTGGGGATTTAGATATATATACAATAAAATCTAAACCTCTAAACAGAAAAGAAATAATAACTTATTTGACAAAAAGTGGTAATGAAAATAACGCATACGAAGCTGTCCGCAAAGAATTACAAAAAGGTCATCAAGCATACTTTGTATATCCTGCCATTGAAGAGAATTTAGAATATAGTGATAAATCATTAAAATCAGCAGAAGAAATGTATAATTACTTTAAAGATGTTATTTACAAAGAATATAGAATAGGTCTTATTCATAGTAAAATAAGTGAAGAGATTCAAAATCAAATTCTTACAGATTTCAAAAATGGAACAATACACATATTAGTAGCAACCACAGTTGTTGAAGTTGGAGTAGATGTTCCAAATGCAACTTGTATGGTCATTGAACAAGCCGATAGATTTGGACTTGCTGCATTACATCAATTAAGAGGGCGTGTAGGACGAAGTAATTTACAATCTTTCTGTTTTTTAATATATAGAAGTACATTAACAGAAAAAGGCAAAGAAAGAATGTTAACACTTAGAGAAACATCAGATGGATTTAAAATTGCAGAAAAGGACTTAAAACTAAGAGGTCCCGGAGAAATTTCTGGAACCATTCAAAGTGGAATTATGTCTTTCCCAATAGGAAACCCCATAGATGATAATCAACTGATGCAACAAGCCCGTGCAGATGTAATAAAAGAATTAAGCAACATAGGGCTTTAATTTTTTAGCTCTGCTAGGAAGTTGCATTCTTGTAATTGCATTTTTTTCAATTTGTCTAATCCTTTCTTTTGTAAGGTTACAAATTTCTCCAACTTGTTTTAATGACATTGGTTTTTGATTCTCTAAGCCATATCTTAACTTTATTACTTTTGCTTCATTTGGTTTTAATGTTTCTAAAACATTAGATAAATCTTTTTTAAGATAATTTTTAATTATTGAATCATCAGGTTCTCCATATCGATCATCAGGAATAAAATCACCAATAGAAGCAGATTCTCCTTCAGAACCTTCAATTTGAGAATCAAGACTTATCATATCACGACTAATTAAAATCATATCTCTTACATGTTTTTCAGACATTCCCAACATTAGAGCAATTTCACGAATTTCCTCTTCTTCAGATTTACTTTCATTAAATAGTTTTTTTGCTTTTTCTATTTGAACTATTTCATTTGCTCTATTCAATGGAAGTCTTATAGAACGACTTTTTTCGCAGATAGATTTTAGAATTGCCTGTCGTATCCACCATACTGCATATGAAATAAAATGATATCCTTTACTAACATCAAATTTTTCAATGGCTGTTAATAAACCAATATTTCCTTCACTTATTAAATCTAAAAATTCCATACCACTGTTTTTATATTTTTTTGCAATATTTACAACAAAACGTAGATTTGCATTTACTATTTTGTCCTTTGCAACCTTATCACCCGCGGCTGCTTTTATAGCAAGCTCTGTTTCTTCCTCATAAGATAATAGAGGAATTTTGTTAATTTCTTTTAGATAAACAGAAAGAACCTCATTGTCGTTTGTCATAATAGCACTCCTTTATATTGCAAAATATATATATTTATATGCATTTTTCGTGCCAACTTTTTATGATGTTTTTTTCTTTATTTTTCATAGTTAATTTACTCATATTTATCTATTTTTTTAATGCTTCAAGACAAAATGACTCACTTTACTTTTTTTCCATCTTTTTTGAGTAATTTTGACTCACTTTAAATTGCCATTTTCACAAACAATAATTTTTTATTGACCTAAGACACAAAAAATTAATATATTTATAAAGTAGAAATAAATAATCTTTGGAGGAAAATATATGAAACTTAAACCATTAGCAGACAGAGTTTTACTTAAACAAGAAAAGGCAGAAACAAAAACAGCTTCGGGAATTATTATTCCTGAAACAGCACAAGAAAAAACACAATCTGCTACAGTAGAAGCTATTGGTCCAGGAACTGAAAAAGAAAAAATTACGGTAAAAGTTGGTGATCGTGTAATGTATGATAAATACGCAGGAACTCAAGTAAAGATTGATGGTGATGACTACTTGATAGTAAAAAATTCAGATATTATTGCTATAATTGAGTAATTTTATGGGAGTATCAATAATTTGATACTCCTTTTTTTATTTCATAGTTAATTGTTTTTTTAATAATCTAGCACTGACATTTGATGGATCTATTGCTATTGCATAATCTAAAATCAAAAGTGCACTCTGTTCATCATTCAAGTCAATGTGAATTAGTGCGTTTCTATACATGATCTGAGATTTTAGTTCATTATCAACAATCTTTCCAATAGCTAAACTATACAAAGTAGAACTTTCTTTTAACTGCCCTAAACTAGAATATAACATAGCAAGATTTACAATACTTGGAATAGAAGCATACACAGAAATATTTCTAACATCAGAATCAATTTTTTTCACATTAATTCCATCAGTTTCAAATAAAATATATTCATATAAACGTTTTGCAACACTATAATTTCCTTCGAATAGTGAAAAATATGCAGAATATTCAACTTCCCATATTTCCATCTTATTCATATGTTCAATTATCATATCACCAAATAAAGCTTTTAAAACATGGGTTTGAACTTCTGAAGAAGAGTTATTAATTTCGCCACCAAATATATCTATTTTTTTTGATTCAGAATCTAATTTTTCATTCTCGTCCTTATTATATTTTGCATCTATATATTTTGTGAACAAAAGCCTCGCATCATCAATTTTATTGAACGATAATAATTTTCCCAGTACAAAATTAACTAATAAAGACGGATAGTAATTTTTCTCAATTTCATTTTCTTCTAAAATTTGCCATAAAAATGACTCAACAGAGTTTACTGGAAGATTATTATTTTTCTCTAAAAACAAAGAAACTTTTTCAACTAGTAAATCTTCATCACAAGATTTATTCTCTTCTTTACATTTTTTTAAATAAGAATCAATTCGAAAAATAATATCGTCAATGAGAAATTTAGGTCTATCATCAAATTTCTTCATTTTCATGGTTTTTAATCCTGTTTTCTTAACAGCTAAATCTAATTCAGATTCATCAGAAATTTTAGATTCTGCTTTTGCAAATTTTCCATAAGTTAAGAGCCCCGAAACAGATTCTGGATTTCTTAAAATAATGCTAAATAATAAATCATAAGCCCGTTTATAATCTTCATTAACAAACGACCATATAGAACTGTTTATAATTAAATTTTCGGGAATTGTTATCAAGTCAACAGAATCTTTTAAATTAAGCAACTTATTTCTTTCTTTTTCAGCTAGGTCATATTCTTCTAACATTACATAGGCATCGGAAGCCAGAGAAAAGAACTCTCCAGAATCGTAATAATTCTGTATAGCATCTAAATTTTTTAAGCATAAATCATATTTTTTAGCATCATAATGAACTAATGCCCAAAAAAACGAGTCCTCATTGTTTTTTATTTCCTCTTGCAAATCAGAGGCTTCTATATATTCGCCTTCTAATAAATAGGGTAAAGCAGCATTAATAAGCCATTTCTGATTATTTGTGGAAGTATATAAATCCAAATAAATATCAATTATTTTATTAGAAAAAAAATCATATTCTTGATTGCACTTAAAAAACGCTTCTGAATACAAAGAGCCATATTTTGAACCCTTCAATATTTTAGAATATTCAAAAGCTTCTTTATTTCGTTTTTGGCGAAGTAAAAAATGTGTATATAATGCTGATAATTCTAAATTATCATCTTTTGTTTTTAGGTTTTCTTGCAAAAACTTCTCTGCTAATTTATATTCACCTAAAGTCATGAATCTTTTAAAGATGCCAATATCCGAATATACAGACGATGAATTTTTAGAAGCTTTCTTTAGACTTTTTAAAGCCGAACCAACTTCCCCTTTTTTTATAAAATCATCTGCTTCATCTAACAAAGAAATAAAAGATTTATTATCATTATAATTGGAACAAGACTGAAAAAAAGCGACGCAAAAAAAAATAGCCGAAATACACTTTATAAATTTAAAATTCCAGCTATTTTTCATATTTATTTTTCCAATGAAATTTCTTTTCTTATATTATCAAGAACTGCATTTATAAACTTAAACGAATCATCTTGACCATATTCTTTTGCAATATCAATAGCTTCGTCAATTACAATTGTCGCAGGAACATCTTTTTGAAACAATAACGAATAAACACTCATTCTTAATATTGCTAAAGAAACTCTATTTACTCTATTAAAATCCCAACCACTTAAATGACTTTTGATTAGCTCATCTATCTTTTCATGATTTTCAATTGCACCTGCTAGTAATACTCTTGCAAAAACACAACTATCATCATCATTCATTTCCTCGGAATTATCATCACGATTCCAAGAAAGAGAAATTACATCTTCTTTTTTTATACCACCAACATCCCAAGAATATAATCCCTGAAATGCCAATATTCTACCTTTTCTTCGAGACACTTTTTTTACCTTACCAATTCAATAGTTTATCGAGAGCCTCGCCCTTCTTTTTTCTGTCTACATTTTCTGGAGTATCAAGAGATTTTGTTATTTCTTGAACAGCAGTAATCAAAGCTTGACTCTGTTTTTGCTGTGTTAAATTTGATTTAATATAATCGTAAACAGTTATTGTTGTTTCAGGTTGAACAACATCACTCAAACCAAGCATTTTTGCACTATATTTTTGGCGAACAACATAGAACTGAAAATTATCACCTGTTTCATTTAAATTTGAAACAAATCCATTTTCCTTATTAAACAACTCTATAAGTTCATTATAAGAAATTCCCAATTGCTGAGCATGTTGAGCAGATTTACTGATTAATAAATCTCCACTTTGATATGTTTTTGTTTCAGCCATCTTTGATTTTATTTTATCGAAAGAAGTCTTTTTTGCTCTTAATTCATCAAGCATTTTCTGAGCTTCCGTACGACTCTTTTCTGCATTTGCACTTTTTGGAAATACAACAAGGAAAAGTTTTAACATATCATTCTGTACAAAACTTGATTTATTTAATTCAAAAAAAGCTCTAATTTCTTCGTCACTAGGAGCAGCTTTGCTAATTTCAGCCTGCTTCTGCTGAAGAACATATTGCTGAGCTAAAAGTTGATTTTTTAAATGATTCTTATAATCAGTTACATTCATACCAACTTGTTTTTCTATATATTTATCAAGAGAAAGACCTGTCTGCTGTTTTACAATTTCTGTAAATTCAGCTTCTGTTACCTGTTTTCCAATCTGAGCACTTATATTCTGTAAAAAATATTGATTTACTTGAGAATCAGTTATATTTAACCCAGACTTTTGAGCAGCCTGAACTACCAGCTTCTCGTCGATCATTGCAGCAAGAATTTCTTTTTTTTGGTCAACAGTAAAAGAAGCAATATTGTTTTGTTTTTGATATAACTCAACTCTCGCCTTTAACTGGCGCAAAGTAATTGTTTCTGATTTATTTACCTTTACAACAGCTAAAGGTTGTAAATCAGCTTGCGAAAACACGCTTCCTAACACAGCAAACAATAATGTTAAACTAATAAAAATCTTTTTCATATTCATCACCTTTCTTTTAACAAATATATACTTTATATGTTACAAATAAGCTATTGAGGATCCAATGGAAGTCCACCACTTATAACAGCTCTAATTCTTCTTACACCTGCAGAACTAGACTGTTCTTTCTGTATCTTAAATGTTCCAATCTGTGCTGTATGCTGAACATGAGGTCCACCACACACTTCTTTACTAAACCAATCAGATTTAGAATCACGACCAATTGTATATATTTTTACACTTTCGCCGTATTTATTAGTAAACAAAGCTCTAGCACCTTCTTCTTGAGCCTCTTCCAATGTTTTTATTTCCATTGTAACAGGTAAATCTTCTTTTATTTTTTCATTTACAATGTCTTCAACCTTTTGAATTTCTTCTTTAGTCATAGGTCTTTCAAAAGTAAAATCAAAACGCATTCTTTCATTATTTATGTTAGAACCTTTTTGAGCTACTTGATTACCAAGAACATCGATTAAAGCTTGTTGAAGTAGATGAGTAGCTGTATGATATTTTGTTGTTACATCAGATTGTTCTGCTAATCCACCCTTTGCTTTTCCTGCATCTAAAGATTTTGATGCTTCTTGGTGTTTTTTTTCTGCTTCTTTAAAACCTTCTATATCAACTGTAAAACCATTTTCAGAACCAAGTTCCTGAGTAAGTTCCAATGGGAATCCATAAGTTTCATATAAATTATATGCCACTTTACCAGAAATAATTTTCTTTGGATTTTTCATTAAATTAGGTAAAAGCTTTTGGAATTCAGCCTCTCCCTTTTTTAATGTTTGACGGAATTTGTCTTCTTCGGCAGTCAATTCATTTTTAATTTTTTCAGAATTTTGTTCCAATTCAGAATATGCAATTTTAAAATTACAAATTACACTTTCTGCAATATCTGCCAAAAATGATTTTTCAATTCCTAGTTTCATTCCATGTCTAACTGCTCTACGAATTAAGCGACGCAAAACATAACCAGCACCAACATTAGATGGAGACACGCCTCTTTGATCACCTAAAATAAAAACAGCTGCACGACTATGATCTGCAATAATTCGGACAGACTTGTCTTTTTCTTCGTTTGTTCCATATTTATAATTTGAAAGTTCTTCAATTCTTGCAATTATTGGCTGAAAAACCTCAGTTAAATAAACACTTGTTTTTCCTTGTAAAATACAGTTAGTTCTCTCTAAACCCATTCCTGTATCTACATTTTGCTTTGGCAATGGTTCTAGAGTTTTTTCGTCAACACGATTAAACTGCATAAATACATTATTCCAAATTTCCATCCAATTAGAACTGTCAGTCCCTTTATTTGAACCTTCTGGAGGTAAGCCCTCTCCAACCCAATAAAAGATTTCTGTATCTGGTCCACAAGGTCCTGTAGGTCCTGCTGCCCACCAGTTATCATCTGCACCAAGATAGGCAATTTTATCCTCAGGCATACCATTTTCTTTCCAATATTGTGCAGCTTCTTCATCACGAGGAGCATTTTCATCTCCTGCAAAAACTGTAACAGAAAGTTTTCTTGGATCAAGACCTAACCATTCAGCACTAGTTAAAAATTCATAGGAATATGCAATTGATTCTTTCTTAAAATAATCACCCAACGACCAATTACCTAACATTTCAAAACATGTTAAATGACTAGGATCACCAACTTCGTCTATATCCCCCGTTCTAACACATTTTTGATAATCAGTAAGTCTAGTTCCTGAAGGATGTTTTTCACCTAAAAGATATGGAACGAGAGGATGCATACCTGCCGTTGTAAATAAAACTGATGGATCATTTTCTGGAATCAAACTCTGTCCAGAAATCTCCGCATGATTCTTTGATTTAAAAAACTCAATATATTTTGAGCGTAATTCATTTGCAGTCATAGTTCTAATATTTTATTGATATACTATGCAAAAATCAAGGGAGTAATTAAGTTTGAAGGTTTGTAAAATTGCTATTTATGATACCTATCCATAAGTAATTTAACAAATTATTCAGTTTTAATGTTACTCTTCTTCAGTCTTTTTTAATTCCGCTCTATGCAAAATTATAGGTCTTGATTCTGTCTGAAAAAAACCATCAGGACTAACAACAATACTCTGCAATAAGATTGTATCTTTATCGTCTATCACAGAAGAAGTTTGTCTTCCTCTTTTATCAGTTTTAGTTTTTGTAACTTTGTTAAAAGAAGGAATATAATAACCAGAGAAATATATTGTCTCATTATTATTTCTAAATTGAAGAACAGAAGTTCCTGAAATTATATTAGTTATATACATACCTGAATCATTTAAATTTTCACCTTCAGCAATAAAAGTTCCATCTTTAAATACAAAATATGTTCCATCAGAACTTGTCCAGGCAGGGCCTTGTATAAGAGAATTAATACATTCAGCAGAAGATGTTTTTTCTTTTTTTTCTATGGTTTTGGATGTCATTTTTTTATAATTTCCGTCCCACAAAGAACTTTCACTTATAACCATTCGTACATCATCTTGTATTCTTACTCGAATTTCATCAATATTTACCAAAGAAACATCAAATCGTCTTTGCAAATTTTCTACAGATTGATTTACTGAAGAAAAATAAATTCCATTACGCCTTAAATTACTATTTAACCAAGAATATACTTCTTCTGTATCCTCAAACTGAAAAATAATCTCATGTTTAGAATAATCAAAAAAGATATATCTTAAAGAACCTGTTGTATTATCAGTTTTGTACCATAAACCATCTAAAAAATTTGCAAAAGTTGAAACAGTCCCATCTTGAATTCTAGATAACTCTTTTGCAGCGATTCTACTTCCTGGAATCCGAATTTTCTTGACTTCAGTATATTTTCTTTCAGTTTCATTCCAATTGTACATAGTTTGAATTTGATCTAAAGAATCAGCATCCTCTTTTTCTACAGAGGAATATACCCAAACAGGAAAAGGTGCTGCTGTTGTTTGATTTAATTCGTAAGCTTCATTACGTTCAGACTGCTGAATAAATACAGAACCATCAGAATCAAAATCACCTATCATTGATAGTACAAATTCACCGTTACTATCTCTTGAGCCATTAAATATTCTCAAAACAGAATGTCCATTATCTGCAATACCTTGATATACGAGGGAATTTTTATGATTTCCAATTACATCTAAACTTGTACATGCAAAAGTTTTTATTTGTGTAATATTTGTTGCCACATAAGAAGAACGAACATATGTTGCCGATGCAGGATTATACAATCCCACGATTAAAACCAAATACGGACCATTTGAAGTTTTTATAATGTTTATTTGATCATCATAACTATCACCATCAATATCCATAGTTACAATACTTAATAAAGTTTCATCATTAGCAAGTTCAATAAATGAAGTTTCAGTAAATTCCTCGTATACTGATTCATCCGATTTTTGTTCAGTATCATCCTTATTAACAATAGGAATTACAGTTTTTGCTCTAGCCATTATATTATCTTTTACAAATAGATTTTTTCCAACAAGAAAAAAAACAAGAATTGCTGCAACAATAATAAATACAACTGGAATATATCGCTTCATATTTAAGATTATACATTTTTTTAAACCTAATTCAATCAAGAAATATTATTCGAAATTAATTCCATTTATTACGATATTATTCAGTTTATTGACAAATTCTACACATCTTTTTAAAATCTTTTTATGAATAAAAATATTGAAATATTTGAAAATTACTCAGTTCCAAAAGCTGTATTTACAATGGCAATTCCAACAATTACAAGCATGATTGTTTCTGTTTTTTACAATATGGTAGACACATTTTTTGTTGGTCAAACGGGAGATCCTAACCAAGTAGCAGCTGTAAGTGTTGCAACTCCAGTTTTTTTATTTTTAATGGCTGCCGGAAATATTTTTGGAGTTGGTGGGGCTTCTTTTGTAAGTAGAGCCTTAGGAGAAAAAAATTACGACAAAGTAAAAAATATCAGCTCATTTTGTTTTTACACAGGAATATTAGTGGGACTTTTGGGAACATTTTTATTACTTACCTTTATGACACCTATACTAAAAGCTGTAGGGACAAGTGAAAATACTTTTAAATTTGCAAAAGATTATCTATTTTGGACTGCATTAGGAGGTCCTTTTATTGTACTTCAATGTGCTTTTTCTAATCTTGTAAGAAGTGAAGGTGCATCACAAAAAGCAATGATAGGGATGATGATTGGCACAATCACAAATATTGTTTTAGATCCGATATTTATTTTAGATAGTTTTTTGGGAATTCCTTGTTTAAACCTTGGAGTTTCTGGAGCGGCGATTGCAACTGTTATCGGAAATATTGTTTCAGTTATAATATTTCTTTCACACACAATATCTAATAATTCTGTTCTCACTCTTAGTTTTAACTATTACAAAATACGCAATGGAATTTTAAAAGGAGTTTTACTAATCGGACTACCTGCCTCTTTAACAAATATTTTGATGAGTTGTTCTGATATTATCACCAATAATTTGCTTGTAACTTACGGCGATATACATGTAGCAGCCATGGGAATTGCAAAAAAAGCAAATATGCTTGTTATCTTTGTTCAGTTCGGAATTGGAATGGGGATAGCACCTTTAATAGGTTATAATTACGGTGCAAAAAAAATAAATAGAATGAAAAGCATAATGAAGTTCTCCATGTTATGCACACTTGTCACTGGCTTCATTTTAACTGCAATATATTTTATATTCACAAAACAAATATTAAGTATTTTTATTAATTCCCAAGAAGTAATTCAAACTGGAATTATAGTTTTAAGAGCCCTTATGATTTCTGGTCCACTACTAGGCATAATGTTCGTATTCAATTTTACATTTCAATCAATGGGAAAAGCAATTCAATCATTAATGTTAGCCGTTAGCCGACAAGGATTTGTTTTTTTACCATTAATTTTGCTATTAAAAAGTCTCTATGGTTTAGAAGGAGTTGTTATTGCACAACCAATAGCAGATCTTGTTGCAATTATAATTGCGTTAGGTATGTTCTTAAGCATTAATAAAGAATTAAAGAATGATAAAATATAATATTTATCACATTGCATATTATGCAACATTACATTTAAATACTTTCACTTTACGCAATACAATGATTAAGGTATACTTATGAAAAATTAATACTATGAATGACTATAATGTAATTCATAAATAAATTAAATTAAGGGAAGAAAAATGGGTAACAATTATTTTAATTCAATTCCATGGCGCGAAGCACGTATTCAATTAGGACATTGCCGTTCAATGGCAAAAGAAGAATTTGCAGACGGTGTAAACGCATTAAAAGGAAAAAAAATAGTTATTGTTGGATGTGGTGCACAAGGATTAAACCAAGGAATGTGTCTTCGTGATTCAGGACTTGATGTAAGCTATGCATTACGTGAAGCAGCAATTACAGAAAAAAGACAATCATGGAAAAACGCAACAGAAAATGGATTTAAGGTTGGAACATATGATGAATTAATTCCGACAGCAGATTTAGTAGGAAACCTTACTCCAGATAAACAGCACTCAGCAGTTATATCAGAAGTAATGAAAAGAATGAAAAAAGGTTCTGCACTTTGGTATTCACACGGATTCAATGTGATTGAAGAAGGAATGCAAATTCGTCCTGATATTACAGTTGTAATGTGTGCACCAAAAGGACCAGGAACAGAAGTTTGGCACGAATTCCAGCGTGGATTTGGTGTACCAGATTTAATCGCTGTTCACCCAGAAAATGATCCAGAAGGAAAAGGATGGGCCTATGCAAAAGCTTTAGCAGTTGGTATGGGTGGCTCAAAAGCAGGTGTTCTTGAATCATCATTTGTTGCAGAAGTAAAATCTGGCCTTATGGGAGAACAGACAATTCTTTGTGGAATGCTTCAAGCTGGAACAATCGTTTGTTATGATAAAATGGTTGCAGATGGAATTTCACCAGAATATGCTACAAAACTTTTAATGCACGGATGGAATGTAATTTCAGAAGCTCTTAAATGGGGCGGAATTACAAATATGATGGATAGACTTTCAAATCCAGCAAAAATCAAAGCAAATGAGCTTTCAAAAGAAATTAAAAAACTCCTTGCTCCACTTTATCAAAAGCACATGGATGACATCATTTCTGGAAAATTCTCAAGCACAATGATGGAAGACTGGGCAAACAAAGATAAAGATCTTCTTACATGGCGCGAAGAAACAGGAAAACTTCCTTTCGAAAAAAATGAAGAAGCAAAAGAAGAAATTACAGAACAAGAATTCTTCGACAAAGGAATTATTATGGTTGCAATGGTAAAAGCTGGTTGTGAACTTGCATTCGAAACTATGGTAGATGCAGGAATTAAAGAAGAATCAGCTTATTACGAATCTCTTCACGAAGTACCACTTATTGCAAATCTAATCGACCGTAAACGCTTGTACGAAATGAATAGAGTAATTTCTGATACAGCTGAATATGGATGTTATCTATTTGCAAATGCAGCAGTACCTATTATGCAAAAAGACTTAATGCCTAAAATTACAACTGAAGTAATTGGTAAAGGTTTAAATGTAAAAGATTCTTGCGTAAGTAATGGACAATTAGTATCTGTAAATGCAGAAATTCGTAATCATCCAATAGAAATAGTTGGAAGAAAACTCCGTGCTTATATGACAGCTATGAAACCTTTAATAGACTAATAAGGTTTATAATTTAAAATTAAGTGTACTCAAAGAACTAACTATAGTTTTTGGGTACACTTTTTTTTCAAAATTATTTTAAGGTGGAAAAACTATTATCCGTTTAATGAATATACCCTCTTAAGAAATTATCGGAAAATTAAGTAAAATATATTTTCATAAAAGTAAACTTCAAATATTAGAAGATACTTGATACTATTTTATAAAAGAATTTTATAAATACAGATTAAGGTAAAAAAAAAGACTCTAGCCATCAAAATACAGCACAAAGTCCTTAAAACATGTTAGTCAAAAAGTTATATAACTTAGGTAAACTTCAAATAAGAATTTTTATAGACTTGTCTTTTTAGGTTTATTAACAATAAATATTCCTATACAAACAAGAATTAAAGAAATAATCGTAATTAATCCGGTCTGACTTTTTTCATTCAGAAAAATTGAACTAAGAACAACTCCAAATATTGGATTTGAAAAGCCGAATATTACAACGCGACTTACATCATTATGACTTAATAGCAATCCCCATAATGTATATGCAAAAGCACTTATAAAACACAAATATGCTAATAATGATATAGTTTTTAAAGTAAAACCAGAAAATTTGCCACCTAGTATTAATCCAGCAATAATCATAATTGTACCACCAAAAATAAACTGACACCCACTTAACATCACAGTATTTTCTTCTTTGCTGAATCTTTTTACCAAACTACCACTTATCCCATAACAAACACTACTTAAGAAAATAAAACCTTCACCACCAAAAGTGATTTTATAATCCAATTCATTTCCAAAAACATTTACTAAAACAACACCAAAAAAACCGATTACACAACCAATTATTTTTGATACAGTTAGTTTTTCTTGTTTAAAAACTAAAGATGCAATTAATAAGGAAGCAAAAACATTAGTAGCAAGAATAATTGAACTTTTTACACCTGGAGTTCTTGTTAAGCCTCCATAAAAGAAAAAATATTGTAAAACAGTTTGAAATAAACCTAATATTATTACTTTTTTTACAGAATTAAATGACTTAGGAATTAAAACAGACTTTTGGATAAATGAACCTGCAATGACAACCATAAAACCAGCTATAAAGAACCTAACCCCAGCAAATAAAACAACAGAAGCCGTATCTGATGAAGCAATATTAAAAAGCTTATAACCCGTTTTTATAGCAGGTGTAGCACTACCCCACAAAAAATTACATAAAATCGCTCCTAATACAACAACAATAATATTCTCATAAAATGATTTTTTATTTTCCATAATAAATTCACCTATATCCTTTATAAATAGTTATTAGTTCAAGGCAAAATTAAATTTAATTATACAAATATATCACTTTAATTAAAATAGATTTTTTTTCATTGCCTCGTAAAATTTAATACCCTTTATATCAAAACAAGTTCACTTTTAATTACTAAATTTATCTCAACCAAGCAAAAGAAGAAAAAATAAAGAGAAAAGGGGGAAGATTTAAAAAGAAAAAAGCTGGCAACTTTCTACTTTCCCGCGGTAGCAGTATCATCGACGTAAGAGAGCTTGACTTCCGTGTTCGGAATGGGAACGGGTATTGCCTCTCCACTATGGTCACCAGCAATTAATACA
>JAGBBT010000001.1 GCA_017938365.1 Treponema sp.
ATTTGCCAGAAGCTGTTACTCGGGATATTTTGTCTCCTGTAAAACAAGCCACAGATGAGCTTCCTTCAATTGTGAAATCTATCGAAGATGAAATCGTAAGAAAAGAATTGCTTCCACTTATGGAAGATTTTTATCAAGATGAACTGATGTATTTTACTAGCGACGAATTTGAAAATCGCATAATTATTCCACAGCCAGAAACTTCGGAAAATAATTCTAAAACTTCAAAATATACATACACTTTGGAGCGGGTTTCTTTTGAGGATTTGAATCAAAAATTCAACGAAGATAAATATTGTCCAGTTGATGGAAAACTTGTTCGCGTGGCTGACCACATTTCTGCCTTTGTGGAAGCTGATAGTTCTATTAAGTTTGGAATTACATCAACGCATTTGCAACAGGGAAGAGACAATATCAAAAGAAGCTACGAAAAAAAGGGTAGCGTAAACGGGATAAATTTGTCTGAGTTTTTTGCATTGTTTGAGTAGGCTTACAGCAAAATGTTTTTAGTACTATTAGAAGAATGTTTTAAGGCTTACAGCAAAATGTTTTTAGTACTATTAGAAGAATGTTTTAAGGCTTACAGCAAAATGTTTTAAGTACTATTAGGAGAATGTTTTAAGGCTTACAATAAAATGTTTTAAGCTTTAACTTAAAATGTTTTAAGACTTAACTTAGAATGTTTTAAGACTTAACTTAGAATGATTATAATACATTAAGAGAATTTACAAATAAAAAATTCGATATTGAAAAAAATCCCTTCATATTATAGAATAATTTTATGAAAAAAGAGAAAAATTTAATAAGTGTGTTATTAATTCTAAGTTGTTTGTTAATATTCTCAAGTTGTAATCAAAGACCATCTCCACAAGAAGTAGCTCAATTTATGCTAGATATCAAAAACTGTAATTTTGATGCTGTAGAAAAAACTATTAAAAAAAATAAAAAAATATTAAATATTGGTTTTCAAGGTATGTATCCTATTCATATGGCAATAAAAACAAAGAATGCGGATATGGTTAGATTAATTGCAAAACCTAATACTGTAAACATTTTACTAAAAACAAATACAGACACATGGTCTCCATTGTCATTATCTTTGATGCAACAATGTAATTCAGAAATAATAAAAATATTATTAGAAAATGGTGCCAATCCAAATTACATTGATGAAAAACGGGGGTGCAATATTTTTCATGATTTTTCTGCATCAAGAAATATAGATGTATGGGAAATATTAAAAGAATATGCTACTCCTGAAAACTTAAATAAAGAGATGGGAGAAAGAGGTTCAACACCATTAATTACATTAATCGGTGAACAAATAGAAAAAGATAATATAAATGATCCAGATGTAATTTATTTATTAAAATCATTTATAGAACATGGAGGTAATCCAAACTATATAATATATTACAGAGATTATGCTTTTGAAGTAGTAAATTTCTTAAATAGTTATGAAGTTTTTGAATATAAACAAGTTCTTCTAGATGGCATGAAAAATAGTCCACCAATAGAAGACAGTGAAATTTTAATTGAAATGTTAGAAGGTAAGACCACGCAGTAAAAAAATACAATAAAGGGGCAACCTATGCATATTAAAAAGAATTTCATATTCATTATTCCAATATTTTGTTTGTTAATATTCTCAAGTTGTAATCAAAGACCTTCACCACAAGAGGTTGCTCAATTTATGCTAGATATCAAAAACTGTAATTTTGATGCTGTAGAAAAAACTATTAAGAAAAACAAAAAAATATTAAATATTGGATATCAAATCTATGGTGAATCAACTATGTATCCAATCTATATGGCAATAGAGTCAAAAAATGCTGATATGGTAAAATTGATTGCAAAGCCTAGTACTGTTAATATCTTACTAAAATCGGATAAATATATATGGTCCCCTTTAACGTTTGCATTGAATACTAATTCTAAAATAATTGAAATATTAATAGAAAATGGAACCAATGTAGATTATGTAGATGAATTAAATATGACAAATATTTATCATGAATTTTGTTGTTTTAGAAAAATAGATATATGGGAAATAATAAAAAAATATGCTACCTCCATATCCCTTAACATGGAAGATAATGACGGTACAACTCCTCTTGTTTGGTTGATTGTAGAACAAATAAATTCTGATAACTTAAATGATCCAAATGTAATATACCTTTTAAAATCATTTATTGAATATGGAGGAAACCCAAACTATTTAATTTATGATAAGGATTATGCATTTGCTGTTATTGATTATTTAAATTCTTCTGATTATTTTGAATATAAACAAGTTCTTCTAGATGGCATGAAAAATAGTCCACCAATAGAAGACAGTGAAATTTTAATAGAAATGTTAGAAGGGAAGAATAAAGAGTAAAAATACATATGAACTAACAACTAGCAAAAGGTTATCTTTCAGGCCACATAGACGAGTCTTTAGTAGAAAAATATCCGGAACTTGATGATGGACCCTTTTATTTTATATATGAGATTGTTCCAGATAATACGCCTTATGAAAATACTGAAGTACTAGATTTTAGGTATGACTTAGATGTAAACGAAAAAATCTTGATTAAATCGGAATTTAAAGATTATTCAGCATTTAATGTAAAAATCAAAGAAGCAAGTGAAATAGAACAGGGTATAATAAACGATTCAAGCGTTCGTTTACGCACAGAACCCAGTTCTGATAGTTCAATAATTTTATTGCTTGAAAAGGGCGATAAAGTATCGATTATAAGAAAATGGAATTACAAGGAGAGTATTGACGGAGAAAGTTGGTATTGGTACGAAGTAGAAACTTCTGACGGTAAAACTGGCTGGGTTTATGGAAAATACTTGGATATAGAAAATGAATAATAGCCAACAAATGGTTTAGAAGGAAGTCTTGTTGAAATACTATACTGAAAAAATGCTACAGCAGAACAAATTGATGAAGTAAGAAATTTGATGGATGAAAACTTTTCTCATTTACAGTTGGAGATGATGCAAGTAATAAAGATAACTGGTATTGGAATGGAAAAGTGACAGAAGAGAATATGGGAAAACAAATCTCAGGTTTATTTGGTAATACAGGTAATAAAACCACAGGTGCACATTTACATTATAGTGTTTATACTAAAGATAATATTGCATATTCAGATACTACAATGAAAATTTTATTTGGTAAAAATTATCAAGTCGGTTCAATGTATAATGGTTCTTGGAGAACTGTATATAATCCAACAAGTTTTTGGGAGAGATATAGATAATGAAGAAAAAAGTTATATTAATTTTTGTTTTTTTTACAATATGTATTTATGCAAGTTGCAATAATTTGGATAATTTGTTACAAGGGAAAAAAATGTCCTTCGGTGTTTATCAATTATTACCAATAGGAAATGTTTATTATGAAGATGGTTCTTTCGCATTCTATAGAGAAAAAAATGGTAAATATTTTTTAGGCTATTTGGGGTATCAAAATAATAGATGGGAAATAATTTCTGAAAGAGAATATAGAGTATTAAAAGTTGATAAAGTTAAGTATTATGATGACTCAGTGGAAATCTCTTGTATATCCAATAATTATAATTACTGTGGTAATCCTAGTTATTTAAATTTTGATTGTAATAAGAGTTTTGAAATTAGTTTGAATAAAAGTGAAATAATAAGCTGTATTGATTCAAACTTAGAAAAAGAGATTATAATTGATTTTTCCAAGTTAAAAAAGAGTTCTTCACCAGCCCTTATAATCTGTGATAATCTCCGAATCCGAGAATCACCAAACACAAACACAGATACAAAAGTTATTGGAAAATTACAAAAATGGGATAAAGTAACTGTTACAGATTGTACAGAACAAAAAGATAAAATAGACAATCTTGAATATCCGTGGTATAAAATAAAAACAGAAGAGGGAACAGAAGGTTGGATATTCGGAGGTTTTGCAAAAATCTATTTTACGGAAGATGACTTAGAATTACTGTACAAAGCCTTTGAAAAAGAAGGTAGCGAATACACTAATCAATTCCCAACACCAGATAATTCTTAAATGGCAAAGAAAATGCAAAACGACAGTTTGTATAAAACCATGATGAATGACGTAATCGACACAAATCAAAACCTACAGAATGACTTAGCAGTATTTGACTATGCAGCCATGACAGGAGACTGGGGAGCATTTGGAAGTGGTAACCTAGGAAACACAGGTAATTCTTCAGGTCCACATTTACATTGGGAATATCGAATAGGATATCAAACATGGTATAACAAAGGGAAATAACTATGAAAAAAGGAGTATTCATATTTTTATTATTATTTTGTAATCTTATTTATTCCCAAAACTTTAATACTTCTGACTATTTTGCTGAACAATTTTTTGATGATTTTGACATTCAGTACGATTATGTAGTAATAAATTTGGAAGGTACTAATTCTAATAGTCTTATTGCACATCTTGCTATATTTAGAGGAGAAGGTGCAATCTTATCCTATGGAACTTCTGGGTTTATATTAAATGTTAATAATTTATCATTTCAAAATAATTCAGTATTTTTAGACTTTATAAAAATTTGGATTGGAGCAGAAGAACCAAGTCCTGGTAGTGAAAGATATATAAAAAAATATAAATTGAAGTTACCTTTGGATTTCTTAAAAAATCCAGATTTACCACCTACTAATACAATGTTTCTTGTTGAAAATTATGAATATTCGCCGAATAGGTTTACAATAAGAAATATACAACCAACTTTTTATGCAAAAGATTCTAATGATTCTGCGAGTCGTTTTTTTTCGAATTTCTTTGTAAAGACTGTAACACACATAAAAACAGATATGTCTGAATGTTCTGAATCAATAGGTATATTAACTCCAGAAAATCGTTTTGAAATACTTGATATAAATTGTTCAGAATTAGACAAAGATGATTTGTGGATTCAAATCAAATTTAATGATACTGTAGGTTATATTCCTTTTACATCATTAGGTGAAAATTGGACAATAATTGATAATAATTTCGAGATTCAGTAAACAAATGATAAATAGCAATGACTACGGAAATTAATTCCATAGAACGAAAAAAAACAGGATATCTTAATGATGAAATAATAACATATTATTATGATTCTATAGGCTATTTTGTTTTTTTTTATAAAACAGATGAAAATAAAATTATTTTTGTAGGTTATAATTTGTATGCTGATTTTCTGTGTAAACAAAATTTCCCAATGACGATAGAAGAAGTAGAAAAATATTTTAATCATAAGTTTTATCGTATAGAGGAAGATGAAAAAATTTATTGTGTTATTTTGGTGCTTATACTTAAGTTCAACTTTATTGAGTTAAGTTCACTTATTAGATATATAATAAGTGTATAATATCTGTTAAAAATCCAATTTATGATATATAATATATAATTAAAGGGGAATAAAAATGTTGGCAAAACCGTTTATTAAATGGGTTGGTGGGAAAAGCCAATTACTAGAAGAAATAAGTGAAA
>JAGBBT010000057.1 GCA_017938365.1 Treponema sp.
ATGTTACATGCTATTTTTGCCTTATCTATTACTTTTTGAAAATTACCCCACTTTGAATATCCTAAAGATAACATGAATTCTCTTGCTTCCCAATATTCATTACCAAGTTCATCAATGTGCTTTATATCATCAAATGTTTTTTCTTTATATGTATCTATATTATTCATTCAAAACCTCCAATCTTTTTATTTTGTCTTATTTAATACCTTTTGTCGATGTATTTCTCTATATTCATCTTCTGCCATATCGGCATCGCATCTTAAGAAACAAGCTGTTTGTCTATAACCATCATAGCACTTACCTGTTTTTTCTTCTAATTCATCTGCTTTGGCCTCTAATCTTTCTCCTTTTTCAAACAAATATAATGCTCTTAATGATTTAAATCCACGCATATTCCTATTTAATCGCATAGCATCATCTAAATATTGCTTAATGTATTCTGGTCTATCCGTTTCTTCTGTTTGATAATCTTTTGCTTTCATTTCTGGAACTTTAATACCTAACAAAATTTCAAACCAAGCTGCAACAATATGCCTATGACAAAATTCGGTATTAGGTTCATGACAAAGTAACACAGAATAATCAAGATCGCTGAAAACTTTTTCTGGATCTAATTTTGATAAAACTTGATTCCAATATTCTTGAACATAATATCTATTATTTTCTTCTTCAGATATTTTTCCAATATTGTCATGCCATACTTTCCAAAAAGATAATTTAGGTGCTAATTCAGGATAACATTTACCTTTATAGTTAGCATCTTTTCCGCAATTACCAGAGATAGAATAGGTTCTATATTTATCTGACTGCCAATCATTATGGCTACTTGTACTTATCATATTTTTCCTCCTAATAAATATCCACCTTTTTATCTCTTCTTTCATTATTTATTATAACATAAAACTACGTGTTTTTATTAAAAAATAATGTTTTAAAATATCAATGTACTATGTCTATTTGGCACTGGACTCAATTTCAGCTTTTTTTATTATCAAAAACCTTACAATCATTTAGAAATAAAGGAAAATCGCACTTTTTAGTTATACAAAATTTTTGTATTTTTACTTCAAAAAAAGGTATCTAGATACCTTTTAAATACTCGTCGGAAGGTATCCAGAAAGGTATTTAAAATTATTTTAAAGTTTTGAGGCATCAAAAAACCCCGATTTTACGGGGGTATCTACTTACCACAAAATTGTTTATATTTTTTACTACTGCCACATGGCGTCCATTTAAAACTGCCGTGTAACTTTTTCCTTTTAAAGTGGGCTTTCTTACTTAAAAAGTTTAAGAGTTTACTCATAAATTGTAAGAAAGTTATGTCTCATTTTCTGACATTGCGGTTTAAATGTATCTAAAGTTATTGAATTGATTTTTATACTAATCTATGATGTGAATCTAATTGATTTACAATGTCTAATTTTTTTAATTCATTTGTTGCTATAATAGAAGACTTTTCTATAGCAGAAGTAATAGAGGGAATTTCAATAGAAGCAAATCCATCTCTTTTAACCGATTCAATTGTTAGTTCACGTATTTGCTCAAATCTATCTTCTCCGGTTCTTCTTGTACTTCTAACACTATCCAATAATGTTTTTTCAGTATCACAAGAAGCTAACGTTTGTTTTTCATCATCTGATAATGATTGAACATACAATTCAAATAATTCTAAATAAACTGGTCCTAAAGCTGATTTGCCAAAAACATTAAGAATTTCTTGTTTTACATCTCCACCTCGAGTTTCTGGAACAGGATTATTAAATGCTTGTGCTCTAGCTTGTACTACTTTTTCCACTTGGCTAACTAATTCTTCTAAACCCTTTTCATCCAATCCTCTTAAATATTCCAAGTATGTGGATCTAGTTTGTTCTAAAGCGGTTGCTTTAACTACAAATAGTTTAAAACTTGTTTGAAAATAATCAGGTCTAATTTCACTAAATGCATCACTTGAATGTGATAATTTTTGCCAATCTCTTTCTAACATTAAAGCTGAATTATAAGCATCAATTAATTTTTGGGTGTAGTCACTAGCCATTTGTGTATATGAAAAAGCTAATTGAGTTCCCCATTCTACTATTCTATTAGTTTCATTAGTACTAACTTGATTGTTTTCATAATTATTATTCATATGGTACCCTCCATTAATATTATAACATAAATAATTGATTTAGCGTTAAAATCGCTAAAATATCAATTAATTATTGTTATTTATTTCAATATTCCCTTAATAAAAGTAGCTATTTCATCTTTAAAAACAACCACTAAAATACTATCAACTATCCAAAATAGTAATTGAAAAATTCTTGTATGTATATTGTTAGTTTCAAGACCTAAATAACTAATAATATTCTTTGGTAAAAACAATACTAATTTAATCCAATACCAAGGATTAAATGCTTCAAATATTCTTGTCCTATAAATACCCTTTGCCTCCATAAAAGCATTATTTACATATTGAACATTTCTTTTGTTGTTTGTAAAGATATTATCAAATGCCTTTATTGTCACTCTTGCTGCATAACCCCACCCCATTGGCTCTATCTCAGGAACGCATGGCTCTGATACATTAGCATTTTTGAAATTTTGCTGTATTGCGTGTGTATAACTTATATATTTAGCACACTCTTCCTCTTTTAACAATTTTTCAAAATACTCTAGCCATTTTTTATATAAATATTCGTTATTAAAATACCTAAAAATATTCAAAAGTGTTTTAAAAAGTATAATTGCTAAAAAAACATAAATGTAAATCACTATTATCACTTCCTTTTTAATTATAACATATCTTGACGTTTTAAGTCTGAATTTGGCAAAAAAGGTATCTAAAATACTTTTTTATACTTTTTCGCAATTTTTTTGTATTGCTATTTTTGAACATAAAAAAAGAAAGATTATCTTCCTTTTGCTTTTGGTTCATAATTATATATTTGACTACTTAATTCTTCATAGGAACCATATTTCCAATCTGTAGTATCAACAACTTCATAATCAGATAATTTGGCTCCAGCTTCATCAAAATTGATTACATCAAATTTTTGATCTACTCCCATGATTAGTTTTTCTTCTTCTGACTTTGTAGCAAGTGATCTTCTACTAACAAATACTCTTTTATTATCTGAATCAACTGAAACAATTTTAGAAGCATTTTCGTTATTCATATCACTACCTCCATTTATATTATAGCATAAAATTAGCTTTTTTTAATAAATATAATGTATTTAAATCTTCCATGTCACTTTGACAATGGACATAACTTTATATCATATCAAAGCAAAAATGTTTGTAATCCCTTATAAATAAAGGAAAAATCGTATTTTAAAATCTTGCTAAAAAATTGCGAACTTACTCCCAAAAAAGGTATCTAGATACCTTTTAAATACTCACCGGAAGGTATCCAAAAAGGTATCTAAATTATTTTTCTAATTTTAAGCATCAAAAAAGCCCTTATTTTTCGGGCTTTGTTTTACTTACCACAACATTGTTTATATTTTTTACCACTGCCACATGGACATGGATCGTTTCTTCCAACTTTTTGTGATTTCTTTGGAGCTGCTTTTGCAGTGTCTTTTCCATCATTAGTTATTTTGTTTTTAGTTACTTCTTTTCTTTCCATATTTTGTTTAACTTCTGCTCTAATTAGGAAAGTAGTAACATCTTGATCAATCTTTTGCATCATATTGTCAAAAAGTTCAAACCCTTCAACAGTATATGCTCTTAATGGATCATTTTGTCCATAACTTCTTAGGTGAATTCCTTCACGTAAATGTGACATTGTATTGATGTGATCAGTCCAATATTTATCGATTACGTTAAGC
>JAGBBT010000058.1 GCA_017938365.1 Treponema sp.
ACGCTGATGAAGGGTGATAAGGTTATCTATATTTAAGAAAAATTCACCAATCTTATTTTGCTCTACATAACTTTCAGGAAAATTAAATTGCATCTTCTTAAAATTCCCTGTAGTGATTTGATTAATAGTTGCACCTAAATTTTTTTCTATTTCTTGATTAAATTGTTCAGTGTTTAATAAAGCATTAAGAAATTCAGGTTCCTTATATCTAACACCTGTCATGAATGCTCCAATAACAGTATTAAGCATTTTATGCTTAATTTGTGCGTGTTTACCTATTAAATCACGTGATCCGTTACGAACAACAACAATTATATCTCCCTCTTGGACGTTTTCTGAATTAACAATATCAGATTCGACATAAACATTATCCTCTAATACAATTTCTCCATTTTTAACATTTGAGGAACGTAAAACCAAAGATCCATATTCATTTGTAACATTAGAGGGAGAATAAGTTAGTCCAGTAAAGAAGTTAACCTTATTTGATAACTCACACTGTTCCCAAGCTTCAGTAAATCCAGCGAATCTTATGGCTGGTTTTCTTTCAATTTCACCCATATTATTCACCACCTAATAATTTTTTAAGATCTTGAAGCCCTTTTATATCAAATTCATTACCTACAAGTTCATCAATCATCTTAATTAATTCATTTGATGTATCGTCTATATCTTTATCTAAATCAGAAAGAGTTACTTCATATTTAGATTTTAACGAAATAATTTTTGACTTAAGATTTTTTTGAAGTTCATCAAGAAGAGAGATGATACCATTACAAATATTTCTATTCCACTTAATGTCTAAAAGTTCTAATGCATCAGTCATAGTTAAATTTTCAATTGTTTTCTTAGTCAATAGATGCAATTCGGTAGTTAGTTCCTTAATTTGCTTTTTAACAGCTTTTTCTTTTTCATTAAGCCTGTCTACTTGAATGCAAATATCTTCAATACTGCCTGCTTCAACTTTTTGATTTTTAGTACCTTTTACTATTTTCTTAACTTCTTTAAAATTGAATGCAGTATTATCTTCATTTAAAATATCGCCTTTTTCATCTTCAGGTATATTTTCTATAAATTCTTCATACTTAGAAGCAATTTCTACAAGTTCAGCATTCAATTTTTCGATTTTAGCTACTTCAATTGAAAGTTTTTCTCTTTGAACTAATTCAAACGGCAAGATTTGGCCTTTCCAACCCTCTTGCTTTTCTTCTTCCTTATCACCTTTTTTCTTAATGATCATATTAGGAATTACTTTTGTCAAAGATTCTATACCTTCTGTTTGTAATACTTCAATATCTATTGAAATAGATTTATATTTATCAGAAAATATTTGATATGCTTGGTATTTATCTATTAATTCAATGTGATTAAACCTAGAGAATATTTCATCAGTAATTTCTTCTTCTGTTTGAACGACATTCAATTCTTCAATTTTATTAATCAATGTAGCTCTTAAATAATTATCAAAATCACCAAAAATACTCATGAAGTTATTTCTAAATCTAATAATATCATTGTTTTGAGCAAATATTTCACTTATATCACTTTGAGTGATTTCTGAATATGAATCATTAATTTTCGTGAACAATTGATCCTTAAGCGATGGGAACACTTTCCAAAAATCGCTTAAAACTTCTATTTCGCTATTAGGAATTCCACCATTCATAGTTGCATATATATCATATGATTCGGCCATTTCGCTTGAATCAACATAGCGAGGAATATTTAAATTGTATCCATTTTTTCTTATTTCTTCTAAAGACACAACTTTAGCAAATTTAGGTATATCCCTTCTATTTTTGTAAGCATCTACGATTCTTCTAATATCTCTTGAACGTAACTTATTATTTTTTCCTTCTTTTGTAAAGCCTTTTGAAGCATCAATAATTAAAATATCTGTATTTTCACGTTTTTGCTTTAATACCATGATTATAGTAGGAATCCCTGTGCCAAAGAAAATATTAGCTGGTAGCCCTATAATTGCATCAATATTATTTTTTTCAATTAAATTTTTTCTTATCTCCTCTTCGCTTCCACCTCTAAATAACACTCCATGTGGAAGGACTATTGTCATAATTCCGTTTGGTTTCACGTGGTATAAATCATGAAGCAAGAAAGCATAATCTGCTTTTGACTTTGGTGCTACGCCATAATTTTTATATCTTGGTTCAGCATCCTTATCTGTTGGATCCCATTTTTGCGAATACGGAGGATTTGAAACTACAGCATCAACATACAATGGATGATAAGTTCCAACAGGATCATTTTCATCAAAATATGGCCAATCATCTTTTAATGTATCACCATTTCTCACAACGATATTATCAGCAGAAATACCTCTCATAATTAAATTCATACGTGTTAAGTTATAAGTAGGTTCTTTCAATTCTTGAGCATAATATTTGATATTATTCTTATCTTGAATATGTTTTTGCACACTCTTACCAATATTGATAAGCAATGATCCTGAACCAGAAGTTGGATCGTAAATTTCAATTTTGTCATTATCTTTTAGATGATATGCTACAATCTCACTCATTAAGAAAGAAACTTCATAAGGCGTATAGAATTCACCGGCTTTTTTACCTGCATTAGCAGCGAAATTTGAAATCAAATATTCATAAATAAAACCAAGAACATCATAATCTGCTCTTCCATCCATTGGTATTTCTTTAATAAGTGATACAAGACCTCTTATGCTTTTAGTTTGTTCACCAGTATTTGAACCTAAGTTAGATATTCCGTTTTGAAGTGTTTTGAAAATACCACCAAATACTTTTTGATATTTATCACTCTTTTTTGTTGTACTACCAACTTTAACCTCTGGTTCATAGATCAATCTAGAAAATGCTGACAAAGCAGTAGATACATTATCTACCGTAAAATCATTACCAATTTTCAACCATGTTGAGAATAAATTTTCATACGCAATAAAATATCCTAAATTTTCTTGTGCATATTTTTTCGCTTCAATATTATCTTCATTAACTTCCTTTAATTCCTCAGGAGTCATACCTGCTTTAATAAATTCTTGTTCCTCTTTATCTGATAAGAACTTATAAAAAATGAAGCCTAAAATGTAGTCTTTGTATTCATTAGCTTCGATTTTAGATCTCATTTCGTTAGCTGCCTTCCATATTTTAGATGCTAATTGTTGTTTATTCATTTACTCCACCTCAATGCCATTTTCTTTCATCATCTTTACTAGTTTTCTTCTTGTTTTTAATGTTGGAACGCTCTTACTTCTTTCATATCTATTTATGCTTTCATAGGAAACACCTAGGATTTTAGCAAATTCAACTTGCGTCAACATAAGTTTATTTGTTCTTAAATATTTTATTTTTTTAGCAAATTCTTCATTATGTTCCATGTAAACACCTCTCAATTGACAATATTATATCAAAAATATGACAAAAAATCTATTTATATATGTAGATTTGTCACTAAAATTAAATATTCTTGGGAACAGCGTAAGCTAGGAGAAGTATGCGATGTTCTTACTGGGGGTGAAGCTCCTGATGATCACATAAAAGGAACGAAGCCTAGTGGTGATTACAAATATCC
>JAGBBT010000059.1 GCA_017938365.1 Treponema sp.
ATGAAACAGAATTTTTTGAAAATTTTATGCGTGGAAACGTAAGTAATATTTTTTGGGGAAAGTATTCATTTTATCTTCAAGATGGTGTTTCTTTAGATGAGATTCCAGGGGCAATATATAATTGGTTATTTGAAGTTGGTATTCCTGAATATTTACGCCAAGCAATAGAACCAACCCTTAGTTTTTCTTCGAATCACAAATCTTTTTTAGAAAAGGCTATATCTTTATTGTCGAACACATCTATTTATGAATAAAAGTAGAAAAATAGAGAAAAAGAAACACTGACAAAACAAATGTTGCAAAGTATAATGAAAGATGCGTTTGGAGCTTAGTATGAAGAATTATTTAACTGAAATAAAAAAGGCAAAAAAAGACAAAGCATTATGTGATTTTGAATTACTTTTGAAAGAAGGTGTTGTTGGTTTTTATAAGACCTGTGAAATATATCAGATTTTTTTATTAAATACAAAAACAAAAAAAATTATTAATTATTATACTTTATTTTGCTTTTCTGAACTTGAGCAAACAGATGCTCATGTCATCCCTTGTGGGATAACTAGACTTAATGAAACAATGAAAATAGGTTGCCAAAAGCAGGCTGTATCTATTGAAAAGGCTAAAGATTGTTTTTCAAAAATTCAAAAAGGTGTTTTGGATTATGATGAACCGATTACTGTTCCAAATGATTTATATCTTCTGCCAAAAGTTTTAGTCTCAACTCAGACAATCAAAAATGTATTAATAAAAGATATCATAAAACCAAATTATTGGGGTGATAGTTATATAATAGAGTTCTACGATGAAGGAAAAACGTTAATCCTTGATTTGGGATTGGAAAGTGAAGCTATAGAAATAGTTAATAAGTTTTCATTTGAAAAATTAAAACTAAATTTAGCTAAACCATATGATAGGATAGGAAATATTATTTTTCAGTTTCCTATAACAATTCAATATTCTATAATACAGTCTAATAAAAATTCTGTAGATTTCAGATTTCAATTAGCATCGCACCCAAAACTCCTAACTCCAAATAGTTATGAAATACAATTATTTTCAAGCCTTGATAATGTAGTTACAGGGTTTGATAAAATTGAAACTAATTCTTTTGGCGTAGATAAAACCATTAGTCCTGGAGATGATAATAGTCTTAGTACTATTATTGTAGATAGAACAAAGTCAATATTATTAAAGAAATCTGAAGTAAACTTCGTACGATCTTTTAATTTCATTGGTCGAATAGGAACTCAATATTCAGAACCTAGATTTATAAAAGATCGAAATGGTAAACTGGAGAATATTGAATTATATACTTCGACTAATATGGGCGAAGATAAAGATGGAAATGATTATTTCTCTCGTATTATTAAGCGAAACATAAATAATAAAGTTATTTCACTATCAGGGGATTGTAGGGTGTTTAAAAAGAATCAACGAGAAGAAGCTTTGCAATTTATACGGAATAAAATGCAGAATCTTTCTGATATAAAAGAAATATGTTTATGGGACCCTTATCTTACAGCTTTTGATATAATAGAAACTTTATATTTTGAAAATACAGGTATTCCATTTCGTTGTATTACAGAATTTAAACATGCAAAGAAAATTAATGATAATGGTACATATGATGAAAAAAAGAAAATAGCGTTTTCTGTTTTTTGTAGGGATCAAAAAAAGTGTTTTTTAAATAATTCAAATAATCTTCGAATTAGATTAAAATTTTTGGCTCAACATGATGTTTATGGCTGGGAATTTCATGATCGATTTTTAATTTTAATTCCAAAAAATATTTCAGATTTGCCTATTGTATATTCACTAGGAATTTCTGTTAATCAAATAGGAGAAAGTCATCATACAATTCAAAAAGTTACAGACCCTAGAACTATTTTGGCTAATTTTGAAGAGTTATGGAAACTTTTAGACAACGGAGAGTGTCTTGTTGCTGAATTTTAGGAGATAAAAATGAATTATAAATTTGAAGATAATGATTTTAACAATTGTGAATTAAATAAATCTCTTGATATGTTAATACAAGCATTTTTAAAAGAGAAGAAACCACATATAGATAATAATTTTTTTAATCAGATCTTTGAAATAATGTTTAAATATACAGGGAATTGTCGAAAAAAAATATTTTCAAAAGAAGATATTAACTTTGAACTAATCAAAGATTGTATTTATATAGCGAAACATTATTTCAAAGAAGGTGTTTTAGAAAAATCAATCGATAAGATTTTGCTGGGTGTAATAATAGTTGATTTCTTTTCTCAAAATTTTGATATATTGGAAATTGAACTAAATCGAACAGAATTAATTGGGTTAGTTTCGAACTTATTAACATCACTGAATATTAACATTGGTATTCCTGATGATGCTCCATACAATGAAAAAAAACTATATGAAGTATATTCAGAAGCAAAAAAAGAAAATGAATATAATAAAGTAATTAGCATTATGGATAGTTTAAAATATCATTCTCGGGCTTTTGATACTTTTGAATATACATGGAAAATTTTAATACAGTTTGTTTATTATTTAGATAAAAACATTATACTTTCAACACTACTAAATGAAAAAAGTTATGAAAAGATAGAAATTCTTTTATCTAGTATTCATATTAATGACATGTTTAATGATATAATTAAAAGTCAAAATCATTATTTAATAATTCGTTCTTCGAAATATTTTTTCGAAGAACTTGAAGAACAATACGTAAGGAAAAATCATCTTACTGATATACAAGACTATACAGATTACTTAGTAGTTATTTTTGATAATGAAAAATTATGTTTTACAAAATATATTGATAACATTCGTATCAATTATCTGCAAAGTTATAATTATCTGATGGGATGGTTGTTGTCAAAACAAACAAAATATAATGAATATTATATTAACCATTTAGTCTTTAATGGAGAGCAATCTGCTGCGTTTACATTTGGCTATAATTCTCATTTGACTGACAATTCAGATGCTGAAATTGTTACAGAAATTGAAAAATCTTTTTTTGAGAATGAAGTTAAGAGTTTCTCTCCAATAAATTTATACTCTGATTTTATTGATTTATTTACATACAATTATGCTCGTTCTTACTCTACAAGAGAAAGTTTCTTGCAAGAATTAAAAAAGTGTGCTGAAAACATAATTCTTATTCAAAATTCATGGGATTTTGATAATATACAAAAAAATTGGATAAAAATATTTTATCTATCTTTATCTACAATTTATACAGATTTCTTTTTTACAGATGAAGAAATCAAAAATAATTTACCTATTCTTTTTGATAATAGAAATATAATTATCCAAGGAAAGGAAAATATAGAAGTAATACTTACGATGTTAAAGAATCATTCACAAAATTTAAAAATTCACCTTAAGAACTCAATAAATGAGAAAATTTTTGAAATAAATAAATGATAATAAATTCGGGGCGTTGCGGGGTGTCCCCGCTAGAAGGGGTAGCGAGCAACGAAGTGCGAGCGAGGGGAAGGCTTTCCCCTCCTAAATAAAACTAAAAGGAGCAAAATTGTGTCGAACATTTCAAATATCATTAAATCGTTGCAGAATATTATGTGGAAAGATCCGGGAGTTTCTGGTGATGCTCAGCGATTGGAGCAACTTGGTTGGATGATTACGCTTAAAATTATTGATGATAAAGAAGCAGAACTGGAACTTTTGAATGATTATTATGTTTCGTTTATTCCAAGTGAACTTCAGTTGCGAAATTTGGCGAGTGATAGTGAAGGAATTACTGGTGATGCAATGAAGGATTTTATTGATTCAAAACTTTTCCCAGGTCTTCAAAATCTTGATATTTCAGATG
>JAGBBT010000060.1 GCA_017938365.1 Treponema sp.
CAACCAGGTTTTATGAATAATGTTTTAAATTAACCAGGGTTTTTGTGTTATGAGGATAAGGTTTATTATAAATTGAAAATCTTTTTATTACATTTTTATATTTGAGAAAATGATTCCTAACTGTATTTCTTGGAAATATCAGCGTATGGATATTACAAATCCACACCAACATGGAATTGCAAACTCAGTTGAGTGCGCACTAAACGATATTCCGTTAGTGAGTTTGCTTCCATCGGATAAAAAAGATTTTACAATGTTCTTATGTACAATATTAAATCAAAACAATCGTAATGTGGTTTTAACAGCATTAAAAACACCCGAAAACATTAGCGAAGACGAATGGATTTCAAAAGGGTCGTTTTATGTATATTATGTGATACCATCAAACGTAGAGATCAGCAGTTCGAATTTATCAATACACGATATGTTCCATCCTGAACTATATATTGAAATTAACATGGATAATATTTTTAATAAAAACAAAATAAATATAATCACTTTCCCGGAAAACACGTTCCTATTCAAGTAATTTGTTATGAATAACGTTTCGTATAAAATCGTTTCGAAATATGTACCCGCAGTCCATATACGTAATCACCAAAAAGACGATTTAAGTTCACATCGTTTACAATCGAAAAACACCACGGTTTCTCGTTCAATTGACACAGAATGTATCCCTTCCGAATACGTTTCTGATGGACAAACAGTTATTAAACTGTCGGATTTAGTTAAAAAACTACGAGAACACAAAGAAATAAAACTCGTACCATTATCTCTTTCTTATAACAATAACATAACCGAATATAGATGTCCGAAAGAAAACGAAGCATTTTCATCAGTAACAATCAACGTGTGCGTCGAATCAAAATCAGATTCGATGACACCATCACAAATTGTCTGCGAAACAGGGTATTCTGAATATACTTATATTTTCAGAAGAACAACGAAGGGATTTATAGCGGAACAAAACATTCTTATTCAATTGTATCCCGATGGAAAAAATAGAAATGTTATAGAAATAACAACCGACCCAAAATCCATAAGAGATTTAAAAGAGGACAGCTGGTATACATTAATTCCTAAATCAATATTTGGTCATGTGAAAAAACTCTCGTTCTATGGTGTTTATGATCAAAAAGAATATTTAACATATGAACTAGAAAACAATAATTTACAACAAAATCAAAAGATAACTGTGCTTAATTATTTATAAATTTTTATTTTCAATGGATTTGGAAGCGGGAAAATCACACTTGATCGAAACAACAACAGTTAATACTGAAAATATCCCACAGATGTTTGACATTCCTATAAATAGATTTAGGGAATTTAATTATGACTCCACAATGCGTTGGGGTCATTCAGAAGAAGAAAAATTAGATTGTGCGATGAATAGTGATATGACAATTTTAGAGTTGGTTGAAAATATCTCAAAATGTTTTAGTAAAGTTTTATATCTCCTTAGTGCTGTTAAAGAATAATTTATTTTTATTACAATTTTTAGTTATTTTTTAAAATGGAAAACAGTGGTTCACATAAAATTATTTCAACAAACCTTTCTGCCGAGAATGTTACGTATGACGTTCTTATAAAAAATTTCAGAGAGTTCAATTACAACGTTAAATCAACATTGACAAACACATCTACAGATCTTAAAGACTATTATTTTAACAGTGATATGTCACTATTGGATTTACTAGAAAACATCTGTGTTTATTTGAACTCTGTAATAACAGAATTAAATAAAAACGTAAATTAATTAAATTATTTTTTTAAAATGAATTCCCATCCAGTTTGTTCCCAAACAATTAACATAGAATCACTTGAACAACGAATTTCTGCACTCGAACAAAAGATAATAGAAATTCAAACTAATCCAATTTCAAAAAACCCCTGTTTTGATTCAGATGGAAAA
>JAGBBT010000061.1 GCA_017938365.1 Treponema sp.
CAACAACAGAGAGTTGCCTTAGGACGAGCAATTGTTTTAGAACCAAAGATTTTATTAATGGACGAACCTTTATCTTCCTTAGATGCAAAATTACGAACACAAGTTAGAGAAGAGTTGCAAGAAATTCAAAAAAACTTAGGAATAACAACATTATATGTAACCCATGATCAAGAAGAAGCTTTGTCTTTATCAGATACAATTGCGGTTATAAATCATGGAAAATTGCTCCAAACAGGCTCTCCAAGAGAAATATATTTTAACCCTGCAAATAGCTTTGTAGCAGATTTTGTTGGAAGGGCAAACTTCTTAAAAAAAGATGGAAAGGATATTATTGTTAGACCTGAATGGGTTAGTTTGGAAAAAGTCTTAAACTTTTCAGAAGATAATAATGAACTCTACGGAACAATAATTTCTTCTGCTTTTTTAGGAACTGTAACAAGATACAGGATAAGAAGCAATGACGGTTCTGCAAACATAATAATAGCTGACGAAAATAATAGACTGGATGAAATTCCTGTAGGAACAAAAGTTCGTATAATAATAAATCGCTACAATGTTTCTTCCGTAGAAAATAATTAAAATAATTCTTAGGATTCTTGTAACATGAAAAAAATAAAGATGATTTTTTCTGCATTAATACTTTTGTTTAGTTCGTATCTATTTGCCAATGATTTTCCTTCTATAGAACCTTCTGTAACAATTAATTTTACGGAAGAAAACTTTTCTCCTGAACAACTTTTTTTAACAGCAATGGAGTTTTCTTTATGTTCACAAAATGATGAATTAGGAAAAACAATTATTACAAAATATAAAGAAATGGAAAAAGTTGTAAAATCAACAGAGTTTACAAAATTACCAGAAATAGAACGAGGCGAAAAGGTTTTAAAATATATTCATGATGAATTATTAAAGAAGTATGAAGAAGGAACTGCAAGTATGACAGTTACATTTTCTACTGGCTCATATAATTGTGTAACTTCTAGTATTCTGTTTTTATGTTTAGCAAAAGCAGCCGGATTAAATGTAAAAGGACAAAAAACAAATATTCATGCTTTGTGTTCAGTTTATATAAATGATAAAAAAATTGATGTAGAAACAACAAATTATTATGGTTTTAACCCTGGAGAACGCAAAACTATCGAAAAAACAGAAAATAGTCATAGATACACTTATGTTCCAAAAAAATACTATGCAGGCAGAAAAGAAATTAGCGATAAAGCCTTTGTTACTCTAACAGGAAAAAATATTGTTTCTGAATTAAATGATACTAATGAATATAATGTTGCAATTCCCTTAGCAGCTTCACGGTTAGACTTCTTAAAAACAGAAAATCAAAAAGAAATATTAGATGTTAGGGCTGACTTTGATACAGTTGTTACAAATTATGCAATTAACCTAACAAAGCAAAATAAAACATTAGAAGCAATAGATTTTTTAGAGCAAGTAGAAAACCGATGGGGTAGTTCAGGAGCTATATCTAAAACATATTTTAATGCTGTTTATAATACAGTTGTTAATTATCTGAATTCAGGAGATGTAGCAAATGCAAAAAAAATATATGAACAAAAGAAAAACAATATTCAAAATGGTAACGCCTCTAAAATATTAAAAAATATAAATCGCTTTGTAGAAGTGGAATATCACAATAAATTTGCAGATGCAATTAATTCAAAAAACTTAGAACAAGCGAAAGAAGTTTTAGAAGAAGCCTTAAAAGAACTTCCTAACAGCCAAGTTTTAAAGAAAGATTTAAACTATCTAAATAGTATTAAATAGCCTTAGTTTTAGAGGAAAGAGTTCTGAAAAATAATATATTATTTGTGTAGAAACCAATATCCACGGAGGTATAAAAATATGATTTATGATCATACAGAAGGTGATTTTATTATGCCTATGGGAAAAGATATGGGAATCGGTATGAATGGAGATTTGCATTTGCGATTAGGAGATAATCTTGCTATGAACACGAACTCTGGAAATCTTTGTTTTACTTCTAGTTGGTCAGTTGAAGATGAAGATGAGGACGAAGATTCTTCAAATAATTACCTTAATAACAATTACAATAAAGATGATTCTGATGATGATTTTTTTGGAATAGGAAAATTATTTGGTGGAATTTTTTCTAAGTAAATTCAGCATAAAATCAATAAGCTTAAAACTGAAAAATAATACTTTTGAAAGAATTCAATATTTGTTTAATAATTATCTTGATTCTTTTTTCGCTTAAAAAGTTTATCAAAGGTGTTAGCGTTTGCGACTTTATATTTCCATTCTTTAATTTTTTTGTCTATTTTATATAAAACGGAGCGAAAACCAGATATTTTAACTCCTAGATTATAAGCTTTTGTTTCTTTGTCTTGAACATATTCAGTTTTTTCACCATTAATAGTTGATTCTGTAATACTATTAACCTCAACAATATTATCATCGTAGTAAAATTCTGAGGTTTCCTTAAATTCATTATAATGAACTGTCTTTTTTAAGTTTTTAGAGGAATCTAAGTTTTTATCTATATCATCAAAAGTTTGAATATCAGTCCAACCATAACGAATTTCTTGATTAGCTTTATTATAAGAGTTATACATTTCTTTGAATGTTGTTGGGTCTTTTTCAACCTCCGAACTAATTTCTTCATATTCTTGTATAGAGTACGAAGAAATTTCATCACCTTCTATTGTGTATTCCATACTAGAATATTTGTTAGTGTTACAAGAAACAGAAATAAACGAAATTAATGTAAATATTAAAGTTCTTTTTAAAATCATTATGTTCCTCCTTTAACTTAGGAACCGTAAAAAACAGATAGAACAAGTTTTACTGATTTAATATTTATTTAATAGATTATTTTTAAAGTAATTACCTTTTAAGTCTACATCCTACTATCATAGAAAACAAGAAAAAAAAGAAATGCCAGAAGAAAATAAAATAACAACAATATTTGCTATCTACTTCCCTGAAGTACAGCCTCTACTGTACTGAAGTAAAGGCTCTAGTATACTGAAGTACATACATCTACCTTACTGAAGTAGACGGTCTACTTTACTGAAGTACCAACCTAAATCTTAAGCTGTATCATCTCACAGAAAGGGGAGGGGAGTTTTTTATTCTTAGAAATTCATTTTTTTTGTTGCGATAGTCTTGTAATAAATACCAAATAAATTTGAAATTAATAAAACTAAAGCATAAATAATTAAAGAAGCAAGAATTGTATATTTATTAAGAAATGAAAATATTAATCCACAAATAAGTCCAAAAATAATAAGTACAGATCCAAAAATTACTTTTAATAACAAAGCATCTTCTAAAGGAAGATAAGAACCATATTTTTTCTTCCAAAATGAAAAGAAAAAAATACCCATCATTAATCCAACAATCATTCCTAAAATGTATTGCATAAAATTCTCCAAAAAGATAAAAAAAATAGATGGATATCTAAATCAATTATCTATAACTTAGATATCCATTTTCATTTTGTAATTAGTTTTCTTTACTAAAACAGATTACAGCCTTGTAGCGCTGGAAAATTAAACAAAAACGGCCAATTATGGTTTCTACCTGCTCAAATTTCCAACCTTGTTTAGCCATTGCATTGATTTTTGCTTCAATAGCTCCTGCTCTCAAAGTTCCAGTACAAAGACCTGCACTTACTTCTTCAACTTTGTAAATCATAAAAATTCCTCCTAAAATATATAAAATGTCTTCTGACATTCTTTAACTGATTTAATATCTATTTTTTGCTTTTGCTAAAAATTCCAACTAATGATACAATCCAGCCTATAACAACTACATAAAAACCGTAAGTTGCTCTTATACCTATAGGATGGAAACCAATTTTTAAAATTAAAATAATTCCTCCAATAATACTTGCAATAACCGCAACTTTTTTTACTAAGGTAGAAGATGGAAGTTTAATTTCAAGCATTGGAAGAACTGAATAAGCCAAACCTACAACAGCACCAATAAAAATCAACAATGCACCAATTGATGGCATTAAACGGAAACCATTTAGAGAACTTAAAAAGCTACCTAAAGAGCTTTTGAACATTGGACAACAGAATCCAATTGTTGTAATGAGCATACCTAGTAAGTATAAATATTCCCCCAAATTTTCAGTTATTTTTGAAGTGGTATTTTCTTCAACTTGTATACTTGTAGAATCTTCACTAAGAGATTCTGCTTCCTTACTAAAACAGATTACAGCCTTGTAGCGTTGGAAAAATAAACAAAAACGGCCAATAATGGTTTCTGTTTGTTCAAACTTCCAACCACGCTTCTCCATTTCCTTAATTTTTGCTTCAATGGCTCCAGTTCTCAAAGTTCCAGTGCAAAGACCTGCACTAACTTCCTCAACTTTATAAATCATAAAACCTCCAAATATTTTAATGCGTAAACCTACGCTTTATTGCCTTTTTCATGTTCTTTTTTTACTTTTGCTAAAAGTCTTTCTTTTGCTTTTTCCACTCGTAAATCTTTTTCTTTACACTGTGCTTTTAATTTTTTGTATTCCTCTGCAAAACCATAAGAATAAAGTAAATCTTTTACAATTAACCTAAAACAAGGCTCATACATTTCTACAATAAAGAATTCTTCCTTAAATTCTCTATTTTCTAATCTGTATTTTGTAATTTTGTAGTAACGATATTTTTGTTTTGTAGAAATCGTTATTCGAACAAATTGCACAAATATTGGAATCAATATTAAAAATGATAAAAGTCCAAATAAGTTCATAGGAAATAGCAAGTTTTTCATTACAAGATAAGTAATTAATGAAAAAATTATTATTCCAACAAAACAAAGATATCCATAAAAAAAATACTTTGTCAGAAATTTTACAAGAAAGTGTAGTTTTGCATTGTTCACTTAAAATCTCTAGAATTAAAAATATAAACTATATAGGCAATTATTATTTATAAATGCTCATACAGTTTATGTCATTATAAATCTAGTGCCTATATAATTCAAGTAAATTTTAACTGAATAGGCTATGAACTACAAAGAAATAGGAACAAGAATTAGAAAATATAGAAAACTGAAAAATATTTCTCAAGAAGAATTAGCAGAAAAGATTGATATTTCTACTACGCACATGAGTCATATTGAAACTGGAAGTACAAAACTAAGTCTGCAAGTTCTTGTAGATATAGCACAAATTTTAGAAGTATCTACAGATGCCTTAATATTTGATAAAACTTCTAAACTCAAAATACAGAAAATTGAAACAATTTTATCAGATTGCAACGAAAATGAAATAGCATTTATTACTAAAATTGTAGAAACTTCAAAAGAATTTTTTGAGAAAAGTTAAGCTGTATCATCTCACAGAAAGGGGAGGGGAGTTTGAAATTATTCCTCGTTTCCATCCATAACTTCTATTAAAAAACTCACTGGTCTGAATCCATCATTACAACTAATCATTGCTGATTTAGGATTTTTCATCCAACCGTCGTAAATATTTTCACCACCATGGGCTAGAGTCATTACAAATGGAGAAATACTTTCCCATGCTGATTCGCACATACCTTCAGGACGCTGCCAACCATTTGCAATGAATATCTGCCCTTCCTGAATATTACAGGCATGCTGAATGGGATTTTCGTATTTTTGCTGTAAATCCTTGTAATCTGCTTTACGAATTGCAGTGATTTTTATTTTGTGCATTGTCATTCTACTCCCAAGTACTTATGTTATATCATTTTCGAAAAAAAAATAAGTTTTATTAATTCTAATATTATAATAATCACTTTAACTGAATTTTCTTCTGGTTTAAATTGAGAGTTTTGGTCTGTAGAAATGGAGAAAATTTGGGTGGGATATATATTTTTGTGTGTAACTTTCTTTATTAAAGATTTTTTATATGCGAAAAGATAATATTTTTATAAATTCTTAAGATAATTATTAAAATTTAAGTATTAATGTTTAATTTCTCATTAAATCTTTAATATCTCAAAGTAAGAAAACGTAATACTTGGCATATTGTGTATAGACTCAATTTAAACCAGGGGAAAGATATGTTTACGCAGTAACATTAACCTTCTTAGCAAGTTCCTCAACTTCCTCTAAAGAAAGACCTGTGATTTTAGATACATCTTCTAGAGGAATACCAATACTTAATGCATTCTCGGCAGACTCAATGGCTTTGAGATGAGCACCTTCTAAACGTCCCTCGGTTAAGCCTTC
>JAGBBT010000062.1 GCA_017938365.1 Treponema sp.
CAAAAAGAAAAAACAAGGTGTTGGTGAAGCACTAACAATGGCTGATACTATTGCTGGTATGTCACAGAAAAATGCAAGAATGTGGCAAATTATAGCTTTGGTATCTTTATCTTCTTTTTTTATTTCCCTTGGTATATTAATATATGCAGTTACTTTACCTAAAACTTTACCTGTTATAGTTACAGTTGATTATAAAGGAAATGCCTCGTATGTCGGTAAAGTTGATAAAGCTTACTGGGGATATTCGAAAATACCAGAACAGCACAAAACATCACAGATTAAAAAGTTTATAACGAACATGCATACCTGGGTAATAGATAGAAATGCACAACGTAATTACATGGATGTTGCAACATCCTTATGCCAAGAAACAGCATCTACTCAACTAAAAACATTCTTTTTAAATAATAATCCTTACGATTGGATTGGTATAAAAACAAAATCTGTAGAGCTGCAAGAACCTCTTAAACAAACTGAAAACACTTATGTAATTTATTTCGATGTTATTACCTATGAAAATGGGTATTTAGAAAAAACAGAAAAGTTTTCGGCTTTATTAACTTTAGATGTCTTTGAAGTTACAGAAGAAACAAAAGATGAAAATCCACTTGGTTTGTACATAACATCTTTTGATATAAAACCTGTTAATTGATAAAAGGGTGAATTTGAGATGAAATTACGAATATTTATTTTCATTCTTTTATTAATCATTTCCTTTTTTTTCGATGGTTGCAAGACTATTGATGATAACAAAGAGGAACTTATGCGGGATTTTTTATTACATGAAAATCCTTCGGAAGAAATAAACAATACTATTCAAAAAATACAAGAAAAAATTTTAAAAGAACTTTTAGAAAAATAAGAGGAATAATCAATGAAGAAATTATTAATTATATATTTTGTAAGTTTATTAGTTATTAGTTGTAAAACTGTAGAGTTTGACAAGATGGGTGCTGAACAAGAAAGAGTTTCTGAAGTTGATAGTTTGGAAAAAGAAGTAAAAGCAAATGAACAAGAAATCCAAGAATATTTAATAGAAGAAAAAGTAAAAGAAGTTGATATTGAAAAAACTATAGTATATGTAGAAAAACCTGTTTATTATCCTGCAAATGAAAAATTGGATAAAACAATTTTGAAAGGAAAAGATGCTGCAAAGGAATCTACAAATCGTGCAATGCAATCGCCAGAAAAATGGACAGATGGAACTATGTATTATGATTTTGATCCAGATTTTACCTATGAAATATATTGTCAACCATATAGAGTAACTGACTTGCAGCTAGAACCTGGGGAACAAGTAATTGAAATGCCATTTCTTTCTGAAGCAAAGGTTTGGGAAATTGGTGCAGGAGTGAGTAGAGTGGGTGGAGTTGATACACAGCATTTTTTCTTAAAACCAGCTTATTCTGGGCTAGAAACATCATTCATTATTATTACAGATAAAAGAGTTTATCATTTAATGCTTAAAAGTTTTAAAGATGTGTATATGACACAAGTAAAATGGGAATATCCAAATACGATGCCATTTACTTTAACTTCTGAAGTATTAAATGGAAAAATAAATAATGTTTCAAAAGAAACATTTTCTGTAGATCCAACATATTTATCTTTTGATTATAAGATGAATTATTCTGTTTTTAAAAGACCATATTGGCTACCTCAAAGAGTGTATGACGATGGTAAAAGAACTTATATCGTTATGGACGAAACTATATTACACATGACTAGTCCAGTTTTATTTAATAAGCAAAATGAAAGAATAAATTATTCTGTTAATAAAAATTTAATTGTAATAAATGAATTAATTGAAAAGGTTACTCTTCGTGTAGGAAAAGAAAAAGTTACAATTAAAAAGAAAAATTATAAAGAACCAAAAAAGGTTGAAATAGAAGAAACTGAAGAAGTAACGTTAATTGATACAAATGCAAATATACCTGCTCCAAAACAATTTATACGTTATCCCATAAGCAAGATAGAAGAAAAAAAGGAAGTAAAAGGGGATTAGTATGAATTGGTCAAAAAAATATCAAACAGAACAATGGTATAAAAAACAAGAAGAAAATAATAAAAAATTAGAAGAAGAAATGGTTGAAAAAATAAAAGCTGATAAAGAATTTATACAAAATCTTCCTCCAGAAAAACAAACTGAATATAAACTTTTTAAGATATTTTTCACCATATTTATGATTGTTTTCTTTTTGGCTGCTAATTTTGGTTATAGACATGGATTTTTAATTAAAGTTTTGCTACCAGAAGCTGGTATTACTTTAGTTTCTTTGATTTTATGGAAAATAAAACCCAAAAAAATTAAGTTTCCATCTGTGTGTATGATGCCTGTAATTGCTTTTGCTCTTACTTTACTTGGACAAGGAGGACTTATACTTGGGGATGTATTACAAGGAAAGTATTTAACCAAAGTTGAAGAACCAAAAGATGTAGAGAATGATTCAGAAAAATTATCTGACTATGAATTATGGTTGCAAGAAAATGATGTGATACAAGGAGATGTAAATGAACTTAGATAATGATGAAAATGAAAAAGAAATCTCTGAAGAAATCTCTGAATATAATCCTTATAGTGATATGTCATCATTTCAAAGCGAAAATGATGAAGGAATAGAAATGGATATTCCTATTTCTGAAGATGACAACTATGAACAAGAAGAAAAAAATTATAAGGATGAAATAATTGATGAAAAAAATGTAGATGAATCTGATTCTGATGACGACAATTTTGAAAATCCGTCTTTTATTGATTATGAAAATAACGAAGATGATAACAAAAATTACAATGAACAAGAATCAAATATTCAGCAAGAAGAAACTCAAATAATTGATAATCAAGAGACATCTCTTTCCCAATCTCAAGATGATTTTGATGATGAAGAAGGCAAGATAGAAAACTTCTATGAAAGAAAAATATCTCCAGAACAAGCTGCTAAATCTTCAGAACCAAAGCAAATAAATAAGCGATTATTGTCTATAATCATAGTTGTTGTAATTGGTGGTGTTTTATTAATTACTTTCCTTATGCCAACAAAAACAAAAAAAGGAAGTGGTGAAAATAGTAAAAAAATAGCATCGAAAAATAATTTGGCAAATTATGAAGCGTTGGCAAATAAACAACTAAAAGATTATGAACCATATCAAAAAAACAATAAAATAAATAACACAGAATCAACAATACCGAATTCAACTGGATTTATTCAAACAGAATATGATGAAAATGGGGAAGTGATTATTCCTCCTGTAATAAAGGAAGAAAAGAAAGCTTATAATCCAAATACAACATATTCGTCAGGCGGTGGTGGTTCTAGTACAACAATAGAAATTCCTGATACCCGAAATGATACGTTGCATGAAAAAACGATTTCAGGAATAAAAGGTCTTACGTCTAGTCAGCAACGTTATTCTACAGATTATACACAACAAGTAGAAAAGAATGTTGCATCCACAACTAGAAATAATTATACATTACCTTCAAAAGATGAATACATGAGTACGATGCTGAATGCTTATACATCTGCATACGGTAATACACAAAATCCTTATGCAACACAAAATGACCAAAGCGGAAAAAATTCTTTCTATAACAATGGAAAAAATGAAGAAAATGTTGGTCAGGGGGAATGGTTAGATTTAAATACAATTTGGCAAGGAACAATAATAGAAGCAACATTAACCTCAGAATTAAATACAGATTTGCCTGGTGAAATTACTGCAAGAGTTGCAAAAAATGTGTATTCCTCTCAAGACGGAAGGTTTTTATTAATTCCTCAAAATTCTGTTTTATATGGTAGTTATAATTCGTCAATTTCTTATGCTCAGAAAAGAGTGCAAGTTGGATGGCATACATTAATTCGACCAGATGGTTATCAAATTAATTTGGGTAATATGAATGCCACTGATGCTAAAGGTGCAAGTGGTCTTAAAGGATTTGTAAATGACCATCCGTTTGCTTATTTAAAAGCAATTGGGTTAATGAGTGTGTTCTCTATTATTAATTCTGAATTCCAAAGTTCAATGAGTCAAACAACAAATGAATATGTACAAAATGTAATGGCTAACACTCAACAAGTAACAAATGAACTTGGAGAAAAATTAATTGACCGAGCTATGAATGTGCAACCAACAATCAAAATTAAAAGTGGTACAAAAATTAATATTGTAGCAAGTCAAAATTTACAATTGCCGCCATGTGAAGAAATTCCAGTAACGGAACATTATAGAAAATATTAATAAAGGAGCATTTTATGTTTAAGAATGAAAAAAAAGAAAATGAAAAGAAAGAAAGCAAGTTTAATTACTCAACTTTAGCTATTTGTTTAGTTACCGTTTTACTCGGTGTTTTTATTGCCTATTTTATCTTGTAAGGAGCTTATATGAAAAAAAAATTTAGATTTTTTACTTTATTAATTACATCTCTTTTAGTTATTGGATGTAAATTCTTTGGGGATGTTACAGGTACAATTACTGAAAATTATGATTCAAAAATTACGTCTGTAACATTCGATAAATCGACATTAAATATTAATGTTTCTGACAGTGATTACATTAAATTAACTCTTAATCCTTCAGCAAATCAAGGGAAGTGTAATGTCTCTTGGGAATATGATAAAGAATACTTATCTATTAAACAAGATAATTTTGGAGCTGTAATAACTGGTTTAAAAGCTGGTTCAACATACATAAAAGCTAAATGTAATGGTATCGTAGCAACTTGTTTAATATCTGTTATATCAAATGGAGATGATGTTGAAGAAAATCCATATATCTATTCAAATTATTCTGTAGTTGAATTAAAGCCAAATGATACAACAACAATAAATGCTTCTTTGTATGGTGGAAGTGTTGCAGATATGGAAATGTTTGAGTGGTCCATTGCAGATTCTGAAATTGCAACAATTTCATA
>JAGBBT010000063.1 GCA_017938365.1 Treponema sp.
AAACATAAAAAAATAACCAACAAAAATTTTGTTTTATTAAGAAATAAATACTACATTTGCCGTTGCCGACTCCATGCTGGGGCAGTCTGCCTTACATAGGGCTGGGTTGGCAGACATATTAAAAATAGCGTTTACTATAACGCTTTGATATTCGACACCTTAGAACTTCGCAACTTCTATAAAGTCACGTTGGATACAAAGCAATGGTAGATGTCTATGGGTGTATTGTATATAGCCAATATTGCATCCAAAGTAGAAAAAATAAGATTTTTATTGATGTTTCAATGCCGTTTTAATATCGTTTAAAATGGTAAAAAACTTATAAAAATAGAAAATTCTATAAGGATTTGCAGTTGGTACAATATATCGGCGTGGACTTCTGCATTGCTCGTTTAACGTGATTGGGCAATGCGAAGGCCTTAAGGTGTGAAACGAGTAATAGACGAAGTTTCACGCTTTTTTTGTGTGGTGTTGTGAAGTGATATTTTAATAGTATTATTATGGAACTTTCATTGTTATGGAGTGGCTTTAAAGGTTTTGCTCAACGAGTTGGACGTCGTACAGCACGCACGCCGTTATTGTTGTATTATGTATTAAAAAGCGATGCAACATCAATGAGAGATAAGGCCCTTATTTATGTATCATTGGCATATTTATTACTTCCTTTTGATGTTTTATCAACACGGAAATTCGGCATTTTTGGTTGGACTGATGAATTTTTGTCGATAAACATAATATTTGATAGAATGCAAAAATATATTACACCAGTGATGTATGCTGAAGCAGAGAGACAGTTGAATGAGTGGAATTTGTAAGAAAAAAATTATGGAAAATCAAGAATTATTGAACAAAATTTTGGATAATTGTTGTAATACAATATTTAATGGTATTATTGTTAAAGTTCAATTTGAACACAATATAGATAATGTTATTTTCAATAATGTAAAACGTGATTTCATTAATAATGTTAGAGTGTGTTTAGTGTATTTTTTTTGTAATATTGATAATTCTAATTTAGGTCATCAGAAAAAAACTTTGTTAGAGGATATTTCTAGCATATTTGAAAAAGATATTTTTACATATCTAAATAGTCGTGCTGATTTGGATATGTGTAAAATAAAAAAAGCAATAAATAAAGGTATTGCAGATTGGTTGTTAATTTAATTATTGTATATTATGTGCTTGAGTTCACCAAAATATAATGTAGATATTGTAATGTGTATTAATACAACAAGTTCAATGGGTTGTTTTTTAGACACTGTAAAATTTAATGCATTAAGATTTTATTCAGACTTAAAAGAAGTTTTTAAAACTAAAGGAAAAAATGTAGATCAATTAAGGGTTAAAGTAATTGATTTTAAGGATTATAATGCAGATGGTATAGATGGTATGCATGAGACTGAGTTTTTTTATATTCCAGAACAAGAAGATGAATTAAAAAAATATGTTAATACTCTTGTTTCAAGAGGAGGCGAAAATAGTTTGAATAATGGATTAGAAGCTCTTTCTTTAGCAATGAACTCAGAATGGACAACTGGAGGGGATAAACGTCGTCATATTATTATTATATGGACTGATGCATCAGCTCATCCTTTGGAAAGCTCTTTGACAAAAAATAGTTTTTATCCAAGTGGAATGCCTACTGATTTTAATGAATTAACAGATTGGTGGGAAGATGAGCAAAGTGGTAAAATGAATCAGTCAGCAAAAAGGTTGTTGATTTTTGCTCCAGATGCAACTCCTTGGACTGAAATAGGTTTGAATTTTGGGCATACTATATATTTCCCTGCAAAAGCCGGAGACGGTTTAAGTGATGTTGATTATCAAACAATATTATCATCCATAAGCGCTCCTATTTAACTTATTGAAATTAAGATTCAACTTTTTTATTTTAATAAAATTTATTAACAATTTAAATTACTACAATTATGGCAGGACAAGGTTTAAAGTACAATGTAGACATTGTAATGTGTATTGACACAACAGGTTCAATGGGTGGCTTATTAGACACTGTAAAATTAAATGCATTAAAGTTTTATCCAGATTTAAAATCTGCATGTGAAGCAAAGGATAAAAATATAGATCAATTAAGAATTAAAGTAATTGATTTTAAGGATTATAATGCAGATGGTGCAGATGGTATGCGTGAAACTGAGTTTTTTAACATCCCTGAGCAAGAGGATAAGTTTAAAGCATATGTAAATGCTCTTACTCCTAATGGTGGTGGAGATGAGCCTGAAAATGGATTGGAGGCGATATCTTTAGCGATGAACTCAGATTGGACAACAGGAGGGGATAAACGTCGTCATATTATTATTATATGGACTGATGCATCAGCTCATCCTTTGGAAAGTTCTTTGACAAAAAATAGTTTCTATCCAGCTGGGATGCCTGCTGATTTTAATGAGTTTACCGATTGGTGGGAAGATGAGCAAGGTGGTAAAATGAATAAGTCAGCAAAAAGGTTGTTAATTTTTGCTCCAGATGCAGCTCCTTGGACTGAAATGGGTTTGAGTTTTGATAAAGCAATACATCATACCGCTAAGGCTGGAGAAGGTTTAACTGATGTTGATTATCAAACAATATTGAATTCAATTGTACAAACAATTTAATATAATATGGGGTATTTACCCCATATTATTTATGAAAAATATGAGAAATGAAGACAATTCAGATGATATTGAATTTTTTGCAAAATATAATATTCTGCTTTATGGGAAAAAACAAGAAAAAAAATAATCATAAAAATAATAGTACTTTAAAAAATAAAGGTAAATTAAATGTAAGTAGTGATGTTGACAAGTTTAAGCAGATGGACGATGAGGTTGTGGAAGAAAACATAAAAAATGAAGTTGAAGATGATGTTTTAGGTAGTGTTGATAATGAAGAAAATTTTGGAATAAAAAGTTTGATTATTAATGTTCCTAAAAAGGAGGGTAAGGGGGAAGATGCCGATCCGATATCTTTTTTTACAGTCGATTTGTGTGTAACTGGTGTTTTTGATGGTATGGGAGGGGCTGGGGCAACAGAATATACAAATAAAAATGGAACACACACAGGTGCTTATATTGCATCGAGAGAGGTAAAGAAAATTTGTGAAGAATTTATAAAACAAAATATGGATTCTGAATTTAATATAGATGTATTAAAACAAGCAATACAAAAAGGTTTAGATAAAACATGCGAGGTTTGGGATATCAAGCCTTCTGGCTTACGTAGTTCTATGATACGAGTTTTACCAACTACATTAGCTATGATTTATGCCAAACGAAAAGAAAAAGGAGTACATGTGATGAGTTACTGGAGTGGGGATTCTAGAAATTACATTTTAGCTAAAAATGGATTGAAGCAAGTAAGTGTTGATGAGTTGGTTTCTGCTCAAGATCCATTGGAAAATTTGCGTAATGATGCAGCTTTGTCTAATTGTATATCACAGGATAGAAAATTTGAGATAACAACTAAGGATTGTGGTGTTTTTTTTGAACCAATTATTATAATTTCTGCCACTGATGGTTGTTTTGGCTATTTGAAATCTCCAATACATTTTGAATATTTATTATTGAATACTTTAATAAATTCTAATAATATTGAAGATTGGAAGTTAGAAATCATAAATAATTTAAAAGATGTATCTGGAGATGATTTTTCAATTAGTATTATGTTTGTTGAAAATGATTTTACATATTGGAAATCAATTATGAAGGAAAGATTTGATTTTATAAAGAAGTTGTATATTGATCCAATTGACATGTTAGAGCAAGAACTATATGATACAAAAAATAGAATCTCACAGTTGGAAGAAGCATTATATGATAAAGTGTCAGAATCGTGGTATGAATATAAAAAAGAGTATATGAACGATAATAATTGATAAAAGTTATGAGTATAAATGGTTATGAATTGACTACAGAATGGAAAGTGGTAGGAGGAATGAGTGAAGTTGCTTTTGCAAAGAAAGGAGGGAAAGAATGGTTTATTAAAAAATTTATTTCACCGAAGTATCCAATTGCTGGTAGTCCAGGAAGTGAGAGAATAAAAGAGCAAAAAAGGAAAAATTGTATTGAATTTGAAAATCGTCAGAAGAAGTTAAATGATTGTATAAAATCTAAATGTGGGCTTGGGGGAAATTTGATTTATGCAGTTGATTTCTTCAGACATGAAACATGTTATTATAAAATTAATGAAAAAATAGATGTGTCGTCTATTTCTATAAAAGAAATCTCACGTCTCAATACTAAAGATATTTTGATTATTTTGCGTAGTATTGTTCATAGTCTGAGAATTTTACATAGGGAAAATATTGTTCATGGAGATTTGAAGCCGGATAATATTTTGATCAAAATGACAGGAACAGGAACATATACTGCTAAATTAATAGATTTTGATGATAGTTATTTCTCTGAATGTCCACCTAAAGATAGAGAACAAGTTGTTGGAACACCAGAATATTATTCTCCAGAATTGTTCGATTATATATCGGATGAAGATGATGATATGTCGTTGGCTAAAAATTTAACTATTAAGTCGGATATTTTTGCTTTAGGTGTTATTTTTACAGAATACTTAACAGGTGAGAAACCAATTATACCATCTAAATATTCAGGTACGTATAGTGCGGTTAAGCATGGAGCTGTAATTTCTTTTAAATCATCTAGTCATATGACTATAGAGTTAAAGAATTTGTTGCTCGCTATGTTGGACTTGAATTATAAAAATAGACCAAGTGTTGATGAAATATTTGATGTCTTAAGAGGTTATAAAAAAGAAGCATTAGATAAAGTCGTTGATGATATTGTTGTTGTTAAATTTGAAAGTGTAAACATTCGAAAATCTGATAATAAAGTAGAATTAGAATGGTGTGTTGAAAATGCTCGTGAGATTCGAATAAATGGGAGTTTACCATTGCCTAAAAAAGGGAAGAAATTTTTTCCTTATGCAGATGAGTATATATTAACTATTGTTTCAGATAGAGGGGAAAAAAAAGAGGAAAAATGTAGGCCAAAGAAAATTGTTGAGCCTGTTGTAAAACCAATAGTGATTGAAGCAGATGGAGAATCTAAATTAAGAGGTGATTTGTATGAAAGAACTAGAAAAAAATAATTTCAGATGAATAAATGGAAGTGTAATAATTGTGAAACAATAAATGATATTGAAAATCATGTTTGTGAAGTATGTGAGGGAAAAGCTCCATATATTTCTAAATTTGAATATAAAATAGATGAAAGATTAGGTATTGCTGAGTGTTATTGGATTGCTAACGATTATAATTGTTTGTTTTGTCAATTGAATGATGGTGTCTTATTTGAACCACAAGGAAATAATTACACCTTTAATGTTTGTGAACATAATATTATAAGAATAATTGTTGAAAATGAGATTACGAGAGTAACATATGATTATCCTATTAATGTGCCAAATATAAGTGTTGATAATAAAATAATGACTCAAAATAATATTAGAGCAGAGAGAACGGTAGATAATATTAAGAAAAATAAAAAGGCAAAAGAAGAGTCATCGTATGTCTCAAAATTGATTATTTCAATATTATTGATACCTATTTGGTTATTGTTGATGGTTGTAATTACTGCTATAATTGGACAAAATGATATAATTAATATGTTAGGATTGCTACCTCTGGTTTTGTTAGCATATTATTTTTTTAAAGCTATTTGTGATTAATTTGGTGTAAAATTTATCGGTAATGAGTAAGTGGAAATGTAATAATTGTGAAACGATTAATGATAGCGGATGTCATATTTGTGAAGTATGTGAAGCATGTGCGCCATATATTTCTAAATTTGAATGTGATAGTAGTGATATTTCTAATCCTTTAATGTGTAGTTGGGAAGCGGAAAATATTAGTCGTTTATTTGTACAATTAAATGATGAGTTGCCTATAGAAGTTATAGATAATAAATATTTTTTTGATAGTAAAAGAAATTGTATTATTAGGCTTATTGCAGAAAATGAAATAACTAGAATAACGTATGAATATCCTATTGTTATTTCAAAGCCACGAATAGATTATTTTGAAGTAAATAAAATTAATGTATATGTAGATGAGAAAGTTGAGGTAAAGTGGAAAGTTAGTAATGCAGAAACAATTTATTTAAATGATATTAAGGTATTAAAAGAGGGAAGTTTGATATTAGAAGCAGGTATTTTAGATATTGAGATAAAAGCTTTAAATTCATCAGGGAATGCACAAAAAAGAATATCATTAAAACGATTTTCTATTCCTAAAATTAATTTTTCGTCAGATAAGAAAAAAATAAAGAGTAGTGATAATATTGGGGTTTTATTAAATTGGAGTGTAACGTATGAAAAATGGGTTATTTTAAAATATAATGGTAAAGAGGAAATATGTAAGCATAGAGGTGAACAACGAGTTTATCCTAAAGAAACAACAAGTTATACTTTAGATGTTATTGGGTTAGATGGAGAACGACATTTTTTTAAACAAATTAATATTGAAGTTCTTCCAGAAGCAACTATAAAATTTGATGTTGATAAGGAATATGTATTTCCGAATATTCCTTTTACTCTTAAATGGGAAACTGAAAATGCAAAAAAAGTAACATTAAATGGAAATGATGTTGATTTGATTGGAAGAGAGATTTTTGATGATGGCATACAAAAAGAAACAAAATATACATTGTGTGTTACTGATGATTTTGAAGTCAAAAAGAAAGAAATTGTGGTTAAAATGTTGCCTTTGCCACGAATAGAGTCTTTAGTTGTTCCAATGCCAAACATCGAAAAGAATATAAATATGACTGTCAATTTGAATATTCCTAATATAGCAATTGATTTATTAAGTTGTGATTTGCAGAAAGTAGGATTGAATGTTGAGGCAAAAGTGGTTGAGGGTATAAATGCCCCACCAAAAGTTGAATTAAAATCAGATTTAGAAGAATTAAATTATTGGAATAAAATAAAAAAGAATATAAAGAATCTATTTAATAGACAATAATATGAAGTTAATAGACAATAATATGAAGAATAATTTGGAGCCAGATAAAAATAATGGCGTTACAAAATCAAATGTAAAAAGAAGCAATATATTTAATGAGTTTTTTTGGATTTGTTCTGGTGCAAATAGACATATTTTGCGTCAGTGCCCGACAGAATATTCAAAATATTTTGGAATAGGAGGAACTATATTTTTTACTGCTGCGATGGCAATGCTTTCAGGTGGTTATGCTTTTTATACTATTTTTAATAGTATAAATTTGGCTATAATCTTTGGTGTATTTTGGGGGCTATTGATATTTAATTTAGATAGGTTTATTGTTAATACAATGTATTCAGATGGGAAGCATACTATTAGTTGGGGTGAGTTTATTTCAGGTTTACCACGTTTGGTTATTGCATTGTTTTTGGGAATAGTTATTTCTACACCATTGGAATTGAAAATATTTGAGGATGAAATAAACGTAGAGATAGATAGATTAATAGAACAAAAATTAGAGAATTATATAGCAAAAGATTCTGTTGTGTTGAATGAATTAAAACAAGAAAAATTACTTTTATATGCAAGAATGGATAGTTTGTCTGTTACAACACCAGTTCAAAATTTTTATGAAAATTTATTAACAAATGAGTCTAATCAGAGAGAGTTACTTACTCAACAAAGACAGAATGCGTTAAATGAACAAAATAAATTGAATAATGACATTCATAATTTAAGAAGAAGGAGAAATACTACAACAGATAGTATTACATTAGTTCAAATTGATAGAAGTATTAGGTCAAAAACTAGAAGGGTTAATACTTTGTCTACAATTATAGCTAATATTGATGATCAGATAAATGCATCTTTGAGTAAAGATAATGATATAACAATAAAAAGAATTAATCAAATTGATGATGAAAGAAAGAAGTTGCAAGAAGCTATTGCGAAGGTAGATGAAAAAATTTCTATTGTTGAAAGTCGGATTGATAGTGCTGCTGTTGTATATAAAGCAAAGTTAGATAAAGAATTTAGAGGTTTTCAGGCTCATATGTTAGCTTTTGAAGAAATAAAGAAGAATGAAACTACAAAATTAGTTTCTCTTTTTATCATGTTTATGTTTATTATTATAGAAATAGCTCCAACTTTATTTAAGATGATGATAGCCTCTGGTCCATATGATGAATTACTTAGAGAAGAAATGGAACGAAAGAAGGCACTATCTATTACGAATGTATCAATTATTAACGATAATGCAAATACTCAAATTCAGATTTCTGTTGAGCGAAATAAAGCAAAATTAGAAGCTGAATTATTGGCAAATAAAACAGTATTGTCAAAAATAGCAGAAACTCAAGTTGAACTTATTGAAACTGCCATAGAAGAATGGCGTAAAGAAGAATTGGAAAAAATAAAAGCAAATCCATCTGAGTATGTAAAAAGTAATACAAATAGTTGAAAATTATGAATAGGATTAAAGAATTTATACGTTTATTTGGCTCTATATTTTGCGGTGTAGATTTGTTCATTTTGAATTTATGTAATGAAGATAAAGTAGATTTTATAAAAAAAGAGTTGGGGGTATTTTTTGTTGTTGCTATAACTATTTATGCTAAATCACTTACAAATTATTGGTTTTTGTGGGGTGTAGCAGTTTTATTTATATACAAACTTTTTTTATCAAATTTGAATATAGTTGTGCGAGGTAAAAAATCTTATGTATTTATTAAGTTTTTGTTAGCATTTGTTTTATCTGGATTATTAATTTATTTAATTCTTGATTTTTGGGTGCATGTTGGCATTCTTGGTTTGTCATATATAAGTATAACAGAGGGTATTTTGATATCAATTGTAGTTATCTTAGTATTTTTCGCTTGCTTTTATCCTGTTCGATTTAGTGTGAATGAAAATTCGTTATATGCTAAATTATATAATCAATATGTTGAGAGTAATCAATTGCAAGCAGAAATAAAAGTAAAAAAACAAATAAATGAGTTGGAGCAAAATGCACGTATTCAAGAAAAGATAAATGTAGCGGTTGAAAAAGAGTACATTAAACGTTTATCTAATGAAATTGTGGAAACTCGTATGAGAATTGCAAAATTGGCACTTGAGAAATGGGAAAAAGAACAAAAACAAAAAATAGAAACTGATATAGAGAACTATATTCATACTTTAGACTAATTATGAAAATACCAGGATTATCATTCTCATTGAAACGAGCTTTGGGCATTATTGCAGTAAAACAAAAAATTGCTCGTAAGACAGGAATACCTATGACTAAACAAGGATTGGAACGTAAGGTAGGTAAAACTCTTATTGACTTAATTCTCAAGAAATGAAAATAGAATCTAAACTTAAACGTGTTTTGGTTATGATTGTTATTGGGGTATTGCTTGCTCTGATTCAGTTGGCTATTGGTATGAAGCCTAGTGGGGCGTTGATTGGAGGTGTCCTATTTTTCGTATGGATATGGTTAGGTGGTAAATGGGATTAAATTTATTGTATTGTTTGTTGTTAAAAAATAAAAGTTAATATTATGAATGTGATTTTATTAGTGGTAAATGTTGTATTTATCTCAATAGCGTGTATATCTGGCGTAGTTCGTTATTTTAGTAATAAAACAATAGATAGAGTTCCTAAGTTTAGACGAAATTTAATAAAAAAATTTAATGAGTATGGAATTGAAAATGAGGTAAAAGATGAAATGTTGTATGTGGTAAAGAAGGGGTGTAATATGAAATTTGAATTCTCTAATGGGTATGATGGAGTTGTTAATGTTTTTATGGATTCGTTATTAAAGTTAGATGACTTTGATATTGATTCAGTAGGTGAATTGGTTGTTGAAAGAAGAATTAATGATGGTCTAAGTTTTGGAAAAGCTCGTTTCGTTCAGAAGAGATTGTTGTCAATACGAAATTTGATTTCTGTAAGAAAGGTTGATAATATGGTAAATTTAACGGATTTATATGTAGATGCTGTGAATAGTATTTATGATGATTTATATTCTAATAAAGAGCAGTTGGAAGCTAGGTTTGGAGAGAAAAAGGAACAAAATGAACGTAAAATAGGTTTTAAATAAAAATTAGAGAGTTATGAAATTATCATTGAAAAGAACTACTTTGGTGGCGGCGGTATTGATGACACTATGTTTGCTGAGAACTTTGTTTAGTGAGGTGATTTATGATTTCTTGTTAGAGGGGCATCCTATTAGAACAAGTTTGTTTGGCGATATGATGTTTTGTGTAGTGGCAATGGCGATTGCGTTCTTCTTTTGGGGATTGTGGAAATATAGAGATGAAATACCGCGGTTGGAGAAGAAAAATTTTATTGTTGTTTTTGGATGCTTGTTTGTTGTGATAATTTTACAAATAATAGCTTTCTTTTATGCTCCTGTAGTAAATGGGATT
>JAGBBT010000005.1 GCA_017938365.1 Treponema sp.
GAGCAAAGCGGCTTTATGCAATTTCTGTATCTGAACAATCTGGTCGAACATTTAATGAATACATTATTTGGTGGTTGGATTGGATAAAATCCCTACTAATAGATGGCAAAAATTACCATTTAAAAATTTTTCAAAAAAGCCTATAAATTGCAAGCGCGAATTGCAGTTTTAAAAATCTTTGTGCAACTTATACAAGAAAAGAAGTAGCCGGCTACTCGAATTCTTGTATAAGTTGCATATATTCATTACATGATAATCCACCAAATAACTTCCTAGGATAGTTATTTATCCATTCCTGTATATCTTCAATCTGGTCCACATATTTAGAAATATCCGCACCTTTTGGAATCCAACGACGTATCAACTTATTTGCATTTTCATTACTACCACGTTCGCTAGAGCAGTACGGATGACAATAATATAACTTGGTGCGGCCGCCTTTAATTATTCCTTCATAATCTGAAAATTCCAACCCATTATCACAGGTTATAGTTTTAAATATCTTCCGGAAGTTTTGTTTACCATACATTTTTTCAAGACTATCCAAAGAATATACTACCGACGAAGCTTTACGATCAGGCATGTGAATTACTATTTCTTGTCTGCATTTTCTTTCAGTTAATACTAATAAGCAGTCTTTATTGCGTGTAGTCTGTCCGCTATATACAGTATCCATTTCCCAGTGACCATATGTAAGACGTTTATATATTTCTTTATCACGTTCGTGTATCATAGGTTTTGTGCTATTTTTCCATGATATACGTTTTACTTTTTCTTCTTTCTTCTTACGTGGCTTATATGGCATATGTGTGCTTGTTACGTTAGGGAAAAATCCCTTCTTGATATAATTGTATATAGTTCGTTCACATACTTTTGTTTTCAGATCAGAACGAGATAATGCTACACTGACCGCATAAGCACTATATTTTTTATTTATAATTAAATCCTGAACGTATGCGATAAACTCTATATCATTTTGTGCTTTAAAATATGCGCCTTTATTTTCTCTTATTTTTTCATACTTATTTTGCGCAAAATATGCACTATATTCTTTTCTTTTTCTCAAATGAGTATCTAAGACTTCTACAGTTCCGCGCTTTAACTCATAATATATTGTACGTTCGCACTTATCCAATAACCGGGCTATTTCTTTTACCGGAACTTTTGCTTTTCGATAAGCTTCCAACTGATAACGTTCTTTTTCTGTAAAATATTTGTTTTTCATATAAATACCCCCTAAATATAGTTTACAACAATAGAAGCAAACACCCAGACACCCATGCATGGTTTCTGGGTACTTCCCGAATTTCAAAATTCCATAGAATTACTAAGTGTTTTTCGTTTTATCGCAAAGCAGGCTAAAACAAAAACACTAAGTAATTCTACGGCAAACCCTAAGCACGTTTAATCGGCGAAATATGCTTTATGATGTATTCTCTCTGCTGCCTAAAATAATATTTACTGGCTATATGCGTTTTCATTTTATTTTTCCCCCTTTCTTATTTCCGTATAAGTCTTTCAAATCCGGCTACCTTTTTTCGGATTCTAAATCATGTGTTATAGAGAGTAAACGACCATAAAAATTTTTTCAGATAAAACTTTTGAAAAATTTTTTATATTAAGAATTTCTAATTGATTTAAATACAATCAATAAGAAATTCTAATCATTGACTTTCTATAAAACATGATTTTTTAACGAATCCGAGGCAACCGAAAGTGAAAGACCTATACGGATGGTAAATAATTGAAAGGAGGAAAAATAAAAATGAAAACTTAAAAACAAGAGGACCGAAGTTCAGAACCTACCAAATGGTAAAAGGGGGAATCCCCAAAATAAACGCAAAGGAGAAAAAACATATGAAAGAAATCAAAAAATTTGAAACAGACACACGCATAAGTATTGCATTTTGGATTGAAAACAAAACATTAGAAAAATTAAAAGAAAAAGCATCAAAGTATAATACTGATGTAGATACTATAATTCTTACTTATTTTCAACAATACGTGTTTGAACACGGAATGTAATAAATTGACAAAAAGAAAGGAGAAAGCCTATAATAAACCCATAGAAAGGGGTGTAGGCTATGTGTGAACCAATGACTAAAGAAGAAATGCAAAGATTTTTAATTGAAGAAGCTGAAAAAGGAATTCCCGAAATGGAAGCCTATAGAAGTTTAATGAGAATTTTAGGTGTAGAATATCCTAACAAAAAAGAAACAACTAAATAAAATAATTAAAAGTGGATAGAGCAATCTAACCACTTTTTTTTGACTTAAAAAATCTACATTTCCAATTATAGCAATTATCACATTTACCTTTGCACCAAAGATATTTAAACTCTGTAAGCAAATAGCTTATCAACCATGCCAATAATTCAATAAGTACAAATAACAAAATCATTAAATAATTTTCCATAAATTACCTACTTTCTATCATATCGAATCCAATCTGATACTAAATCCATTTTTTCCTGTTCGTATCGTTCTACAAATGGAGTATCATTTAAATTCACTTGTTTCCAACGATTTATATAATCATCCGTATTAGCATAATCTACTATGCCATTATCGCCATATTCTTTAACACATGTAATACGTCGTAGAAATGCTAACCATGTTTCTGTATGTTCTTTCTGAATATCTTTATACTGTTCTTCCAAACTAAAGTTTGAATTTATAAATACTTTAGTATAACAGGCAACCTTGTTATTATAACGACAAGGTAAATCCAGAGGATAGCCATCAAGATAGTTCAACATATCCGATATTTTAAGTGAAGAACGGAATTCTTCAAATACAACAATATCTTGTCCTTTATATGCATCAAATGGATGTATATAATCTGTTACACGGTAGACATTTACGTATCCGTACTGGTCCATAATATCTCTTGTCTTGCCTCTTCCGGTCTTACCAAAACGATACTCAACGGTTAATTCTCTGAATACATTTTTAAATGATTCGTTATGTAATATCTGACGGCAATAATCAACCTTATCAAGTCGCATCATATAGGATGGATTTAATTCAAGTATTTCAAAATTACTTAATCCATCTTTAATACAATCATATAAAAAATTTAGATCATTGCGTTGACCTTGACGTTCAACCGGACACTCTCCAAACTCTTCAAAAGTATCTTTTAAATTAGTTAAAGATTTTTCAGAATCTTTATATTTACCTTCCTTCCGGATATAATCACGATTCTGTTCTGCGGTACCAAGTGGATAATCAAAATGTGCAGCTGGAAATAAATTTTTTACAAAAGAAAATTTCATAGGGCTTTTCTTTCTGTAAAAATATAAGTGCGTGTGATAGCATTTTGTATTTCCGCCTATTTCATCACACATACACCAATAATCAAGATTTTTTATCTTAGATAATGCAATCTTAATAGAATCATGTGTTAATCCATGTTCTGATGGATTATTTATTGTTAAAAGCCATTTACGGCTTTGATCACTAACTTTCTTCTTTGTACTCATTTTTATCCCCTAAAAATACAGAAGTTGTTAAAATACATGTAGAAATACAACCGATTGTATTTCTGTAGCCCTTATAAAATAAGGAAAAAATAACAAAAAATACAAAATACAGAAGTTGCCTAAAGGTAATACTAGGCTTTAGGCAACCCTTGACAGCAGGAACCCGCAGACGACGGACGTGTGCGCTGGGCGGTGCGCAGAGCGCACTCGCGCCAGAGCACGCTGTCACGTCTGCCTCCTACTGTAAAGGGCTTTGCAAGTTGCCGCTCTTTTTTCTCAATCTAATATAGAATTCCGGAAAGCCTTTGGAACTATCATCAAAAATTAATTCGCAATATACATCATTAAGACCAGGTACCGGAGCACCATCAGCATAAAATAATTTTAATACAATAGAATTAAGACAATTTACATTTGCGACATAATTTTTCAAAGCAACACCATGTAATTTTGTTATTTTACTGTAATTTTCAGTTGGTTGCGACATCGCAACAATTTTTGAAATATTCTTATTTGCCTCTTTTTTATTTCTCTTAAATTCGCGAATATCTTTTATAGTCATATCAGAAGTTATTTTTCTACGTTCTTCATCACTCAAAGACAACATTTCACATAATTGTGAATAAGAAAAATCCTTGTATCTATCATCAATATACATAGTACGAGAACCAGCATTATCCATAAATGAAGAATGATCACCTCTTTTAGAAAATTCCTTAAAAACATTAATACAACGCGATACAGCAGATTTATCCATTCCTAAATTTACAGAAGCAAATTCATAAATATCTAAATATCCAAAATTTCTGTAATATTCACAATTATAAAATTCATACAAATGAAAACCCAAACGAATAAAAGAACGCTGAATATCATTTAAATCACTATAAATATACTTAACACTATTTAAGGCAGAATCACTAACAGTAGAATCCATAGTGAATTTATATTTACCATGAATTACTGTAATTTCTTCCAATTTACTTCCAATATGTATTCCTGATTGCATTATTCTTCACATCCTTCCAAAGAACTAAAATTTATAATGGGCTTATGCGGACAGAATATATAATCTGTTTCCGCACCAAATTTACAATTCAAGCAATTATCTCCATGCTCAATACATGCCAATGTTGCTGATACACATAAAGAATCTGCTTGACGAAGTAATAATTCAATATCTGTCATATTACCTCCTAATCCTAAATCCATGAATATTCTATAGGAGGAAAATATTTTTCCTGTAAATATTCTGGGAATATGTAAGTATCATAAAAACATTTAAGAGAATCAAAAAAAGGATAATAAGCAACAAGTGCCACGATAAAACAAAGGAGAAAAAGTATAAGTAAAATAGACAAAATAGGAAAATCATAAAAAAATTCTTCTGCAAGAAATTTAAAAACAAAAAAAACAAAAACAGAAATTCCGAATATTGCAATATAAAAAACAACAACTAAAATAATATGTAAAAACAAATCTAAAAACTCCATCATATAAATCCTCTCAATCTATTTTTTTCTATTTCTTTTATTAATCATGCGCTTTAATCCTTTAGATGGATGCAATACAGCATCCGGATTAGCTGTTAAGTTAGAATTAGCACATACTAATATTTCTTCCGTAGTTAATAAATCCCCAGCTTCCCATTTCTTAATCAAAGAATCAACTGCTGCATGCGTATCATATGCTTCAAAATGTTTATCACGCGCAAAAAAACCACCAACCTTTAAAGGTTTAATAAATGAAAAATCTCCTGCTATTTCTAATTCCTTTGCACGATAAGTTTTTTGCACATAGATACGCCAACACTTTAAAACATAAACAACAGTAGAAGTAACTCGACGCATAGCAATATCAATCATTTCAAATGACTGTGCTGTCATACAAAATGAAATATGATTATGACGGAAAGTTACTATTTTTTCTAAAACCTTAGGATCTAAATTATTTTTAAATTCACGGGAATTTAACAATCCACCAGCTTCATCCATCAAAAATACATGACATGTCAATGTACCATTCTGTAAATCAGCTTCTTTCCAAGCTTTATTAGAAGAATCAATTAATTGTTTTACACATGTAAAATCATCAAAAGGCATCTTAGTAAATTCAACGTTAGATATAAAACGGATTTTCTGTATAGCCCATCTTTTATTAAAAGAATCCCAAACTTTTTTATTATTGTATTTCTGATATATCAAGTCAAAATACTGAACTGCAGAAAGAGTTTTTCCACCACCAAATTCAGGAGCAGAATAACACCAAATTTTTCCAGTTTTAAAATTATTCCATTTCCTATAACGGAAATACTCATATGTATCACGTATTGCATAAAAAATCGTGAATGGAAAATTTAAAGAAGCAATACGACCATAAGGATTGACCAAAACAATAATGAGCAAAAAAATATATATTAAAGTCATAATATACCCCCTAACGCATCATATGATTGGATATCTGGGCATTCATAGAGGTCACAGCACGGAATATGTATAAAACTAACATACAAGCCAAAAAGATATAAATAATAGCCTGTAACAATTCCGGAAACGTTTGAGCTTCTGACAGCATATCCAATTTAAAGAAATCAATAAGCATATATAATATTTCCATATAAACTACCTCCAATCACTTAAACCAATAAAATTGTAAATACAATAAAAAATATTAAAAAACCAAATAATGTAGAAAAAATTAAAATTATAAATTCACTTAAATCCATATATTCTAATCACCCTTCTTTGCAAAAACAAATGTTAATATTCCTACAAAAAGCGCAAGAAATATTAAAAGTAAAAGACTATCAGTCAATGAATAATCTTCTAATTTAGTTGTCATTATAGAATTTTGTGATATCGAATTTTCTGACAAAGTCGACGAACTTTCTTCAAGAAGACGATTATTTTCTTCCAAAAGCGAATTTTGTGATACAATGCCGGATTCAATATTTTTAAGAGTTTGTAAAAGTTCCTCATCATACTCCTTTTGAGCAAGTTCCTTTTCCTCCTGAAGTTTAATTTCTTCTTCTGTCATAATTGGCAAATCATAATACTCTTCCAAAAAATCTAATAATTTAACTTGATTTTCTTCTATCGTTACCAAATGATTTTCAAGAGTAAGATTCATATAATCATTCATAAAACGAACTGTCTGATTAAGATCAGACAAAAGAGATTCAACAAAACTATTTTCAGAGGAATCATTTGGAATGCTATTAGATGAAACAGTCGTTAATTCAGACAAATAAACCACCTCCTAATTTTTCGGAAAAAGAAAAAACACTTGATAATCGTTCTTCTATTTTCATACGTGTCCTTTCAGATTCTAAAAGTTGTTTAAATTCATCCTCTGACATATCTAAATAATTTAATAACCTATCATTCCAATCTTTCAGCATCCGATTTTCTTCTTCTAAATCCATGATTTTATATGTAAAAGATAATCTTTCTACATTAAAATCATGTAATTGTTTATGTAATAGAGTTATCTGTTTATTTAATTTTTCACGTTCTTTCTGAAAAGCCCTGTCTTTAGCTGACATATTTCTAACACTCATATAAAAATTCTCCTAATCGCTTGTTATAAAATGAAAAAAGAAAAACACTATAGTTGCAATAATGCCATACATCCATAAATCAAAGAACGAAAACGAATGTTCCGCAATTACAATATCTGTTTTTCTTGCCCATTCAATACAACGGGCAAATAAACCGAAAAATTCACTATCTGACATATAAAACACCGCCTATTTTAAGAATTTGATAAATACACCAATGAGTAACAGCACCAACAATAACGAAACTGCAGTTATCCACTCTTCCGGAATAAACGGAAAGAACGCGGATAAAAAATCAATAAAATTAGTAGGTATAATGTCTATTGCTTCCAATAGCGTTTCTGTAAAAAATGTAAATATTTCAGATAGAATTTCTATAAATTTAGAAATGATAGACATTATTGCGTCACCAATATTACCGATACCATTTAAAAGGGTATCAAGCCATCCTCCGGACGAAGAGCCGGAATCATCACCGGAACCATCTCCAGAACCACCAGAAGAACCATAATAATTGTTGTAAGTGGTTATATATTCATTTACTTCTGATGTAGTAATAGAATTATCTGTAATTGCGCCTGATGAATAGCCAGGCATAATTTGACCTAAACCATCACTCCATTCTTTCATAGATGCTTCTGAATCGTAGCAACGAAAAGCACCAGTAAAATCAGATTGCCAAGAATCTAAATAAACACCAGAGCCACCATTGAAAGAACTTCGTTGTGGAGAAACATATGCAGACACACCACACAAGCTATCATAAGTTGATCCATTACAAGGTAATTCTGATAAATTCAGTTCACTTAATTTAGATACATCACGTGTTAAATCATACTTGCGCCAGATATTATTTGTGCTATCAACAAGAAGATACAAAAAGGAATTATTTGAAAAATCAACAAGACGAGCACATATAGCGTTACGTTCCGTATTCCAACCATCATCATAATGAGTAGCACAAAATATATTCATGTCAAAATCAGAAGAAACAAAAGCATATGGAACATCAACAATATATAAATAGCGCCAAGCATTTATATCATTTGTAGAACCATCTTCAAGAGTTAAAGTTTCTGTAGAATAATATCTAGTACCAGTTAAATGAAACATAAAAGAAGGATTATTTTTTATTAATTCGGTATAACCTAAATAAGAATGTCTATCATCAAAACTAGAAGCAATTATTTGAGAAGAAGTAGGTAGATATACATTGATATATGTTATTTGTTCATCAACCTCTTCTTTAACATAATTGATATACCCCATAGCATCATCATCAAATACTATAGAATCATTCTCAACATCTAAAGACGAATGAGCCAACAAAAAATCAATATAGGAATCATAGCCTTGTGTATATATTGCAGGATAATCATTTGCAAGGATATCATCCGATATAGTATCAAATCCATATCCTGTAATTCCCGGCAAAGCCATACGCAAAAGATATTCTTTATATTGATTTTTTTCAGATTCAGACCATGAATCATAACCAGACATATCATCAACAGGTTCTTGTAAATTACTTGCATAAACACAACCAGTTGAAAAAACAAATAAAATAAAAACTAAAACAGGAACTAAATAAAACTTTTTTGACATAAAAAAAATAAGACCCTATAAAAGGTCTTATTTTTTCTTGATATGATGAACAATAAAACATATACAAGCAATTATAATTGCAAGTGGGACTCCAATATTCCATAAGAGATAAACAATAACACTTAATACAAATGAAGCCAAATTGACACACCCCCCTATGCAATTATCATAAGACCTTTTCTAACTTTTGTCTACTCCTTCCTACAATTTACCACATTTTATTTCCGGGTATTTCCGAAATAAATTCTAATCTCATATCTGGTGTCATTTCTTCTGTAAAATGCGTATTAGTAGAAGTTGATACAGAAATTACACCAGATTCAATAACTACAGAAGAAACACAAGGAAAATAAACACTTTTTTCTTTTTTTTTCCTTATAAGTTTTACAATCATAAAACACCTCCATCAAATAAAAAGAGTGGGATAAAATTTTATCCCACTCCATAAGCAGGAAACCACCTTTACACATGACGAGCTTTACGGATTACTACAAAGATAGAGCCGCTAATAGATACGCCCAAGCCAATGGCTAATACAGGATTCTCAAGAATAAAATTCAGAGCAGTTCCTGCAAGGGTAAGAACATTGCCAATTAAACTGGTGACTGTTTCCATAGATGTAGATGCTGTTAATAACATGTCCCTTTTCCTCCTTATTTAATTATCTATTACCAAATGCTTACCGCATTTAATAACCATCCTTATGTGGGGGAATAATCCCCCACAATGAGAGAATTTATCATGACTGTTTCTCTGCTTTAGGGGATTGAGCAGAAACGGAGTCAACGATAGCTTTAAAATCTAATGTCACCCCTACAAAAGGATTGTCTTTTGTCTGAGGCAAGACAGAATAACCGGATAATGTAGCCTTATCACCGAAACCGGGTTCAAAATACAAATCAACATAATCACCCGGAACCAAAGCGGAACAATCTACAGAATTAGTCCAAATAGAATTGGATTTATAGCCTGCTGCACCATGTTCCTTATCATAATCATTGAATTCTGTTAAACAATGAAGCGTATAATTTTTACGCTCATTTTTCTCATAACTTGTAATTCCTAAAATTTTTGCCTTCATCTTTTTTCCTCTTTTCTTTCTATTTTTTTTTTTCTTAAATGGTTAAGACATCTTATCGAATCAGAGAAGATAGCACAGTACAAACTGTACTCTACAGATTCGAAAATAAGATTCGCAAAAAATGTGAATAAGATTTTCATAAGAATCCAATTCGAAAAAAAATCTTAACTGCAATTTAATTATGCACCTAACATTTTTCAAAAAAGCCCCAAAAAGATGTTGACAATCAAATATTGAAATGATACTATAAATGAGCCGCGTGTGAAAAGCATGCGGCTAAAAAACGGTTTTCTTTATTTGAGGAAGCCCAAGAACCTTGACAAATAAACAGCA